>NZ_SRYZ01000009.1 GCF_004793475.1 Bacteroides muris (ex Afrizal et al. 2022) | reverse complement strand
ACTCTCTTTATTTGATGATTTCTAAACGAACGCGATTTTTATCGCACCAGTAGTAATTAATAATGGAGAATTAATAATGGAAATACATATAGGAGACCGTATCGCAGACATTACCCTGGTGGGTAAGGAAGGGAATAAGGTACAACTTACCATTGACGGAAAGCCCTACGAAGTGGACATTGTGATGGCAGAGAACGGAAGTTGCTCCATCCTGCACAACGGAAACTCGTTCAACGCAGGCCTTGTGCGCGGCGAGGGCGGCAAGAGTTATGACATCAGCATGCTCCAGCGTTCCTTTCATGTGGACATTGTAGACACGCAAGCCAAGTATCTGCACATGAAGAAAGGAACCGACGAGAAGCAGGGCGACAAGATTCTGGCACCGATGCCGGGCAAGGTAGTGAGCATCCCCGTCAAGGTGGGCGACCGACTGGCTGCCGGAGACATTGCCGTGGTGCTGGAAGCCATGAAGATACAGAGTAACTATAAGGTGAATGCCGACTGCATCGTCCGCAACATTCTCGTGAGCGAGGGCGAACCGGTAAATGCCAATCAAGTATTGATTGAATTGGAGTTGATAAAGGAGGAATAATCCCGAGTCGCATTCAGTCCGTATATTATAAATCACTAAATTGTAAATGCAAATATGAACAGAGAAGAAATATATCGCCAGTTTGAGGAACTGGACAAACGTGCCTCGCTGGGTGGGGGCGTAGACAAGATAGAGAAACAACACGCCTCCGGCTGCATGACTGCCCGCGAACGTATTGACATGCTGCTGGACAAAGGCTCGTTCAATGAGTTGGACAAGTTCGTGAACCATCGCTGCACCAACTTCGGCATGGAGAAGAAGCAGATTGCCGGAGACGGCATGGTGTCCGGTTACGGAAAGATAGACGGCCGCCTTGTATTTGTCTATGCCTACGACTTCACGGCGCACGGCGGTTCGCTCAGCGAGACGAATGCCGCAAAGATTGTGAAGGTGCAGCAGCTTGCCCTGAAGAACGGCGCTCCCGTCATTGCCCTCAACGATTCGGGCGGCGCGCGCATTCAGGAAGGTGTGAACAGCTTGGCAGGCTATGCCTCCATCTTCTATCAGAACACCATTGCGTCGGGTGTCATCCCGCAGATATCTGCTATTCTGGGGCCGTGTGCCGGTGGGGCATGCTACTCTCCGGCGCTTACCGACTTTATCTTCATGGTAAAGGAGCAGAGCCACATGTTCATCACCGGTCCGGACGTGGTAAAGACCGTGACCCACGAGGAGGTGGACAAGGAGGAACTGGGCGGTGCCTATACGCATAGCAGCAAGAGCGGCGTTACCCACTTCATGTGCAATACGGAGGAGGAGACACTGATGAGCATCCGCGAGCTGCTGAGTTTCCTGCCGTCCAACAATATGGAGGATGCTCCCTTCACTCCCTGTTCCGACGATATCCATCGCCGGGTAGAGACGCTTCAGACCGTCATCCCCGAAGACCCGAACATGCCCTATGACATCAAGGATATTATAGAACCGGTGCTGGACAACCAGTACTTCTTCGAAGTGATGCCTCACTTTGCCAAGAACGTCGTTATCGGTTTCGGTCGTCTGAACGGGCGTTCGGTAGGTATCGTGGCAAACCAACCTGCCTATTTGGCGGGTGTGCTCGATATTGATGCCAGCGACAAGGCGGCACGTTTCATTCGTTTCTGCGACTGCTTCAACATCCCGCTGATAACCTTCGAAGATGTTCCCGGCTTCTTGCCCGGAACGATGCAGGAGCACAACGGCATCATCCGCCACGGCGCCAAGATTGTCTATGCCTACGCTGAGGCTACCGTGCCCAAGATAACGCTGATTACCCGCAAGGCATACGGCGGCGCCTACATCGTGATGTCCAGCAAGCCGACGGGTGCCGACGTGAACCTGGCTTATCCGCAGGCGGAAATCGCCGTGATGGGTGCCGAGGGTGCAGTGAACATCCTCTACCGCAAGTCCTCTGCCGAAGAGAAGCAGGAGATTATCAAGGAGTATGAAGACAAGTCTCTTTGAGGGTTATCCCAATCTTTGGGGCGGAGGAGTGGCACACTCTGTCCTGATTCTGTCCCTGGTCATCACCTTCGGTATCATGCTGGGCAAGTTGAAGGTGGCGGGTATCTCGCTGGGTGTCACCTGGATTTTGTTTGTGGGCATTGTCTTCGGACATTTCGACATGAACCTCGACGAACATCTGCTGCACTTCCTGAAGGAGTTCGGCTTGATACTGTTTGTCTATTCCATCGGTCTGCAAGTGGGACCGGGATTCTTCTCCGCTTTCAAGAAGGGCGGACTTACGCTGAACATGGTAGCAATGCTTTCCGTCTTCCTCAGCGTGGTTATCACCATTGTGTTGCACTTTGCCACCGGAATTCCCATTACTACGATGGTGGGTATCTTGTCCGGAGCCGTGACCAATACCCCCGGTCTGGGTGCTGCCCAGCAGGCAAACAGTGACCTCAACGGGGTGGATGCTCCGGAAATCGCACTCGGATATGCCGTTGCCTATCCGCTGGGTGTGGTGGGCTGCATCCTGGCGCTGCTTGCCTTGAAGTTCTTCATGCGGATTAACACCAAAAAAGAAGAGGAGGATGCCGAGCACGGGCTGGGCCATCTGCAGGAGCTGACCGTGCGTCCCATATCGGTAGAGATACGCAATGAGGCAATAGACGGCAAGCGGATCAGAGATGTGAAACCATTGTTGAACCGTGCGTTTGTCATCTCCCGCATCCGGCACACCGGCAGTCAGGAAACAGAACTGGCGAATGCCGATACGGTGCTGCACATGCAGGATGAAATTCTGTTCATTGCCAACCCGAAAGATGTGGAGGCCATTGTTGCCTTCTTCGGAAGAAAAATTTCGGTGGAGTGGGAACGGGAGGACAAGAACCTGATTTCACGCCGCATCCTCATCACTAAGCCGGAACTGAACGGCAAGTCTCTGTCTCAGCTCAAGATACGTAACAACTTCGGTGCCTGCATCACCCGTATCAACCGTTCGGGCGTGGATCTGGTGGCAACTCCCCACTTGCAGTTGCAGATGGGAGACCGTGTGACGATTGTAGGCAGTGAGCTTGCCGTGAGTCATGCGGAGAAGGTGCTGGGTAACTCGCTGAAGCGTCTCAACCATCCAAACTTGATTCCTATCTTCCTGGGTATTGCCCTAGGATGTATCTTGGGCAGTCTGCCGTTCATGTTCCCCGGCATTCCCCAACCCGTGAAACTGGGACTGGCCGGCGGACCGTTGGTGGTTTCCATCCTCATCAGCCGTTTCGGGCCTCAATATAAGCTGATAACCTACACGACGATGAGTGCCAATCTGATGATACGCGAAATCGGTATCGCCTTGTTCCTGGCCTGCGTGGGGTTGGGTGCAGGAAAGGGATTCATCGATACCATTATCTACGAAGGCGGCTATGTGTGGATTGGATACGGTGCCATCATCACGGTCGTTCCGTTGCTGGTGACAGGATTCATGGGGCGCTATTTCTGGAAGCTGAACTACTATACGCTGATAGGTGTGCTGTCCGGAGCTAACACCAATCCGCCTGCATTGGCCTATTCCTCGGACTTGACATCCTGCGATGCCCCTGCGGTGGGATACGCCACGGTCTATCCGTTGGCTATGTTCCTGCGGGTGCTGACGGCTCAGTTGCTGATACTGGCGCTGGCGTAGGGGTTCATCACGGATAATCTGTGTCACACGGATTGATTTGATAACAAGTAATGTAAAGAGAGCTAACAAGTAATGTCAGGCAGCTTTACATTACTTGTTATTTTTGTTTGTAGTATTCCTCCGCTTGTGCCAGTGTCTCCGGTTTGCCGATGTCGAACCAGCGGAATCCTTGTAGCGGATAGCCTTGTATGTGCACCTTTGTGCAGGCGGACAAGTAGAAAGGAATGATGGAGAACTTGCCGTTCCACTGCCCATCGTCCATCAGGTGGAAGAGGGAGGGGGAGATGATGTGGATTCCTCCGAAGGCGAGTTCCCGGTACTTCGTTTCCCGGTAGTCGAAGCCTGCCGGTTTCACCTCTCCGGTAGACTTGTTTATCCAGCCGTGCAGGTGGTAGTTGTCGTCGAAAAGGAGATAGCGGGAAGTCTTGCGCTCGCTCACAAGCAGGGTAGACTCCGCATCGCTCTCCAGATGGTGGCGATAGAGACCTGCAAGGTCAATATCCGTCAGAATATCCGCGTTGTGCACCAGAAAAGGTTCTTGTCCGTCCAGAAAGGGGCGTGCCTTTTTGATGCCTCCTCCGGTGTCGAGCAGCATGCCGCGTTCGTCGCTGATGTGAATCTCCGTGCCGAAGTTGTCGTGGGTACGGAGGAAGTCGATAATCTGCTCCCCGAAGTGGTGGATATTGACCGTTATCTCGTTGAATCCTGCTTCCTTCAACCGCAGTATCACCCGTTCCAGCATGGGCTTTCCTGCTACGGGAACGAGGGCCTTGGGCATGTGGTCCGTCAAGGGGCGCAACCGGGTGCCCAGGCCGGCGGCGAAAATCATAGCTTTCATATTGGCATATTCTCACATTAGCACATTAAACTTTGGCCTTAAACGTCTGTTCAATATTCTGTTCTCTATGTATCAGGTTCACTTGCACGCCGAACTTCTTGTGTAGATGTTCCGCCAGGTGTTGTGCCGAGTAGACGGAGCGGTGCTGCCCGCCGGTGCAGCCGAAGCAGACAGACAGGTTGGTAAAGCCACGTTCCATGTAGCGCTTCACGGAAGCGTCGACAAGGGCGTAGGCATGCTCCAGGAATACGGCTATCTCGCCGTCATCTTCCAGAAAGCGGATAACGGGTTCGTCCAGTCCCGTGAAGGGCTTGTAACGCTCGTACTTGCCGGGGTTGTTCACAGCGCGGCAGTCAAAGACGAAACCTCCTCCGTTGCCCGTGGAATCTTCGGGGATACCTTTTTTGTAGGCAAAGCTGGTGACTTTCACCACGAGGCGGCGCTTTTGCAGGTCGTCTGTAAACTGTTTCAGCTCGGTAAGTTCGCGCAGAATCCGGCAGAGGTAGGGATATTCGGGATAAGGCTCTTGGAGCAGCTGGCGCAGGTTCTCGATGGCGAAGGGGACACTTTGTATGAAGTGGGGCTTCTTCTCGAAGTAGCCGCGGAAGCCGTAGGCGCCCAGCACCTGCATGGTGCGGAATAACACGAAGTGGCGGAGCTGGGCATGGAAATATGCCTCGTCTACGGGCTGGTACTTGCGCAGGGCGTCGATGTATTCCTTCAGCAGCTCTTGGCGCAGGCTGTCGGGATAGTTGGCTTTGGCCTGCCACAGAAAGGAGGCTACGTCATAGTAGACCGGACCTTTGCGACCGCCCTGAAAGTCGATGAGCCAGGGCTCGCCGTCCTTTATCATGACGTTGCGGCTCTGGAAGTCGCGGTACATGAAGGTGGCGGAGCTGCTGCGGAGCAACACGTCCGCCATCTTCTGGAAGTCGTCCTCCAGGCGGTCTTCCTGAAAGTCCATCCCTGTTGCCTTGAGGAAGCAGTACTTAAAGTAGTTCAGGTCCCACAGTATGCTGCGACTGTTGAACTCCGCCTGCGGGTAGCAGTAGGAGAAGTCCATGCCGTCGGCCCCGGCAAACTGCACGGCGGGCAGCAGGCGGAGGGTCTTGCGCAGCAACTGCTTCTCATCCTCGCCGAATACGCTGGTCTTGCGTCCCTTCTCTATGGCATTGAACAGAAGCGAGTCGCCCAGGTCTTCTTGCAGGTAGTAGATGTCATCTTCGGAGCGGATGAACACTTGCGGCACGGGCAGTCCTTTCTGGCGGAAATGTTCTGCCATGTAGAGGAAGGCGCGGTTCTCCTCCACGGACTCTCCGCTGACACCGATAAGTGTAGGGTTTCCGCTGAGGCGGAAGTAGCGCCGGTTGGAGCCGGAGGAGGGGAGTTCGTCAATCTGTTCCGGTTCGTGTCCGGTATGTGCGATGTAGAGTTTCTTAAGTTCTTCGGTTATCATGGTGATATGTTTTATTTTCGCAGCTAAGATAAAACTTTTGTCGGAGATATGTTTACCTTTGCAGGAGGAAAATGTGCTAATGTGCCAATATGCCAATGTGCCAATGACCTGCGGCATGGGGAAGTAGCGCAAGTATAGCGCAGCCGATTAGCACATTGGCACATTAAATCATTAGCACATTAATTATGCGTTCCATTCCTCAGTTTCTCATAGCCGCCCCTACATCGGGCAGTGGAAAGACCACCGTCAGTCGTGGACTGATGGCATTGTTTGTGAAGAAAGGTCTGAAGGTGCAGCCTTTCAAGTGCGGTCCCGATTATATAGATACTAAGTATCACGAGGCGGTATGTGGCCGTCCTTCCATCAATCTGGATATTTTCATGGCATCTCAGGAGCACGTAAGCAGTCTGTATGCACGCTATTCGGCAGATGCTGATGTTGCCGTGGTCGAGGGGATGATGGGGATGTACGACGGGTACGACCGCGACCGGGGCTCGTCGGCAGAAGTGGCACGGCTCTTGGGTATTCCTGTGGTGCTGGTGGTCGATGCCAAGTCGGCTGCCTATTCCATGGCTCCTTTGTTGTCGGGGTTCATCAATTTCCGTCCGGATATACGTATTGCGGGAGTTATCTTCAATCGTGTCGGCTCACCCCACCACTACCGGATGCTGCAGGAGGTCTGTGAAGACTTGAACGTGACTTGTCTGGGCTATCTGCCCAAACGGAAGGAACTGGAGCAGGAGTCACGCCATCTGGGGCTGGATTTCAGCCGTTCTAAGGAGACGGAGGGGCTGGACATGCTGGCAGGCTTGCTGGAGGAACATGTGGACTGGGAACTGCTGCTCTCGACAATCGGGCTTCCATTGCCTGCGGCGGCAGTGGAGGAGAAGTCGGTACTATCAGAGCCGGGGAAGCTGCATATCTCGGTAGCGCGCAACGAAGAGTCCTTTTCCTTCCTCTATGCGGAGCATCTGGATATTCTGCGCCGTATGGGCACGGTCACTTTCTTCAATCCGGAGCAAGACCGGGCTATTCCGCAAGAGACGGATTTGCTCTATCTGCCCGGCGGCTATCCCGAGAACCGTCTGGAGGAACTTGCCGGGGCAAGGCTTGCCAGGGAGTCTATCCGCAGCTATATAGAGGCCGGTGGCAGGACGCTGGCAGAATGCGGGGGGATGATATATCTTTCGCAGTCCGTTCTTTCTGATGGGGATACGGACGGGGGAAGTATTGATACCGATGGAAGAATCGCCGGAGATGGCGGGAGAAGCAGCGGAAGCGATGGAAGAAACGCCGGGAGCAGTGTAGGCAATATCAGAAATGAGATGGTAGGAGTATTGCCTTTCAGCGTTACAAACGAGCGTAAACGCAGGAAACTGACATTGGGATACCGCCGGTTCGACTATAACGGATGGCGGCTTAAAGGACACGAATTCCATTATACGCAGTTTGCCGTGCCCGAAACTGATGGAAAAGAAGGTGGTGCGTGCAGTCTTCCTCCCTCGATAGCGCAGGTCTACAATGCCAAAGGAGGGAAGGTAATCACTCCCGTCTTTCGCTATAAGAATCTGATAGCCAGTTATATGCATCTGTATTGGGGCGAGGTGGATGTGATGGCTTTGTTCGGTGAACTCTAAAATAGCGCATTGATATTTTATGTAATTTCGTTTGTGTTCTTGAAATAGTGGAGTATCTTTGTTTTCATTTAAATATATTATGATTATGAAACTGAATACTTATCGCTTGTCTTCTTTGGAAGACCCTACTGATTTATCAAATAGAGTATGAAAAGAGTCTATACCAAAACTGGAGACAAAGGAACAACGGGTATTCATGGTGGCGCGCGTGTGCCGAAAGATGACATCCGTATCGAGGCAAACGGATGCCTTGATGAATTGAATGCCGTAATTGGTATCGTGCGCTCCATGCTGGCGGCAGAAGATGGTTGGCAGGAGTTGCTGCATGCTGTCCAGCGGGAACTGATGGTGGTAATGAGCCATGTGGCCACTCCCTCGGGAGTGGTAAATCCTAATCCGCTTTCTGCCGCAGAGCTCACGCTACGTTGTGAGCAGGAGATGGATGCCATGACCGTCCTGCTAACGGACAACGGCTACTTCCTTTTGCCCGGTGGCACTCCCATATCAGCCCAACTGCAGTTTGCCCGTACCGTGGCCCGCCGTGCCGAACGTCGTTTGTGGACACTCCATCGCCAAGACCCCGTGAACGAGGATATTCTGCGCTTCATCAACCGCCTTTCGGACTTGTTCTTCGTCATGGTCCGCATGGAGATGCAGCGGCAGGACTGGCCGGAGGAGAAATGGCAAGAGTTTGCCTACAAAAGGAAAAGACAGTAAGCACTTATCGCTAACCGCCGGGAAGCTGTTTTCAGCATAGGGGTTCTATTTGCTGTCCGAGCCTTAAATCATACAGACATGCCCGTACTTCCGCTTCGCTGCCGATATGCTTTCCTGCATCGTCGGACAGCTTCACGCATTCGCGCCATTCCTGGTTGACGTTCATCTTGCATTGCGTCAGTTTCATTACAATGTTGGAGGGCTTGAATCCGGTATCATTCGTCAGATTGGTGCCGATGCCGAAGGAGCAGCGGATTTTGCTCCTGCAATGCTCCTGGATGTCGAGTGCCTTGCCAAAGTCGAGCGCATTGCTGAAGACGATGGTTTTAGTGGTAGGGTCGATGCCCAGTTCGCGGTAGCGGGCAACGAGCTTGTCGGTGAAATCGAATTCATCGCCGGAGTCGCAGCGTACACCGTCGAATAGTTTGGCCTGCTTGCGGCTCAGGTTACTTAAGAAAATGCCGGAGGTATAGGTATCGGACAGTGCGATGCCCAAGTCACCGTCGTACACGTTCACCCAGTTTTCCAAGGCCATGTAGTTGGCGTGTTTGTAGCCGAACTGTGCGCCGTGGAACATGAACCATTCATGCGGATGCGTCCCCATAGGCTTCATGCCGTATTTCATGGCGAAGTGGCAGTTGGAAGTCCCGGTACAGTATTCGGCGGCTTCCTTCAGACGGTCTATGACTTTGTCCTGTACCTCGAACGAGAAGCGTCTCCGGGTGCCGAACTCTGAAAAATACAGCTGGTGTCGGTTGGAGAGTGCCACCTTTTCGGACAGTTTGCAGAGTATGCCGTCCATGTCGGCCACGTTTCCCAAAGAACGGTTCTTTATTTCGGATACGATGGAAAGCAGGGGGACTTCGTAAAGGGTGGCCTTGTACAGATAGTCCGTGATTTCAATGTTCAGGTGCCGGTCCTCGTCCAGATGGATGCTTACCTTCTCCGGCTGGAAGCGGAAGGAGGAGAGCCACTCCCAATAGACCCTCGGCAGGAAACGGCAGTGGCGGGTCATGTATTCCAGCTCTTCGGCAGTAAGTACGGTCTGTGCCAGGCTGTCCACCGCCTCTTGCAGTTCCTTCAGAAACGTGTCCGTATAGGCGGTGTCGTCTCTGTCCTTGAAGCTGAAAGTGCCCATGGCATAGGGAAACAATTTGATGTAGGCATACGAGGTGGTGAATTTGTAAAGGTCTGTATCGAGTATGGTATGAATCATGGCAAAATATTCTTTAGTTATGATGTTCGATTTTGGGGATGAAGATAGTGAAAATTTCTTATTTGACCAGCCTCTATCTGTTAACAACGGCATATTCCTATTAAACCATGTTATAAATAAGATCGTTATGAGCTGAAATTTTGGAGAATTCGGAGGAGTCCGTATATTTGCAATGTGTTTTTCATAGTATTAGATTTAAGGTTAACAAAAGATTGGCTGTCTGGGATAGATAGCCTTTTTTTATGCCTTCACTTTTCCTTTTCCGTAGAGGTGGCGTGTAGTGCAGAGCGCCAAAGTTCCATAGACCAATACTTGTATCCACATCGTCAACATCTGCGGCCATACGTCGGCCAGCGTTCCACCCATTGAATTCAGTTTTACAAAAGCAAGTACGGCAGGACCTGCCGGAAACAGATAGTGGGCTGTCTGCCAATACCACGGCATCAGCTCCAGCGGATAGGACACGCCCGAAAGGAAGATATAGCCCACAGAGAAGAAGGCTATCATCAGCAACGGCGCTTCGGAGTCTGTAAACCAGCGGGAGACGGCCAGGGCAAGGAAACTCGTGCCCAACAGGAAGGGTATCATCATTGTGACGATGTCTCCTCCGCTGCCGATGTGTGGGATGCTGAACAGGTGCGGCAACAGTCCCAGCAGGAATAGGGAAAACACCACGTAGAGCATGAAGTATACGAAGGTCCTGCCTCCGACAATCCGTAATGTATCCTTCAATGAGTCGGCACGCATCAGCCGTATTCCTTTTCTTCGGGCTTCCGCTTCCTCGCCCGTCAGCATGGCAATCACCATCAGCATCGTCTGGAAGATGATGACAATTAGGACAGCGGGAATCAGATAGGAACCGTAGCCCTCTGTATAGTTGTAGAGCGCCGTGCCGGACACGCTGACGGGAGCGGACGAAGCCACTGCCAGCAGTCCTTGCGGAGGTAGGAATACGGTGCCCTCCATGCGGTGGGCATCGTTCACGGCAAGCATGACGCGCGCACTGGATTCTTGCAGTCCTTTGAAGTTGAGGAAAGCGTCCGTGGCGGCATAGAGTACGAAGACCGAAGTCTCGCCCCGTGCTACACGTGTCTCGAAGTCGGCAGGCAGGTAAAGGATGCCTGCTACGTCGCCCTGCTTCATCCATTGGCGGGCTTCGAGGATGTTGGGTGTCTGGCCGTAGACGGCGGTCTGGGGAGTGGCGTCGAGCAGTCGGATGTATTCGCGGCTGAGGGCGGAGTGGGAGAGGTCTACCACTGCGACGGGAGCCTTGCGCACCAGGTTGGGGGCGTACATGTAGTTGTAGAGCAGTCCGTAGAGGAAGATACCGCCTGCCAGCACGAGCAGGATGGCGGGATTGGTGGCGATGGCATGCCACTCGTGGCGGATGACGGAAGCTGTTGACAATGCGGTAGGTGGGCAAGGTGATGGGGAGGCAGAGATTGCTTCCTCCCTTATCTCTTTTTTTATCCACCATTTCAGCAATGGCAGTATCAGCAGTGCTGCCAATAGGAAGATGAAGAGTGTAGCTACCGACTGCCAGAAGTAGGCAAACCCTGCATCGAAGTAAATCATGGCTTGTGCTGCCTCCGTGAAGTGCCGCACGGGGAAGAGGTAGGAGGCCTCATGCACGGGCGCATACATGGCTGTAACGGGAAACGTGACTCCGGACAGCGTAGCCCCCAACGACCCCACCATGGATACTACACTGATGATATAGGCAATCTTGGGAAAGACAGAATAGATAAAGACCGCCAATGCCTGGGTAGCGATGATGAAGAGCACGGTCACTGCATTCATCAGCCACAGACTGCCAGCGAAGGGGATATGTAGCGGGCCGAACAGTACATAACATAGTTTGCCAGGATACCGATGGACGAGAAGATGAGGGTATAGGGCAGCAGTTTCCCTGCTACGGCAGTGAGGATATTGCCTCGTGCCATCTCCAGCCATTCGCCGGCGCTGCCGAATTTCAGTTCGCTGCCTATGGAGTAGACGGTGGTGAGCAGGATGAGTATCTGGAACAGTACGAAAAAGAAAGGCTGGCTCAGGTAGATGGAGTAGTCCATGTCCGGGTTGTAGAGGGGATGGGTACTGGCTTCTACGGGGAGCAGGAAGGTTTGTATCTGTTCTCCGCTAACTCCCAGAGCTTCGGCCTGCATCACGATGGGCGAGAGCGCCACGGGGGCAAGCGTATTCTCGAACGCCGCCATCAGCTCGCTGCCTACCGAAAGAAGGGCATAGTGGTAATAATAGGTGAGCGTTGCGCCAGTTCCCGTCACCGCCTTCTGTTCGAAGCGGAGCGGGATGACGAGGTAGCCGTATATGTCCTTCCGTTGCAATGCCCGGCGTGCGTTGGCTTCGTCGGTGAAGTGCTTTGTCACACGGAAGGTGGGGGCGGCAGAGATGCGCTGGGAGATATTGCGCGAAGTGGCAGTGTTGTCCAGGTCGACGATACCCACGGGAATGTTCTCCATCTGTCCGTTTCCAAAGATGGTGGCCATGAAGAACAAACAGAGCAAGGGTAGCACGACGCAGACGCCGAGGTATAGACGGCGGGAGGTCATGCGGTGCCATTCGCGACGGATAACCATGCGGAGCGCTTTCATTGCGTAGCCAAATTCTTTATCTTTCATTTTTTATTCTTCATTTTTAAGAGTACGGACATCCCCGGTCTCAATCCCTCTACCTGCTGTGTGGGACGTGCGTGTATTTCGAACGTCTGCATGTCATAGCTGCCCGTCTGTTTGGTGGATTTCCAGGTGGCGAAGCTGCCCAGCGGACTGATGTAGTAGATGCGGAATTCAATGTCCTTGCCGTTGATGGCGGGGACATCGGCACGGAAAGTGCCTCCTATCTTGAATTGCGGCATCAGGTCCTCGCGTATGTTCAGTACCACGTGTGCATCGTCCATCACGACGAGGCTCATGATGGGAGTTCCGGGAGCCACCAGTTCTCCGCGTTTGGGGAAGATGGTGGCTATCTGGCCGTCTTCGGGAGCGGTGAGACGGGAGTCGACGAGGAGGGAGGAGACTTCATCGACGGTGCTTCGCGCCGCTTCCACCAGGCTGCGAGCCGAGGCGCGGTCCTCGCTCTGCGCTCCGTCCACGGCCATCTGGTATTGCTCGTAGGCGGCACGTTCGGCGGCTTGGGCGGCTTTGTACATGGCTTCCACCTCGTCACGCCGCTGGGAGGTGACGACACTGTCCTTATAAAGCGTTACAATGCGTTGGTAAGTGGTCTTGGCGAGGGCAAGGTCGCTCTGCGTCTTGTTCCAGAGTTGCCGGGCGGTGGCCACAATCTGGCGGCGGGTACCGGCGTCTATCTTCTTGTTCTGCTCCTGGGCCACCTGCTCCTGGGCATTCACCTGGCGGTATTTGGCTTCGATGGTGGGGCTGTTGATGACGACAAGCGTATCGCCTGCCTTCACCCAGTCGCCCTCTTGTACGAGGAAGGAGTCCACACGTCCGGGTAGCTTTCCGCTGATACGTATTTCCGTTGCTTCCACTTGTCCTTGCAGGACCAGGGGCTGCCGGCTCATGAGTAACATGCCGGCAAGTGAAATGATGACCGTTGCAGCCAGGATAATGACGAATGCAATGCTGATGCTTTTATTATTGATTTTCATAAAGGGTAGGTTTTAATAAGTTGTCTCGAAATATTTCTCGAACCGTTCCGGCGTTCCGCAGATAGCCAGCAGGTTCATCAGTGCCACATCATATTCGTAGTAGGCTGCCAGACGCGCCACGCGGACGGTTGCCAGCATCGTTTCCGCATCTACGACCTCGGTACTGGTTGCCATGCCTTCGGCAAAGGATTTCTTGCGGATTCGCACCAGCTCTTCGCTCAGCTCGATGGTGGTATTCAAGGCGCGTACGTTGTCTTGTGCCTTTTGCAGTTGGGTGTAGAGCTTGTCGATGCCTACGCTCAGGTCTTCTTTGGCTTTTTCTTGTCCCAGGGCAAGGGTCTGCTGGGTTATCTTCGACTGGCGGATGCGCTTCTCACGCGCCAGTCCGTCGAACAGGTTCCAGGTGAAGCCCACACCTACGATGGTGCGGGGGACAAGATTGCTTTGTATGCCGTGGGCATAGAGGGTCTGCTTGCCGAATACGGCGATGTCCGGCAGGTAGCCGCTCTGGTCGATGCGGAGCTGCTGGCGGGCAATCTGTGACTGCAGTTGCAGTTGGTTCACGGTGTAGTTCTCCACCCGCATGGCTTGCAGGAACTCCTCTTTGGCGGGCAGTTGGTCGTTGATGAAAAGCTTCGAAGTAGGATGGATGCTGCATGTGTCTTGCAGGTTGAGCAGGGTGCGCAGGGCACTTTGCACGACGGAGGCCTCCTTCCGGGCAGCCTCCAGTGAACGGGCAGCTTCATCCATATTCACTTGGGCAAAGAGCCGGCCTGCCTTGTCTATCATGCCGGCAGCTTCCAGTTTAAGGGCATTCTGGTAATGGCGTTGTAGGCTGTTGTAAGTCTCCTGCCGCACGCGTACTACCTCTTGCGCAAGTTTCAGCCCGAAGTAGCTTTCTGCCAGCAGGGTGCGTTGCGTGGCATCGGTCTGTCCCCGGTTTTCGCGGGCAATGTCTATCATGGTGTTGCCTATCTTCGAGGCCCGGATGCGCTTGCCGCCGGAGAATACGACCCATTCGGCGGTCAGGCCGACGGAAGTCAGGTTGCGTGGAGCCAGTGGAAAGGCAAGGGTATGGGAGCCTATCTGGTCGAGTATGCTGCTGATGAATTGGTCGTCCGGCACGATGTTGTGCACAAAGTCCTTTGCCGGGTCGGTGAACTGGGAAAGGGGCTGTTTTACTTCTATCTTTTCGGAAAGATGCACGAACGTACCGGCACCTTGCAGGGAGGGGTACCAGAGGGCATTCAGTTTGTCACGTTCCGCACGGGCGGCTTCAATTCCCTTGTCGGCTATTTTCAGGCTGCGGTTGCCGTTTTGCATCTGCCTTAGGGCATCACCGAAGCTAAGGGGAAGGGAGGTTTGTGCGGCCACTCCACCGATGGCAAGCAGTACGCAGGCAGCAGCCGGAAAGAATCTCCGGCATAATAGATTATTCATAAGTTCGTTCGGTTTAGGGGTTCTTGTTTCTCTAAACAAGAGGAGGTGGGAATTGTTCAGTAGTCATCTTTTTGAATAGAACGTTACAAATATAACGAATAGTTTCCGAAGATATGGCTTATGAATGGGAGAGATATTCGGATTTGCACTATCTTTGCATTCGCTAAAATGGAATTTATGGAGAAACTTCATCCGATTATGTTTGCCGGGACGGGTAGTGATGTGGGAAAGAGCATCATTGCTGCCGCCTTCTGCCGCATCTTCAAGCAGGACGGCTATCAGCCCGCACCGTTCAAGGCACAGAATATGGCGCTCAATTCATTTGCCACTCCCGAAGGGCTGGAGATAGGCCGTGCCCAGGCTGTGCAAGCAGAAGCCGCCGGAGTGCCTTGCCACACGGACATGAATCCGCTGCTGCTGAAACCACAGTCGGACCATACCTCGCAGGTTGTTCTTAACGGGCGTCCTATCGGCAACCGCAATGCTTATGATTATTTCCGCAAGGAAGGACGCGACGAACTGCGCCGGGAGGTTTGTGCTGCCTACGACCGCCTTGCCGCCCGCTATAATCCCGTTGTGCTGGAAGGCGCGGGAAGCATCTCCGAAATCAATCTGCGGGATACCGACCTTGTCAATCTGCCGATGGCCCTGCATGCCGGAGCCGATGTAATTCTTGTGGGCGACATTGACCGTGGCGGTGTGTTTGCCAGCGTCTACGGTTCGCTGATGTTGCTTCGTCCCCATGAGCGGGAGCGAATTAAAGGAATTCTTATCAACAAGTTCCGGGGGGATATACGTCTCTTCGAGTCGGGCATTACGATGCTGGAGGAGCTTTGCGGCATTCCCGTTGTCGGGGTGGTGCCTTACTACCGTGATATCTACATTGAAGAAGAAGACTCCGTGGCGCTTGCCGCAAAGTCTGTCCGTGCCGAGAAGGGAAAGGTGAACATCGCCGTCATTCTGCTGCGCCACCTCAGTAACTTCACCGATTTTAATGTCCTGGAACGTGACCCGCGCGTACATCTCTTCTATACTAACAATGTGGATGAGCTGGCAAAGGCCGACGTCATCCTGCTGCCCGGCTCCAAGAGCACGCTTGATGACCTTTACGAATTGCGCCGTAACGGTGTGGCAGCTGCCATCATCCGTGCCCACCGTGAAGGTGCCACCGTGATGGGCATCTGCGGCGGCTATCAGATGATGGGGCAGGAGGTGCTCGACCCTGAGCATGTGGAGGGAGACATCGAACGCCTGCCCGGGCTGGGGCTGTTGCCCATCAGTACCCGCATGTCGGGAGAGAAGGTGACCCGTCAGGTGAAGTTCGGTCTGTGCAATCCCCATTCTCCATCTTCCACTCTCCATTCTCCATTAATGCAGGGCTATGAAATCCATATGGGAGTGACCACCCCCGTGGAAGGTGCTCCCGATTCTCCCCTGAATCTTCTGGAGAACGGCTCTACCGATGGTTATTACGTGGACTCCACCTGCATGGGGACCTATATTCATGGCATTCTCGACAATCCGGAATTCATAGATTTCCTGCTTGTGCCTTTTGCAGACAAATTGTCCGGGAATGCCGGCACTTTCGATTATCATACATTCAAAGAAGAACAATACGATAGGCTTGCCGAGCACGTGCGCCGCTACGTCAACCTGCCGCTTATCTACCAAATATTGACAAAGAACCATGATTGAAGGACACGGAGACGATTCCTATAAATACAGCCGTCCGATTACGGCCAATTTCAGCTCGAACGTTTACAGCAGGGTGAATCTCTCTGCCTTGAAGGCGCATCTGTGTGCCCGGATTGACAGCATCGGCAACTATCCCGAACCGGAGCCTTACACGCTTGAGGCCTGCCTTGCCCGCCACCACCACCTTCCTGCCGAGGCAGTGTGCGTGACGAACGGAGCTACCGAAGCCATCTATCTCACAGCACAGACTTTCCGCGGGACAAACACCGTCATTGTGCAACCCACTTTCAGTGAATATGCCGATGCCTGCCGCATGCACGGCCATCGGGTCACTTCCCTCTACCGACTTCCCATGGAGAGCGAGGGGTATCGCTTGCCGGAAGAGGTGCGCATGCTGTGGCTGTGCAATCCCAATAACCCTACCGGAACGGTCGTGGAGAAGGAATATCTGGCAACACTTATCGGTCATAATCCGCAGGTATGTTTCGTCATTGACCAGTCCTACGAGTTTTTCACCTTGCGTCCACTTTTCTCTGCTGCCGAGGCGGCGGAGTTTCCCAACGTCTTGCTGCTGCACTCCATGACCAAGCGCTATGCCGTTCCCGGTCTGCGACTGGGATATGTCACCGGCGCTCCCCACCTGCTGCATCGCCTGCGTACCAACCGTATGCCCTGGTCGGTCAACCAGCTTGCCATTGAGGCAGGGCTCCATCTGCTGGAACACGATGTTCCCAATCCGCTGGATGTGGCGTCTTATTTGCAAGAGGCTGCCCGCCTGCGCAGTGCGCTCGAGGCATTGGGAGGACTGGAAGTGTGGACTACCGAAACCCATTTCATGCTGGTGTGCCTCCGTATGGGCAAGGCTTCCGCCTTGAAAGACTATCTGGCCGGGGAGCATGGCATCCTGATTCGGGACGCCTCCAACTTCGACGGGCTGAATGAGCACTTTTTCCGCATAGCCGCCCAGAGCCGGGAGGAGAATGACAGGCTTGTAAAAGCAGTAGGACAATGGCTTGAGGAGGAATAACCGATGGAAGAAGATGTGCTTATACTTTTGGGTGTCGCCTTCAACTTGAACCTGCCGCTTCTCACAGCCTGGCTGCTCGATTACTGGCTGGGCGACCCGTCATGGCTACCCCATCCGGTTGTGGCTTTCGGCAAGGCCATCTCTTTCTGTGAGCACCGGTTGAACCGGGGCGATTCGCGTTTTCTGAAAGGAGCGCTTATGACGGTGCTCCTCGTGGCTGGTGTGTATTTCGTCACGCTTCTGCTGCTCCGTTTGGCGGCACTCTTTTCTCCGGGCATGCTGCTGACGGTGCAGATACTGCTGATGTTCTATTGCCTGGCAGGTACTACACTGGTCCGTGAAGTGCGCATGGTATTCAAGGCGGTAGACCGTTCTTTGGAGGAAGGCCGAAAACAAGTGGCGCGCATCGTGGGCCGTGATACATCTGCGCTCTCGGCGCAGGAGGTACGCACTGCTGCATTGGAGACATTGGCGGAGAATCTGAGTGATGGGGTGGTTGCTCCCTTGTTCTGGTATCTGCTGTTGGGAGTTCCGGGCATGCTTGCCTATAAGATGGTGAACACGCTGGATTCCATGGTCGGCTACAAGAACGAGCGCTATTGTCGGTTCGGCTGTTTCGCCGCCCGCCTGGACGACGCTGCCAATTACATTCCCGCCCGTCTGACAGCCTTTCTGATGGTGCTGGTTTCCGGTCGTCTTTCCTTGTTTGCTTTTGTGGGCAGATATGGCAGCCAGCATGCCAGTCCCAATTCCGGTTATCCAGAAGCCGCTCTTGCCGGTATTCTGGACTGCCGTTTCGGAGGTCCGCACAACTATTTCGGCGAGGAGGTATGGAAACCTTATATCGGTTCTAATGAACGGCCTCTGAAGACGGAAGATATGCGTGTGGCTGTCCACATCAACCGGCGTGTGGAGTGGTGGATGGTGGTTGCCGTAATCGTGACATCGACCTTGGCTTCCTTTTGTTTTTAAAATGTTGTTATTTTAACTGATTCTTTGTCCGTTCCAAAAAGATATAATATCTTTACAAGACCGCATTGCATTAAAAATGTAACTTTTAAAGCAGGTAAAGTGTTATAAATGAGGATAAAGCAACTGTATATTCCTTTTCTTTATTTGGTTTGGGAGCACAATAATTGCATCGGCAACAGATAAAGCGGATTCTTGGACTAAAGAAAACCTTTTCCGTGGAGAAATCCGTATGGCCATTGCCCAGAGCGACCTTAAAAGTTGCCAGCCATAGTCTGGCACAGATAGACCAGCTTGAAATGCAGCTGATTCTGGAGATACAGCAATACCTTCTGGTTATAGATGCCCGTTATCTGATGGCCACCGGAGAGCATGAGGCAGCCTTGACCGCCTACAATGTGCCAAGCCCGATGAGTATGACAAAAGCATCGCATTGATAGACGAGGTGCCCCCTACGGTACTGAACAATTACGTCTTCACCTTTGCCACTTTGATAAACTACAAGGCGAGTACGCAATATGACAAGGGGGACATTGACATGGGGCCATCGAGACCCGGTGCTACCTGATGCGCGAGCAGGATTCGCTGAACAATGCCTTCTCGGCCAGCCAGTTGAAGCAGGTGAAGGAGATTTATCACATTGACGAGCTGCTGTTGGAGAAGCAGAAGATTCAGGACATGAATTGCCGCATAGGATTTATACTCCTGGGCGTCTGTCTGCTGCTGATGCTGCTTTTCTATCTGAGAATAAAACGAACTTGATTCGCCATGAAATCAATGCCCATTTTATTCATTATTTGGGAGGTATCTACAAAGTACAAACCGAAGCGGAGGAAGGCCCTACTATTTCGTTCATTATTCCTTGTCGAGATGGATGTGGACGATGCCACCATAGGGCGTCAATGCGTCGAAGGCTTCTTCGGCTTTGAGGATGCCGACATAGAGTTGCGCGCAGATTAATACGCCTCCGTGTGCGAAGATGGCAACGCGTGCATAGGGCTTCTTTCTCAACTCGTCCAGAAACTGGCCGACACGCCGGTATTGCATGGTAAAAGATTCTCCGCCGGTAGCTGCCACGTTCATGTAGTCGGCATACCATTCCTGCAGGCGCGGGTCTTCATTCTGCTCGAACGGCTTCATCTCCCAGTCGCCAAAATTGATTTCCATAATTCGTTCTTCCCGTTCCGCATCGGGATAGCCGCAATAGGCGGCGAGACGTACGCAACGGGTAAGGGGGCTGGTGTAGACGTGGTCGAACGGGAGGTATGTTTTCAGGTTTTCTGCCGTCACGGCGGCTTCCGCTTCAAACGTGGGCTTCAGGGGAACATCGGTCTGCCCATAGCATACGCCCGGAGGAACATCTACCGAAGTGTGTCGGATGAGTATTACTTCCATCTTTGATTTTCAGTTGTTAATTTATAATCAGAATAAGGCTTCCCAAGTAGAAGGATAGCTCGCAGAGCAGGAAAGTGGCCCCACAGCAGTCACCCGTATATCCTTGCAGGCGCCGTTTCATCAGCCGGTACAGCAGGAAGAAGGTGAGCAGGGGAAAGAGGGTGGCAATCCACAGTTTTATAGGCAGCAGCAGTACGAAGGGAAGCAGACCGCAGATAAATCCGGCCAGCAACTCGTGCCGGTTCATGCGGTTGTAGACGGCCTTGTTTTTGCTCTCTTCCTCTTTCCGGGCATAGGGTAGGTAGTTGACTATCTGGGAGGCACAGAACTTGGACCAGCAGTCACCGCAGAGCACGAGGATGCAGAGAAGTTCCAATGGCAGGTGATGAAGTTGGAGCAACAGCAGGAAATAACATGTCAATCCGATGACACCGTAGCTTCCGATGTGGGAATCCTTCATGATGGCAAGAGTCCGTTCGCGGGTGGTGCCGCCGCCGAAACCGTCGAGGAAGTCCGCCAGTCCGTCTTCGTGCAGGCAACCGGTGACAAGCAGGCGTGCGATGAGGGCAAGAATCCATGCCAATGACATCGGCATAATCTGTCCGGCAAGCCACAGTACTGCCGCCATCACGCCTCCCGTCAGCCAGCCTACGAGCGGCCAATAGGGAACCACATGCTTGAAACACTCTGCCGGTACTTCCTTGATTTTCCAGAAGGGCAGTCGGGTGAGCATTATGAATGCAGCTAATACATTGTTCATGTTAGAAGTATTTGGTGATGGAGGCATGTGCAAAGTTATCCATTTCGTTGAGCATCCGCACGGCCGAGTCGATAATGGGATATGCACAGATGGCCCCTGTTCCTTCTCCCAAACGCAGTCCCAGGTTCAGCAGTGGGCGGGCATGCAGAGCGTCGAGCACTAGCCGGTGGCCATGCTCGTCTCCGCAGTGCCCGAAGATGGCATAATCCGTCACTTCCGGATAGAGCCTGGCGGCGGCAAGCAAGCAGTTGGTCATGATGAATCCGTCAACAAGGATAATCATCCTCAGCTCAGCAGCTTGCAGCATGGCGCCTATGGCCATCACCATCTCCAGTCCGCCAAAGTAGCGGATGATGTCCCGGGTAGAGCCGTCACCTTTGTAGTTCTCCAAGGAGTGCTTCAACACTTCGTACTTGTGGCGGATGCCTGTGCTGTCGAGTCCGCTGCCCGCGCCTACACATTGTTCCAGAGGAATGCCGGTGAAGCAGGCCATCCATAGGGAGGATGAAGAAGTGTTTCCGATACCCATTTCACCGAAGCTGAGGACATTGCTGCCTTCTTCATGGCATTGTCTCACCACCTCGGCGCCCCGCTCTAGGCACATCTCCATTTCCTCTTCCGTCATGGCGGCCTCGTGCAGATAATTTCTGGTGCTTTTGCGCACTTTCATATTGATGATGCCTTTCTCGTAGGGGAGGTCGTAGTCTACTCCTGCATCTACTATCTTCAGGGTAAAGCCGTGCTGCCGGCAGAGGAAATTGACACCTGCCCCTCCATGGAGGAAGTTACTGATTTGCTGCCAAGTGATTTCCTTTGGAGAGAGGCTGACACCTTCTTCTACAATGCCGTGGTCGGCGGCGAAGATAATGTTTTGCGGATGTTTCAAGGCGGGGGATAATGTCTGTTGCATGAGTCCGATTTGGAGTGCCAGTTCTTCTAAAGTGCCCAACGAACCTTTGGGTTTGGTCAGGTTGTTGATTTTGTCAATCAATGCAGGACGGATTGCCTTGTCCGGACGTGTGATATGAAAAGTTTTCATCAGTCTGTTGATTTTTGATTGTTTGTAGTTTTATGGATGAGTATTTTTTACGGTAAGTGGGATGCCGGCTACCATCAGTGTCACTTCGTCGGCATGGGCGGCTACATATTGGTTCATCCAGCCTTGCATGTCCGTGAACTTTCGTTGCAGTTCGTTCTCGGAAGTTCCTCCCATGCCTATTTCATTGGTCACGAAGATGAAGGTTGCGTCTTGTGCCGTGAAGCGGTCGAACTCCGCCTTTGCTGCGGCAAGTGCCCGGTCGGTATCTGAATTCAGGTCGAAGAAAAAGTTGGTACACCATAGGGTGATGCAGTCTATCAGGACAACCCGTCCCTCCAGCCGGTGGCGGCTGAGTTCTTTTTCCTCTTCGATGTTTGTCCATTCCGGTCCCCGGCATTCTTGGTGCCGGATTACCCTCTGGCGGAATTCTTCGTCCCAGATGCGTGCCGTGGCAAGATAAACGGGCGTGGGAGAGAGCTCGAGTGCCAGCTTTTCCGCATAAGTGCTTTTGCCGGAACGTGCTCCTCCGGTGATGAGTATGATTCGTTTCATTGGTATTTGGTCTGTATTTTGAAAGAATATCTTTGTTTTCCCGAGCAAAAATAAGAAATATTTGACGAAACGTTTGTTTTTTTACAATACTTCGGTAAATTTTTACCGAAAATTTAAAAGTTAAACAATAGAATCGGCAAAAGCTGGTTCGAAAACACGAAAGAGGTCATTGAAATGTTGTCAAGAACGAATGGTTAAGCATGAATAAATGTACCCAAAAGATGCTAACCTGCTGACAATAAGGGTGAAAGTTATTACATGATTCATTGTTCTTTAGTAAATTATAAGTCCTTCAACTCTTCTGATTATGGCTTACGAAACACTCCTTATACAATACTAATTTTATTTCTCTACAGACGATTCGATGGATGGATGCGAAATCCTGGATTATTACAGAACCAGGTTCCAACTGAAATCTTGTTTTAGAGATGGCAAGCAGCATGCCGGAATCACCAACTGTCAGTCAACAGACCTCAGAAAGTTGGATTTTCACTTCAATGCGTCGCTCGCAGCTGTCAACTTGGCCAAAGCGGCATGTAAGAGGCTCGGAATAACCTATTTCATATTCTCTTGCAAGTCATTCATGCACAATGCTTATATGCTTGAACGATTTATTGGCGTGTTTGGAATTAACCCAGCCCCGCAAGTTATTGACAAACTTTTCAAAGAACTCATCTTATTTACTGCCAGAGCCGCTTAGGCTTGACGAATTTTTACCGAACTATTGTTTTTTAGGAAGTAATTTATTAACTTTGCCACCGTTTTTAAGGCATGATTTTGGGAATGTTTATGCGGCAGTAGCTCAGTTGGTAGAGCATCAGCTTCCCAAGCTGAGGGTCGCGGGTTCGAGCCCCGTTTGCCGCTCTTTTGGAAATCAGATAGTTATCGAAAGATTCCTATCTGATTTTTGTTTTTAGGCGGTGCTGGTTTTGCATGAAACTATGCGATTGAAGTCAACTAAGAAGTCAACCGAAAATTTTATGAGTGCAGCAATCAACGTAGTGTGCTACAAGTGGAAAACTTTAGCAAATGGAGAATCCCGGCCCAATCCGAAATCCCGGTGCATTTGTTAAATATTCAGGCGTAGAGTTTGACCAAGCGGAAGATTTTTACTTTCGAGTTGTATACCAGAAGTGGGAAAAACGGAAGAATAGCTTGCAAATGAAGGATTGGAGGCTTTGCTTGAGTGGATGAATACAATCGGAGTAGCAACAGAAATCACATCGCTCGGTGTTACCGAGGATATGCTGGAAGGTATCGCCGATGCTACATTTATTATGAACGGAGGGTTCAAAACACTTGTGCGGGAAGATGTGCTTTCCGTTCTACATGAAAGCCTGTAATAAATACATGAACGGCACTATTCATCAAATAAGTGGTTCAAACCCATGAAGAATAAGGAATAGGGAAAATTTCAATAGCAAGCAAAATTCGGATAAAGAGGCAATGTCACTTCACACTTGACACTGCCTCTTTTTTATATAATCTGTAATAGGGGTTATCTTCTCTGTAATTCATCTACTGTTCAGTTCATAGTTTCAACCTAATTTTGCAATATGAAAATCAGAAGAATAATTACTTGAAACAAGAATCGTCAGATATGGATGGAAAGAAGAACATTTTTAAGAAATAGTTTGCTGACTGCTGGCGGCGTATTGCTTGGAGGGTCGGCTATCTTCCGTTTTCTGAAAGAGAGTAAACCGGAAGAAGATTTTCGTCCCACGACAGTCGAGACAATATGCCAAGGTAACGGGAAAAATGTCCTTGTACTGATGAGTGCCGGTACGCGACAAGGCGATACGGACCATCTGACCGATGCCTATATCGAACGTCTATATGCCATTTCCGTCGAGGATAAGTATCCTGAGAAAGAGACCGTGCTGCTTATGACTGCGGGAGACAATAACGAGCATACTTTCGACCAGGCTTTGGGTTATTTTCATATCATCAGCGGCGTGTTGGGAGGAAAAGAGGTCGGAACTTATCTGGCGGGCGGTTGTACGGGATGTGAGAATATAGCCCGTCAAATAGCACCTGAGCATCTTGAAAAAGTCTATAAAATGGGATTGGAATTATAAACCTTAAAATAGAACAAGATATGAACAGATGTATTATTGTCATGGTCTTGCTGCTTGTGACAGCCACATCTGCACTGACAGCTTGCAGTCCTGACGATGAACCTATAACAGAAAATCCGGTGATTCCTGTTCCTAATCCCGAAGAACCGGGAAACAACGACAATTCCGGAAACGGAAATGACGATAGCGGGAATGGCAATGAAAATAATGGAGGAGAAAACGAAATGAACAGAAACATTACAGTCCGGGCAGGCGGCCGCAGCTTCGCTGCCACCCTTGAAGACAATGCCACGGCACGTGCCTTTGCCGCTCTGCTGCCGATGACGGTAACGATGAACGAGATGAACGGCAACGAGAAATACCATTACCTGTCAGAGAATTTGCCCACAGACAGTAACCGGCCGGGAACAATCCGGAACGGGGATTTGATGCTCTACGGTTCCAATTGTCTCGTCCTTTTCTATGAAACGTTCTCTTCGTCTTACAGCTACACCCGTATAGGGCGGCTCGATAATCCGTCAGGGCTGGCTTCGGCTCTCGGGCGAGGCAATGTGACCGTAACTTTTGAAACCAGTAATAACTAAAACAATATCTCAAATGAAACTTATTAAAGATACTGAGTTCGGGGGCGAACGTCCCTTGTTCGAATCTCATGACCTCCGTCTGGAGAATGTGATTATCCGTGCCGGAGAATCGGCCATTAAAGAGTGCAGTAACATCGAAGCGTTCGAATGCCGTTTCGAGGGTAATTATCCTTTTTGGCATGTGCACGGCTTCAAAATCGACCGTTGTTATTTCGATGTCGGAGGTCGCTCGGCACTGTGGTATTGCGACCACCTGAAAATGACCGACACGATTATTGATGCGCCGAAGATGTTCCGCGAGATGAACGAAATAGACATCGAGAATGTGACGATGAACGATGCCGATGAGGTGTTCTGGCGTTGCAACGGTATCCGCATTAAGAACCTCAAACTGCATGGCGGCACTTATCCTTTCATGTTCAGCAACAACATTTATGTTGACGGACTGGAAAGTGACAGCAAGTATGTATTCCAGTACGTGAAGAATGTGGAAATTCATAACGCCAAAATTACGACAAAGGATGCGTTCTGGGAGGTGGAGAATGTGACCATCTATGATTCGGAACTCAACGGCGAGTATCTCGGCTGGCACTCGAAGAACCTGCGTTTGGTGAACTGCCATATTACTGGCGAACAACCGCTCTGCTATGCACACGACCTGATACTTGAAAACTGTACTTTCGGACCGGATTGTGACCGGGCATTCGAGTATAGCACCTTGCAGGCTGATATTCGCGGAGCCATCACGAATATCAAGAATCCGATGTCGGGACACATTGTGGCCAACGAGTTTGGTTCCATCACCATAGACGAGAACATCAAGGCTCCCGCCGATTGTGAAATTCGGCTCCGAGACGAACGTACCTGTTTTACCGATTAAGGCGAAGATATGAAATACGACTTTGATAAACAGATTTCGCGGCGGGGAACCGATTCCTACAAATGGGACAGTGCCGAAAGCGAACATGTATTGCCGATGTGGGTGGCAGATATGGATTTTCCGACAGCCCCCGCTATCGTTGATGCGTTGAAAAAACGAATAGAGCATGGCATTTTCGGGTACACTCGTGTACCCGAGAGCTATTACAAGGTTGTCACGGATTGGTTTTCCCGCCGCCATAACTGGACAGTCAATCGCGAATGGATAATCTATACATCGGGGGTAGTGCCTGCCGTATCGGCCATCATCAAGGCATTGACCGTACCCAGTGATAAAGTACTGGTGCAGACTCCCGTCTATAACTGCTTCTTTTCGTCCATCCGCAACAATGGGTGCGAAATGGTGTCGTCTCCATTGTGCTATGCCGACAATACTTACACGATTGATTATGCGGATTTGGAGTGTAAAGCCGCCGACCCTAAGGTGAAGATAATGCTGCTGTGCAATCCCCACAATCCGGCTGGAAGGGTGTGGAAGCGTGAAGAACTGGTGCGCATCGGTGCAATCTGTATCCGTCACGGTGTAACGGTTGTTTCGGATGAGATTCACTGCGAGTTGGTTTTTCCGGGACACTGTTATACGCCGTTCGCTTCCATTTCGGAAGATTTCCTGCGGCATTCCGTTACTTGCCTGTCGCCCAGTAAGGCGTTCAATATTGCCGGATTGCAGATTGCGAACATTGTCTGCGCCGATGCCAACCGTCGGGCGAAAATAGACCGGGCTATCAACGACAATGAGGTATGCGATGTCAATCCGTTTGGCGTAATCGCTACTCAGGCAGCTTATAATGAAGGAGAAAAATGGTTGGACCAACTTATCGAATATCTGCACGCCAATTATCTCTATATGCGGGAGTTTTGCCGTGAGCATCTGCCGGAATTTCCTGTTACGGTATTGGAAGGTACCTATCTTGTTTGGATGGATTGCCGCAAACTGGGCCTTCCGTCTGAGGAGTTGGAACGGCAATTGATGGAACAAGGAGACTTATGGCTGAACGCCGGCATTATGTATGGAATGGAAGGAGAAGGCTTTATGAGGTGGAACATCGCTTGCCCACGTACAACGCTGATAGACGGGTTGACGCGATTTAGTAACTTTATTCATCGTTAAAATTAATGTTATTTCATATATCTGATTGAAAACAACCATAAAGTGGTGGTTTGACGTTTGCTGTCGAACCACCACTTATTGTTTGGTGATTTCTCCTGCCAGGTCGGAATTCATGCGGTGGCAGATTTCGGCTTGGTTCAGTCCGTGTCCCAGAAGGAACATGAGCTTAGTGACAGCACATTCGGGGGTACTGTCATAGCCGCTGATGATACCTGCCTGAAGAAGATGAAGTCCGGTTTCGTAGCGTCCCATTTCGACGGCACCGCTCTGGCATTGGGTGATGTTGACGATGACAATGCCACGTTCGCTGGCTTCTTTCAGCTGGCGGATGAACCATTCTTTCTGGGGGGCATTGCCGGAACCGAAGGTCTTGAGGACTACGGCTTTCAGACCGGGAACATGAAGCACGGAATTGATAATGCTTTCCTGAATGCCGGGAAAGAGCGTGAGAACTACGACATTGGTGTCGAAAAGGTAGTGCGGCTTCATGGGGCGCGACGGGTCGGGGCGGCGGATGAGATGCTCGTTATAGCGGATATGGATGCCCGCTTTTGCCAGTGCGGGATAGTTGAAGGAACGGAAAGCGTTGAAATTCTCGGCATTGATTTTGGTGGTACGGTTGCCCCGCATCAGCTCGTTTTCGAAAAAAATGCACACTTCAGGGACGATAGGAGTGCCGTCCGGATGCTTGGCGGCGGCTATTTCAATAGCGGTGATTAGGTTCTCTTTCCCATCGGTGCGCAGGGTGCCGATGGGAAGCTGGGAACCTGTGAGGATGACCGGCTTGGAAAGGTTCTCGAGCATGAAGCTGAGGGCGGAGGCTGTATAGGCCATGGTGTCGGTGCCGTGCAGGATGACGAAGCCGTCGAAATTGTCGTAGTTGTAGTTGATGATTTTTACAATCTTTGCCCAGAAAGAAGGTTCCATGTCAGAAGAGTCGATGGGTGGATCGAACTGATAGGAAGAGATGCGGTAGTTGAAGCGCTTCAGTTCGGGAACATGCTGCAGCAGTTGGTCGAAGTTGAAGTTCTCAAGTGCACCGGTCTCGGGATTTTCTATCATTCCGATAGTTCCACCAGTGTAAATCAATAGTACAGAAGGGTAATCGACTTTCATAGATTTCGTATTTGAGTTCTTTTTCGGGCACAAAGATAGTAAAAAAAGTGATAACTCATCATTCATCCCACCTCTTCCTTCAACTGCCTGATGGCCTTTTCCGCATCTCCCTCCTTTTCGTTAAGCAGAGTGACGAAGCGGCTGCCGATGATGGCGCCGGATGAGTGGGCGCAGGCGGCATCGAATGTCTGCTTGTTGCTGATGCCGAAGCCTACCATGCGTGGATTGCGCAGGTTCATATCCTCTATCCTCTTGAAGTAGGCTTGTTTCCGGGTGTCGAAGTCTTTCTGGGCACCGGTAGTGGCGGCGCTGGACACCAAGTAAATGAAGCCGTCGGTGTGGGCGTCTATTTCGCGGACGCGGGCTTCGCTGGTTTCGGGGGTAATGAGCATGATGACACGGATGTCATACTTCGAGGCGATGGTTTTGTAGCTCTCTTCGTAATCGCGGAAGGGGAGGTCAGGAATGATGACGCCGTCGATGCCGCACTCCACGCACTTCCGGCAGAATGCCTCGAAGCCGAACTGCATGATGGGGTTAAGGTATCCCATGAGGATGAGGGGAATGTGGACATCGCGGCGAATGTCTTGCAATTGTTCGAAAAGCAGGCGGAGAGACATGCCGTTGTGCAGGGCGCGGGTGGCGGCATTCTGGATAACAATGCCGTCGGCCATGGGATCACTGAACGGGATACCGATTTCAATCATGCTGACTCCGTTCTTTTCGAGAGTACGGATAACGTCGGCAGTACCGTCGAGAGTGGGACAGCCTGCGCAGAAGTAAATGGACAGCAGATTCTTGGGGCTGTCCTGGAAAAGTTGGTTAATTCGGTTCATCATACTATTTACAATTTTACAATTTAGCTGCGCAAATATACGCTGCCTGATACATTTTTATATTTACGATTTATGATTTGAGTTTACAATTTAGCCGCGCAATTGTATACCGCATGGCGGATTATACATTGAACATGGTAATATTTGTCAAATCGTAAATCCATTGAGTTCTTTCAGGAAGTTTGAGATGCGTTCCACATCTTTTATTCCCGGTGCCGTCTCGAAACGGCTGTTGATGTCGATACCCGCAAAATAGGGATGGCAGAACTCCCGGAGGGCTTTTACGCTGTAGGGGTTGATGCCACCGCTGAGCAGGAACGGAGTGGGACCGTTGTAGCGGTGCAGGAGGTTCCAGTCGAACTGATTGCCGGAACCGCCGTACTGCGGGGTCTTGGTGTCGAAGAGGTAGTAGTCGCATAGACCATTGTAGGCAGAGACAGCAAGCAGGTCTTTGGGTCGCGAGATAGAGAAGGCCTTGATGAGGTGCAGACCTGCATTGCGTAGGGAACGGCAATACTCGGGAGCTTCATTGCCATGCAGCTGGATGTAGTCCAGGTCAAAACGGTCGGTATACATCAGGATGTTTTCCTTGGTTTCGTTGACAAAGACGCCGACGCGCTTGGCGCAGGCTGGCAGATACCCGGGCATCTGGTACAGATAACGGGGAGATTTTGGGTAGAAGATGAAGCCGATCATATCTACACCTTGCAGTTCTACATTGCGGATGTTTTCTGCTTCAGTCATTCCGCATACTTTGATGAGAGGAAACATCTTATTTACGATTTTACTATTTACAATTTACAATTTAGCTGCGCAACGTAACGCTGTATGGGAGACTTCTGTATTTGCAATTATCAACTTTCAATTATCAATTGAAAGACTGTCTCTGATGAACTCTTTCAGGGTTTCGCCGGGGTGCCCTGTTTTCATGAAGGTTTCGCCGATGAGGAAACCGCGGAAGCCGGCAGCACGCAGGCGGCAGATGGTTTCGGGGTCGGAGATGCCGCTTTCGGAAACAAGGAGTGGGGAGACCGCTCCGTGGGTGGCTTCGCGCAGTTGCCGGGCTATCCGGAAGGAATTCTCCACATCGGTGACGAAAGAGCCGAGGTTGCGGTTGTTGACACCAACCATGTCGGCTTCCTTATTTATATAGGAGAGTTCCGAAGGGCTGTGGATTTCGAGCAATACCTCCAGCCCGAGTTCGTGGGCTTGGGTGGTGAGAGTGCTGCATTGCTCCGGACTAAGGCAGGCGGCAATGAGCAATACCGCGTCGGCACCTACGATGCAGGCTTGCAGAAGCTGGTACTCGTCGATGATGAAGTCTTTGCGCAGAATGGGGATGTGGACGAGCGGACGGACTGTGCGGATGTCGCGCAGCGTACCGCCAAAGAACTTCTCATCCGTCAGGATGGAGAGGGCAGCGGCGCCGGCGGCTTCGTAGGAGGCGGGTATCTCCTCTGCCCGGGCAGCCTCGTTTATCCAGCCTTTGGAGGGTGAACGTCGTTTGAATTCGGAGATGATTCCTGTAGAAGAAGCGGCAAGGGCCTGCTTCATGCTGCGGCGATGTGCCACATTCTCCCGGATGATGATTCCGGCTTGTTCCCGCAACTGTTCCAGAGAGACGGTTTGTTTCTGTAGTTCAATCTCTGTTTGTTTATGGGCGATGATTTCAGACAGTATATCTTTCATTGCTTCATTTATTGATTTCGATAATTTTTTTCAGTGTCGCCAGCGCCCGTCCGCTATCCAGTGATTCGCGTGCGATGGCGATGCATTCTTCAATCTCTTTCTGCGGTTCCATCACCTGGATGGCAAAGGCAGCGTTGACAATGACGCATTGCGTTTGCGCAGGTGTGGCATGCCCCGTCAGGATATTGTCGAAGATGCGGGCAGCATCTTCCTTGCATGCGCCGCCGAACAGTTCTTCGGGGCGGGCATCCTTGAAGCCGAGAGCTTGCGGACGGTAGATGCGCTCGTAGTCGCGGGTCATCACCTTGAACTCGTCTGTCAGGGAGATTTCGTCGTAGCAGTCAAGGCTGTTGACCACGGCAAAGTCAATGCCGAGCTTATAGAATACATTGGTATATAGGCGCATCTGCGAGAGGTCTGCCACACCGAGTAGTTGGTATGCCGGACAGCATGGATTCACCAACGGGCCGAGCAGATTGAACAAGGTGCGCACTCCCAGCGTCTTGCGGACAGGGCCGACAAACTTCATCGCCGGATTGAAAAGCTGGGCATGAAGGTAAGCGATGTTACACTCTTCCATGCTGCGTTTCAGCGTGTCGGGGTTGTTGGTGAAGCGTACGCCATGCTGCTCGATGACATTGCTGGCTCCGCTCACGGAAGTGGCTCCGTAGTTGCCGTGTTTGGCAACCTTGTAGCCGGCTCCCGCCACCACGAAGCAAGCGCAGGTGGAGATGTTGAAAGTGTTTTTTCCATCGCCTCCCGTACCTACAATGTCGATGGGGCGATAGGGGGCGAAGTCGATGGGGAGGCGTGTTTCCATCAGTGCTTCGCGGAAGCCGATAAGCTCATCCACAGTGATGCTCCGCATCTGGAAGGCAGTGAGCAGGGCCGCTATCTGCGCCTCAGGATACATTTCCTTGGTGATATTGAGGAGGATTTGTTTGGTTTCCTCCGATGTGAGCTCTTCGTGATTGAAGAGACGGGTGAGTATTGCTTTCATCTTGATATTTACGATTTGATGGTTGAATTTACTCCTTTTTGAAGTTTTGTATTTATGGGTTCTCGAAACATCTTATGTTTTCGTCCGAAACGCCTCATGTTAGCAATGGTGAAGTGTGGCATTTCAGACACTGAAGTGTCTTATTGCGAAAGCCAGTTTCTCACGATTGTTTTTCCGTCGGGTGTCAACACCGATTCAGGATGAAACTGGATGCCGTGGATGTCATATTTCCGATGTTTCAGCGCCATGATTTGTCCTTCGGGGCTGATGGCAGTAATGGCAAGTTCGTCTGGAAAGTCCTTCGTATCCACTACCCAGGAGTGATATCGTCCGACGGAAACCCTATTGGGTAAACCGCAGAAGATATAGTCTTCTTCGAGAGAAATACCTTCATAATCCTTTCCCCCTAATTCTTCATTCCTAATCCCTGATTCTTTCTCCTTTATCCTTATTTCCGTCTGTACTCCATGGAATACCTCTTCTAGGTTGACCAGCTTTCCGCCGAATACTTGTCCGATGGCTTGTTCGCCCAGGCAGACACCGAGTAGGGGTTTTCGTCCGGCATAGGTGCGGATGACATCCAACAGCAGTCCGGCTTCCTCGGGTACGCCGGGACCGGGTGAAAGGATAATCTTATCGTATCGCTCCAATTCTTCGAGCAGGAATCTATCGTTGCGCAGCACGTTCGTTTCTGCGCCAAGCTCTTTCACCAGATGGGCAAGGTTGTAGGTGAATGAGTCGTAATTGTCTATGATAACTGTTTTCATTTTTTGTATTTATAAACCGTTTAATTTACTATTTTGCGATTTACTATTTATGATTTGGCTGCACAGTGTACGCACCGCATGGCAAATCGTAAATAGTGAATTCTCAAATGGTAAATGAATTCACATTTTTTCCGCCATCTCAATTGCCTTTTTTAGTGCGCCGAGCTTGTTGTTCACCTCTTGCAGTTCGTACTTGTCGTTGCTCTTGGCCACGATGCCGCCTCCTGCCTGGAACCAGAGGACACCGTTGCGGCTGACAAAAGTGCGAATCGTAATCGCCTGGTTCAGCGAGCCGTTCAGCCCGATGAAACCGATGCAGCCTCCGTAGGCTCCGCGGTTGTGCGGTTCCAGCTGGCTGATGAGCTGCATGGCGCGTACTTTGGGGGCGCCGCTCAGGGTTCCGGCAGGGAAGGTGTCGATGAAGGTCTTGACAGGGTCGGCCTCTTTGCAGAGTGTTCCGCTGACGCGGCTGACAAGATGGATAACATGACTGTAATACTGCGTCTCCTTATAGAAGTCTACCTTTACATCACGGCAGTTGCGGGAGAGGTCATTGCGTGCAAGGTCCACCAACATCACGTGTTCGGCATTCTCTTTTGGGTCATCGTGCAGGTATCGTGCATTGATGGCATCCTGTTCCGCATCGCCGGTGCGCTTCGTGGTTCCGGCAATGGGGTCGATATAGGCATGGCGCCCTTCGATGCGGCAATGGGTTTCGGGAGAGGAGCCGAAGATGCGGAAGCCCCCGAAGTCGAAATAGAACAGATAGGGCGAAGGGTTGATACTACGCAAGGCACGGTAGAGCTTGAAGTCATCGCCCATGAAGCGCTGTTCGAAACGGCGGGAGAGGACAATCTGGAAGACGTCGCCGCGCAGGCAGTGGGCAATGCCTTGGCGGATGTTCGCTTTGTGCTCCTCGTCTGTAAGTGGGGAGGTGGTGGAGCCGATGGCGCGGAAGTCGTAGGCGGTGTAGTTACGGTTATGGATGGCCTTCTGCACCTTGTCCAGCTCGTTGGTATCACCGGGAGCCAGCATCTCGAGAAGCAGCATCTCATTCTTGAAATCGTTGAAGACGATGAGGTACTTATATAATATGTACAACATGTCCGGCGCGTCGTTGGTGGCTTCACGGCTGTCCTTCACGGATATATTCTCGAAGTAGCGGACTGCATTGAAGGAAGTGTATCCGTAGAGTCCGCAGTAATTGCTGTATTCGCCTTCTACGCGGAAGCGGCCAAGGAAGTCGTTCAGCGCATTTTCTACCCGATACTCTTCGGTTATGGGATGTTCTTCGCGGCTGTCGTCCGGCAGTCGGAAGATAGCCATACCATGATCTATGCTGACACTTGCCAGCGGACACAGAGCGATGAACGAACGGTTATTCTCGCTGCCATGATAGTCGGAACTCTCCATAAGTGCGCTCTGCGGAAAGATGTCGCGTACCTTCAGATAGGTGCTCACCGGCGTATGCAAGTCACCAAGCATGGTACGGCTGACTGTTTTATAGTCATATTGTTTCATTGTATCTTGTATTTTTAAATAATTCATCACTTATAGCTCATCACTCAAATAGGTATCCATATCCTTGTCTCCTCTTCCCGAGACAGTCAGCACCACTACGTCCGTCGGCTTGAAGTTCATCTTCTCCAGCGCGCCCAGTGCGTGGGCACTTTCCAATGCGGGGATGATACCTTCGAGCCGGGTCAGTTCGTAGGCGGCGCGGATGGCTTCATCGTCGTTGACGGCGAGGACGATGGCACGTTTCCGCTTGGCAAGGTTGGCGTGCATGGGGCCGATGCCCGGATAATCCAGTCCGGCAGATATGGAATAGGGCTCTTCTATCTGTCCGTCCTCGTTCTGGATGACGTAGGTGCGGGAACCGTGGATGATGCCCATCTTGCCGAGGGCGATGGTGGCGGCTGTCCTTCCCGTTTCAATGCCTTTTCCGCCGGCTTCGGCGAGGACGATTTGCACGTGCGGGTCGTTGACGTAGTGATAGATGGTGCCGGCTGCGTTGCTTCCTCCGCCTACGCAGGCGATGAGGTAGTCGGGACAGCTGCGTCCTTCATGCTCAAGGAGCTGTTTTCTGATTTCTTCGCTGATGACGGACTGCAGGCGTGCCACCATGTCGGGATATGGGTGCGGGCCGACGGTGGAACCTATCACGTAGTAGGTGTCCGACGGATGGCAGCACCAGTCGCGGATGGCTTCGTTGGTGGCGTCCTTCAACGTCATGTTGCCGCTGGTGACGGGTACGACGGTGGCGCCGAGCATCTTCATCTTCTCCACATTGACGCGCTGGCGCTCCACGTCGGTCTTGCCCATGTAGACGATACATTCCATATTCATCAATGCGCAGACGGTGGCTGTGGCTACCCCATGTTGTCCGGCTCCGGTTTCGGCGATGATGCGGCGCTTGCCCGTGCGGCGTGCCAGCAAGACCTGCCCGATGCTGTTGTTGATTTTGTGGGCGCCGGTGTGGTTCAGGTCTTCACGCTTGAGGTAAATCCGGCAACCGTACTTCTCGGACAGGCGGTGTGCCGGGTAGAGTGGGGAAGGGCGTCCCACGTAGTCGCGAAGCAACTGCTCGTATTCACGCTTGAAGTCCTCGCTTTGCAGCATCTTGAGGTAAGTATTCTGCAACTCTTCTACACACTTGTGGAGGATTTCGGGGACGTATGCCCCACCGAATTCTCCGTAATAACCTTCTTTGTCAACTAAGAAATCCATCATGTTATTTACTATTTGACTATTTACTATTTAGGGGAATCGGGAGTTGAAACTGATTCCCTTTTTTGTTATTTAATCTATTTCAGGCATCGGTTTCGTGGCTTTCAGTGTTATCAAAAACACATTGTTGCCTAAACGAAAAGAGCCCCGTCGCTTGGTGCGACAGGGCTCTTTTTGTTTTTTACTATATATTACATATATACATACGAGCACTGCTCCCTTACGACTGTCGGAGTTGTAACGGATGCCACCACCAATATGTATTTACGAACATTGTTTTCATTGACTTTTTTGATTTTATCGAAGGCAAATATAGTGCAAACCGAATGTATAATAAAATGAACTTGTTCATTTTTTATGCTGAGGTGCAGCCTGTCTTCGTTTTCGCGACAAATATAAGCACTTTGTTTTAACCGCCAAAATAAATATGACTTTTTTTTCGGATTAAAACATTTCTCTTGGAATATTGTTTTTATAGGTATAGTAAAAATGAGTATTCATTCAAAAAAAGAAAGGAACAAACTATGAATCGAAAACATTTAGTTGCCATAGGTGTAGTTATTGCTGTACTGTTGTTGGTATACTGGCTTTTTGTGGCCGAAGATATGAATGCCTGGTTGAATGTAAACTGATTTTTCGGAATTTTCGTGCGGAGTTATTCGGATAAAGATGTATCTTCGCAAAAAAACATAGACTCATGAAAGGATTAAGTGATTCATTTTTGCGCGCAATATGTGCGCTGGTTATCGGTTTGGTGCTGGTGATGTTTCCCGACCAGGCCGGTGATTACCTGGTGATTACGATAGGTGTCGTTTTCCTGGTGCCTTCGCTTATCAGTATCATAGGCTACTTTGCACAGAGCACGGAGATGCGCAGTCGTTTCCCTGTCGAGGGGGTGGGCAGCCTGCTGTTTGGCTTGTGGCTGATTATCATGCCCGGTTTCTTTGCCGATTTGCTAACATTTGTATTGGGATTTGTTCTGCTGATGGGAGGAGTGCAACAGATTGCCTCGCTCTCCGCCGCCCGTCGCTGGATGCCGGTGCCGTATGGCTTTTACACGGTGCCTGTATTGATTCTGATTGCCGGTCTGGTTGCGTTGTTCAATCCTATGGGGGTACGTTCCACGGCATTTATCATTATCGGTATTAGTAGTCTGGTCTATGCGGCTTCGGAACTGCTGAACTGGTTTAAGTTTACGCGCTGCCGCCCAAAGACACCGGATGCTTCTGCAAAGGCGGTGGACCATATTGAGGATGCACAAATTATAGAATAAAAAAACAGACCATCTGTTGAGGTGGAACAGATGGTCTGTCAGGAGTAAACGGATGGTCTGTTCATGCCACACAGACCATCCGTTTTTTGTTATTTCAACCATTCATTAATCAGCTCCATCGCTTGTTTCTTTTCTGCTTCAGGCAGAGTGCTGATGCGTGCCCGATGGCTTCCGCCGGGCTCGACGAATACATGGATGTTCTTTTTCCCTTTCAGCCAGGTCACTCCAGCAGCCGTCCATGGGTCGTTCTGTCCGTAGATGAATATCATTCTCGGGTCATTCTTTTTCAAGAATTCCGTGATTTTCTTGCTTAGGGTCTTGTCGAAGGGCATGTCTTTCAGCTCTTCGGGAAGCATGAGGCGGTGCAGGTAAGCCTTGCTCGATTGGATGGAAAGATATTTCTTGAAAGGCTTCGTATCGTAGCCGTAATAACCCAGCTCGCGGGCAGCCTGCACGAAGAACGAGGCTGTCGGGCTGTCGGCAATGAAATAGTCGGGGTTGCTGATGTCGAGCAGATGGGCAAATATCTCATCGTCCGGAGCCGTGGTTGCGGGAATGCTGTTGACGGGAGACCCCCACTGCCAAAGGGCGAAAGAATACTCCAGCACACAATAGTCGTATATTTCTTCAACGGGCGCACGGAACTTGAGCCCTTTTTCATCGCAATATTTCTCAAAGCGGGGGAGCAGCGTGGCTTTCCGTTTCAACACTTCCAGCTGGAAGTCTTCAATTCGTTTGCGGTCTTGCGGAGTAGACACTTTCTTGAGAAAAGGTTCGTGGCGTCCGTCTTCCGCCGCATAACAGAGCGGAGCTACGTATGGCACGGAAATATCCACATCGTCCGGATAGAACGTGCGGTAGAGCAGGGTAGTCTGCCCGCCCTTGCTGATGCCGGTTGCAATCCATTTGCCGGGATAGATGCTTTTAAAGGCGTTGCGGACGGCATGCAGGTCGTCTGCAGAATTCTCGGCAGTGAGGTATTGCCAATCTTTTGGTTCTGGGGTGGATTCCAGAAAATAACGGTATTCCACAAAAATCATGTTGGCATCGAGCAGCTCTGAAAGTTCCTCGCGATACTTGGGATTGAGGGCATAGGCGGCTCCATAGCCTTCGGTTACAATCACCGTAGGACGGTCGAAACCGACGTGGGAGACAATCACACGCTGGCGGAAGCTGCCCTTTTCGGGATGGTCGTGGTCCAACGGCTGGTTGAAATAGGTTACATACTTCTCGGAGAACCGGGTGGACTCCAACGGACGGGTTTCCGTAATGGCGGAAATCTGACTCAGTTTTTGCTGCAAATCGGTTTGTGCCCAGGCAGTAGCCGAAACAAACAGCAAGGCAAACAGCAGGAACGCTGCATAGCAGTTACGTAAATTCTTCATGATGACAAGATTGTTTTATCTGACGGGCAAAGATAGGTTATTTCCTGCTTACTGCCAACAGTTGGCATAGACGAAAAAAGAGAGAGAGAACTGCCTCGCGGCACCTCTCTCCCTGCAAACTTAAAACAACCAACAAAAGAAAGCGATAAGGAACCAAGGATGAAGAGGTAAATAATGAAGGGTAAGTCCATTCTATTAATTCTTAATCTTTCATCCCTTATCCTTTATCTTATAAACAGTAACTCGCGATATTTGGGCAACGTCCACATCTGATTGTCGACGATGAGTTCCAGCTTGTCGATGTGGTAACGGATTTCTTCCATCATCGGTACGATGTTGTCGTGGTAGGCGATGGCTTTTTCACGTTCACTGTCAATTTTGTTGGCCACTTTGCGCGCCTCGATCATGGCATCCACATGCTCCTTGATGAAGGCAGTACGGTCGGCAATCTCTTCGATGAGTTCCAGATTCTTGGCAGATAGTTTTGCGGCCTTCTCTGCGGGGAACAGGTCTTTCATCTTGTAGACGTTGTCCACCAAATCGGTCTGGTATTGTGTAGCTACGGGGATGATGTGGTTCATGGCCAAGTCTCCGAGCACGCGGGCTTCGATTTGGATTTTCTTGGTATACATTTCCCATTTCACTTCATTGCGGGCTTCCAGTTCTTTCTTCGTCATGACTCCGATGGATTCGAACATCCGGATGCTCTCCGGTTTCAGGTAGTTGTCGAAGATGATGGGAACATTTGTCTCGCAATCCAGACCGCGGCGGGCTGCTTCGGCTTTCCATTCGTCGCTGTAGCCGTTGCCGTCAAAGTGGATAGGCTTGCAGACTTTGATGTACCGGCGGATGATTTCGAGGATGGCGGAAATTTTCGGTTCACCCTTTTCAATCAGTTCGTCCACATCTTTCTTGAATTCCACCAACTGCTCGGCAAGGGCAGAGTTCAGTGCAATCATGGCACTGGCACAGTTGGCTTCGGAACCCACGGCGCGGAACTCGAAGCGGTTGCCGGTGAAAGCGAACGGGCTGGTACGGTTGCGGTCGGTATTGTCTATCATCAGTTCCGGAATCTGCGGGATGTCCAGCTTCATGCCTTGCTTGCCGCTGAGGCTGACGAGGTCGTCCTTTGTACTCTCTTCGATATGCTCCAGCACCTGGCTCAACTGCTTGCCCAGGAAGGAAGAGATGATGGCTGGAGGAGCTTCGTTGGCACCCAGACGATGGGCGTTCGTGGCGCTGGAGATGGAGGCCTTCAGCAATCCGTTGTGGCGGTATACGGCCATCAGCGTATTCACTACGAAGGTGATGAAACGCAGGTTCTCTTCGGGCAGTTTGCCGGGTGCGTGGAGCAGGACACCAGTGTCCGTACCCAGCGACCAGTTATTATGCTTGCCGCTACCGTTGACACCCTTGAAAGGCTTTTCGTGCAGCAGTACGCGGAAGCCGTGGTTACGTGCCACTTTACGCATCAAAGCCATGATGAGCATGTTGTGGTCTACCGCCAGGTTGCATTCCTCGAAGACGGGAGCCAGTTCAAACTGGTTGGGAGCCACTTCGTTGTGACGGGTCTTGACGGGGATGCCGAGTTTCAGCGCTTCGATTTCCAGTTCCTTCATGAAAGCGGCCACACGGCTGGGGATGGCCCCGAAGTAATGGTCTTCCAGCTGCTGGTTCTTGGCGCTGTCATGGCCCATCAGCGTGCGTCCGGTCATCAGCAGGTCGGGACGGGCGGCGTACAACCCTTCGTCAACCAGAAAATATTCCTGCTCCCAGCCCAGATAGGCAACCACTTTCTTTACTTCCGGATTGAAATAGTGGCATACGTCGACGGCAGCCTTGTCTACGGCACGCAGAGCTTTCAGCAACGGTGCCTTGTAGTCCAGAGACTCACCGGTATAGGCGATGAAAATAGTCGGGATGCAGAGCGTGTCGTCTACGATGAATGCCGGGGAGGAGGGGTCCCATGCCGAGTAGCCACGTGCCTCGAACGTATTGCGGATACCGCCGTTCGGGAAACTGGATGCATCCGGTTCCTGCTGTACGAGCAGCTTTCCGGAGAATTCCTCCATTACGCCGCCTTTGCCGTCGTGTTCCACAAAGGCATCGTGCTTTTCGGCAGTACCTTCGGTCAGCGGATGAAACCAGTGAGTATAGTGGGTCGCCCCCATTTCAACCGCCCATTTCTTCATACCTGCGGCAACCTCGTCGGCTATGCTGCGGTCTAGCGGGGCTCCGTTGTCAATCACATCCGTCAGTTTGGCATACACCTTGCTTGGCAGATAGCGGAACATCTTCTCCTTGTTGAATACATACTTGGCAAAATACTCTGACGGACGTTCCGCCGGGACTGCCACTGCAACGGGTTTCTTCTTGAACGCCGTCTCTACTACTCTGAATCTCAATTTTGACATAATACCTTAGAGTTGTAATTGTTGGTTTAATAAAACTATGTTAGAGTGAAAAAAACTTCTTTTCATTGCTTTTTCATCTTAGAAACTTAGTCCAACTACGAAATAAGCACCTTCAGACCTTGGGTTCCAGGTTGCTTTGGCAAACAACGGGAGGGAGAAGGAATCGGTGATTTTGATGTCTTTTGATACTCCCAGGCTGACGTCGCATACGGCAAAGCCGTTGGCTTCATAGAAGTCCGTGGCCCAAGGGGTAGCGCCTATCTCGGCTGTCCAGTCCAGACCGCCCAGTGTGAAGGGGGCTGCTACGGAGATGTAGGATGAATAAGCACGGTCACCGTCTTTGTCAACGCCGTCGTCGCCTGCAAAGTTGGTGTACCAGTTTACGGCTACGGGGCCGAAATCATAACCGATTTGCGCCTCGAACAGATGTGAGTTGGCTGCATTGTGTGCTCCATACCGGAAGTATTTGGCCGTCGCTCCATCTCCGGTCACATTGTACCAGTAGTCCGTCACCGATACGCTGAAGCCTCCTGTCGAATATCCCAGTATGAGGTCGAACTCTTTCGTGTCCGAACTCTCGATGCCTACGGAGCCCCAAGCCCCCAGAGAGAAACCTTTGTAGGCAATGGATGCACTTGGCTGAAGGCTTACACCCCCCAAATCCTGGCCACGCCAGACGTAGCCGCTTACGAGGTCGACGCCTACCGATGCTTCCACTTTATCCTGAGCCTTTGCCGTGAAAGGCATTGCCATTGATAAGAGTATCATTGCCATTATCCCCCGTTTTATACTTCTTGTTTTCATACCTTTTTTACTTTTAAGTTTAGTTTTCTTATTTCAGCCACTTCCGGATGCGCTTCATGGCTTCCACGCAATCTTCATGCTTTCCGAAGGCCGTCAGCCGGATATAACCCTCGCCGCTGGGACCGAAGCCCACGCCCGGTGTGCCCACTACATTGGCCTCATACAGCATTTGTTCAAAGAATCGCCAGGAGCCCGTTCCGTCAGGCGTTTTCAGCCAGATGTAAGGAGCGTTCACACCACCGTAGACCTTCAGTCCGGCCGCTTCAAGGCCCTGCTTCATGGTGCGGGCGTTGTTCATATAGTAATCTGTCGTTTCCTTTATCTGCCGCTGTCCTTCCGGTGTATAGATGGCTTCCGCTGCCCGTTGGGTGATGTAGCTGGTGCCGTTGAACTTGGTGCATTGGCGGCGGTTCCAGAGCTTGTTCAGCGGGATGCGTTCGCCTTCCAGCGTGGCGGCAGTGAGTTCTTTCGGCACAACGGTGTAGCCGCAGCGTACTCCCGTGAATCCGGCAGTTTTCGAGAAGCTGCGGAACTCGATGGCGCATTTCTTTGCTCCCTTTATCTCATAGATGGAGTGGGGCACGTCGTCTTCGCGGATGAAGGCTTCGTAGGCGGCATCGAACAGAATCAGCGTGTCGTTGGCGAGCGCATAATCTACCCATTTCTTCAGCTCGGACTTGGTCAGGGTGGTTCCCGTCGGGTTGTTGGGATAGCAGAGGTAGACAATGTCGATGCGCTTGTCCGGAATCTCCGGGATGAAGTTGTTTTCGGCGGTACAAGGCATGTAGGTGACGTTGCTCCACTGGCCGTTTTCCTCCAATACTCCGGCACGTCCGCACATCACGTTGCTGTCTATATAGACCGGATAAATCGGGTCGGTCACTCCCACGCTGTTGTCGTGGCGCAGAATGTCACCGATGTTTCCCGTGTCGCTCTTTGCTCCGTCGTTCACAAAGATTTCCGTAGGACTGAAATGGATGCCTCGCGGAAGGTAATCGTGCTTGATGATGGCTTCTATCAGGAAGTCGTATCCCTGTTCGGGACCGTATCCACGGAATGTCTGCGCATCAGCCATCTCTTCCACCGCCTTGTGCATCGCTTCGATGCAGACCGGCGGCAGTGGCCGGGTAACGTCTCCGATACCCAGACGGATGACTTCCTGCTTTGGGTGTGTTATCCTGAAAGTATTTACCTTCTTGGCTATGTCTGAAAACAAATAACTGCCCGGTAGTTTTAAAAAATGTTCGTTAACTAATGCCATAATCTTTTCTTGGTTGATAGTTGGTGGTTAGTCAATTAATTCAATTTCTCCGTCGAATACTTTGGTGGCTTCCCCCGTCATCAGGACATGTCTGGTAGCGATGTCCCATCGGATGTTGAGTGAGCCTCCGTCCATGATGACGGTAGAATCTCTTCCCGCGCGTCCGGTGAGGAAGGCTGCCACGGCGGTGGCACAAGCTCCGGTTCCGCAGGCTTGGGTGATGCCCGAGCCTCGTTCCCAGACACGCATCCTTATTTTTCCTTCTCCCAATATCTGGGCAAATTCTACGTTGATGCGTTCGGGGAAAAGGGGATGGTTTTCCAGTTTGGGGCCGATTACCGGAAGGTCGACGTCCTCTATGTCATTGACGAAGATGACCAGGTGCGGGTTTCCCATGGATACGGTGGTACCTGCATATCGTTCTCCGTCCACTTCGATGGGTTGTTCTTTCATCGGTTTGGCACCTTTGCCGTCGTAATCTGCCGGTTCGTCGGCAGGTATGCCCATGTCTACGGTTACAGAGTTGACCTTTCCGTCTGCCAAGTGCAGGTTTAGCACCTTTATACCTGACAGTGTGTCGAGCATGATTTTCGTTTTAGAGGTCAGTCCGTAGTCAAAAAGATATTTTCCGATGCAACGGCTTGCATTGCCGCACATCCGGGCTTCCGAGCCGTCGGCATTGAATATCCGCATGCTGAAATCGGCTTTGTCCGAAGTGCCTATAAGTACCAGACCGTCACTTCCAATTCCCGTATGTGGTGCACTCCATATCTTTGAAAGTTCTTCCGGATGTTCGATGGGAAATCGGGTTGTATCTACATAAATGTAGTCGTTTCCGGCACCATGCATCTTGGTGAATTTTATTGTTCTTGTCATTTTGTCCTTTGTTGGTTGATTAATACGTCCTTTTGTTTTATTTCGATGCAAATATACGACGTTTTGTTTTATGATTAAATGAAAAGTATATCCATTTTCTATTTATTTGCGGTTAAACTTTCATTCAATGATAATATGTGTAGCGGAGCTTTCAATCTGAAAGCATATAACTTTGTTTTTTGTATAAATTGTAATCAATATAAAAGCGTGGCATGATTCGGAATAAGAAAAAAGATTGCTTATATGAATAAATGCTACCTTTTTGAAAACAGTAAACCGCTTCATTGTTGACATGATGAAGCGGTTTGCTTGGCTTTTATTTCTAAATGTATAAGGAACGGCTATTTTTTCTTTAAAATTGCTTTCAATGCTACCGGCTCATTGGTTGTGGCGAAATCTACTCCTTGGCTGATGAGCCATTCCATGTCTTTGGCTTTGTTTACAGTCCAGGCGTTTACTTTCATGCCGAGCTCGTGGCATTCCTTTATCCATTCAGGATGTTTTTGGAAGACACTGAAGTGGTAGTCGGGACCGGCACAACCCCATGCTTTCAATTCCTTGGGGGTAAGGTCACCGGTCAGGTAGTAGACGGGGGTGCCTTTGGGTGCCAGACGGATAAACTCCTTGGTGGCATGTTTGGAGAAGGTGATGTATTCGGTACGGCTTTCCAGCCCCATATTCCTAATCATCTTAACGATGCCCTCTACGGCACGTGTCTCTTGTTCGGGAGTTTTATGGGCTTTCAGTTCGAGGATAAGGCGGGTTTTCAGGCTTTTGGCCTTGTCCAAATACTGTTGCAGGGTAGGGAGTTGTTCGCCGTTGTCCAGTTGTACGGCGGTGCATACCTTGGCTGTGGCATCTTGCATAGTCACGCCTTTAAAGGTGGCGTCATGATTGACAACCAGCTGATTGTCTGTGGTGAGCCAAACGTCGAACTCGGAGCCGTAGCAGTGGATGGAATCGGCCTTTACGAGTGCGGCAAGGGAGTTCTGTGCCGAACCGCTTATTGTCCAGAAACCACGGTGGGCAATGACTTCCTGGGCCTGGATAGTGCCGCACGCAGCAAAGAGCAGGGCAGAAGCAAAAAATAGTTTTTTCAGATTCATAATGATTAGGGTGTTTTGTTATGGACACAAAGATAAGTATTATATTTCTTTTATTAAATCTAACCCCTGAGTAATTTCAGTATGTACTTTCCGGGCATCACGATGCGGGCTTTCATTTCATTGTACAGACTCCATGCTCAATGTCGTGTTTTCCGTAATCCGTTTTTCCCATAGCTTTTTTGCTTTTTCTGTTTTGGATACAAATTGCTCCTCAAATTCAGTTTTCTCTTTTCCCATTTTTCATGTTTTTAGGGTTAGTAAATGTATGATAATCAGCAATGAAAAAGGGCTACTCCTTTCAGTACGGATGGCTACGCCCTTGCCTTGTTGAGGCTACACCATCCGACGAGAAAGGTGTAGCCCTTCTGTCGGGTTGCTGACGGCGGCAAAATTACTGTCTTTCCAGGTACTGAACTATCAGTGATTTATCCTTACATCATATCCGTATGGGGCAATCCGCGTGGTGTCTTCCCGTTTTATGATGGCCCATACCTTCTCCAATTCGATAATTGTCTCACTGTAAGTCAAAGGCTTTTGCTCTCCTCTGGTTCTCTTTGTGAAGTTTTCGGAAGCTACGAGCAGTTTGGCTATATCCGTTCATCCACTATGGAGCTGTGTTCTTTTACTTTTTTGTTCTTAGTTTTTGTGTATCATATTGATACGACATGCTTCTCTGCTCGTTACTGTTGAGATGTTTCCTTTTTTGAGTTCTTTCATTTGTGTAATTCTTCGTTCGTTTAGCTGTTTTTTATTCTGGTCAAAAAATGCGAAAGTATAAAAAGTAGGGGAGAAACAGGAGGACTTGGAGGAGAATGTGTGGGGCTAATTTTAAGTGGTTGATATATAGGATGATATGCTGTTTAAAAAACGTACGTTTAATGAACGCAAAGATAGAGACGTTTTTTGTAATGGCAAAATGTTTGATAGGAAAATGTTCCTAATAATAAATAATGATAAGTATATTGCATTGAATTTCAGTAGTATATGCAATATATGTAATCAGTTAAAATCTTCTTATTTTTAGCTCTTTGAGTATGTCTTGTATAAGTTCAAAACAGGTGTTTTTTAAACGTACGATTAAAAAACGCTTTTTGTTTCTAATGCGTTCGTTTATAGTCTCTTGCCAAAAGGTAATGAACAACCGCAGAGAATCTGTTGACAAGAGGGGCATAGTGCTTGTCAAACTTCCCATAAAATGCCCGCAAGTGATTGGACTACAGTTATGTAATGGTAGTTCAAAGCCCCCAAGGAATACCTTTTTCTAAGTAAAATTAGCAAGAATAGAAATGAATAAAGAGAGCGAAGTTTGGTTTGCCATGCGTGCCACATACCGCAGGGAGCTTGAAGCTATGCATCTTCTCGAAAAGGCAAATTTTGGCTGTTTCATCCCCATGCAATATAAGATAAGTATCCGTAGGGGGAGGAAAGTCCGTGCTTTGGTTCCCGTCATCCGTAACCTGGTTTTTGTCCACGCACGTCCTTCCGAAGTGCAGCGATTTAAGTCTCAAATTACTTATTTGCAATATATCACCGATACCCGCAGCGGTCAGAAAATAATCATTCCCGATCATGATATGCAGCGTTTCATAGCCGTCGCCGGTACCTACAATGACCATCTTCTCTATTTCCAACCCGAAGAACTGAATCTCTCCAAAGGTACGAAAGTCCGTATCACCGGTGGCGACTTCGAGGGTCAAGAAGGTGTTTTTCTAAAGGTAAAAGGTGTCCGTGACCGTCGTGTAGTTATTGCTATACAAGGTATCATCGCCGTTGCCCTGGCTACCATTCATCCGGACCTCATCGAAGTAATTGAATAATGGTTTGCACAATATCATTATGTTTGGGAACAGATGAAGCCCTTGTCCCTTTTTATAGTGGGATGGCATTGAATTTCGAAGTATTTGAGTGTTGAATTTGAAATCATAAATCTGAAATAATATGTCTTTTTTAGAAGAAGCTATTGCTCTTCAGCGTGTCGCGCACGATCTGATGTATTTGGGTACGGACGGTAGTCCTATCTATAGCGATGACTTGTCCCGTCGTAACAGCGAGGTCTATCGCTTGACCACAACTTTGTATAATTCCGGCACCTGGGGCGCCACGGTGGAGGAGCAGGCAAATGTATGCCTCGCTCTCTTGAAAGGGTATAGTGCCTCGTTCATTGACCATGGTGAAAAACAGCAGCATGTGCAGGAGGTATTAAAGCGCTGTTGGGATATTTTGGATATTCTTCCAGCTTCATTACTAAAGCTTCGTCTGCTTACTGCTTGCTATGGTGAGGTGTTTGATGAGGCTTTGGTGGATGAAGCTCGTTCCATCATTGCTTCTTGGAGTGTTGCATCACTGACTGCCGAGCAGCAGGAAGCAGTTGATGAGTTTCAGAATGTGGTGGATAATCCTTATCCATGGGAGGAAATGGAATAAAAATGTATAAATAGGATTTCTCTTTGAAGAAAAAACGTATATTTGCATATAGCTTCTAAAAAAGAGAAATAAGATGGAACAGATGCGTAAACTGCCGATTGGTATACAGACTTTTGAAAAGCTGCGTGAAGAAAATTATCTTTATGTAGACAAAACAGCAATGGTCTATAAGATAGCATCCAATTCCACTCCCTATTTTTTGAGCCGTCCTCGCCGTTTCGGTAAGAGTTTGCTTATATCTACCTTCGAAGCTTACTTTCAAGGACGTAAAGATTTGTTTCACGGACTTGCCATCGAAAAACTGGAAACCCGGTGGGAGGAATATCCTGTATTGCATCTGGACTTGAATGCCCGTAAATATGAAATAGCCGGAGATTTGATAGCCATGCTTAATCAATATCTGGAAAAGTGGGAATTGAAATATGGTGCGGAAAAGCAGGAGCGTAGTCCCGAAGAGCGCTTTGCCTATGTGATAGAGCAGGCGTATGCCCAGACGGGTAAGCAAGTGGTAGTGTTGATTGATGAATATGATAAGCCTTTGCTTCAAGCTCTTTCGGATGAAAAGCTAACGGAAGAATATCGTCGGATATTGAAAGCCTTTTATGGGGTACTGAAAAGTGCCGACCGTTATCTCCGCTTTGTTTTTTTGACGGGTGTGACGAAGTTTGCGCAGATTAGCGTGTTCAGTGATTTAAATCAGTTGCAGGACATCAGTACATGGCCCGACTATTCTTCTTTATGTGGTATTACTAAGGAAGAACTGCTCACAACGTTTACTCCGGAGATAGAACGTTTGGGTGTTTCCAATGGGATGGACTTCGATACAACTTTGGAGCAGATGACCAAGCTGTATGACGGTTATCATTTTTACCCCCATTGTGAAGGGGTTTTTAATCCTTTCAGTGTATTGAATGCATGCAAGTCGAAGATTTTGGATAATTTCTGGTTTCAGACCGGTACTCCTACCTATTTGGTAAATTTATTGAAAGAGAGTGATTATGATTTGCGCCTTCTGATTGAGGGAGTTGAAGTGACGGCTTCCGCCTTTTTTGAGTATCGTGCGGAAGTAAAGAATCCGCTTCCCATGATTTATCAGAGTGGTTATCTGACCATCAAAGACTACGATAGGGATGTTTTATTGTACACTTTGGGCTTTCCCAATGATGAGGTACGCTATGGTTTCTTGAATTTCTTGGTTCCTTATTATACAGGAGTGACTGATGATGAAACCGGTTTTCACATAGCCAAGTTTATGCGTGAACTCCGTTCCGGTGATGTAGATGCATTCATGGAACGCCTGAAAGTATTCTTTGCAGGCATTCCCTACGAACTGAGCAACAATACCGAACGCCACTATCAGGCCATCTTTTATGTCGTCTTCACTTTGCTGGGTCAATTCGTACAGGCGGAAGTGCGCAGTGCGCGTGGTCGTGCCGATGCCGTGGTGCGGACAAAAGATACCGTTTACGTCTTTGAGTTCAAGCTGAACGGCAGTGCCGAAGATGCCTTGAAGCAAATTGATGAGAGAGGTTATCTGATTCCTTATGTGCTGGATGGCAGGCGGCTGGTGAAAGTGGGGGTGAACTTCAGCAAGGAGACACGGAATGTGGAGAAGTATATTGTGGAATAACTCTTTGGCACTCATGTCTCGGCAAACTTCCTTTCCTATGAACGATAGGAATCCAAACTAATAATACTTAAAACTCAAGTCCTTTTTTGATATTCTTTATGTAAGCAGTCAAAAAATGGCTATTGATTGAAAACTCTATCTTCGCTGCGAACAAAAATTTTAGGATTTATGTATAGCAGTGAAGATTTTGAAAAGTTTTACTTTCAATACCAGACCGAGGCTTTGCCTCATGGAGAATCTCTCCAATCATTTGGTTATCAGAAGAGCATAAGCTTCGCAAATCAGCTGAACGTAAGATTAAGGCACTTCAAGAAAAACTTGATTATGCCAATTAGGAACGTTTTGGTGATAGACGTCAAAGGATAAAGTCTAAAGCTAAAACGGGTGATTCAAATCGGAACGAGGAGAAAGATGATTATGATGGAACCGATGATACGCTTCGCACGGATTCGGTTGATTATGTTCAATCGCCAGAGGTTAAAGAGCCTTCCGGGAAAGACCGTGATTTGTCCAATCGTCTTGACGGTTATAAAAGGATGGGAGTAGCCGGAGAAGCGATAGGGCATCCTTCTGATTTGACAAAGGTTCCCGGTCGCCTCATTGAAAGGAGAATGGTACGTGTATTCAGTTTCCGTACTTTCCTTACGGAAGAATGTTTTGAGACGGTTCATTATGCAGAGCCGGGTAAAAAGCCCAGGTGGGGTTATTTCCCTTCTGAAGGCATCCGGAGGTGGTGACTAGATTCGATGGTACTAAAGCTACTCCTAAATTTCTGCAGGCTATCGCCTATGAAGTTTATGTGAAGAATGTGACTTTCGGTCTTCTTCACCAATGGCTGACAGATATGGGCATGACCGTTTCTAAAAACACATTGCGCAACTGGCTTAAGAAAGGCAAGAAATACCTGGATGAGCTGGTTTGTGTATTGAAGTCCATAGCTTTGGAAAAAGACTCGATTGTGAACTGCGATGAGACCTGGTGTAAAGTGCGTAAATATGATCACTATAAGAAGTGCTACATTTAGGTTCTGGTCAACAAGGCTCAGAAAACAGCCATTTTCTTCTATGAGAATGGTTCTCGCGGCCGTGAGGTACTTACAGACTTTTTGGGTGATGCAGAATTGAAGAGTATTATGTCCGACGGATACAATGCTTATGTATTTATCGGCAATGAGTTGAAATCAGCCCGGTTTAAAGATACTATACATCAAGTTTGTATGTCTCATGCAAACAACAAGTTCGTTAAAGCAGGTAATCAAGGTGGTGAACCGGTGGCCGTACGCTTTTCGAACTTTCTTAAGAGATTCTTTTCGAAAGAACATGTTTATGATGAAGCCGGGCTTACTCCGGAAGAGAGGTTACGGGAAAGGCAAAGCTTGGAAACGAAGGAACTCCTGATAGAATTGCGCAGTTTGTTGGACAGTGAACTGTCAAAGGATTCAGAATTTAGAAGTCAGTATTATAGAGAAGCTCTCAATTATCTGCATCGATTCTGGAAAGAGATTTTTGTTTACTTGGATGATGGTGAATTACCGATAGACAACAATCTGGCAGAGCGAACCATTCGAAAGCTGACTACCTGGCGCAACAATTCATTTCATTATGGTAGTGATGCCGGTGCTGAGATGGCTGCAACATATCATAGTGTGATTGTAACGGTAAAGCTTCATGGCAGTTCTATCTGGAACTTCATCGGAACTTTTTTCAAAAATATCTTTAACAGATGCAGGGATTATGTTAACATGGTTCCTGACAAAATCGCTTTGGCTACCAGCCAATGTTAAATTCAAGACTAATTGATTAACAAAACTCGGTTTAGGGTAGGGTATAGTTATGTGCCCTTTCAAAGAGGGACGCTCTCAATTGAGTGCTTACAAACTTAAAAAAACAAGTCCGTTTTTTACTGATTATTCCGCACAATATAATCTCTATTCGAAGAGAAGCATACCTTTTTATTTCATTACTAAGCAGTGGTTTATGTCTGATTATTCAATAAACAAGAATCGAATTGCAAAGAATACAATGCTATTGTATTGTAGAATGCTATTTTTGATGATTGTTAGTTTATATACATCGAGGGTGATATTAGATGCCTTAGGTGTTGAAGATTATGGCATATATAATGCTGTGGCTGGGTTTATTACTATGTTTTCAATGATATCTGCATCGATTTCCGGAGCTATCAGTCGATTCATTACATTTGTTCTGGGAGAAGGTAATCAGCAAAAAATGAACAGAGTTTTTTGTACTGCACTGAGTACTCAGTTTGCTATAGGAATAATTGTAGTTATACTTGTTGAGTCTTTGGGTATCTGGTTTTTAAATACACATATGACAATACCTACTCGAAGAATTTTGGCATCTAATTGGGTGTTACAATTTGCACTAATTACATTCATCTTGAATCTATGGAACACGCCATATAACGCATGCATAATAGCGCATGAAAGAATGACGGCTTTTGCTTATATAGGCATATTTGAGGGACTTGTATACCTATTGATTGCTTTGGGAATCAAAGTATCGCCTATCGATAATTTGATATTTTATTCTTCATTAATGTGCGTTGCTGCATTTATAATAGTTATTGTTTATACAATTTACTGCAAAAAGAACTTTGAAGAATGCAAAATTTGCTGGAGTTTTGATAAAAAAATGTTTGTTGAAATTTTTGGATTCGCAGGATGGAACTTTGTTGGCACTACATCAGGCTTATTACGTGATCAAGGTATTAATCTCCTCTTTAACGTTTGTTACGGTCCCACCGTAAATGCGGCTCGTGGATTGGCAACGCAAGTACAATCTGCAGTTGGAAAGTTTACACAGAATTTTTTCATGGCTGTTCAGCCTCAAATAATAAAATCTTATGCTGCTAAACGTATTGATGATTCTCATTCTTTGGTGTTACAAAGTAGCAGACTCGCGTTTATTTTGATGTTAGCTCTTGTTACCCCAATAATTTTTGAAGCTGATTACATACTCGGACTATGGTTAAAAAGTGTTCCTGAATACACAGTATCTTTTGTACGTATTATTCTATTTTTTTCATTAGTAGAATCATTTTCGCATCCTTTGATACATTTGATGTTAGCTACAGGAAATATTAAAAAGTATCAAATAGTTGTAGGCTCTACTTATATCGCTAATTTTTTTGTAGCTTGGATAGTTCTACTTTTAGGGGGAACTCCAGAAATGTCTCAATTAACAATTATTCTGTTTGCCCTCGTAGCGTTAGTTTTTAGAGTACTTATGCTTCGTCCGATGACCAATTTCCCTGTACGTGAATTCTTCATTAGTACGGTTTCTAGATGTCTGGCAATCATGTTAATTAGCTTCACTGTATCATATTTTGTTACAAAGATGATGTCTATGGGACTTGTTCGACTATTTCTTAATCTGTGTGCAACAGAATTTATACTATGTGCTCTTACAGTAATGCTTGGGCTTAAATCTTACGAAAGACAATTTGTGTTTCAGAAAATCCGATTTATATTGCGCAAATAAATAATTAAGACGGCTATTCAGATGATTTTAATAGATAACAAATATAACTGCTGTGGATGTACTGCATGTGCTAGTATCTGTTCACATATGGCTATAAAGATGAATCCTGATAGTCTTGGATTCTTATACCCACAAGTAAATTCTGAATTATGTGTGGGCTGCGGATTGTGTGATAAGGTATGTCAATTTTATGAAGGGTATAAACGTTATAACAACTACGAAACACCAATGGCATATCAATTCCGATTATCACACGATGAACAACTTAAGAGGAGCCAGAGCGGTGGTGCTTTCTTTGCTATTGCTGACAAGTTTATTGCTAATGGTGGCGTAGTATATGGAGCTGCATTTACTAAGAACTGGAGAGTAACCCATCAAAAGGCTAACAGTAGCCATACTCTCTCTGCTCTCCGTATGTCAAAGTATGTTCAGAGTGATTTGAGAGGGAGCTTTACTCAAGTAAAGGAAGATTTGAGAAAAGGTACTAAGGTTCTTTTCTCAGGAACAGCATGTCAGGTAGCAGGGTTAAAGTCATACTTGCCAAATTGTCTTCATGATAACCTATTTTGCATAGACATCATCTGCCACGGAGTCCCATCACCTCAGATTTGGGAAGACTATCTTGCATACCTTCAGAAATTAAGAAATTCTAAGATTGTAAAGGCATGTTTCCGAGATAAACGTTTTGGTTGGCATGGAGCTCGTGAAAGCTTTCTCTTCGAAAATGGAAAGGAAGAGTTTCGAAGAACAAGCAATTATTTGTATTTCTCAGGCTTTTCTATGCGAGAGAGTTGCTCGGTTTGTTATTACACTAATTTCAAACGAGTGGGAGACATAACGGTAGGTGATCAGTGGGGTATTCCTAAAGACTCCACATACGAAGATGGTAAAGGATTGTCACTTATTCTGATAAATTCAGAGAAAGGTAAGTATCTTTTTGAGTGTGCTAAACTAAAGGCAGAAAGTATCACGCTCCAAGATTGCATACAACCTCAATTGGAACAACCTTCTACACTTCATTCTGCACATCTGAGATTTGTTCGGGACTATGAGACCAAAGGTTTCCTTTATGTCGCAAAAAAGTATGGAAATTTGGGATGGAGGTACAAAATGGTATATGTTATCAGAGCATTAACGGACTTACTAAGAAAAATAGTACAAAGATGAAAATTGCATTGCTAACTATATGGCATGAGAAGAACTACGGTGCAGAACTCCAAGCATATGCAACTATAAAAGCTATAAAGCACCTAGGTCATTGTCCTGAAATGATAAATATTCATTTGGCTTCTAAAGAACAGCCTTCTTTTCTAGGGAGAATTGCCAACTTTATAGAAAAACTATTGCCTGCGTCAACAAAATTTGAACGTTTTTGGAGTTATTACATACCAAAAACGAAAAAATATAATAGTGTCAGTGAACTTTATAATGACCCACCACAAGCCGATATATACATAGTAGGTAGTGATCAAGTCTGGAATCCTGATATAACAAAGGAATATTGGAAAATGTTCTTTTTGGATTTTGGGACAACTAAAGTGAAAAGATTATCTTTTTCATCGAGCTTTGGCATTAAAGATTGGAACCATCCAGAGCATGTCGATTTTGTGAAATCTGCATTAAACCAATTCTCATTTGTTACTTGCAGAGAGGATTCCGGTATGAAGTTATTGCGTGATGTTTTTGGCGTTGAAGCAACGTCCGTACTTGACCCGACATTATTATTTGATTCCTATGATGAATTCGTGCCTAATAGTCAAATTAGGAAAACATTGGTGTACTATCCGTTGAGCGAAGATTGGGAATTGACAGATTATTGTGAAAATCTTGCAAAGAAACTAGGCTTAACAGCTATAAATACAAATAGAAAAACAACTATTTTTAACAAACTAATTTGGAACAGGGTCAGTATTGAACAATGGGTTAGGAATATTGCATATTCTGAATTTGTTATTACTCGGTCTTTTCATGGCTTGGCTTTTTGCTTGATATACCAAAGACAATTTGCCATTTTGAAAAGTAGAAATGATAGAGGTACTCGTTTAGACAACTTATTGTCGAAGTTGGATTTACAAGATCGAATATATCAGAATACAATGGAATTGGATAACGCAAAACCATGGGAAAATCCTATTGATTATTCAATACTTATGCCTAAATTGAACGCTCTTCGTAAAGAGTCTTGGTTAATTTTGGAACGAATTATCGAAAAAGAATAGCACATGAAAAAAAGGGTGTTAATGGTATCGTGTGAGGGACTTGGTAATGGTGGTGTTCAGGCGATTATGATGGGGATTGTCCGAAATCTGTATACTGAGTGTCATTTTGATATGCTTCTTTTTACCTCTGAAAAACGTTATTATGATGATGAATTTCTAAAGTATGGAGGTAAAATATTTAGAGTACCAAAATATGAAGGAGGCAATTGTCTTCTTCATAGGGCAGACTATTATGTGCGTGATTTTTACACCTATCGAGAGGTTAATAAAATACTTAAAAACGAGCCTCCTTACGATGTAATACATTGCAATCGTGAATATGAAAATGCGCCATTATTAATGCTTGCATCAAAATATAATGTTTCTGTACGTATAAGTCAAGCACATATTATTCATGGGAAAACAAATGTTATATGTACTTTACTCAATAAGTTTAGAACCAGACTAATTAGGACTTATGCAACAAAATTAATTGGATGTTCTTATGAAGCTTGCTGTTCGTTGTATTCAGAACGAGCAATATTTACTGTCTTGAATAATTTTTACGATGACAATCGCTTTGATATAGGTCTTTTTACACCTGCCAATATATCTGGATTAACAATTGTACAAGTAGGTGCTATATCAGATATAAAAAACCAGATATATTCAGTTGAAGTATTAGCATATATAAGAAGCGTTGGTATTCCTGCCCGGTTGAAGATTATTGGATTTGATATGAATGTTAGTTATAGGAAACTGCTTGAAGAAAAAATTGAATCCATCGGCTTGCGCGAATATGTTGATTTTCTGCCAGGTAATACCAATATACCACTAGAATTGAACAAATCAAATTGTTTCATCATGCCATCGCTTCATGAAGGTTTTGGTATTGCTATAATCGAAGCTCAATCTATGAGCCTTAAATGCTTTGCGTCAACTAATATTCCTTTGACTACAAATTGCGGTAATGTTACTTACCTAAAATTGACAGATGGACCGGCAAAATGGGGGGATGCTATTTCACAATGGTATCAAAAAACAAAAGGTGAAAAAAAGGCTTGCGACACAGAAAAGTTTAAGTGTTCGTATGTTATTAATAAAATTAGAGAACTGTATAAAATTAGTTCGAAATGAAAATACTTGTAGCTGGTGATTTCTGCCCCTCATATAGGATTAACGACTTTCTTCAAAAGAATAATTTTAAAGGATTATTTGCAAATATTTGTTTAGTAACCGAACAAGCGGATTATTCTATTGTGAATTTTGAGTTCCCAATTGTAAAAAACAGAAATTATGCTAGGCCCATTACAAAATGTGGACCAAACTTGTTAGGTAGTGAGAGTTCCGTGGCTGCTATACGATATGCTGGTTTTAATTGTTGTACATTAGCCAATAATCATATTTTAGACCAAGGAAAGCAGTGCTGTTTGGATACAATTGAGGTTTTATGCAATTCAAGTATTGATACAGTAGGAGCAGGAAAAAATGCGACAGAGGCAGAAAGAGTATTATACAAGGATTTATGTGGGGAAACACTCGCCATCATTAATTGCTGTGAACATGAGTTTTCTATAGCTGATGAGACCTCTGCAGGTGCTAATCCTTTAAATCCTATAAGGCAATACTATATTATACAAGAAGCGCGTAAGAAAGCTGATTATATAATAGTCATCATTCATGGTGGTCATGAACATTTTCAGTTACCTACTATACGAATGCAAGATACTTATCGATTCTTTATTGATGTAGGTGCTGATGCTGTAGTAAACCATCATCAGCATTGTTATAGTGGATACGAGGTTTATAAGGATAAGCCTGTATTTTATGGTTTGGGCAATCTTTTATTTGATCATGCTTCAAAGCGTTCTGGATGTTGGACTGAAGGGTATATGGTAAGTATTGATTTCCAGAAAGAAAAAATTTCGTTTGAACTAACTCCGTATAAACAATGTACCGAGGATGCAGTTGGAGTTATATTAATGAATACGGAAGAAAAAGAAATATTTGCCCATAAAATAAAAGAATTGAATGTAATTATCGGGGATATACTTGCTCTTCGAAATAATTTGGATAAATACTATTCAGAGTCAGCAAAAGAAGAATTATTGATGATGGAACCATATACAGATACAATTTGGTATCAGTTTTCAAAAAGAGGACTACTACCAAAATTTCTTAAAGGAGAGAAGAAATTGAGAATTGAAAATCATATTATTTGCGAATCTCATAGAGAAAAATTGATTTATGCTTTAAAAAAATATGATGAAAAGTATACTGAAAGCTATAAAAATACTCATAACATCACCATGGAAATTCGTTGATGAATTAGTAGAATTGTATGGTTCTTGGATTCCCGATTATACATATCTAACAATTAGGTATCGTGCTCGCATGGGAAAATGGCCAAACTTGAAACATCCCCAATTATTTACAGAAAAGATTCAGTGGTTAAAGATGAATAATCGAAAACCTGAATACACGATAATGGTAGATAAATATGCTGTAAAGGAATATGTTGCAAATATCATCGGTAAGCAGTATATAATTCCGACATTGGCTGTATGGGAGAAAACAGAAGATATTGATTGTGATTGTCTTCCTAATCAATTTGTTTTGAAAACTACACATGGAGGAGGTGGATGTGACGTTATTGTTTGTAAAGACAAAAGAAAATTTGATAAAGAAGCAGCTCTTGTCAAACTGACAACCTCTCTTACATCTGACCTTTTTAAAAAATTCCGAGAATGGCCATACAAAAATGTTCCGAAAAGGATTATTGCTGAAAAATTCATGCAGGTAGAGAATGCAGAAGAAGGTTCCGATTTGAAGGATTATAAATTTTTCTGTTTCAATGGAAAGGTTCGCTTCTTTAAGATTGATTTTGACAGATTTGTGGAGCACCATGCTAATTACTATTCTCCTGATGGGAAATTGCTACCTTTCGGAGAGGCCGATTTACCTCCAGTTCCAAGCCATGTGGAGAATATGCCTGAAAATCTCGCAGAAATGATTCAATTGGCTGAAAAATTAAGTGTAGAACAATCTTTCCTACGCGTTGATTTCTATAACATTAACGGATTGATATACTTTGGAGAGTTAACCTTCTATCCCGCAAGTGGAATGGGAACTTTCACTGATGAAAATATTGATTTACAATTAGGTTCTTATCTGAAACTATGAATCCATTAAAAGCTGTTTTTAGTGAAGCAGGATTGTTCTTATTGTTATGTTGCATAGAGATTTTATTACCAATTTTCGCAGTAGAATCACCACTTAACAGTTTGGTATTTTGGAGTCTTTTGGGAATATCGCTTTTTTATGCAATAAAGTTGCTATATTTAGTAAGATATCATTCTTTTATTAAATGGGTTTATATTTTGCTGTTTATGTTTGTTGTATATGGAATATTATACTACTTATATGGCCCTATTTATATTAGCCCAGCTAGTGGAGAGCGTATGCATAAACTCTCCTACACAACAACAATTCTGAAATCGCTATCCCCGCTATTTCCGATATACTACTATAGTAAAAGAGGGAAAATTACGTCAGAATTCATTCAGATTTGGATTATTCCTCTTTTTGTTGTAGCGGTGATTTTCTATTTTGATCAAATGCAAGCAGCAATGCTAAGGCATTTAATGGATGATAGCGTGACGAACAATGGAGGATACTATATTGCATCTCTAATACCATTTGCTATGTTCCTTTCACAAAAAAGATTGATTCAATATGTGTATCTACTAACATGCTTGATTTTTGTTATTTACTCAATGAAACGTGGTGCGACCGTTTTTGCAGGATTAATGCTTTTAGTTTACTTCAATAATTCATTGTTGGGTATTTCAATAAAAAAGAAATTGGGCTTCTTGGTTTCGTTTTCTGTTTTGCTCTTTGGATTGTATTACTTTATTTCAGAGTACATGATGGAAAACCTGTATTTCTTAGAGCGTATTCAGGATACCTTAGATGGAGATACCAGTGGAAGAGATAGTTTGTATGACGATTTCTGGGAGTATTTTCTTTATCGTGCTACTCCACTACAACAACTATTGGGGGGGGGGGCAAACTACACTTTGACCGTAAGTAATAATTATGCACATAATGATTGGATTGAGATTCTTGTAAATCAAGGTATTTTAGGCATCTTCGTCTTTTTTATGTATTGGAAGTCCTTTTTTAGAACTGCATTTAGGACAAATTTGGATAAAACTTGTAGCATAGTAATCAAGATGATTTTTATTGGTTATTTTGCGAAAACCATGTTCTCAATGTCTTATACAGACTATAATATTATGGTGAACCTCTGTCTTGGTTACTGTATCTCAAGAATTGATACAACAAAATCTTTGACAATATGAAAATAGCTTTTTTTATTGAGCATATTAGCAATGGTGGAGCAGAACGTGTCATCACAAATTTGGCAAATTCTTTTGCCAAACATAATCATGAAGTTATCATGATAACCACAATTCGCAGATTAGGTGAGTATTCCTTAAGCGAGAATGTGAGGCGCTTTACGACAGAGGGGAATGCATACCATACATCAAAGCTAATTGGACCTTTTCGCCGTTTATATAGACTTCGATCCATTTTGAAGAAAGAAAAGCCTCAGTATCTCGTGTCTTTTCTAAATAGTGCCTTATATCATGGCGTCCTTACAACAAGAGGATTAAAAACAAAATCAATAATTTCTGTCAGAAATGACCCTAACTTTGACTATCAAACCATTCTACAAAAGATTCTGGCTAAAACAATATTACCCTTGAGCGAAGGAGCAGTATTTCAGACAGAAGATGCGAAAGCTTGGTTCCCTAAACAACTACAGGACAAGTCAACAATAATATTCAATCCCATCAGTAGTTCTTTCTATAACACAAATTATATCCCCATGGATAAACTTATTGTTGCTGTTGGACGACTAAGCGAACAAAAGGACTATTTTTTTCTAATAAAAGGATTTAAGGTTTTTGCAGATGCTCATAAAGACTGGAAACTACATATCTATGGAGACGGAGAATTGAAAGAACAACTATCTGGAGAGATTAAACGAGTAGGTTTGGCTGATAAAATAATACTAAAGGGGCGTACTGATAATGTGGCTAATGCAATATCTTCTGCAACAATTTATGTTATGACATCCCAATTTGAGGGATCTCCTAACGCCTTGATGGAAGCTATGGCTGTAGGAGTTCCATGTATATCAAGTAATTGTCCTTGTGGAGGACCTAAGATGTTAATTAATAATGGAAATAACGGATTCCTTTATGAGGTTGGCAATATTGATGAGTTTCTTGATAGGCTGAATGTTTTGGCTGAAAACTCTGAACTTCGTATCAAATTCAGTAAATCAGCTAAAAACAGAGCAAAAGACTTTACTGAGGAAAAAGTATTCAACCTGTGGCATAAATATCTAAAGAATCTATGATAAATATTTTATTTATATCATCTTCACTAGAGAAAAATGGCACCGAAGAATTCATGATGAATGTTCTGCGAGGGCTTGATCGAAAATCCTATCATGCAGATTTCTTGATATTTTCAGAAGGTGAAACCGAAAACTCTAAAGAAGCTCAAAGCTATGGGGCTACTATTTATCGTTTACCACAACGCAGGAAGGGGCTCATTTATTACAGAACTTTATTGAGATTCTTTAGAAATCATAAAGGTAAGTATAATGCTGTTCATTGGAATGAAGGAGAAATGACAACATTGGCTCCAATCTTTTTTGCATGGAAGTATAAGGTGCCAGTGAGAATTATTCATGCTCATAATTCAAATACTAATGGACTATTTAGACAGATCCAACATTGGTTTAATAAAAACTTCAATTTAAAATATTGCACTCATCGTTTTGCTTGCTCTTCTTTGGCTTCAGACTTCTTTTTTAATAATACAAATTCTATTGTTATAAAAAATGGAATTATGTTGAAAAAATTCGCTTATAATGAAGAGTGGAGAAAAGCAATTCGATTTAAATTAAAGATAAGTAATGAGACACTTGTAATAGGTCATGTAGGGCGTTTTACAGATGCAAAGAATCAATCATTCCTGGTTGATGTCTTTAAGGAAGTTCAGAAAATTGAAGAAGATTCCAAACTTATATTTATTGGTATTGGAGAACAGTATGAAACAATACATCAAAAGGTTCGGAATTTTGAATTGCAAGACAACGTAATATTTGCTGGTCAGCAAAATAATGTAAATGAGTGGATGCAGTCATTTGATATCTTTGTAATGCCATCTTTATATGAGGGGTTGCCCTTTGTTTTGGTGGAGGCACAAGCTGCAGGTCTTCCTTGTGTAGTTTCTGACAGTGTAAATAAAGACGCATGTATATTAGATACATTTTGTTTCAAATCTCTGAACGATTCTCCATCTGACTGGGCTGACTTAATTCTGGAAAAATGCCATAATAATCATGACCGAAATACAGTCAATGTCCTGGAAAGAGCAGGATTTTCTATTGATAGTACCGTAAAGTATTTAGAGAAAGTATATAGTAATCAGTAATGCAAAGAAATAATACATATGATATTGCCAAATGTTGGGCGATAGTATCTGTTATAGTGTATCATGTAATAAACATTATATTCTATAATCAAATTATACATTCATTTATCGACACTTATTTTTTAGCCTTGTTTTTCTTTATTTCAGGCTTACTAGTAAAAGACGATAAAGTTAAATGTAAGGGTTGGCTAAAAATGAAGGCAGTACAGCTGCTAATACCATTCATCTGTATTTTCATTTTCAATAGGCTTTATTATCATTTTCTTGAGGGTTCATCAATATGGTCGCAGAAGTCTATTGATGATTCTAAATCAGGTTTTTGGTTCATATTTTCGCTGTTTTGCTTCCTGCTGACAACAAAATTCTGTACTATATTAATAAAAAATATAAATAGTATTACTGCTAAGATATTGGTGCTTATATCGCCTTTCTTTATTGTGACTATATTATGCAGTATTCTTCCTTATGAAATTGCAGGCTATTTTTCTTTAATGAGTTTTAGACGTTATTGGTTATTTTTCGTTTATGGTTATATCGTAAATAGCTATTGGAAGGTTGATACTGTTGTTTTAAGAAAGGTTTTACCATATTCAAGCCTTTGTTATATAACAATGTCTCTTTACTACATATTTATTGTAAAGGACATATCTTCCAATTTTGATTTTGCAATATGGTTTGTTACTAATTTTGTGGGTTGCCATTTCTGGTTGTTACTAATAGAAAGATTCAAAGTACTTTTTTCGAAAAATATAATTTTGAATATCGGTCGAAGTACTTTGGGTATCTATTTGTTCCATTATTACCCATTAAGATTGTGCACTATAGCCATGGGAGGGAAACAATTGAATGACTCCTTCTATTATTATCCATTGACAATTATTTGTACACTTGTTATTTTAGTTCTGGCATACTTTATTACAACTGCAGTGAAGAGTAATAAAATAACAGCATTTCTGTTTCTTGGAATAAAGGCAAAATAACAATATGATTATCGGAATAAACATGATTGCTCTCCCTGCTCAAAGTGGAGGAGGACCTTTTCGTTATTTTCAGATGCTTCTCAAAAAGATTGCAGAATATGAGTTAATAGATGTAAGCTTTATTATATACAAGCAAAAACAAATATCTATAGAATATCTTGCTGTTCCTTCTTCTCTAAATGTAGAATACGTGGATGTCCCCAATTTGGGATTTGGCATAAGGCGAATATTGTTTGAACAAACTTTGTTCTATTTATATTTAAAGCCTTTAGATGTTCTTTATAGCTACTGTACATCAATGCCTTTGTTGGCTCGTTGTAAGAAAGTATTCACGTTGCATGATGTATATTATTTGACAACTAAAGAAAGATACGGATTTCTTCAGAGAACTTATTTAACTTGGATGACGAAACTTTATTGCAAACTGTGTGATACCGTTTTGACTGTTTCTGAATTTAGCTATAATGAGATTCGTAAATACCTGAAAGTTCCTGAAGATAGGTTATTTATTACGTATAATTTTATAGATAATAATACAACTGATCCCAAAAGACCAGACAAACTCGAAGATGTTAATGGTAGAAAGATTGACATGGATAAACCGTATTTTTTTTACGTAGGAGATTTACAACCAGGGAAGAACATTAAAGGAATGGTTGATGGTTTTGTCAAGTATGCAAATACTCGTTCTGATATACAACTTATAATTGCAGGAAAGTCTTCTTCCTATGGTCAAGAAATGAGCCATTACATTAGCAACTTTGATAATGTGTTCTATCTCGGATATCTTTCGCGTAACGATGTAAATTGGTTGCTGAAGAATTGCAGTGGTACAGTATTACTTTCTTTCTGTGAAGGTTTTGGCATTCCTCCTCTTGAAGGTTTTGGATATGGAAAACCTGCATTGACCTCAAATATGGCAAGCCTTCCTGAAGTAGTTGGCAGAGCTGGAGTCAAAATAAATCCATACAAGATAGATGAAATAGCTTTCGGGTTTAAGACTTTGGAAGAGCAGTATCTCGAATACGTCCAAAATATTCCAGAACAGCTTGCAAAGTTCAGCCCTATTAAATCCGCAGAAAGCTTTATGGATGCCCTTAGAATAAACTATAAGCCATATAGCTGTATGAACATGTGAGAATTGTCTATGCTACATAAAATAGCCGTAATTATGTCGCTTTATAAGAACGACAGATTTGAATTTGTAAAACTTTCGGTTGAGAGTATTCTCAATCAGACGTATAAACATTTTGACTTCTATGTGCAATATGATGGCCCTATTCGCGAAGAGGTAGATAGTTATCTATCTGGTTTGGAGGATGAGCGCATGAGGATTCAGAAGCGTGCAGAAAATAAGGGATTGGCACAATCACTGAATGATTTGCTCAATATCGTGATGTCTGCTGGTTACGAGTACATCGCTCGTATGGATGCTGACGATATTAGCGAGCTGAATCGTTTTGAGAGACAGATACAGTACTTTGATGAGCATCCAAAGGTAGAATGTCTTGGTACTTGGGCTGTGGAGATAATGGGTGATGGTGGTGAGTACTACCGCAAGCAGATGCCTGAGAGTCATGAGGACTGCAAAAAACTGTTCCGCAAGCGCGACTGCATGATTCATCCTACGGTCATTTTTCGACGTTCGTATATTGAGAAATCGGGATTGTATTCGCTGGACACTTACTTTGGTGAAGATACTATGATGTGGGCGCAAGGATTTGTGGCAGGTTGTGTGTTTGCTAATGTACCTGAATATCTGTTTAGGTTTCGATTGGATGATAACTTCTTTAAGCGTAGAAGGGGTTGGAAGCATGCTAAAGGTATCTTCACACTTCGCCATAAGGTGAACAAAATGTTACACTATGGTGTAATGGCAGATTTTTGGGCGTTAGCGTACGCAGGAGCTAAGATGATGCCGATATGCATGTTGAATGTGATTTATAAGACAGCGAGAAAGTAGGTTGCGAATGAAAGAATTATACTTCGAATTTATATGAGGCATTTGGGAGCTATGAGTTTGTCTTTCTTATAAATGACATAAAGGTATGTGCAACAAAATAGTGGAAGTCAAGGTGGACAGCTTCATCTTTCTTAGATTATGTGGCTTCACTGATATGCGTTGCAAATACGGTCGTGTGTTGTCCGTCATTTGTGAACAATTGTATCGTGAGCCAATGTGAGGATGCAACTTGTTGAATATGTTTCTTTGATCAAAGAAACATATTACAAACATATTCCAGTGAATAAAGAAGAGTTTGGAATACATGTATCGTATCTTTATAATCGTCGCCAAGATTATCATCTGAATGGCATTGCCGGAGGAATAACTTATTCCCCTTCTATATTGCCCAATATGAAATTAATTGTAAAAATTGTAGAACATGATTCACATGACATTTTAGTTGGTGCGAATTATCTTTTTTTTCGTTATTTTTCTGTGCAAGCTATGATGCAGGAAGGAAAACATTTTTCTTGTGGCCTTACATATTTGATTCATTTAAAATAGTTTAATATATAAATTATGAAAATTCCATTTTCGCCCCCTTATATTGACAAGGCAGTAATCAACGAAGTCGTTGATTCGTTACGTTCAGGCTGGATTACTTCCGGTCCTAAAGTGAAAGCATTGGAAGAAGAAATCAAAGTGTTTTCCGGTGCTAAAGAAGTGCTTTGTGTAAACTCTTGGACTTCGGGTGCCATTATGATGCTCCGCTGGTTAGGAGTGAAGGCAGGTGACGAAGTGATAGTGCCGGCATATACCTATAGTGCTACAGCATTGGCTGTGCTTCATGCAGGTGCAAAGCCTGTTATGGTAGATTCCGGAACAGATTTTAATATCTCTGTAGAAGCTATCTGCAATGCTGTTACACCGAAAACTAAAGCCATTATTCCGGTAGACATAGCAGGCTTCCCTTGCGATTATGACCGTATTATGCAGCTGGTCAACGAACCGGAAATACATGATTTGTTTCAAGCCTCTTCTCCCGTTCAGGAGAAATTAGGGCGTATCCTTGTCATGAATGATGCGGCACATTCTTTGGGCGCTTATTATACTAGAAATCAACGTACAGGATGTGAAACTGATATTGCGATTTTCTCTCTTCATGCTGTTAAGAATGTAACAACAGCAGAGGGTGGGGCTATCTGTCTGAACTTGCCCGAACCGTTTGATAACGCGGAACTTTATAAAGAACTCCGCATGATGAGCCTGAATTGCCAGACTAAAGACGCTTTCTCCAAATCGAAGGCTGGCGGTTGGCGTTATGATATAGTCGGTTTGGGAATGAAAATTAATATGGCGGATGTTAATGCGGCTATTGGTTTGGCACAGATCCGCGAATATCCCGAATTGTTGAAAGAACGTAAAAGGGTGTTCAATATCTATTCGGAAGGGTTTGCTGATTGTGACTGGGCACTTCTTCCTCCTTCTGTGGATAGGGAAAAAGAGAGTTCATATCACATCTATGCGTTACGTATCAAGGGATTTACTGAAGAACAACGTGACCGCATGATTGATGAAATAGCCAAAAGTGAAGTCGCCGTAAATGTCCATTTTATTCCGATGCCGATGCTTTCCTTTTTTCATTCATTGGGTTATGATATCAAGGATTATCCGCAGGCATACGAGAACTTTAAAGGCGAAATTTCCCTGCCTATTTATCCGCAATTGAATGAGGAACAACTTCAGTTTATTATAAAAGTCGTAAAGAAGGCATATTGTAAAGTTGTCAATAATGATTCGCTTCTTTGATATTCTTTTCTCTTTTTTAGGAATCCTCTTCCTGTTTCCTGTCTTTTTGTTTTTGTATATTGCCATTCGTCTTGAAAGCAAAGGTGGTGGCTTTTATAAACAGCTGCGCGTAGGGCGTAACGGCAAGGATTTCTATGTCTATAAGTTCCGTTCGATGCGTATTGGTTCTGACAGACAGGGATTGATAACGGTAGGTGGACGTGATCCGCGAATCACTCGCATAGGTTATTTTATCCGCAAATATAAATTGGATGAACTACCTCAGTTGTTCAATGTCTTGAAAGGAGATATGAGCTTGGTTGGACCTCGTCCTGAAGTTCGGAAGTATGTTGACCTCTATACGGATGAACAAAGAAAAGTCTTGTCCGTGCGTCCGGGAATTACTGATTATGCATCTATAGAATACGTGGATGAAAATACAATATTGGGACAGGCAGAAGATGCGGATAAAGTGTATGTGGAACAGATAATGCCGGACAAGATACACTATAATATGAAGTATATTGAACATCGTTCGGTAATGGAATATTTCAAGATTATATTTCTGACAATATGGAGTATTGGCCGTTGATTAGGTATCTTATTAGGATAATGAAATGGTTATTTGTGCCTTACTGTCTATGGCATAAGTAACCTTTCTTTTTATGTACTTATTTTCGCGTGTATTTCTTTTTTTATTCTCTATCTGTAATTGCGCGAAGCACATTAATCCATCAATCATAAACATGAACGTGTTAGTAACTGGAGCTGCCGGTTTTATCGGTAGTAATCTTTGTATGCGCCTATTGGAGGAACTGTCCGATACCCTTGTAGTGGGTTTGGACAATCTGAATGCTTATTATGATGTGAATATCAAGCGATGGCGGTTGGAGCAATTGACCGGGTTTAGAGAACGGTTTGTTTTTATCAAGGGAAGTATTGCCGATAAATCACTTGTCGATAAGATATTTGATGAATATCAGCCGCAAATCGTTGTGAATCTGGCAGCACAGGCGGGTGTGCGCTATAGTATTACCAACCCAGATGCTTATATTGAAAGTAATCTGATAGGCTTTTATAATATATTGGAAGCTTGCCGCCATTCGTATGATGAGGGCAGGGAGGGGGTAAAACATTTGGTCTACGCTTCTTCATCGAGCGTGTATGGTTCGAATAAAAAGGTGCCTTACTCTACTGACGACAAGGTGGATAATCCGGTGAGCCTCTATGCTGCTACAAAGAAGAGTAATGAACTGATGGCGCATGCTTACTCTAAACTTTATGATATTCCGTCCACAGGCCTCCGCTTCTTTACGGTATATGGTCCCGCAGGTCGTCCGGATATGGCTTACTTTGGTTTTACCGATAAGTTGCTGAAAGGTGAGAAGATTAAGATATTTAATTATGGGAGCTGTAAGCGCGACTTTACGTATGTGGATGACATCGTAGAAGGCGTGATGCGTGTGATGGCAAAAGCTCCTGAACGTAAGGTGGGTGAAGACGGTCTGCCTGTACCGCCTTATAAAGTTTATAATATAGGCAATAATCATCCTGAAAACCTTCTGGATTTTGTCCGAATATTGCAGGAGGAACTGATAAGGGCAGGTGTATTGCCTGCAGACTATGACTTCGAGGCGCATAAGGAATTAGTTCCGATGCAACCGGGTGATGTGCCGGTGACTTATGCGGATACCTCTGCTTTGGAACGGGATTTCGGTTTCAAACCAAGTACTCCGCTTCGGGAAGGCCTCAGAAAGTTTGCCGGATGGTATAAGGACTTTTATATGGAATAATCCATTATTGATTTTATGATAACCCAATTGAATTGACATGAAAGATTTTGAGAAACTGCGAATAGCCGTAGCCGGTACCGGATATGTAGGACTGTCTATTGCGACACTGCTGGCACAACATCATAAGGTGACTGCCGTGGATGTGGTACCTGAAAAAGTGGAACTGATTAATAATAAGAAGTCGCCTATTCAAGATGAATATATCGAGAAGTACCTTTCGGAAAAGGAACTCAATCTGACAGCTACGCTGGATGGCAGGTCTGCCTACAAGGAGGCCGACTTTGTAGTGATAGCGGCACCTACCAATTATGATCCTCAGAAAAACTTCTTCGATACACACCATATAGAAGATGTGATAGATCTTGTCCTTGAGGTGAATCCAGATGCCGCGATGGTGATTAAATCAACCATTCCCGTAGGGTATTGCCGTTCGCTTTACGTGAAGTATGCCCCAATGTTCCGGTATAAGCCGGAATTGAAAGGAAAGAAATTTAACCTGCTTTTTTCTCCGGAATTTCTAAGGGAGAGCAAAGCACTTTATGATAACTTGTATCCTTCGCGTATTATCGTTGGTTATCCGAAGATGATTGATTTGGAAGGGCGGGTGTCAGCGGAAGAGAATGCGGCAGTTCGTGCCATTGGAAATCCTGAAGCAGAAGAACTTGCACGTATATTTGCCCGGCTGTTGCATGAGGGTGCATTGAAAGAGAACATCGACACGCTCTTCATGGGCATGAAAGAAGCAGAGGCGGTGAAGCTCTTTGCCAACACTTATCTGGCACTGCGTGTGTCGTATTTTAATGAACTGGATACGTATGCCGAGATGAAGGGGCTGGATGCGCAAGCCATAATCAATGGTGTAGGTCTGGATCCCCGTATCGGTACACATTATAATAATCCCTCTTTCGGTTATGGTGGGTATTGTCTTCCCAAGGATACCAAACAGTTGCTTGCCAACTATAACGATGTGCCTCAGAATATGATGTCGGCAATTGTGGAGAGTAACCGTACGCGTAAGGACTTTATAGCCGATAGGGTGCTGCACATTGCCGGTGCATACGGAAGTAATAGTGTATATGATGCGGAGAAAGAAAAGGAGGTGACCATTGGTGTATTCCGGTTGACCATGAAGTCAAACTCGGATAATTTCCGCCAGAGTTCCATTCAAGGGGTGATGAAACGTATCAAGGCTAAAGGTGCCAAGCTGGTGATTTATGAACCTACATTGGAAGATGGCAGTACTTTCTTCGGCTCGCTTATCGTGAATGACTTGGAGGAATTTAAACGTATCTCGCAGGCCATTATTGCCAACCGCTATGACGCATGTTTGGATGATGTGGCTGACAAAGTCTATACGAGGGATATTTTTAAACGTGATTAAATAAGGTATCTTATTTATATCTGTTTCATGAAGAGATTCTTTGTTTTATATCAATTGTCTTATAACTAATACTTTATCACTTTTCTCAGAAAAACTGCTCCCAAGCGTCTTTTTTCTTTGGCTACATAGTTTTTAATCCTCACCTTTGCATCGTTGATCAACGAAACGTGTGAATAGGAAAACGAATTTAAATCTCTAAAGAAAAAAAGTATGAGTGTAATTTTCAGGACGGTGGAGAGACCGTCGGACCCTAGGGTTGAAAACTCTCCCAAGAAGTATTATCCGCAGTTGGTGACATTGGGGCAAAGCGTGGATTTGGCATTTATTGCACAGAAGATGCAGGACCGCTCTTCTCTGTCTATCGGTGACATTAAGAGTACGATGCAGAACTTTGTGGAAAAGCTGAAAGAGCAGCTGCTGGAAGGAAAGACGGTTAATATAGCCGGGCTGGGTGTCTTTATACTGGCAGCCAAATCGAAAGGTGAGGAAAAGGCTGATGACGTGACAGCCAAGAGTGTGGAGAGCGTCCGTATCTGTTTTCAGGCGAATAGGGAACTGAAGATATCGAAGTCTGCCACCCGTGCTGGAGAAAGGCTGGATTTGGTGAGTTTGGATGATTATCTTAAGGGGAAGACTTCTACAGATGGCGGCTCCGGTTCGGAAGGAGGAGGCTCGGATTCGGATGGAGACCAAGGTGAGAATCCACTGGGATAACGGTAGCTATGAATTATTAATTGGATAATGGATAATCTTTATGAAGAAAACGTGGAATGTGATTTTGAAACTTATTATTGCCGTAGCGAGTGCTGTGGCAGGTGTGATTGGCAGACAGACAATGATATTTTAGTCCGATAGGATTTGATAAATAAAAAATGAGAAGAGCTGCTGGCAGGAAATCTGTCGGCAGCTCTTTTTTTAATCCTTGTATGCTTCTTCGTGTACCCCCGCTACTGCTCGTCCGCTGGGGTCGTTCTTTCCTTGGAAAGAGGCGTCCCATGCCAGCGCTTCGGCGGTGGAGCATGCCACACTGGGTACGCTGGGAACACTCCGGGCTGCGCTTTCACTGGGGAAATGCTCTTCGAAGATGGTGCGGTAGTAATACTCCTCCTTGTTTTGCGGGGTATGTATCGGGAAACGTTCGGCTGCATGTACCATCTGTTCGTCGCTGACGGCAGCGGCAGTGACGGCTTTCAGCGTATCAATCCAACTGTAGCCCACACCGTCGGAGAACTGTTCTTTCTGCCGCCAGGCAACGCTCTGTGGGAGCATGTCGGCAAAGGCTTCGCGGACTACTTTCTTTTCTATCTCCTTGCCGGGGCACATCTTGACTGCCGGATTGATGCGCATGGCAATATCCAGGAATTCTTTGTCGAGGAAGGGGACACGTCCTTCCACTCCCCAGGCTGCAAGGCTTTTGTTGGCACGGAGGCAGTCGTACAGATGCAGTTTGGAGAGCTTGCGCACGGTTTCTTCGTGAAAGGCTTGCGGTGTGGGCGCCTTGTGGAAGTAAAGATAACCGCCGAACACCTCGTCCGCACCTTCGCCGCTGAGTACCATCTTGATGCCCATGCTTTTGATGACACGTGCCAGCAGATACATGGGGGTGGAGGCGCGGACAGTGGTTATGTCGTAAGTCTCAATGAAATAGATGACGTCGCGGACAGCATCGAGGCCTTCTTGAACGGTATAGTTTATCTCGTGATGCACGGTACCGATATGACGGGCCACTTCGCGGGCTTTAATCAAGTCGGGAGCACCCTTCAAGCCGACGGCGAAGGAATGGAGCTGCGGCCACCAGGCATCTGCCTTGTTGTCTGTCTCGATGCGTTTGGCGGCATATTTCTTGGCGATGGCAGAGATGACGGAAGAATCGAGTCCGCCACTGAGCAGGACACCGTAGGGGACGTCGGACATCAACTGGCGCTGTACGGCGGCTTCAAGGGCGTCGTGCACGGCAGTGACTTGTGTGCCGTAGGCTGTCCGGCCTATCGAAGCCGGCGCGGCGTTGCGTTCGGCGGCAGGGGTATAGTTGTCCTTCACAGAGGTATAGTCCATCCAGTCGCGGGTGTACCAGCGGTGCATCTTGCCTTCGCACCCACGATAGTAGTGGCCGGGAAGGAAAGGCTCGTACTCGTCGCAGAAACCCTCAAGGGCTTTCAGCTCACTGCCGAAGTAGATGTGTCCATCCTTGTCGCGTCCTATATAAAGGGGGATTACGCCGATGGGGTCGCGGGCGATGAGGTAATCGTCCGTTTCTTCATCATAGAGGGCGAAGGCGAAGATGCCGTTCAGCTCTTCGAGGAAGCGGATGCCTTTGTCTTTGTAAAGGGCAAGGATGACTTCGCAGTCGGAACCGGTCTGGAAGGCGTATTTTCCGGCATAGCGGGCACGGATGTCGCGATGGTTGTAAATCTCGCCGTTGACGGCAAGCACCTGTTTGCGGTCGGGTGAATATAAGGGTTGTCCACCGGATTCCGGGTCGACAATGGAGAGGCGTTCGTGGGCGAGGATGGCGGAGCCGCCTACGTAGATACCACTCCAGTCCGGTCCGCGATGACGGATTTTCTGCGCCATCCGTAGCGCTTTGTTTCTCAACTCAGGAGTTTGAGACTGTATGTTGAAGATTCCTGCTATTCCACACATGAGAATTAAAAATTAAAGGTTAAAAATTAAAGAAAGGGAAATCATTTCTTGTTTTCTTTTAGGGGATTGAGGTAACGGTCTATCTCTGTTGCCACTCGTCGTCCGTCGGCCAAGGCACGTACCACGAGGCTGGCACCGTGGGCGGCATCGCCTGCCACGAATACGTTCTCTGCAAACTTCGGTTGCTCGGGCTTGAGGAAACCCATGGCAAGAAGTACCATATCGGCTTCGATGACCTCTTTCTTACCCGTAGGTTTCATGGTAGGGCGGCTACCGTCTGTTGCCGGAAGCCACTCCACTTCTTCCACTTCCACACCGCATACCCTGCCGTTCTTCCCGATGAACCGGGTGGAGGCGAGAGACCATCGACGGGTACAGCCTTCTTCGTGGCTACTGGTGGTTTTCAGTACGACGGGCCATTGAGGCCAGGGAGTATCCGGGTTGTGTTCTATGGGCGGTTGGGGCATGATTTCAATCTGGGTTACGCTGACGGCTCCCTGTCGGATGCTGGTGCCTATGCAGTCGGACCCGGTATCGCCGCCGCCGATGACGAGTACCCGTTTGCCGCGGGCGTTGACGAGCTGGTCTTTCGGGAAGGTATCTCCATCCAGAATATGGTTCTGCTGTGCCAGCATGTCGAGGGCAAAGTAGATACCTTTCAGCTCCCTGCCCGGAATGGAGAGGTCGCGGGCGGTGGGCGTACCGGTACAAATGGTGTAGGCATCGAATCCGGCGGGCAGTTTCTGTACATCGACATGGACTCCCATCTTGAACAAGATTCCTTCGGCTTCGAGGATTTTCATGCGGCGGTCGATGACGGCTTTGTCCAGTTTGAAGTTGGGAATGCCATAACGCAGCAGTCCTCCCGGCATCGGTTTGCTATCGAATAGGGTAACTTCGTAACCTTTGGCGTTCAGCCGTACGGCGACACTCAATCCGGCAGGGCCTGCCCCGATAACGGCTACCTTCTTTCCGTTACGTTCGGGCTTGCACGGTGTGATGTAGCCCTCGCGAAAGGCAGCTTCGGCAATGGCGGCTTCGTTCTCGCGGATAGTGACCGGCTCGTCGCACGAGAGTTTCAGTACGCACGACTTCTCGCAAAGGGCAGGGCAGATGCGTCCCGTAAATTCCGGAAAATCATTCGTACTGTTCAGTATTTGATAGGCTTCGTGCCATTTGCCCCGGTAGAGTGCGTCTTGGAATTCCGGGTCTTTATTGCCCAGCGGACATGCCCAGTGGCAGAAAGGTACGCCACAGTCCATGCAGCGTGAGGCCTGGAGCTTGCGGTCGTGACTGTTCAGTGTCTGTTCCACTTGGCTGAAGTCTGTGATACGTTCGTGTATCGGACGGTAACCCGCCTCTTGGCGGGGGATATTGAGGAATGCTTTAGGGTCTCCCATATAAAGCCTCTCCCCCCGGCCCCCTCCCCCCCGTAGGGAGGGGGAGGGCTGCGCTGTGAGGGTGTGCGTGAGGTAACGCTTGTTTAAGTGGTTAGTATTATTTGATGTAAATCTCTTTTTCTGTATCTACATATATATTGTAGGTCGTTCATTGTTTCTCAGTACTATTTCCTCCTCCTCCCTACGGGGGAGGGGGTGGAGGGAGAGGCTTTAATAGTCTCTCTGCATTTCTGCAATTTTTTGTTGCAATTTCTGCATCTGCTCCTCTTGCAGCACCTTTTTGTATTCGATAGGGACTACCTGGATGAACTGGTCGGCATAGCGTGGCCAGTCATCGAGCATGGTGCGTGCCAGTTTGGAACCGGTATAGAGGTAGTGCTGGCGGATGAGTTCATGCAGTTCCTTGCGGTAGGAGGCCTCTTCGATGAGGCTCAGCTCCACCATTTCCATGTTGCAGAAGTAGTCGAAGTTGCCGTCCCGGTTCCAGACGTAGGCAACACCGCCGGACATGCCTGCGGCAAAGTTGCGTCCCGTCTGTCCGAGGACTACCACGCGTCCGCCGGTCATGTATTCACAACAGTGATCGCCTACTCCCTCCACTACGGCTATGGCACCGGAGTTGCGGACGGCAAAGCGCTCGCCTGCACGGCCGTTGATGTAAACCTCGCCGCTTGTGGCGCCATAAAGCAGGGTGTTGCCTGCAATCGTGTTCTTCTCTGCCTCGAAGTTGCTCCGTACCGGAGGCAGGACGGCGATGCGTCCGCCACTCAGACCTTTGCCCAGATAATCATTGGCTTCGCCTTCCAGCTTGAAGTTTACACCCGACACAAGGAAGGCGCCGAAGCTTTGTCCGGCAGAGCCCTTGAATTTCACGTTCAGCGTATGTTCGGGCAGTCCTTTTTCTCCGTATTTTGAGGCAATGGTACCAGAGAGCATGGCACCGCAGGCACGGTCGGTATTGGCGATGGTGTATTCCAGTGAGATTTCCTTCTGGTTCTCTACGGCTTCGGCAGCTGCATGCAGCATCTCCACGTCTTTTACATGGTCGATGCCATGCTGTTGGTCGGTGACGTGGCGAATGGCGGCTTCGTTGTCCACGCGTGCCAGTAGTTTGTCGAAGCTTATCAACTGATGTTTCCTGATTCCGTCATCCGGCTTGCGGACGATAAGGTCTGTGCGTCCAATGATGTCATCCAGGCGTTCCACACCGATTTCCGCCAGGTATTCGCGTACTTCCTGCGCCAGGAACTTGAAGAAGTTCACCAGATACTCGCTGCGTCCGCGGAAGCGTTTGCGCAGTTCTTGGTTCTGTGTCGCCACCCCTACGGGGCAGGTGTTCTGGTGGCATTTGCGCATCATTACGCAACCCAGTACAATCAGGGCACTTGTAGCGAAACCGAATTCTTCGGCTCCGAGCATTGCCATCAGTATGATGTCGCGGCCTGTTTTGAGCTGTCCGTCCACCTGCAACATCACTTGCCCGCGCAGGCCGTTCAGCACCAGTGTCTGTTGCGTTTCGCTCAAACCGAGTTCGGGCGAGATGCCGGCATAGCGGATAGATGATGCAGGAGAGGCTCCCGTGCCGCCCTCCGCACCCGATATGACTATCAAGTCAGCCTTTGCCTTTGCCACGCCGGCGGCAATGGTGCCCACACCGCTTTCTGCCACCAGCTTTACGCTGATTTTCGCCCGTGGGTTCACGTTTTTCAGGTCGAAGATGAGCTGTGCCAAGTCTTCGATGGAGTAAATGTCGTGGTGGGGCGGGGGGGAAATCAGCGAGATGCCCGGGATGGAGTGGCGGGTCTTGGCAATCACTTCATCCACTTTGAAGCCCGGCAGCTGTCCGCCTTCGCCCGGCTTGGCGCCTTGGGCAATCTTTATCTGTATTTCGTCCGCATTCACCAGATATTCTGCGGTGACACCGAAACGTCCTGAAGCCACCTGCTTGATGGCGCTGCGCAGGCTGGTGCCGTCTTCGCGTGGTGTGAAGCGTGCCCGGTCTTCGCCTCCTTCGCCCGTATTGCTCCGGCCGTGCAGCTTGTTCATGGCAATAGCCATGGCTTCGTGGGCTTCGCGGCTGATGGAGCCGTAGGACATGGCGCCGGTGACAAAACGCTGTACGATGTTCTCTACCGGTTCCACCCGGTCTATGCTGATAGGAGCGCGGCGGAAGTCGAGGAAGTCGCGCAGGAAGACGGGAGCTTCCTTGCCGTCTACCATGGCAGTGAACTCCTTGAATTTCTTATAGCTTCCCAGTCGTGTGGCAAGTTGCAGTGTGCTGATGGTTTCCGGGTTCCAGGCATGCTTCTCACCATCCTTGCGGAAGGCATACAGTCCGCGGTTCGGCAATAGCTCCGCTTCCCCCTTCTTTTTAATAACCTCCATCCCTTCCTTGTGGAAGGCGATGGCATCACGTGCCACTTCATCCAGGCGTATGCCTCCGATGCGTGAACTCAATCCGCCGAAGTAGGCATTGCTCAATTCCTCGCTCAGTCCTACGGCCTCGAAAATCTTCGCGCCCCGGTAAGAACGGATGGTGCTGATGCCCATCTTGCTCATAATCTTGAACAAGCCTTTGCAGACGGACTTGATATATTTCTTTTCGGCAGTGGCGTAGTCGAGCTGTATTTCCTTTTCGTTCACCAGTTTGTCGATGACAGCAAAAGCCATGTACGGATTCAGTGCGCTGGCTCCGAAACCCAGTAGCAGTGCGGCGTGCATCACTTCGCGGATTTCACCGCTTTCTACAATCAGTGCCGTCTGCACCCGTTTGCCCACAGAGATAAGATGATGGTGTACTGCCGACACGGCAAGCAGTGACGGAATGGCGGCATGGGCGGCGTCTACGTCGCGGTCGGAAAGCACAATGTAGTTCACCCCTTCGTTGACGGATTCTTCTGCCTGCTTGCAGAGGGTTGCCAATGCTTCCTGCAATCCCCGACACCCTTTTGCCACTTCGAAGAGCAGGGGCAGCTTCACGGTCTTGAAGCCTTTGTACCGGATGTTGCAGAGAATATCCAGCTGAGCATTGTTCAGGATGGGGTGGTTCAACCTCACCATCTTGCAATGGTTTTCGCTGGGTGTCAGTATGTTCATGCCTACGGCTCCGATGTATTCGGTCAGCGACATTACCAGTTCTTCGCGTATCGGGTCGATGGGAGGGTTGGTGACTTGGGCAAACTGCTGGCGGAAATAGTTGTACAGCAGTTGCGGCTTGTCCGATAGTACGGCAAGCGGTGTATCATTGCCCATGGAGTTGATGGGTTCGGCACCGGTGGTACACATCGGGACAATCAGCCGTTCCACGTCTTCTTTGGAGTAGCCGAAGATGCGCAGCATGCTGTCGTAGTTCTCCACGCTATGGGAGACTTTCCGACCGCTTTTCAGTTCGTCCAGCTCGATGCGGTTGCCGGCCAGCCAGGTGCGGTATGGTTTGGCTTCGGCAAGTTGTTTCTTCAGTTCGCCGTCATAATATATTTCGCCTTTCTCGGTGTCTATAAGCAGTATCTTGCCCGGTTGCAGTCGTCCTTTTTCCTTGATGTCTCCCGGCTCGAAATCCATCACGCCGACTTCGCTGGCCACTACCATCATGCCGCCCTGCGTAATCAGGTAGCGTGCAGGGCGCAGTCCGTTCCTGTCGAGCATGCCGCCTGCATAGCGCCCGTCGCTGAAAAGCAGTGCCGCCGGTCCGTCCCACGGCTCCATCAGGATGGAGTGGTATTCATAGAAAGCTTTCAAGTCTTCGCTGATGGGATTCTTTTCGTTGAACGATTCCGGTACGAGCATGGCCATGGCGTGCGGCAGGCTCAGGCCTGACATGATGAGGAACTCGAGCACATTGTCCAGCGAGGCACTGTCGCTCATGCCCTGTTGCACGATGGGGCGTATCTCCCGGATGTCTCCCAGGGCGGGAGAGGAGAGTACACTCTCACGGGCTTCCATCCAGCCGCGGTTGCCACGGATGGTATTGATTTCGCCGTTGTGTGCCAGCAGGCGGAAAGGCTGTGCCAGTCCCCAGGTGGGAAAAGTGTTGGTGCTGAAACGGGAGTGTACCAGTGCCAGCCCGCTGGTGAAGTAGCTGTTGGTGAGGTCGGGGAAGTAGTTGCGCAACTGCAAGGAAGAGAGCATGCCTTTGTAGACGATATTCTTCGTAGAGAGCGAGACGATGTAGAAATCCTCGCGGGTAGGGATGTCCGACTTGCGTATTCTGTTCTCTATCCTTTTCCTTATTATATAGAGTTTGCGGTCGGCAGTTTCGCTTTCCGTAAATCCGGTAATGAAAATTTGCTTGATGTCCGGTTCGTTGGCAAGAGCCGCTTCTCCCAATATTTCGGGGCAAGTGGGCACGTTGCGCAGATGCATCAGGGTCAATCCCTCCTTTTCAATCTCTTCGATAATGACGCTCAAGATGGTTGCCTGGTCTTTCTCGTCTTTGGGAAGGAAAAGCAGGCCGGTGCCGTATTTCCCTTTCTCGGGAACGGGAATGCCCTGCAACAGAATGAATTCGTGCGGTATCTGCAACATAATGCCGGCGCCGTCTCCGGTTTTGTTGTCCGCTCCTTCCGCTCCACGGTGGCGCATGTTTTCCAGTACCTTCAATGCCGATTCTACCAGTTCGTGTGATTTCCCTCCCTGGATATTGACCAGCATGCCTACCCCGCAGGCATCATGCTCATGGGATGCCTCATACAAGCCCAACTGTTTGGGCTGTCGTTGGTAATCCTCTACTTTTGTTTTGCTGTTAAAAAGTTCTTGTTTCATGACTATAAACTTTCTTTATTGCTGGATAATATTATTTGTGGTGTCAAAATGTTTGGCAAATATATTGTATTAACTGCAAAATGATAACATAAATCCCTGCCTTCTTTCTTGCAAAATTCCTGCGATAGGGGATAATGTTATGAATTGACGGAAAATACCCTATGTTTTCTTTTAATCCTAAATCAAAATCGGATGGTTTGGTTTTGATTTGTAAATTAAGCCTTTTGCTTATAAAATAATGATTTCTTTAACTTTTTGATATAAAAACAACTTTTTCCTATTCTTCTGATAAATAAATAGTGGAAAAGTTAACTTTATGTTCTTAAGAATATATATATTTGCAGCGCAAAATCAAATACTGATACATTATGTGTGGAATAGTAGGCTATATAGGTCAAAGGAAAGCCTGCCCCATTCTTATCAAAGGTCTGAAGCGGTTGGAGTACCGTGGATATGATAGTGCGGGGGTAGCATTAATCAGTGATAACCGACAGTTGAACATATACAAAGCGAAAGGTAAGGTTTCGGAACTTGAAGCTTTCGTTGCTCAAAAAGATATTTCCGGTAGCATTGATATTGCACATACACGTTGGGCTACTCATGGAGAACCTTGCTCCGTCAATGCCCATCCCCATTATTCCTCTTCCGAACGCCTCGCCCTCATCCATAACGGCATCATTGAAAACTACGCCGTCCTTAAAGAAAAACTTCAAGCCAAAGGTTATCTATTTGAAAGCAGCACTGATACCGAGGTGCCGGTACAGTTCATTGAACATATTCAGGTGACAAACCATATTGGACTTACTGACGGCGGTGCGACTTGCCTTGCAGGAAGTGACTGGGGCGTATGCCATTTGCAATCGGGCTGCGCTTGGGGAGATGTAAATGTAAATATGTACGCTATATAGAAAAAGAAAATTGTACACTTAAAGTTGTACATTGTAAATGGTAAATTGTAAATGCAAAGATGGAACAACTGAAGCATGAATGTGGCGTTGCCATGATACGCCTGCTGAAACCGTTGGAGTACTATGAAGAGAAGTACGGAACATGGATGTATGGACTGAACAAGCTCTATCTTCTGATGGAGAAACAACACAATCGCGGGCAAGAGGGTGCCGGACTGGCCTGTGTGAAACTGGAAGCCAGTCCCGGCGAGGAATATATGTTCCGTGAGCGTGCTCTCGGTCCGAGTGCCATTACCGAAATTTTCGGTACGGTGCAGAGTCACTTCAAGGACTTGACCAAGGAGCAGTTGCATGATGCGGAATATGCCAAGCGCGTGCTGCCTTTTGCCGGGGAGGTTTATATGGGACACCTGCGCTACTCCACTACCGGCAAGTCCGGCATCTCGTATGTGCACCCGTTTCTCCGGAGAAACAACTGGCGTGCCAAGAATCTTGCCCTCTGCGGCAACTTCAACATGACGAACGTAGATGAAATCTTCGCACGCATTACCGCCATCGGACAGCATCCTCGCAAATATGCCGATACCTACATCATACTGGAGCAGTTGGGGCATCGCCTTGACCGCGAAGTGGAGCGCCTCTTCAACCTTGCCGAAGCAGAGGGGCTGGCAGGTATGGACATCACCCATTACATAGAAGGCTACATCGATCTTGCCAACGTGTTGCGCACTTCGAGCAAGGAGTGGGATGGGGGATACGTGATGTGTGGGCTCACCGGAAGCGGAGAGACTTTTGCCGTACGCGACCCGTGGGGCATCCGTACTGCCTTCTGGTATCAGGATGACGAAATAGCGGTGCTTGCCAGTGAACGTCCCGTGATACAGACAGCCCTTAATGTTCCTGTCGGTTCCATCAAGGAGCTGCAACCCGGACAAGCCGTGTTTATCAACAAGTCCGGCAAGGTGCGTACCGCGCAAATCAACAAGCCGCGCAAGATGAAGCCTTGTTCCTTCGAGCGCATCTACTTCAGCCGGGGCAGTGATACGGATATTTACCGGGAACGTAAACTGTTGGGCGAGAAACTTGTACCCAACATATTGAAAGCCATCGACAACGATGTGGATCATACCGTCTTTTCTTTCATCCCCAATACGGCGGAAGTCGCCTTCTACGGAATGTTGCAAGGATTGGACAACTACCTCAACGAGGAGAAGGTGCAGCAGATTGCCGCCTTGGGGCATAGTCCCAGCCATGAAGAGCTGGAGCATATCTTGTCACGGCGCATACGGAGCGAGAAGGTGGCTATCAAGGACATTAAGCTGCGTACCTTCATTGCCGAAGGAAACAGCCGGAACGACCTTGCCGCCCATGTGTACGACATCACTTACGGAAGCCTCGTTCCGGGAGTGGATAACCTGGTGGTCATCGACGACTCGATAGTGCGCGGAACCACCTTGAGACAGAGCATCATCGGTATTCTCGACCGTTTGAGTCCGAAGAAGATAGTCATTGTGAGCTCTTCACCGCAGGTACGTTATCCCGACTATTATGGCATCGACATGGCCCGGATGAGTGAATTCATCGCTTTCAAGGCTGCCGTGGAACTGCTGAAGGAGCGTGAGATGCGCGATGTAATAGCCGCCGCCTACCGCAAGTCCAAAGAGCAGGTGGGACTGCCCAAAGAGCAGATGGTGAATTATGTGAAGGAGATTTATGCTCCTTTCACAGACGAAGAAATCTCTGCCAAGATGGTGGAACTGCTCACTCCCAAAGGGACGAAAGCCAAGGTACAGATTGTCTACCAGCCTCTCGAAGGGCTGCATGAGGCCTGCCCCAAGCATGCTGGCGACTGGTACTTCAGCGGCGATTATCCTACGCTGGGCGGTGTGAAACTGCTGAACAAGGCATTTATTGATTATGTAGAACAAGTCTATCAATTTTAAAAGCCTCTTCCCCCAACTCCCCTCTCCCGTAGTGGAGGGGGAGGAGATAGAACGGCAATGGGGAGAGGATGATTGAATTGTAATGGAATAATTATTTGATTAACAATATATTTATGAATAGCAACAATGACAAAGTGAATGTAACTTCTTCCTCCTGCCTACGGGGGGAGGGAAAGGGAGTGAGGCTTCTCCTGGATGACGGCACCGTGTTTTGCGGCAAATCGTTTGGCTTTGAAAAGCCGGTAGCGGGAGAGGTCGTTTTCAATACGGCCATGACGGGTTATCCCGAAAGCCTGACCGACCCTTCGTATGCCGGGCAGTTGATGACCCTGACCTATCCGTTGGCGGGCAATTACGGTGTGCCGCCTTTCACGCTCGAACCGGACGGGCTTGCTACCTTCATGGAGAGTGAGCATATCCATGCCGAAGCCATTATCGTCAGCGATTATTCCGAAAACTACAGCCACTGGAATGCCGTGGAAAGCCTGGGCGACTGGCTGAAACGCGAACAGATTCCGGGAATTATGGGCATTGATACCCGCGAACTGACCAAAGTGCTTCGCGAGCACGGGGTGATGATGGGGCGTATAGTTTTCGACGATGAAATGGACAATAAACAATTGCCAAAGGACGATTATGGTGAGATAAACTATGTGGATAAGGTCAGTTGCAAGGACATCATCGTATATGGCGGAACAGAAAGCCGTCGTTTTGACACCGGCACCCCCACGGCGCAGCTCAATTGTCAATTGTCAACTGCCGGTTCTCAACGGAAACGCGTAGTGCTTGTGGATTGCGGTGTCAAGCACAACATCATCCGTTGTCTGCTGAGGCGTGGTGTCGAAGTGGTCCGTGTTCCCTGGAACTACGATTATAACGGGCTGGAGTTCGACGGTCTGTTCATCTCCAACGGTCCCGGCGACCCTGATACCTGCGATGCTGCCGTACGGAATATCCGCAAGGCGATGCAAAACGAGAAACTGCCTATCTTCGGCATATGTATGGGGAACCAGCTGCTTTCCAAGGCGGGGGGCGCCAAGATATACAAACTGAAATATGGACACCGCAGCCATAACCAGCCGGTGCGCATGGTGGGTACTGAGCGTTGTTTCATCACCTCCCAGAATCATGGTTACGCCGTAGACAACAACACGCTGTCGGAAGACTGGGAACCGTTGTTCATCAATATGAACGATGGCTCCAATGAGGGCATCCGGCATAAGCGAAATCCTTGGTTCTCCGCACAGTTCCACCCCGAAGCTGCCAGCGGGCCGACGGATACGGAGTTCCTTTTCGACGAGTTCGTTAAACTGTTACAGTAAGAGAATTTTACCAATATGGGTTGTGTTCATAACCGTCTGGTAATCAGTGTGTAAGAAAATGCTATAATGAGTCCCTGACTCAATGCCATTCAGTCCCTGAGTGAATGCCTTTCAGTCCCTGACTCAATGCCATTCAATTGGCGACTGATTGTGAAAGTAAAAAAAAGATAAGGTTTTATTACTGTCGTTACACTTTTTAATAAACAGATATGCAAATGAAAGAAAACAATATAAAGAAAGTCCTGCTGCTTGGTTCCGGCGCACTGAAAATCGGTGAGGCGGGAGAATTTGACTATTCCGGTTCGCAGGCACTCAAGGCGTTGAAGGAGGAAGGTATCTACACGGTTCTCATCAACCCGAACATAGCCACGGTGCAGACCTCGGAAGGAGTTGCCGACCAGATTTACTTCCTGCCCGTCACTCCTTACTTTGTGGAGAAGGTGATAGAGAAAGAGCGTCCGGACGGCATCATGCTTGCTTTTGGCGGACAGACGGCGCTGAACTGCGGTGTTTCCCTCTATAAAGACAAGGTTTTCGAGAAGTACGGGGTGAAAGTTCTAGGCACTCCCGTGCAGGCTATCATTGACACGGAAGACCGTGAGATTTTTGTGCAGAAACTGAATGAGATTGACGTAAAGACCATCAAGAGCGAAGCTGTGGAGAACGCGGACGATGCCCGTCGCGCAGCCCGGGAACTGGGATATCCGGTCATCGTGCGTGCCGCATACGCGCTCGGCGGATTGGGTTCGGGTTTCTGCGACAATGAAGAAGAACTGAATGTGCTGGTGGAGAAGGCCTTCTCCTTCTCTCCGCAGGTGTTGGTGGAGAAATCACTGAAGGGCTGGAAGGAAGTGGAATACGAGGTGGTACGCGACCGTTTTGACAACTGTGTCACGGTTTGTAACATGGAAAACTTCGACCCGCTGGGCATCCATACGGGCGAGTCCATCGTTATTGCCCCGTCGCAGACGTTGAGCAATACGGACTATCATAAATTACGTGAACTAGCTATCCGCATTATCCGTCATATCGGCATTGTAGGAGAGTGTAACGTACAGTACGCTTACGACCCGATGAGCGAAGACTACCGGGTAATCGAGGTGAATGCACGCTTGAGCCGTTCATCCGCATTGGCCTCTAAAGCAACGGGTTATCCGTTGGCATTTGTAGCGGCGAAACTTGGCTTGGGCTATGGCTTGTTCGACTTGAACAACTCTGTGACGAAGACGACAAGCGCTTTCTTTGAACCTGCTCTGGACTATGTGGTCTGCAAGATACCGCGTTGGGACTTGGGCAAGTTCCACGGGGTGGACAAGGAGCTCGGTTCTTCCATGAAATCGGTCGGCGAAGTAATGGCTATCGGCCGCACTTTTGAGGAAGCTATCCAAAAGGGGCTTCGCATGATAGGCCAGGGTATGCACGGCTTCGTAGAGAACAAGGAACTTGTAATATCCGATATCGACAAGGCTCTGCGCGAACCTACCGACAAGCGCATCTTTGTCATTTCAAAAGCTTTCCGTGCCGGATATACGGTAGACCAGGTGCACGAGCTGACCAAGATTGACAAATGGTTCCTCGAAAAGCTGATGAACATCATGAAGACGTCAAAGGAGTTGCACTCCTTCCAGCTGTCAACTTCCAATGCTGAATTATCAACTGTCAATCATCAACTGTCAACAATCCCCGTGGGCTTGTTGCGCAAGGCAAAAGTGCAAGGCTTTTCCGATTTCCAGATTGCCCGTGCCATCGGCTTCGAAGGAGACATGGAAAACGGCATCCTGTACATTCGCAACTATCGTAAGCATGCAGGCATCTTGCCCGTAGTAAAGCAGATTGATACTCTTGCCGCCGAATATCCCGCACAGACCAACTATCTGTACCTGACGTATAGCGGTGTTGCCAACGACGTTCATTATCTGGGCGACAAGAAGAGCATCGTCGTATTGGGCTCCGGCGCCTACCGTATCGGTTCTTCCGTAGAGTTCGACTGGTGTGGCGTGCAGGCTCTGAACACCATCCGCAAGGAGGGCTACCGCAGTGTCATGATAAACTATAATCCTGAAACCGTGTCTACGGACTATGATATGTGCGACCGCCTTTATTTCGACGAGCTTACCTTCGAGCGCGTGATGGATATTCTCGAACTGGAGAATCCCCACGGAGTGATTGTTTCTACCGGCGGCCAGATTCCTAACAACCTAGCCTTGCGCCTCGATGCGCAGAAGGTACCTATCCTCGGTACAAGCGCCAAGAGCATCGACAATGCCGAAGACCGTGACAAGTTCTCCGCCATGCTCGACCGCATCGGTGTGGACCAGCCCGAATGGCGGGCGCTGACCTCTCTGGAGGATATCAACGCCTTTGTGGATAAAGTGGGCTTCCCGGTATTGGTTCGGCCTTCCTATGTATTGTCCGGTGCCGCGATGAACGTCTGCTCCAACCGGGAGGAACTGGAACGTTTCCTGAGGCTGGCAGCGAATGTCAGCAAGAAACACCCCGTAGTGGTAAGCCAGTTCATTGAGCATGCCAAGGAGGTGGAGATGGATGCTGTGGCGCAGGACGGTGAGATTATTGCGTACGCCATCAGTGAGCATATCGAGTTTGCCGGGGTACATTCCGGCGACGCTACCATCCAGTTCCCGCCGCAGAAGTTGTATGTCGAGACGGTTCGCCGCATCAAGCGCATCAGCCGCGAGATAGCCCGTGAGCTGAATATCTCCGGTCCGTTCAACATCCAGTACCTGGCCCGTGAAAACGATATCAAGGTGATTGAGTGTAACCTCCGTGCCAGCCGTTCGTTCCCGTTTGTCAGCAAGGTGCTAAAGATAAACCTTATTGAGCTGGCTACGAAAGTGATGCTTGGCCTCCCCGTGCAGAAGCCGGACAAGAATCTGTTCGACCTGGACTATGTAGGCATCAAGGCGAGCCAGTTCTCCTTCAACCGTCTGCAGAAGGCAGACCCGGTGCTGGGTGTGGATATGGCAAGCACGGGAGAGGTGGGTTGCATCGGCAGCGATACTTCCTGCGCCATTCTCAAGGCGATGCTCTCCGTGGGCTACCGCATTCCCGAGAAGAATATCCTGCTTTCTACCGGTACTCCGAAGCAGAAGGTGGACATGCTTTCTGCCGCGCGTATGCTTCAGAAGAAGGGGTATAAGATATTTGCCACAGGTGGTTCCAGCAACTTCCTTACGGAGAATGGCGTGGAGAATACACGCGTCTACTGGCCCAGCGAACCCGAACGACAGCCGCAGGCACTCGACATGCTGCACCGCAAGGAAATAGACATGGTGGTCAATATCCCGAAGAACCTCACCGCAGGCGAGCTGGATAACGGCTACAAGATACGCCGCGCTGCCATCGACCTTAATATTCCGCTGATAACGAATGCCCGTCTGGCAAGTGCGTTCATCAATGCATTCTGCACGATGACGCCGGACGACTTGGCCATTAAGTCGTGGGCGGACTACAAATGAGATGCCAGAAGCGGGGGCTGAATCTCTTGTTGTTGCAGAAGGTTATTGAAATTCTACAAGAAACGGGAAGCTTACCTTCAGAATACAAACCTCATCTTCTGCCCGGGCAATTTGCGCGATGCGGGGGGAGTGCCATGTCAAGCCGGATGGGTTATTGATATGGGAGCAGGATGATAAGGAATTAACATTGCTTCTGCTCAATACAGGAACACATTCTGATTTATTTTAATACCCAATTGTGTTTTTAATATTAGTTCGATGGAAACAATTTTAATCCAATACTATCAATCTCCTTATGGCGACCTGCTCCTCGGCGCTTCCGGCGATAAACTCTGCCTATGCGACTGGATGCTGAACGAGAAACGTAGAATGACCATTGATAAGCGCATACGGCAGGCACTGCATGCCGATTATGAGGAAGGCACTTCGGAAGTTATTTCGCGGGCAATCATCCAGTTGGATGAGTATTTTGCCTGTAAGCGGACCATATTCGATGTTCCACTGCTTGCTGTCGGAACAGAATTCCAGCAGACGGTGTGGCAGGAGTTGCAGAACATCCCTTACGGAAAGACCATGTCCTATGGCGAACTTTCACGAAAGCTGGGCCATCCGAAAGCCGTGCGCGCGGTGGCGGCTGCCAATGGGGCGAATGCCCTTTCGATATTCATCCCCTGCCATCGGGTGGTGGGCAGCAACCATAGGCTGATAGGCTATGCCGGTGGATTGGCAGCCAAACAGGGGATGCTGGCATTGGAAGCCGACTCTTGCGACCGACCATCAGGCTCCCGTATAGGATAGCCGTTCCTGTCAATTTATTGATGGAGCTTATCTGATATTTATCAGCTTTATTATTGGAAAAAACTCCTATCTTTGTGCGTAAATAATAAACATCTTACATCAAAATGAATACACGGACTACTTATCTTGCCTCGAAACCGCATTATGAGATTCTTGACGGACTTCGTGGCGTGGCAGCTGTCATGGTTATTATCTTCCATCTTTTTGAAGCACATGCGGGAGGCAGCCATCTTGCTCAAATCATCAATCATGGTTATCTGGCCGTAGATTTCTTCTTCATGCTTTCCGGTTTTGTTATCGGTTATGCTTATGATGACCGTTGGAACCGGATGACCGTGGGCACTTTCTTCAAACGCCGTATCATCCGCCTGCATCCTATGGTGATTATGGGGAGTATTGTGGGAGCTGCCTTTTTCTATTTGCAGGAATCGCCTTGTTTTCCGCCTATCGAGAATACGTCCATCGGAACAATGCTGCTGGTGATGTTGCTGGGCTGCACATTGCTTCCCCTTCCGTTGAAGTTCGACATTCGCGGCTGGACGGAGATGCACCCGTTGAATGGCCCGGCATGGTCGCTCTATTATGAATATATCGGTAATATTCTGTATGCGCTGTTTGTGCGCAAGTTCAATAAGGTGGCCTTATCGGTGCTGGTGTTTGTGGCAGGTTGTTTCACGATATACCGTTGCCTGACTGCTCCTGCCGGCGATATTGTGGGTGGTTGGGCTTTGAACTGGGAACAGCAGTATGTGGGGATGGTCCGGCTGATGTATCCGTTCTTCGGCGGATTACTTCTGTCACGCCTCGGCTGGCTGATACGGCTTGAAAAGCGTGCTTTCTGGTGGTGTAGCCTGCTGATTGTGGTGGTTCTTTCCATTCCCCGCATCGGAGGTGAGGACGGCTATTGGATGAACGGGCTTTACGAGGCTTTCTGCATTATCTGCATCTTTCCGGTTATTGTTTCAATGGGAGCGGGCGGCAAGGTGACCGGTAAGCGCTCTACTGCCGTATGTAAGTTCCTGGGAGATATTTCCTATCCGATTTATATCACCCATTATCCGCTGGTATATACTTATACGGCTTGGGTATGCAATAATAACGCTACAATGGTGGAAGGTATTCCTTATATGATACTAACTTTCGTTGGAGCCGTTGTCCTTGCTTATGCTTGTTTGAAACTGTACGACGAACCGATGCGCAGGTGGCTGACAGACCGTTTCCTGAAAGGGAAAAAGAAATAGTTCCACATTTGTCTATGGATATGAAATCTCCCGTTGCATTGTTTTGTGCAGCGGGAGATTTTCTTTTCAGACTAGTTTAAAACGCATTCTCCAGCGCTTTGCTTCTTCGTCCCAATCGTGGCTGATGATTTTGAAAGTTCCGATTTCCGATGTATTTTCTACATGTGCTCCGATGCAGAGACATTCGTCGTAATCGCCTACCTTCACGACACGTACCGTTTCGGAGGCACTGTCGGGCAGGCGCTTCAGGTCGAAACGTCCTTGTGCTTCCTCTTGCGTGATGAATTCTGTTGTGACGGGCAGATGCCGGGCGATAACCTCGTTTACGGCTTCTTCCAGCTTCTTTACTTCTTCTTCGGCAGGGCAGTCGGCAAGACGATAGTCCAGCTTGCTCTTCTTCCGTTCGATGTGTGCTGATATGGAGCGGCCGCAACTGAATAACCTTATCATGGTTTGGTTGATGATATGCTCCGTTGTGTGCATGGGAGGGTACTCCTGCTTGTTGTGGTCATTGAGATGAGGTTGTTGTTCCATGTATAATTTCAATAGTCGTTGATATATATATTATCGTTTGAGATGGGCTAGCACTTCTTCTTTCAAGATGCTGTATATATGTATATCTGTATATTCTCCGGAAGCCAGCAGTTCTCCGCAACGTTCTGTTCCCTCATGGATGAAACCGAGGCGAACCGGTACAGCATTACTGGCTGCGTTATCCACGGCACAGCGAATTTGTATCCGTTTCATCTCTTTTTCTTGTACGGCCCACAGGCACAACTTGCGGACACTTTCAGTAATGATGCCCCGGTGCTGGTATTCCGGCAGTAGCCAATAGCCGAGTTCTGTACGGTGGTTGTCGAAATCGGAGAAATGGAAACCTATCAGTCCGCAGATTTCATGCTGTTGGTTCCAAATGCCGAATATAGGTTCATACCGTTCGGCAGGAGCGGATAGTGCCTGGCGTAAAAAAGCTTCTTCATCAGCTATCGTACGCATATTATCCACGAATGGCAGCCATGTTCTTAAGTAATCCCGGTGTGTGTCGATGGCATAGTAGATGGCTGCGGCATCTTCTATTCTGATTTCTTGCAGATAAATGTCCGGAAGGAGGGGGAAGGAAATGGGAGAGGGGAGAATATGCACGTCTCCTGATTGGGAAAGCTGTATCCTTTCCTTGATTTTTCCCCAGGCATGTGTATCGAACAGACAGCTTTCACGCATGGTGTGATACATCTCCTTGAACCGCGACATGGGGATAGTGAGGCTTAATAAATCAGCTTCGAAGTATGGGCGGACGGAGGGGTCGAAGAATCCCAGGAAAGTACGTTTCCCTTGTTTCCGGTTTTCAATGATGGCTTGGGTAATGACGGAGCAACAGCCGGAGCCGAATGGAGCTGCCACGGTATCTAATGCATTGTTGTCAAAAGAAGCCCATGTCGCCAGCCCGGATAGTATATCGGGCGTGGGCAGGAACAGCACGCCTTCTACTTCGTCGAAGGAAGGTATCTTGTCTATGCGGGCAAAATGCAGGTAGGTCTTGTCGGCTCTGGGAATCTGTAGTTCACTGATAAAATCTACCACCATTTCGGGAGTCTTCTTGTATTTCTCTTTCAAGGAGACGAAATCCGGGACGCGCTCGGGCATTTCTGTAAATCCGGTATAGAACTTACCTCCTCCGCAGGCGATTGTTTCGTTGCTGAGACTGACGGTTCTACCGTCTCTGACTTGTTTCATACATTTGAAGAGACAACCGGTTACTTTCTCTGTAGATGCCTCCATTCGGTCTGAATACCAAAAGGCGATGGGGAGTTCGGCACGTTGGCCGAAAGCTTCCTGATAATTGGCAATGAATGTGTGTATATCCATGATAATCGGATGATATTATGATATGGTCTATCTTTGAATTCTCCGTAAAGGTAATTCAATATTTTAAATCTTTTGCTTGCAGTATGCCCTTTTATCACTCTGCTTTCGAGCTTTTAATGATAGTAGAATAGGATTTTATGGTATTTTAATTACTTTTGCATGAGGATTCTCAAAAAGTATTGCCTTTGACTAATCAGAAAGCCGTATGAAAAATATAATTATATTCTTGTGTCTTTGTACCATCTATATGTGCCGCCTTTATGCTGCAAACAGCAGCCGGGCGGATTCTTTGCTGCTGAAACTGGACCGGGTGATAAAGGAGCGTCCCATATATATGGAGCAGAAAGAGCTGAAGCTGGTGGAGCTGAAAAGACAGTTGTATCGGCAGATACCGGCTGAAGAACGTTTTGCCATTCTTGGCACATTGCTGGATGAGTACCGTTCGTTCAATACGGATTCTGCATTGCACGTGGCCGAGGAGAGGGAACGGATAGCCATACGTCTTGGAAACCCGGAATACATAGACAATGCTCGCATGAATAAAGCAGATGTTTTGGGAATGACCGGTATGTATAAGGAGGGTATGGATTTAATGCAGAATATTCATGCAAATCGGTTATCGGAGGCTATCCGTCCATATTATTACCATATCTATCGTACGGTCTATGGCCTTATGGCCGATTATGCTGTGACGGAATATGAAAAGAAGCTTTATGCGGAGCTTACGGACAGATATCGTGATTCGTTGTTGCTGGTCAATAAAGATAATCTTCTGATACATACCTTGATTCAGTCCGACCAGTATAATGTACGCAATGAATGTGACAAGGCCATCCGTTTGCTGACAGATTATCTGGCACAGCAGAAGGACTATGAACACGACGTTGCGATTTGTGCCTATACTTTATCAGAGTCTTACCGTCTGAAAGGTGACAAGGAGAAGGAAAAGGAATACCTGATTGTTTCTGCTATAGCGGATATGAAAACCGCTGTCCGTGAATATGTCTCTTTGCGCAAGCTCGCGGTACTGCTTTACCAGGAAGGGGATATCGAGCGTGCCTATTCTTATGTGAAGATATGTATGGAAGACGCAGCCGCCTGCAATGCCCGATTGCGCAAGCTGGAGATTCTGGAAATCTTTCCTATCATTAATGATGCTTACCAGCAAAAGACAGAGAAGCAGCAAGAGCAGATGAAATGGGCACTGGTATCTATCAGCCTGCTTTCACTTTTTCTGTTGCTTGCCATATTCTATGTGTACAAGCAGATGAAGAAAGTGGCTGCTGCCCGCAGAGAAGTGATTGATGCCAACAAACGGCTGAAGGAGCTGAACAATGAGCTTCATCTCTCCAATGCACAGCTCAAGGAGGCGAACCATAGCATTGCTGAAAACTCTTATCTGAAGGAGGAGTATATCGGCCGATATATGGATCAGTGCTCGGTCTATTTGGAAAAGATGGACAATTACCGCCGGTCGCTGGGAAAGATTGCCGCTACCGGAAATGTGGAAGAGCTTTACAAGAACATCAAGTCTTCCAAATTTATAGAAGGAGAATTGAAGGAATTCTATACCAACTTTGACAATACTTTCCTGCAGCTGTTTCCTACTTTTGTAGAAGACTTCAATGCCCTGCTTGCCGATAATGAGCAAATATCCCTGAAAAATGGCGAACGGATGAATACAGAGTTGCGTATCTTTGCATTGATACGTTTGGGTATTACTGACAGCGTGAAGATAGCCCAATTCCTTCGGTATTCCGTTACTACTATTTATAACTATCGTACGAAAGTCCGCAATAAAGCTGCCGGTGACCGCGACTTATTGGAACAGGAAGTGATGAAAATTGGCAAGTCGAAGAACTGAAATTTGGGATTTTGAAGCCTGAAAGTGTCTCTTATACGTTTATATTTCCACTACTTTTTTAGTTGTATAATGATTTTATATGTTATTGATAAATAGAATTTTAAATCTGTTTTAATGGTGTAATACACTACTTTTTTACTCTTTCTCCCACTATTGACCTCTCTTATCTGATACATTTGCATTGTTCCTCTTCGGAAAGAGTGACACATGTGATTTATGTTTTTATTATTAACTTTTAATTCTTATATTATGCAAAAGTACAAAATGCCAATCGGCAGGCTACGGATGATGGTTTGTCTGATAGGGATGTTACTTCCGATGTGCATGTTCGCGCAGCAAATTACAGTACAAGGTGTAGTGAAAGACCAGACCGGTGAAACGGTTATTGGCGCCAGTGTAATGGAAAAAGGAACCACAAATGGGACAATAACCGGTATTGACGGTGATTTCTCTTTGAACATGTCTCCGAACGGTACCCTTGTCGTTTCATTTGTAGGCTATAAGACCCAGGAGGTTCAGGTGAAAGGACAGAAACAGCTTCAGGTAGTTTTGTCTGAAGACACCGAAATGCTGGATGAAGTCGTGGTGATAGGATATGGTACCATGAAGAAAAGCGACCTTACAGGAGCAGTGTCCTCCATTGGCAACAAGGATATCAAGGATTCCCCCGTATCCAATTTGGGACAAGCCATCCAGGGAAAAATCTCAGGTGTACAGATTGTAGATGCCGGTAAACCGGGAGACAATGTATCCATCAAGATTCGTGGTTTGGGTTCTATCAACAACTGCGACCCGCTGGTCGTGATTGACGGAGTGCCTACCGACTTGGGCTTGTCTTCCTTGAATATGGCCGATGTGGAACGTTTGGATGTATTGAAGGATGCTTCGGCCACAGCCATCTACGGTTCTCGGGGAGCCAATGGAGTTGTGATGATTACCACCAAACGCGGTACGGAAGGAAAAGGAAAACTTGCTGTATCTGCCAATTACTCTTTCCAGAATGCTACGAACGTACCTTCTTTATTGAACGCGGCGCAGTATGCCGAGTTGAGTAATGACATGATGGTGAACAGTGGACGCAATCCTAATCCGGAATGGGCCAATCCTTCTGAATTGGGTGCAGGTACCGACTGGATGGATGAATTGCTCCGTACGGGTGTGATGCAGAACTATACGGTAAGTTATTCCGGCGGTAACGAGAAATCCCATTATTATGTGTCCGGTGGTTTTCTGGATCAGTCCGGTATCGTGAAGAGTGTGAATTACCGTCGCTTCACATTCCAGTCCAACAGTGATGCGCAAGTCTTGAAATGGTTGAAGTTCTCCAATAACATTACGTTCAGTGCCGATACGAAGAAGTCGGGCAGCTATAATATAGGCGACGCACTGAAAGCGCTCCCCATTTATCCGGTGAAGAATGAAGATGGCAGTTGGAGTGGCCCTGATGGTAACTCGGAATGGTATGGCAGCACGCGCAACCCCATTGGACCGACGGAACTGAACAAGAGTCAGACTGATGGATATAACTTCCTGGCCAACTTGACGGCAGAACTTACTTTTACCAAATGGCTTAAGTTTAAAAGTACTTTCGGCTATGATGCCAAATTCTGGTTCATAGACAACTTTACCCCCAAGTATAACTGGAAACCCACTCCCACAGAGGAGACTTCACGTTATAAGAGCGATAACAAGTCGTTCACTTATTTGTGGGACAACTATTTCCTATTCGACCATACTTTTGCAGAAAAACATCGTGTGGGATTGATGGCTGGTATGTCTGCCCAATGGAACACCAACGACTACCTGAATGCGCAGAAGAATGTGTTTATGTTCGACAATGTGCACGAAATGGATAATGGCGAGGAAATGTATGCCATCGGTGGAAACGAGACAGAGTGGGCATTGCTCTCTTACATGGCACGTGTCAACTACTCTTACGAAGACCGCTATTTGCTGACTGCAACCATTCGTCGTGACGGTTCCAGCCGTTTCGGTAAGAAACATCGCTGGGGTACTTTCCCTTCCGTATCTGTGGCATGGCGTGCCTCTCAGGAAAAGTGGTTTCCAAAAAACGACTATATCAATGACCTGAAAGTGCGTGCGGGATACGGTGTGACCGGTAGCCAGGCAAGTGTTGGAAACTACAGCTATCTGGCATCCTACAATACCAGTGTATATCCTTTTGGCATTTCGAGCGGCAATCAGACAGCGCTGGTTTCTTCTACTCTTGCCAACCCGTATATCCATTGGGAAGAGGTGGCACAAACCAACATCGGTTTTGATGCCTCACTGTTCAATTCACGCGTTATGTTCTCGTTCGATGCTTATCTGAAGGAGACGAGAGACATGCTGGTAAAGGCGTCTATCCCCATCACATCGGGATTTGAAGATACTACAACCACGTATACCAATGCCGGAAAAGTACGTAATCAAGGTATTGAAATGAGCCTGCATACCATCAACCTGACGGGTGAACTGGGATGGGAAACGAATCTGACCGCCACTTACAACAAGAATAAAATTAAGGATTTGAACAGCGACGTTCCTTATTACATTAACCAAATCAATAACTCCTATGTAACGATGCTAGCAAAGGACTATCCCATTAATGTCTTCTACGGCTATGTTACGGACGGAATCTTCCAGAACCAGTCTGAAGTGAATACACATGCCGTGCAGCCGGGAGCTGAGCCGGGTGATATCCGTTTCAGGGATTTGAACAACGATGGTGTCATCAATGATAGTGACCGTACCGTCATCGGTAACCCGAACCCAAGTTGGCTGTTCTCCATGAACAACAGCCTTTCCTATAAGGGTTTCGAACTTTCTGTTTTCCTGCAAGGTATAGCCGGAAATAAGATATACAATGCCAACAATATCGACAATACCGGTATGGCAGCTGCCTATAACCAGACTATCGACGTACTGGAGCGTTGGCAAGGAGAGGGCACCAGTAATTCGATGCCGCGTGCCGTGTTCGGCGACCCCAATCAGAATACACGCGTATCAGATCGCTTTGTGGAGAATGGTTCTTATCTGCGCTTGAAGAATATCACACTCTCATATACTTTCCCGAAGCAGTGGTTGCAGAAAGCCCGGATTGAGAATGCACGCCTTTCACTCTCTTGTGAGAATGTGGCTACCATCACCGGATATTCCGGTTTCGACCCCGAAGTGGGTATTAACGGAATAGATCAGAATCGTTACCCCATCTCCCGTACGTTCAGTGTAGGATTAAACTTTAACTTTTAATGATTGACTCGGATATGAAAAAGATAACAAATTTACTATATATGCTGGCGGTATTGCTGCTGGCTTCCTGCAGCGACTTCCTGGACAAGTCTCCTAAAAATACGGTTGACCCGGAAACGACGGTGACCGATGATGTGGCCATTGCTCTGACCAATGCCTGCTATCGCACCCTTCAGTCTTCCAATATGTACAACCAGCGTATCTGGACATTGGATATTGTGGCAGGCAATAGCTTGGTTGGTGCCGGTGGCGGTACTGATGGTCTTGAAACGATACAAGCTTCTAACTTCATAACGCAGAGCGACAATGGCATGGCATTGTACATGTGGCGTTCTCCCTGGGTGGGGATAGGACAATGCAACATTGTGTTGAATAGTCTTTTGGAGGCTGAAGCCGTGTCAGAGAGAATCAAGAACCGCTGTCTGGGAGAGGCTTATTTTCTCCGTGCACATTATTACTATGTATTGGTACGTCTGTACGGTGGTGTTCCACTGCGTTTGGCTCCTTATAATCCGGGAGAACCGACAGACATTGCACGCGCTACAGTCGAAGAGACTTATGCCCAGATAATTTCCGATTGTAAGAATGCGGTTGACCTGCTTCCTGCCAAGTCTTCTTACGACGACGAAAATGTGGGACGTGCTTGCAAAGATGCAGCTTTGGCCATGTTGGCAGATATTTATCTGACGCTGGCTCCTAATCATACGGAATATTATCAGGAGGTATCTGATTTGTGTGATGAGATAACAAATTTGGGGTATGACCTTTCTTCCTGCAAGTATGAGGACAATTTCGATGCATTGGTCAATAACGGGCCGGAATCTTTATTCGAAGTCCAGTATTCGGGAAATACGGAATATGATTTCTGGGGGAACAACCCGCAGTCTTCCTGGCTTTCCACTTTCATGGGGCCCCGTAATTCGGATTTTGTTGCCGGAAGTTATGGCTGGAACCAGCCTACAGAAGAATTTGTGGGGCAATATGAGAGCGGTGACAAACGTAAGGATTTGACCGTGCTTTATGCCGGATGTCCGGACTTTGACGGTAAGGCTTACAAAAGCTCTTATTCCAATACGGGATACAATGTACGCAAGTTCCTAGTGTCGAAAACGGTTTCTCCGGAGTATAACACCAATCCTGCGAACTTCGTAATTTATCGTTATGCGGACGTCCTGCTGAAGAAGGCCGAAGCTTTGAATGAAATGGGACGCCCTGACCAGGCTGCCGCTCCTTTGAATATTGTACGTAAGCGTGCCGGACTGCCGGAGGTTTCGGGCTTGTCACAGGAAACCATGCGTGAAAAGATTATCCATGAGCGCCGCATGGAACTAGCTTTCGAAGGGCATCGCTGGTTCGACATGATTCGTGTCAACAATGGAGAGTATGCCATTAAATTCCTGCATTCCATTGGAAAGAGCAACGTGAACAAGAACCGCTTGCTGTTCCCTATTCCGCAGACGGAGATGGATGCTAATACCTTAATGGTGCAGAACCCGGGTTATTAATTAATTTAATCAGAAGAATAATATGAAGAAATATATTTCACACCTTGTATTTGCCTTACTGGGCTGTGCAGCCTTATCTGCTTGTGTAGATGATGATTACATGGAATTGGATAAAGGACAGAATGAACTTGTACTGACGGTCAGCAAGACGGAAGTTGTTTTGAATGAGCAGGCACATGCCGATGATGCCCTGGAGCTTTCCTGGACTACGGGAACCAATTATGGGACGGGCAATAAAATATCCTATACGTTGGAACTGGCAAAGGCCGGCAGTAATTTTGCAAACTCTTATGTGGCTGTGGAGAATGCCGTACAAGAATACTCATGGAAAAAGAACGTGGAGGAATTGAATGACATCCTGCGCAACCATTTTGGGGCAACTGCTGGGGAGAACATTTCGCTGGAGGCGCGGTTGACAGCTGTTGTAACGGAACGGGACGAAAAGCAGGTATCTATCACTGCTTTCAGCGTTACTGCTTATAAACCGCTTACATCCACCCTTTATCTTATAGGTAGTGCCACTCCGGGCGGATGGAGTGCCGATGATGCGACAGAAATGATCCGCAAGGACAATGGTATCTTTACATGGACGGGCCGACTTGTTGCGGGTGAATTTAAGTTCATCACGACCTTAGGCTCATTCCTGCCCTCTTACAACAAGGGAACAGACGGCTTGCTGATGCTTCGTAGCAGTGATGACCAGCCGGACATACCTTTTATTGTCGAAGAAGATCATAATTACATCGTCGAGGCCAATCTGTTTACCGGTGTTCTTACATTGACCCAGACAGAGACGTTGGCACCTGTCTATGACCAGCTTTATTTTGTGGGTAACGCTACGGATTGGGGATTCGTGAAGATGAAACAAGATGTGCTCGACCCATACTTGTTCCGCTTCGGCAAGTTCTTCGAAGTGGGCAAAGGAGGGGAATTCAAGTTCGGAACCTCCGATGGAAGTTGGGAGAATATGTATAAGGCCAAGAACGCCGATGCTGCTTATACCGATACAGAAGTGGTGTTTGTGAAAGGGTTCGACCCGGACAATAAATGGGTGCTGAAAGACGGGGAATGCGGCAAGGCCTACAAGATTTGCATGGATATCCGTAGTGGTAAGGAACGCATGATGATGAGCGAATTTACTCCGTATGAGATGATTTATATGGTAGGTGATGCTACTCCGGCCGGTTGGACGATTGGTGATGCTACGCCGATGCAGACAACGGATAATCCGTATGTGTTCACTTGGAAAGGTACGCTGAATGCCGGTGAGTTGAAATTTACTTGTGATAAGCAGGAAGATTGGAATGGAGCCTGGTTTATGCCGGCTGTAGCAGACAAACAGCCTGCCGGAGAAACTGAACCGATGCTTTTCCTTGATAAATCAGACGAAGCGTTCAAAGCGCAATATCTGGACGTGATGGTAGGCGGCATCGACCAGAAGTGGAAGATTACGACAGCAGGTTCCTATCTGATTACTTTGAATCAGCTGGAAGAGACAATTTCAATCGTGAAACAATAGGTATCTACAATAGATGAAGAAGATAGTTTATACAACAATGGTAGCCTTGCTGCTGGTTGCATGCAGCAAGGAGAGTGATGATACCGGTAGCGGTACCGGTGGAGGCGGAGAGAGTGGAGGGGTTACGGAAGTAACCCCAGTCACCTCGGACTTGACGGTCAATCTCACTACCGACAAGGCATGTTACCGGCCGGGCGAGAGTGTTTCTTTTACAGCTGACGCCCTTCCTGCCGGAGCTAAAATCCGCTACCGGACAATGGACAAGGTTGTATCGGAGCAGGCTGCTGTCGGTACTACTTGGACTTGGACTGCTCCGGCAACCGATTATACCGGTTATCTGGTGGATGTATACCGTACAAAAGAGAATGGAACAGAGGTTATTCTTGGTACTATTGCCGTAGATGTATCCAGTGACTGGACACGTTTTCCACGTTATGGTTTCGTTGCCACTTTTGATGCTTCGAAAAAGGTGGATGGAGTGATAGAGAAGGAGATGGCTTTCCTGAACCGTTGCCACATTAACGGGGTACAGTTTCAGGATTGGCACAACAAGCATCACTGGCCGTTAGGTGGTACGCGTGAGCATCTGGACGAGCTCTATAAGGACATTGCCAACCGGGAGGTCTATACCGAGGTAGTGAAGAAGTATATCTCTACACAACACAGCCTGGGCATGAAGTCCATGTTTTACAATCTATGTTTCGGAGCTTTGGACGATGCCGTTTCCGACGGAGTAAAGGAAGAATGGTACATATTCAAGAACACGGGACGTATGGATAAGGATTCGCATGACTTGCCCTCCAGTTGGAAAAGTAATATCTTCCTGCTCAATCCCACCAATACGGAATGGCAGGCATATATTGCCCAGAAAAACGATGATGTTTATGCCAATCTGGACTTTGACGGTTATCAGATAGACCAACTGGGAAACCGGGGTGACCGCTATGACTATGATGGCAATAAGGTAAATCTGCCTAAGGGATATGCCTCGTTCATCGAAGCCATGAAACAGAAGCATCCGGACAAGCGTTTGGTGATGAATGCCGTCTCCAGCTATGGAGCTTCCCAGATAGCTGGTACGGGTAAAGTGGATTTCCTTTATAATGAAGTATGGGGCGATGAGGCAGGCTTCAAGGATTTGCACACCATTATCAAGGCGAACGACCAGTATGGCAACCATACCTTGAAAACGGTGTTTGCCGCATACATGAACTATGACAAGGCAGGTAGCAGTACCGGTGAGTTCAATACACCGGGTGTGCTGCTGACGGATGCCGTGATGTTTGCATTGGGTGGTTCACATTTGGAATTGGGCGACCACATGCTATGCCGCGAGTACTTTCCAAGCACGGCTTTGCAAATGAACGATGTACTGAAAACAGCCATGATTCGTTATTATGACTTTATGACAGCTTATCAGAATCTACTTCGTGACAAGGATACGGAGGCGGAGATAGCTGTTTCTTTGACTTGTACGGATGCCACACAGAATCTTTCTCTGAATGTGTGGCCACCGCAGAAGTCTGCCATCACTGTTTATGCCAAAAATGTAAATGGCAGGCAAGTCATTCATTTGCTTAACTTCCTCAATGCAGATAATTTGAGTTGGAGGGATTTGAATGGGACAATGCCTGAACCGCGCTTGGTATCTGACGTACCGCTGAAGATGAATGTTTCCGGCAAAGTGAACAAGATATGGGTTGCATCGCCCGATTTCCATGCCGGTGCTTCGCAGGAACTGGTGTTTGAACAGAAAGACGGTACGGTTACCTTTACCTTGCCTTTGCTGAAGTACTGGACAATGCTTGTGATGGAGTAAAATATTTTATTAAGGAACAAACAGATTATGGTAATGAAGAAATATATACTTTTATTTTTCACGGTCTGTGCATTTACGGTCTGTGCATATGCGCAGAGCCGTACTGGAGACTGTACGTCCTATACCAGCAACGAGCGGAGTGTGACCTTTCATTTGAATGACAGTTCTGCCATACAATTGCGCCTGTGCAGCCAGTCTACGGTGCGTATCTGGTTTTCTCCCGATGGAAGTTTCCAGCGCAATAATCCTTCTTTTGCCGTTGTTAATGAGGACTTGGAAGATGTGGGTACTGTTCATGTGGACGAGCAGAATGCTTGTTACGAGATTTTTACTCCCAAGCTTCGCATTCGGGTAAACAAATCCCCGTTTAACTTACAGATATTCGACAAGTATCAGAAACTGCTGTTCAGTGATTATGCCGATAAAGGACATATCAGTGACGGACAACGCAAACTGGAATACAAGATTCTTCGTCGCGATGAACACTTCTTCGGCCTGGGAGAAAAGACCGGCAAGCTGGATCGTCGGGGTGAAGCCTACAAGATGTGGAATAGCGACAAGCCTTGTTATAGCATCGTTGAGGATCCGCTCTACAAGAGTATTCCGTTCTTTATGAGCAGTTATCGTTATGGTATTTTCCTGGACAATACGTATAAAACCGAATTTAAGTTTGGTACGGAAAGCCGCGATTACTACAGTTTCGAGGCTCCTGGGGGAGAGATGATTTATTATTTCATCTTCGGGAAGGATTATAAGGAAATCATGAAACAATATGTCGACCTGACGGGAAAACCCATAATGCCTCCTAAATGGGCATTGGGCTTTGCACAATGCCGGGGACTGCTGACGAGCGAGAAATTGTCTTATGAAATAGCTGAAGGCTATCGTAAGCGTGGAATTCCTTGTGATGTTATTTACCAAGACATCGGCTGGACACAATATTTGCAGGATTTCGAGTGGCGGAAAGGGAACTACGAGAATCCGAAAAAGATGCTTGCAGACCTCAAGGATATGGGCTTCAAGGTGGTGGTTTCGCAAGATCCGGTCATTTCACAAGCCAATAAGCGGCAATGGGAGGAAGCCGATAGGTTAGGGTATCTGGTAAAGGACTCCACCGACGGCAGGAGTTATGACATGCCCTGGCCCTGGGGTGGTAATTGTGGCGTAGTAGACTTCACCCTTCCTGCTGTGGCAGACTGGTGGGGAGCTTATCAGCAGAAGCCCATTGATGATGGCATTGCCGGTTTCTGGACTGATATGGGTGAACCTGCCTGGAGCAATGAGGAGCAGACGGAACGGCTGGTGATGAAACACCATTTGGGCATGCATGATGAGATTCACAATGTTTATGGTCTTACGTGGGATAAGGTGGTGAAGGAGCAGTTTGAAAAACGGAATCCTGACCGTCGCGTATTTCAGATGACACGTGCCGCTTTTGCGGGCTTGCAACGCTATACCTTCGGCTGGACTGGTGACTGTGGAAACGGTGATGACGTGACGCAGGGCTGGGGGCAGATGGCCAATCAGATTCCGGTATTGTTGTCTGCCGGTTTAGGAATTATTCCTTTTACTACTTGTGACATTACCGGTTATTGCGGAGATATAGAGGATTATCCTGCGATGGCTGAACTTTATACGCGGTGGATACAGATGGGCGCTTTCAATCCCCTGAGCCGCATTCATCATGAGGGCAACGTGGCTGTGGAGCCGTGGCTGTTCGGCGAAGAGTCCGAGAAGAATGCCAAGACAGCCATCGAATTGAAATATCGCCTTTTGCCTTATATCTATACGTATGCCCGCGAAGCACACGAAACGGGGTTGCCCCTCATGCGACCGATGTTTCTGGAATATCCGGCAGATATGGAAACGTTCTCTACGGATGCCCAGTTTATGTTTGGCAGTGAGCTACTGGTTGCTCCGGTAGTAAAAAAAGGAGCGAGAAATAAAAATGTTTATCTTCCTGAAGGAACTTGGATTGACTACAACAACAAACACACAGCATATAGCGGTGAGCAATGGATGACGGTGGATGCTCCCCTCAATACTATTCCTATGTTTGTAAAGCAAGGAAGCATCATACCCCAAATGCCGGTCATGAACTATACGGACGAGAAACTTGTCTATCCGGTTACGTTTGAGATATTTCCTGCTGCAGCGGGCAGTGAAACAACCTTCTCGCTTTATGAAGATGCAGGAACTGATTTAGGATATTTGCGTGGAGAGTTCATGCGCACTCCTATTACTTGCCAGACTACCGACAAAGGCTATACGCTGAAAGTAGGTACACGGACCGGTGAGAAATATAGCTTACCCGGCCAACGAAACCTGATGTTCTGCATCTATACGGAACAGATGCCGAAAACGGCTTTGCTGGACGGTCAGAAAATCAAGAAAACGAATGTCGGAAAGCTGGAAGAAAATCGGGAGACAGAGTTTACGATAACTGCCTGGTGTCCCGACAAGAAGCAGGAGACCTGCCTGCTGAGGTTACCGGATGATGGAAAGGAGCATATCATTGAGTTTATCTATTAACACAAAAAACATATCATTATTATGAAGAAATTTGTACTTAGCGCGGCTTTGCTTTTTTCTGCCCTAGCGGGGAATGCTGAAGGCATTTCATCCCCTTCGGGCATGGTGAAGCTGGATTTTGAACTGACAAAAGACGGGAGACCAGCCTATCAGGTGGATTATAAAGGGGCCCCTGTCATCAATCTCAGTACGTTGGGACTGGAACTTAAAGGAGCTACCAGCCTGATGGATGGTTTCAAAGTAGTAAGGACTTCTACTTCCACTTTCGATGAAACCTGGCAACCGGTGTGGGGGGAAACAAAAGATATCCGCAACCACTACAACGAATTGCTGGTAGAACTTGAACAACCGTCTACCACTCGTTTTATGAATATCCGTTTTCGGGTATATGATGACGGCGTGGGATTCCGTTATGAGTTTCCGCAACAGAAGAATCTGGTTTATTTTGTGATAAAGGAAGAGCATTCCCGGTTTGCCATGACCGGCGACCATACTGCCTGGTGGATTCCGGGAGATTATGATACCCAGGAATATGATTACACGGAGTCCAGGCTCTCTGAAATCCGTGGACTGCTGCAGGGAGCTGTGAGCGACAATGCGTCACAAACTGTCTTTTCGCCGACGGGTGTCCAGACTTCCATACAGCTTAAAACAGCTGATGGAGTGTACCTTAACCTGCACGAGGCAGCTTTGGTGGACTACTCCTGCATGCATCTCAACCTGGATGACAAGAACCTCGTTTTTGAATCCTGGCTGACTCCGGACGCCCAAGGAAATAAAGGATATATGCAGTCTCCCTGCCATACTCCCTGGCGTACGGTCATGGTCAGTGATGATGCCCGCGAGATACTGGCCTCCAATTTGATTCTCAATCTGAATGAGCCTTGCAAGTATGATGATACCTCCTGGATTAAGCCGGTGAAATATGTCGGCGTATGGTGGGAAATGATTGCAGGGGGAAAGCCCTGGGCATATACTTTTGACCTCCCTTCTGTGAAACTGGATGATACGGACTATTCCAAGATGAAACCGAACGGCATTCATCCGGCCAACACGGCTAATGTGAAGAAGTACATAGACTTTGCTGCCGAACACGGTTTTGACCAGGTATTGGTGGAGGGTTGGAATACGGGTTGGGAAGACTGGTTCGGTAATTCCAAGGATTATGTTTTCGATTTCGTGACTCCTTATCCCGATTTTGACATCAAGTATCTGAATGAATATGCCCATTCCAAGGGTGTCCGTCTGATGATGCACCATGAAACATCGGCTTCCGTCCGTAACTATGAGCGGCACATGGAGGCCGCCTACCGGCTGATGAACAAATACGGATATAATTCGGTAAAGAGTGGCTACGTAGGCAATATGATTCCCCGTGGCGAGCATCACTATGGACAATGGATGAACAACCATTACCTATACGCCGTGACCGAAGCTGCCAAACACAAGATAATGGTCAATGCCCATGAAGCGGTACGTCCGACCGGTTTATGCCGTACCTATCCCAACCTGATAGGCAATGAATCTGCCCGAGGCACGGAGTATGAGGCTTTTTCCGGTAACAAGCCCTTCCACACAACGATACTTCCGTTTACCCGTCTGCAAGGCGGCCCGATGGACTATACGCCCGGTATCTTTGAAATGGACATCAATAAATTGAATCCGAACAGCCATACGCATGCCAATACTACCTTGGCGCGTCAGCTGGCACTCTATGTCACTATGTACAGCCCTCTACAAATGGCTGCCGACCTTCCTGAGAACTATGAACGTTTCATGGATGCTTTCCAGTTCATCAAAGATGTGGCTGTGGATTGGGACGACAGCCGCTATCTGGAAGCTGAGCCGGGACGTTACATCACTGTTGCCCGTAAGGCAAAAGGTACGAATGATTGGTTTATCGGTTGCACCAGCAGTGAGCACGGACATGCTTCAACTATGAAACTGGATTTCCTGGATGCAGACAAGCAGTATATTGCAACCGTCTATGCCGATGCAAAAGATGCTGATTATAAGACAAATCCGCAAGCTTATGTTATCCGTGAAGGTATAGTTTCTCCCAAAACGGTCTTGAAACTGAAAGCTGCTTCCGGTGGAGGCTATGCCATCAGCATCATGGAGGTGAAAGATAAATCTGTATTGAAGGGACTGAAGAGGCTTTCCGGGAATATCTGATTTACGGGCATAAAAAAAGGAGTACCGCTGTACTCCAACCTTTGTTAACCTTAAATCTAATACTATGAAAAACACATTGCAAAGATACGGATATTGGGAGAATGTGCAAATTATCCAAATAAAAAAGTGTGTTTTATAACACTTATTAGCTGTTTGTTCCTTTGCTTCTATTTTTGTTAACAAAAAGAAAGCGTTAAAAGAGCAGTTTGCCCCATTCCCCTTATCCTTTTGCCTCTTGATACATGAATCTCTTGATACTCTTCTTGGCTGTTTTCTCGAACTCCTCGAAGTGTATCTTGACTTTTGTAATCTGGCTGTAGGCCGGTAATTGCAGATTCAATTCATTCCGGTTGTCCTCCATAATCTTCTCAACGTCCGATTGCTCCAAGCCGTGGGCGAATGCATCGTCGAAATCGGGATAGATAAGGGCCACAAGTTTGTCTTTTTGCAATAGGATGAGTGATTCGGATACGTATGGCATGTTGTTCAGCTTGCTTTCAATTTCTTCGGGGTAGATATTCTGGCCGCTGGCTGTGAGTAGCATGTTCTTGCTACGTCCGCGGACGGTGACATATCCTTCGGCATCCATCGTTGCAAGGTCACCAGTGTGCAGCCAGCCGTTTATATCGATGATTTGGGAGGTGGCTTCGGCATTCTTGTAATAGCCCAGCATCAGATTGGCACCTTTACAGATTATTTCTCCTGCCACGTTCTGCGGATCGGGGGAGGCAATCTTCACTTCCATGCGGGTGGCTGCTTTGCCACAGGAAGCCGGTTTCAGTGTTTCCCAACGGCTGGAGCAAATGATGGGACCGCATTCCGTCATGCCATATGCGATGGTGTAGGGGAAACTTATCTGCTTCAGGAAACGTTCCACATCCGCATTGAACGGTGCTCCTCCGATAATGATTTCATCGAAATTGTTGCCAAAAGCCTCCATTGCCTTTTTGCGCATGTCAGCCTTTATTCTATCGTTGACAATGGGCATCCGCAGCAGCAACTTGCCTATTTTATTGTCTATCCGGGGCAGAATGTCCTTCTTGATAATCTTCTCTACGATGAGCGGTACACATGAAATGACCCGTGGCTTGATTTCGGAGAATGACTGTGCGATAATCTTGGGAGACGGCATACGGGTAAGGAAGTACAGATGGGCACCTGCGGAAAAACCGTACAGGAAATCGTACACCATGCCAAAGACATGTCCCAGAGGTAACATGGATACGATATGGTCTCCCGGACGTACGGGAAGCATTTCATGGCAATAGGCTACATTGGACTCCAGGCTACGATAAGGGAGCATGACCCCTTTGGAATATCCCGTAGTCCCTGAAGTGTAGTTGATGACAGCCAGTTCTTCGGGCGACTCCTCTTTGCGGTAGCTGATATGCTCGGGACGGAAATTCTTGGGGAAGCGTGCGCCATAGAGGACGTTGCGGTGTTCGAAAGCCTCCATCAGTTGTTCATTTCGGCAAACCACCGGAGTGAAATCCGTCAGCAGTACAATTCCCATCAACAGGGGCATTGCCTCTTCATTTAGATTCTCCCATGCGCGGTCGCCGACAAATAGCAATTTGGCTTCGGAATGGTTGACGATGTTGTGGATATTGTCAGCCTTGAACTCATGCAGAATGGGAACAATGACGGCTCCATAGGTAACCGTTGCCAGAAAAGCGACTGCCCAATGTGCACTGTTACGTCCACAAACGGCAATCTTGTCTCCGGGCTGTATACCGGCACTTTCCAATACGATATGGAATTTGGCTATTTTTCTTGCCACATCTTTGTATTGTAGTGTAACTCCTTTGTAGTCTGTCAGGGCATTGCGATCCCAGTTTTTAATAATGCTTTGTTCTATATAATCGATGAACCCTTGTTCTTGTTCCATTCAGCTGTTGCACACTTTAGTTAAAACTGCGCAAAGATAGGTCTTATAGTGATGCAAAGCAAATAGTTTCCGCTTTTTTCTTGTCTTGGGACGGATAGAAACCTATCCGTAATTCTTATTCCTTACCATTTTCCGAAATAAGAAGCAGCTTGTCACCGGCATGAAGCTTTAATGTCCCGTTCGGAATAAGGTACTCATTTCCGCGTTTTACAATCATCACCAGTGTACCTTTGGGCAAGTTCATATCTTTTAGAGTATCTGCCTGGTCCAGTATTTCTTGTGTAATGGTCATATCGTGCAGGTTGGAGTCAATTTCTTCGGGCAGTTCGACTCCAAAATCATTTCCGGTTTTTTCCAGCGGGGTAGAGAGGTTTAGCAGCCGGGCCACCCGGGAGACTGTGGTACCCTGGATGACTAGCGAGACGATGGTTATAAAGAATACAATGTTGAAGATGACATGGGCACCGGGCACATTGGCTACCACGGGATAGGTGGCAAAGATAATGGGTACTGCGCCACGTAATCCTACCCACGATACGAACAGCCGTGACTTGAGGGTGATTCTCTTGCCAAAGGGCAGCAGGCAGAGAAAAACGCTGAGAGGACGTCCCACAACAATCATGAATATGCCTATGAGCAATGCCACGACTGCAACTTCCAACATTTCATGGGGGTTGACAAGCAGACCGAGGCAGAGGAACATGATGATTTGGAAAAGCCAGGTCAGTCCGTCCATAAAGGTATAAATCTCTTTCCGGTGCATGATTTTGTTATTGCCCACTATCATTCCGGCAATATACACGGCCAGGTAACCGTTGCCTTTCAGCAGGTCGGTGATGGAGAAGATGAAAAATATGAAAGACAGCAATAGGATAGGATAGAGTGCTTGGTTGTCTATATTCAGCCGGTTTAGCATAAGGATGGCCAGCTTTCCGAGGAAATAACCGGTTGCAGCGCCGACAATGAACTGTATGGCAAAAGAGCTTAATATCTGGGGAACTCCCATTCCGGAGGACTGGATGAATTGAATCAACACGATGGTCAGCATATATGCCATCGGGTCGTTACTACCGCTTTCCAGCTCCAGCATGGGGCGCAGATTATGTTTCAGGTTTATTTTTTGTGAACGCAGAATGGCGAATACAGAGGCTGAGTCGGTAGATGACATGGTGGATGCAAGCAAAAGGGAGGTTATCAGCGGCAGGTGGATGTTGGTCCAGCTCATGCCAGACAGCCACCAGATAAATAATCCGGTAAAGAGGGCCGTGAGTAGTACTCCTACAGTTGACAAAACAATGCCGTGAGTTAATATGGGTTTTATCTCCGTAAACTTGGTGTCCATACCGCCGGAGAACAAAATAATGCTGAGGGCAACCATGCCGATGAACTGTGCTTCTTTGGCGTTGTGGAACTGCAACCCCAATCCGTCACTGCCGAACAGCATGCCGACGACAAGAAAAAGTAATAACGCTGGTACCCCGAAACGGTATCCGGTCTTGCCGACAATGATGCTGACGAAAAGTAATATGGAACCTATAAGTAGTATGTTTCCTGCTGTAAATATCATAAATTCTATGCTATATAGTTTGCAATGTGCTCTTTCTTAATGTATAATAGTACAAAGATATGCAATGTGTTTAACAAATACAAATCTAAAATAGTTCAATTGAACTTTAAAATAAATGTGGTTTCTTTACCTGGTAATAAAGATAGATTTCCGCCGGACAGCCTCATGATTTGCCGGGAAATACTCAGTCCAATACCGCTTCCGCCCTCTTTGGTCGTAAAGAAGGGGATAAATATGTGTTCAGCGATGTCATTGGGAATGGCAGGTCCGTTGTTGGAAATTTCTATCAGTATGGTTTCTGCTTCATTGCAGTAGGCATGTATGTTGATATGTCCTTCTTTATCTGTATTTTTATCCGATTCGATGGCTTGCATGGCATTTTTCAGTAAATTGATGACCACTTGTGATATCAGGTTCTCGTCGGCATATAGAATAAGGTCATTTGGTGCGATGTCCGTATGAAAGGTGGCCCGGACATTGGGGTGCTGGTGACGGGCAAGTTCGACCATCCGCTCGATGAAGCTTTTTACGTAGAACAAGGATGGTTCGGGGGTGGGAATACGGGTAAATTTCCGGTATGATTCCACAAAAGAGAGCAGGCCCTTGCCCGTACTGCTGATAGTCTGCAGGCCGTTTCTGATTTCTTCTTTGGAGGCTTGTGCCTCGGTCAGTTCCAGCAGTGTATCGCTCAGGGAGGTTATGGGAGTGACGGCGTTCATTATTTCGTGTGTCAGTACGCGGGTGAGCCTGATCCAGGAATCTATTTCCTTTTCATCCAGTTCGTTGTTGATGTCGTTCAAGGCGAGGATGCGCAGATGCTCTTTACGGACTGTAATGTCGCTGACGCGGACGGACATGTTTACAGTGCCTCGCTCGTTGTTGAAAGGCATTTGCAGTTTGTCTCCCGGCCGGCAATTGGCAAGGAGGGACGAAAGACGCGGGTCTATGCGATTCAGCTGGCTGACGTGGGTAAAGACATTGAGGCCCAGCAAGCGGAGGGCTTCGCTGTTTTTCTGATATACGGCACCATTATCGTTCAGCACAAGGATACCGGTATTCACGCAGTCCAGAATGAGTTCGTAGTATTTTTCTTGCTGTGCTGTTTCGCTTTTCACATTATAGAGTATATGGGCAACCCGGTTCAATGCACGGTTCACAAGGCGTGCGTCGGCAGTGTTTTCCGTTTCGGAGAAGTGGATGGCATTATCGTTGTTTTCGATGGCGTCGAGCATGAAAAGCACCTTCCGCACGTGATGGCGGTATAGCTTCTGCTGCCAGTACAAGACTATGGGAAGCAGCGCGGTGCAGAGAGCGCCCCAAAATATGTCGACAGTCCACATCACCCCTGCAAGGAGCGCTACTGCCAGACTGACGGCAACACGGAATGTATAATTAGAGGCCATACTTCTTCATTTTGTTGTACAGCGTCTGTCGGGTGATGCCCAGCTGTGCGGCAACGGCAGAGAGATTTCCGCTGCATTTGTCGAGTGTTTTCCGTATCATCTGCATTTCCATTTCTTCGAGCGTGGATGCGGAAGCTTCGGGAGTGCCGGTTCGCCGTGCCAGCTGGAACAGTTCTGCGGGAAGGGTGTCGTTGTCACAGATGATAATGGCTTTTTCGATGGCATGTTCCAGTTCGCGGATATTGCCGTACCAAGGGTGGAGTGTAAGCTTCTCGCGGGCGCCGTCCGTCAGCTTGACGAAGGGTTTGTCATATTGCTTGCAGAAGCGGGCGATGAAAAGTTCTGCAAGGGGGATGATGTCTTCGGGCCGCTCGCGCAACGAGGGTATCTCGAGGTGTATCGTATTGATGCGGTACAGCAAATCCTCGCGGAATTCGCCTTTTGCCACCATCTCGGGCAGGTTGCGGTTTGTAGCGCAAATCAGCCGTATGTCTACGGGAATGGGAGTGTTGCTGCCTACCCGGACAATGCTGCGGCGTTGGATGGCAGTCAGCAGTTTGGCTTGCAGATGATAGGGAAGATTGCCTATTTCATCGAGAAAGAGGGTGCTGTGGCTGGCTGCTTCGAACTTGCCGGCACGGTCGGCACGGGCATCGGTGAAAGAGCCTTTCATGTGGCCGAACAGCTCGCTTTCGAAAAGGCTTTCGGTGACTGCACCCATATCCACGCTTACCATGTCTTGCCGGTTGCGGGATGAGAGGGAGTGTATTTCGCGTGCCAGCATCTCTTTACCGGTACCGTTCTCGCCTGTAATAAGAATATTGGCATCGGTAGAGGCCACTTTTTCCACCAAAAGACGAAGCTGTTGCATGGCGGGGCTGTTTCCCCAATACATGTTGCGGGTATCCGCAAGCGGGTGGCTGTTTTCTGCCGTACGTCCGGCATTTGGGCCGTTGGCCGGAGATTTTGTTTCAGAAGCCGATACGGCGTTCAGCAAGGTTTCCACCAGTTTCCGGTTGTTCCAGGGTTTCACGACGAAGTCTGTGGCTCCTTCCTTGATTCCCCGTACGGCAAGGTCTATGTCGGCATAGGCGGTAAACAGCACTACGGGCAGGGCGGGACATTGCTTTTTTATTTCATGGAGCCAGTATAATCCCTCGTTGCCGGTATTGATGCCCGAGGTGAAGTTCATGTCAAGAAGAACCACTTGCCATGACTTTTCCCGCAATACGCTGGGCAGGGTTACGGGAGAGGGAAGTGTGATTATCCCTTCAAAATATGGCTTCAACAAAAGTTGCAAGGCGGTAAGTACGCCTCGGTTATCATCGACAATCAGGATGTTTCCGTTTTTTTTTGCCATAAACTATTTCTGTTTTCTGTGGGCAAAGTTAATGATTTATCTGCATTATATTCGGCAAATCTCTCAGTTTTCAAAGTATTAAGATTCTCCTTCTCATTTAGCAAATCCTTATGCCGCTTTATTCTATATTTTTGCTTACTAAGAATTAATCGTCCGACAGTTGTTGAATTATCGTCCGACAGCTGTCGGACGATAATTCAACAACTGTC
>NZ_SRYZ01000099.1 GCF_004793475.1 Bacteroides muris (ex Afrizal et al. 2022) | reverse complement strand
AGATACAAAGATAGCGATTTTATCTGACATTCACAAATAGAATCACTGTTATTTTGATGATAATCAGAGGATTATTCTAAAATTGTTGCTGACCAACCTGATTGTATTCGATTCGCTGAATAGTTACTGAATACGAGATAGCCTATTATTATAGATACTATCCTACCTACAAATTCAGGAAAGGACAACGTCGTATATTCAAAATAACGAATCCTTATTGGGATATCAATAATAGAACTTCCAAATAAAATTGCAACAAATAGAATCCAAGGTTTAATAATTCTATAGTATCGACTAAGCATAATTACCGTAAATGCTTGAAATATCACGCACGAAGTAATAGTAGCTTGTATCGCTCCTATTATTCTTATCGGGCTAAGAAGAATAAATAATAAGAAGGATATGAAGAAAATTGATATAAAACATTTCTTTTTGTTCATAATGATGCGGTTAAATTCCTAATCCTAAACACATTCCATCACACTCAAACAGCCAAAATAATCCACATCCTGAAGTTGGCTTACAACTGCCCCTTGTTGGAGTTCTACAAGTAGTGTAATCGGGTCCTTCATGATCCAATATATCGCAATAACTACTTTTCTGGCTACACGAACATTCAAACCCAACTCCTTCTCCTTGAGTTAACGCAATAATTTCATCTTCAAAATTTTTATCTAAGTCACCTTGCTTATTTAATACTTTTTCTATGCTATAACAAATTGCATGAATTTGCTTTTTATTCCATCCGAGTGTGTTGTTGGCATATTCTTGCCATCGATATATAAAAATCAGCAACTCGTCATTATTATTCAAATCGATAGAAGTGAATATAGACTTCTCATAATCTAATATCAATGAATAGATTAGTTCTATATGCTTCCATTCGACTTCAGACCAGTCTAGCTTTTCCAACTCTTGGTATTTTTCGTTCCATATTTCTCGTTTCTTTTCAGTATCAAAGATTCGATAAGCAGCTCTTTTATATGAATCCTTTTTTAAATTCAGAAATTGCATTCTACTCATCCTACTTATTTCTAAAACATTCTCATTTGCCCATCTTTCAATGTCAGGATCGCAACTATACATATTACTTTTCTGGCAAGAGAAAGAAAATATGCTCATAACCAAAACTAATAGATATTTGACTTTTTGCATATAGATTATTTTTATAAAACGTGATTATATAATATGATTTTGTTGAAAAGTTTCAATGGGTCTCTTAAAGACTATTTTATAAAACCTTTAACGCGAATAATTTCAATGTCATTAGTCGCATTTGATTTAATGAAGATTGCTTTATTAAAGACTCCCTTTTTGTTTCTTATATTAACTAAGACTTCTATACTTCCGACTTCTCCTCTGGACAAAGGAGGGCTTTTATTCACAGCTGTGAGGCAATTGCATGAAACATCTGTCTTAATCTCGATTGCCCAATATTTGCGTAAGGGAAATAGATTAAAATTTCAGATGTTTGTTTCTCCATTATGGTACCAAAATCAATAACTTTATCTTTAAATAGAAGAAGACTTTCATTATTCTTACCCAATGAATCTAATTGGAAATTTTTTAAACAGGCTCTCAGTATTCAGAACCAATGTATTGGAAACTTTATTTGTACAGCTAACCAGGAAGATTCCAAGGCATAAAATTAGTTGTGTTCTCATTATTATAATGGTTATTTATAACGACTTTAATTGTGTCAATAAAGGTGGTATTTAATTCCACTATGCATATTTATTTTTAATTGCTTTATATAAATATTCAAATTACTATCAGTGTATTCACTACCAGAATATTGCTTTACTGTCAGTTGAATGTCGGTTGGTTCGCTGGAGGTTAATTGGCTTTTAACTATGTTGAGAATACTTTTTCTTAAGTAACTATTCAGCGAATCGAATACAATCAGGTTGGTCAGCAACAATTTTAGAATAATCCTCTGATTATCATCAAAATAACAGTGATTCTATTTGTGAATGTCAGATAAAATCGCTATCTTTGTATCT
>NZ_SRYZ01000098.1 GCF_004793475.1 Bacteroides muris (ex Afrizal et al. 2022) | reverse complement strand
ATGCCTTCTTTTATACCCTCTTATAAACTTTCATGCTGACTTGCGAAACTTAAATTAATAACAACTTAAAGCATTGTAATATGAAACAGATTGAGAACAATTTCGCAGTATCAGGATTCGTAGGTAAGGACGCAGAAATCCGTCAGTTCGCAAACGCAAGCGTGGCACGCTTCTCATTGGCAGTAAGCCGTCAGGAGAAGAATGGAGAGGAAACAAAGCGTGTTTCCGCTTTCATCAACGTGGAAGCCTGGCGCAACAACACCAGCACCGATTCGCTCACCCAGATAACCAAGGGCGTTCTGCTGACCGTGGAGGGCTACTTCAAACCCGAAGAGTGGACCGACAAAGACGGCGTAAAACATAATCGCATCGTCATGGTCGCCAACAAGTTCTATCCGACGCCTGACAAGGAGGAAGCTCCGGCAGAGCCTGAGAAGAAAACGAAAAAAGGCAAGAAGTAATTCCTGCCTCGCCTTAAAAAACAAAGCGGCTTTGGTCGCTTTTGTTTTTGCTCGTAGATTTGCCTGTTATATTCTAATGGTTGCGCCCTTATACTTTTTCACCCTTCCCGTAAGCGGCTTCTTCTATTCTTCCTAAAGAGACTTGTTCGGTTGCGCAATGTTACACGTTGCTTCACTCTCGCAAGACTCTCTGGCGGAAACGCCCGATACAAAAAGATTTGCCAACCGCTCCAAGACTTCGTTTTATCCCATTAGTCAAAACCTTTTGTCTATTATCGGGCTTACAGAAGAAACTCGCTCACTGCCCACCCTTGATAAAATCTGTCACCAGATGTTCGGAATATGTACTGTCTATCAAGATGTACTTTAATCCATGTTTATGGCATTGTTCCAAGTATGAACGGTTTTCTTGTATCAGTTCTTCTTTGGTGGGCATAGTGTCAGGCAAACGCTTTTCTATGACATTCTCGTATTTCTGAATATCCGCATAGTGGAGATCTATGTACTCTTTTGACATAACAAGGCATAGATATTTAATCTCTGCCAAGTAATGAGAATCGAAGTCATTTGACCAGTCAAAAGGTATATATGCACCTTCCACAATCAGATTCTGGTTGTTCTCAATGGCAGTTTTGATGATTTCTCTGACGATTGGCCAAAGAAGTTTCTGAAGTTCATTATCATCTTCCGGAGTCAAGGCAGTATTTCCACTCCTTATCAGTCCCATTTTCAGATGGTCTATGGAGAGATAAGGAAATTTGTATGTTTCAAGAAACTGTTGCGCCAACCTTGTTTTACCTGTATGGGTTGCCCCCGTGATTAGTATATTCATATTCGTCTTGTGATTAGGTGTGAAATTTCAATCTGAGGGAGAATTAAGACTTTAATCTACGCTCCTCACAATATAGATACAACGGTTAAACAGCAGCTGCCTACCGATATTCAACCGTCCTATCTATCGCGCCGATAATCGCTTTTACTCCATCCTCCAAAAATTACTTTCAGAATTTTAATGAATACCCATAGCCCCAGTACTGTAATGATTATATCTCCCATATCTTTGATTTATTTCTGATTACTACCTATAAAGGTACGAAAAAATCACGATGTAGACAAATATATAACATTAAATATCAATACAATATGAGTTATTGCCAAATGTTATCAAATGGTACAGAGAGCGTTTTTGACAATTCCAATTAAAAATGATATTAGGAATTATTGTTTGCAAAACATCAATTTGAAAAAACTGATAAATTCATTGAACAATTCAGTAATTAAATGACATAGGTTTATCATTGCTTGTTTAAGTCTGAATGCGCGAATGTTTTTAGATGTTGGTTCAGTTCCCTCGCTTACTACAAATGCGCCACTTGGTTTTCTATTAATAGGCCAATCCACAAAAGCTTTGTTATTTTCACGAGCTACATATTGTTCGAACTCACATTGCATATACTTTAACCCAGTTATACGAATATCTCCATGTAAAGAAGTCCAATGCCCATTATAAGTAGCAGGTTGTGTGGTAACTATTCAGCGAGAACAAAGGATACGAAGAATTAGCCCGTCAGTTTAGAC
>NZ_SRYZ01000097.1 GCF_004793475.1 Bacteroides muris (ex Afrizal et al. 2022) | reverse complement strand
CTTGAAAGACCTCTTCGACAAAACTAAATTTCAATATGACAAAGACCGTTTCGGACCAAATGGGCCAAATTTATTTAATGTTTAACTAGTCCCTATTTTTTATGGGACACTAATGATCGAACAAAGTAATAAGTATCTAAATGCGTTGCTCTTGAACGGTAATACTGGTAAAAATCAAGATTTTGGTCAAAAAAATATTTCAGACTATTTAATTGACTATGAAGATATTCTCTCTGTACATCATCACTGCCAATAGGACGTTTCATTTCAATTCTAACAACTTTATGAAAGAATATGTACCTACCAAGAATATCTGGCTTTATTTCTTTGAAAAAGTGAATTTCTTCTTGTTCACTCTGAAATTCGTATGCGATAGTCATTTCTCGCAATTTTTCAAACAATGGACGTATAACGTCTATCATATATAATGCATCTTCTGTATTGACATTCTCATCAATACCACGCAATTCCATTTCTTCATTAATGCGAAGTAATATTTCATTGATGTATTTTTGCACCGTTCAAACTTAAAAGATTTAAAAATTGGCATTTTTCGGTGTACGTGGAAATGGTATCACATCACGAATATTTGACATTCCTGTAACAAATAACACTAATCTTTCAAATCCTAACCCAAATCCTGCATGAGGAACAGTTCCGAACTTTCGTGTTTCAAGATACCACCATAATTGTTTCATATTCATACCCAATTCTTCCATTCGCTGGCGTAATTTCAGGTAATCTGATTCACGCTCGGAACCTCCTATTATCTCTCCTATCTGTGGAAATAAAATATCCATTGCTCGTACAGTTTTACCGTCTTCATTCAACTTCATATAAAAAGCTTTTATTTCTTTAGGATAGTCCGTAACAATGATAGGGCAACAAAAATATTCTTCAACTAAAAAACGTTCATGTTCAGAGCTTAAATCCATGCCTTGCACTATTGGAATTTCAAATTCTCTGTTTGATTGTTTCAATATTTCTATTGCTTGTGAATATGGCAATCGAACAAATTTGTTATTTACTACTGAATGTAAGCTTTCGATTAAACCACTATTTACTGTATTATTCAAAAAAATCAAATCACTTTCACACGTTTCAATAGCATAGCGAATTACATATTTCAAGAAGTCCTCCGCTAAATCCATGTTATCGTTGATGTCAATAAACGCCATTTCGGGTTCCACCATCCAAAATTCAGCTAAATGTCGATAAGTATTCGAGTTTTCAGCCCTAAAAGTTGGTCCGAATGTGTAAATAGCCCCTAATCCCAAAGCCCCCAGTTCACCCTCCAATTGCCCTGATACAGTTAGATTCGCCGGGACACCAAAAAAATCTTGATTATCACCCGTTGTTACTTCAAACAATTTTCCTGCTCCTTCTGCATCAGATGTAGTTATTATGGGAGTATTAAAATAGAAAAAACCTTTTTCATGAAAGTATTTATGTATAGCAAAAGCTAAATTATGACGAACTCTAAATATCGCTCCAAAAATATTTGTTCGCATCCGCAAATGAGCAATATTCCGCAAAAAATCTAACGAGTGTTCTTTCTTTTGTAAAGGATATTCCTGTGGGTCGGCAGTGCCATATAAAACTATATTTTGGGCTATTATTTCTCCATGCTGCTGATTTCCAGTAGATAGTACAAACATACCATCTACCCGAATGGCACTTCCGGTAGTTACCAATTTAAGAAAATCTTTTTTTATCTTTTCATGTTCAGCCACAATTTGCAGATTATGAACAGTTGAACCATCATTTATTGCAATGAAACTAATGTTTTTACTTTGTCTATGCGTTCGTACCCAGCCGTTTACGCTTACATTAATATTATAGGTAGTTGTTTTCAACAAATCAATTATTCTTATTTTCATAAAGTCATAATATTATAGTTTACAATGCCATTTCATTAATAAATATGGTAAGGGAGTTATTCGAGAGGAACTGGTTATTTATGAATAAGTCATAATTCAATTCAATATGAATATTGTTATCACCAATTGTAGGATGGTAAGACAATGTTTTGATTTTTACATTGAGTTCTCCATCTGTATTAATATAATCAGATTCCGTACATTCTCCCTCTATGAAAGACATTTCAGAGAACAAACTCCCACTTCGGTATAAACAAACAGATTTATTACTGATTACCAATTTGTTTTCAATGATATGTCCACCTTTACATAGTTCTCGATATTCAACAATATGCAGACCATTAACAATAGAATATTTAAGTTTCGCAAGTTCAGCTTGCTAGTTTTAATTTGTAAATATCGCATATAT
>NZ_SRYZ01000096.1 GCF_004793475.1 Bacteroides muris (ex Afrizal et al. 2022) | reverse complement strand
ATGTAATCATTCTATTTTCCGCCACGACAATTTTATCGGCTGTTTTTCAGCCGATAAAATAAAAATGCCCGCAAGAAAATATTTTTGTTTTAACATTCCGGTTTATAAAAACATGGTAGAAGAGTCTTCTTGTCGCAGTCCTTACCATGAAGAATACATTCGAACAGGTGTTTCAGGTAATCCTGAGGGTCTATGCCATTAAGCTTGCAGCTTTCTATCAGAGAGAAGATGAATGCCGAGTTTTCTGCCGCATCCTCACTGCCTATGTTCATACAGTTCTTGAGCAACAGCTTTACCGGTTTCATCCTTTGTTCACAGAGGTTGTTCGATATTTCCGCTGCACCGTCCTTGAGGATATTTCTCAGGGACTTCCACTGGTTTAACGTATAATTGACAGCCTTTCTCATCAGTTCGTTAGCCATAATCTTCGCATCCTGCATCATCATGACCACCTTATGATGGATACTTTCAAGAATCGGTCCTGTAAGTTTCCGTCTTTTCCCCTTTATCTGCTCACCGCTGAGCTTCATGGTGCGGAACAGATCTTCATTCATGAACATATCGCCGATGGAGTCTATTATCTCCATCGCTGTCCTGTCCGAAGGCAAGGCGTCAACCCACAACCTTCTGCAGTGCGTCCAGCATCCTATATGAAGCACCTTTGAGTCTTCTCCATCAAACATTCTGTAAACCGTATATCCGTCAGTGGAAAGGGTCCCCATAAAATGTTCCAGGAACGACTTCGCCGCATCGGATGACCTGCTGCCGTTGTTATAGTGATAATAGACCATCTTCATATGCTTTGCAAAGAATGCCCATAAGTACTTTCTCCTGTAAGCCTTGCCTTCCTTTGTTTCGATGCCTACAAGTTCGGTCGTCTCATCAACCATAAGATATTCAGCCTGCTGTACAAACCCCTTGAAGACATCTCCGATAAAACCCTTGAGTTTGGCGATTCCGTTATGGATATAGCTGTTCAGTGTGGTGTTGCTTATGTGGATGCCCTCTCTGGCAAGCAGTCTTATCTGCCTGTTCTCCGGCATGCTGAAGTCGTATTTCAGACAGAGCAGACGGGCAAGCAGTTCAGGAGAGAAGATGCCTCCAAGGTCTTTCAGCGGATGTTCCATCGTGTTCGCGAAAGTGCCGTCCGCAAGCTTCACCCTTGCCACCTTGTAGACATGCTCCACGTTATGAGCCCTTACATGTTCTATGACCCTGTATTCCCACACATCAGGCATACCGTTGCGGTTCATGAACCGTCCTCCTTCGGGAAGCGTGTAATACTCGTCCACTTCATGTACTACTACTTTGTCAACTTTCAATTTGGTTTTCACGGCACGTGGTGCAGTTTCCTTTCTTCTTGAAGGTTGGCTGTTCTGTGCAGGTGTGCTACCAGAAATGGTACTGCTGCCGGTTTCGTTACCGTCAGCCTTATCGTTGTCATCATCCTTTCTGTCAGAACCGTCATATTCGGACTTATGCAGTGCAGACTTGTCAAGGTTACGGTTGTTCAGCAGTTTTCTTTGCTCGGAAGTACGGCCAAAACGGTGTTTTCTGCTGTCCTCAAGCTGAAGCCTGAGATTGGAAATCTCGTTTGCCAGCATCCTGTTCACATCGTCTTTTGCATCAAGCTGCTTTCTCATAAGCTCCATTTCTTTCCTATAATTTTCAACCGTAGTTGATTGCTTTTCGAGGGAATCTTTGAGGTCATTGATTGTATCAACCAGAGCCTTGGAGTTCTCTTTATTGGAATCTTCAATGGCCTTAAGCCTCGCAATCAGTTCGTTTACCTGTTTGCGAAGCCCTGCCTTTTCCTCATTCGCCAGACCCAACTGGCAGCAAAGTAACTCGTATGCCCTTTCATCAATCATGATATAAAGGTACGAAAAATCAGGCAGTTACGCAAACTTTTTATCGTTTATTTTTATATCATTTTACTGATAATCAATATATTAATATTAATCTTTTGAACTAACGTACATCTTGTCAACTACAATACTTTCCGTAAGATAGGCCATGTCTGACCATTGTATCCGGTAGCATTTGGAGACCTCATCAAATACCGGTTTCTTGAACTTTCCCATGACAGGACGTTTCTCGTAAAGCACATAAAAACCGCGTTCATAATGAAGTATCTTCACAACCTTACGGTTCCTGGACATGAACATATAGACGTTGGAGGCATCGCTCGGGTCAAGTGACATCTCTTCCCTTATACTCTCACATAATCGGAAAATACCTTTCCGCAAATCCACATTACCGTTGAACAGATAATAGTTCAGGTTAGTACTCAGTCCAAGCATATCATCCTATCATTTTATTAAGCAACAAACTCAAATCAAGAACAGTGGTGTTTTTCAGGAACAGCGTTGCGCCTGATGCCAATTGTAATTTTACCCATCTTATCGGAGCTTCACCTTCGGGCTGTTTCACTTCCATTTTCACGGTTGGACTGTTGCAGGGATTGCCGGTTATCTGGACTTTGGCAACCTTGGGCTGTTCCACCCGGACTGTCTTGCCTAACTTCTCACTCCACAGCTGGTGGCGCTGCCAGTTCATGAACTTGTCGTAATTCACTCCATAATCCGCACAGAACTCGCGAAGGTCTTTGGTTTCGCAGCACAGCTGATAGAGGTCGTACACCTCCTGGTAGTTTACTTTTTCTTTTGCCATAATCTTTGTTAGTAATTGGTTATGGCGCAAAGATATGCTGGGTTGCGATGCGTGTCAAGGCGGAAAATAGAATGGTTAC
>NZ_SRYZ01000095.1 GCF_004793475.1 Bacteroides muris (ex Afrizal et al. 2022) | reverse complement strand
ATGCCTTCTTTTATACCCTCTTATAAACTTTCATGCTGACTTGCGAAACTTAAATTACTAAATATTAAGCGCACCCGATGTTCTATTGAAGCATTTCAGCGGATGCTCTGCAAGAATAAATATAAGATAGTCAACCGTCAGTTTTATTTGATAAATCCACATTATGAAGTGAAATTTGGGTTAAAGCCACGTAAGCTATATTTTTTATTAGGCAATATCCCTTACATTCGCAATTTCCTCACAACCTCCTGTTTTTACATTTTATCAGTTAATACGGTACAGAAAACAATTAAAATGGACAAAAATGAAGAATAGAAACTTTCTCGTAATGCTGTTTATGGCAATCTTTACAATGATAGGAGTAACATCATGCAATGATGATGAAGAAGACAAAAAAGTAACCGGTTACAAGGAATACACGCTTACGGTGGCTTCTGCAAAACTCCCCGGTGTTTTAACATCAAGTGATAACAATGTACTTACAGATGTATATGCTGTAAAAAACGAGCAGTCCACCGATTGGGAGGCTCAGGGAAGCATCGGTAAGTTTGAATACGAAGAAGGATATGAATATCAGATACGTATCAGTGAAACAAACTACTTGGGTTATCGCATGGGTGACCCGGCTTGGACTGAATACGAGCTATTGGAAGTTATATCGAAAGAACACAAGAACTCTGAGAATTTGCCTCCTCATTTCATCCCGGATTGGTATTTTGAGCAATACTGTCCGTATATTAATCCAGAATTTGCCTACGCCATTGACGCTGATAAAAAAGAGGACATTGAGAACGACCTTAAAACAAATAGCACATACAAATTTGGAGGATTGCGCTATTATATTGCTTTTTACGGTATAGGCATATGGTTCTTGCAGGATGACGATATGCACACTGTTGAGCATGGCGTTTTGATTAGAAAGAGTAAGGAGTTAACAGAGTTTCCCGAATCATATAAGTTGCTTCCGCTGGAAATTAAAAATTACGAATTTGGAGAGTTTAATTTTGTAACAAGCGATGATACAGAAGACTATGTAATGCAATATGATGTGTTTATGTATGTTGTTGCACCACAAATCGTTGATATATGGCTATATAAAGACCTTACGGCATATTACCAAAGGAAATATCCCGCAGCTGATGTCAAGGCTGTCGTGATTCGCTATGAGGTAAAGAATTTGTGATAACGTTTTTATGCATCATGAGTCTAAACAAGCATTTTGATTATACTGATAATTTCAGTGAGATAGTCTGTACCACACGACCGATAAGCGCAGAAGAACTGACAGTCAGATTTTTCTGCGCACCCCAGTGGATTATTGTCTTGATGAAGTTTCGTAATGCCATAGTAAAACCTTTTGGTCTAAACGAAGGGAAGAATTTATCGGATCTTGTCATTGTCAAATCCGATAGCCTTGCGACAATAAGCAAAAGCGACAAACACCTTAATTTTGTTATTGCATTTATGACCGAAAGGCGTATGAATGACAGTCTATATCTATCGGTTTGTACGAAAGTCCGATACAACAACCGTATGGGAAAATTCTATTTTACTATAATAAAACCATTTCATAAGTTAATCTGTAAGACACTGTTAAAACAGGTAAGGAGGAATTTCGAATTATCATAATGCTTATCCTTGTTCTTTGCCACATCTCCAATCTCTTCTATTGATGATGCGAGTTCAACTAAACCATAACGGTCATATAGTATCTTATGAAACAGTCTATCGATATTAAAAATATCCGTGCGTTGACTTCCGCAGGCTATCTACTAATAGCTTTGCTGGTAGGCGGCATCATGTACATATGGCTTGGCGAATGGCGAGACATGGAGGAATTGGAAGCCAAAAACCGAGAAATCGACGAATTTCGAAAAGAGGTAAACAATATTCATATTCATTTGATAGAGTTTTCTCTATTGGGTGAAACGATATTGGAATGGGATGATAAGGATTTAGGACTTTACCATACCCGGCGTATGTCAATAGACAGTATGCTCTGCCGTTTCAAAGCTACCTATCCGGCAGAGCGTATCGACAGTGTACGCCATCTTCTCGAAGATAAGGAACGGCAGATGTGCCAAATTGTTCAGATACTTGAGCAGCAACAAGCCATCAACGATAAGATAACCAGTCAAGTACCTGTAATCATACAGAAGAGTGTGCAGGAACAGCCCAAGAAGTCCAAGCGCAAGGGTTTCTTGGGCATCTTCGGCAAAAAGGAAGAAGCGAAACCAACTGCGACCACCACGATGCTCCGTTCCCTTAACCGGAATATCATAGCGGAACAACAGACGCAAAGCCGCCGTTTGTCGGAACATGCCGACAGTCTTGCTGCACGAAATGCAGAACTGAATAGGCAGCTGCAAGGACTGATTATTCAAATAGATGGAAAAGTTCAAGCAGACCTGCAAAAAAGGGAATTGGAAATAGCTGCCATGCGGGAACGGTCGTTCATTCAGATTGGCGGCTTGACAGGATTCGTCCTCCTTTTGTTGGTAATTTCCTATATCATCATCCACCGGAATGCCAACCGTATCAAACGATATAAACGGGAAACGACAGATTTAATCGGACAACTCCAAAAATCGGTTGAACAGAACGAGGCACTGATAGCCTCCCGCAAGAAAGCGGTTCATACCATCACCCACGAGTTACGCACACCTTTAAGCGCAATAATCGGTTATACCGCGTTGATGGAAAAAGGGAATGATGCGGATAAAAAAGAGCGATATGTCCGTAATATCCGGCAATCCTCCGACCGTATGCGCGAAATGCTCAATACCCTGCTGAGTTTCTTCCGGCTGGACAATGGCAAGGAGCAGCCGA
>NZ_SRYZ01000094.1 GCF_004793475.1 Bacteroides muris (ex Afrizal et al. 2022) | reverse complement strand
CCGCTTATTTGCTGATGAGGGTTCTTAAGGAGATGTGCTCCAGTGTAAGAAACATCCTTGTCGATGGAGGTTACCGAGGAGAACTTGTCGATAACATAAGAAAGAAATTCGGATATGTCATTCAGGTTGTTATCAGCGCGTACAAGGAACAGTGATTCAGACCCATTCAAAAGAGATGGATTGTGGAAAGAACATTCTCATGGATGGATTACAATAGAAGGCTCTGCCGAAACTATGAACTAACATTCGACTCGGCAGAGGAAATGGTCAAATTAGCCACTATAAGATTATTATTGAGGAAAATTTAAACAGGCTCTGAGAGCAGATGTCTTTTTAACATTATTATTCTATCCGGTAAAAAGTCCCCTTCAGTACCTTGCTTAATCCATCAACATCTATTTCCGTCTCAATCTTCTCGCACAAATACTGCTTGTTGCCTATAAGAAACACCTTATTCACATCTGGCAGCTTATTGGCTTGGAACTGGATTGTGTAAGGGATATTGGAGTGAAACAGACTGAGTGTCGACAACCGATGTCCGACACAGTCCGGACAAACATCGTTCAAGCTTAGGGAATACGGAAGGAAGTCCGTGAGCTGTGCTCCGGTCTTCTGCTGGTAGTCCGTAAAAGGATAGGCATAATCATAGGCATGTGTCTGACCGCTGTAAGTTACGTTCTGCCGGTTGAACTTGCCGGTATTGACAGCCACTTCCATGTGCCCGTTTTTTTCCAGCTTCTCCTTCAGCTCCACGTCACCGTTTATGGCTTCCTGGACATTGAAGCGCTCCTGCTTGGCAACAGTAGCCTGGTAGCCCACCGCGGGTATGTTCAATACCATGGAGGTGTACGGACGGGACAAATCGTAGTCAGCTACAGAGCCATACACGCCGACATTGAACTGAATAATTTTAGCCGGGACGATTCCGAGTGAGGTCTCTACATCGGACGATTCCGAGTCACGGATTAAATCCGCATACAAATTGATTTCACGCAGCGCATTCTTATCATTTTCATTGTAGTTGATATAATACCGTTTGCCAACAATAAAGATTGTACTTTTCTTGTCACTGTCACCCATTCCGTTGTATGCGTGTAGATAATAACTGAAAAGTACTCCACTAAAATAATTGAAAAGTATACCACCCGTTGGATATAACTTTAGGCCTATCGTATATAAGAGTCTGAGTTTTATCTACGCTAATTAACATTATAAATTCCTTTGTGTCTAAATCAACACAAAGGGTAAAAATGATAACAATGGTGGAAAAACAAACAATTATACACATGTACCGTACCCGTGGTTACAGTAAACGGGCTATAGCCTGATAAAATTGTCGTGGCGGAAAATAGAATGATTACGCTCATGTGGTTATCGGCCGTTGGGCAGACGTGGTGGAAGGTGCTGTGTTCAAGAAGTGGGGAATTGTGAAAGAGTTCTCGCAGGAATGCAAAAAGGTAGGAATAGGGCAGGACTTCGGCTTTACTAATGATCCTTCCGCTGCTGTAAGATGTGGCATTATTGATAACCGTTTGTATGTTGATGAACTTTTCTATGAAACGGATATGCTTTCATCGGCTATTGCCAACAGCTTAAAGCCTTTCTCTATGAAAGTTTTTGCCGATTCGCAAGACCCTCGATTGATTCAAGAGATAAAGAACAGGGGTGTGAATATCTATCCGGTAGATAAGTTTCCCGGCTCAATCAAAGCGGGTATTGATAAGATTAAAGACATGGAGTTCTTTGTAACAGAACGCTCTTACAATCTTATTACTGAACTTCGGAAATATGTTTGGGACAAAGATAAGGATGGAAACTACATCAATGAGCCAGTAGATGAATATAATCATTTGATGGATGCCATTAGATATTATGTATTGGGTTGTTTGCCTGGACGCATTTTGAAACCGAAAGATTTAACAGGAATATTCACACACTAAAATTATAGATTATGCCATTGAGTTTAGAAGAAATATTGAATCTGTCTGACATCGGTCAGAAAATCACCTACCTAAAGAAAGGAAGAAAGACCGAACTTCCCGACCGTTGTAAACTTTGGGACGATTGGAATCCGGAACGCCATGAAATCATGGTGGATAAAGAGAAGTATCCGGATAGAAAAGTGCTTGAAAAGGAAGCGGAGAAGGTTTTTGATGAAAAGACTGGTAAGACCTACGAAACCGAAGCACAATACAAGACCGAACCGGTAAACCGTATCTCTATCCCTTAGCAGGATATAGTGAACATTCAAACTGCTTTCACAGTCGGCACTGAACCGTCGATGGATTGTACTCCGACCGACGATGATGAAAATTAAGTTCGAAGCTGAAACGCTTACTAACATGGCTTATGATATGTCAAACACTCCAAGAATATCCTTTGAAACGTTGAAGGGGGTAGGCAAAGCATCAGGAACCGCTTTCCGCTTTAGGTTCTATCAATCCAACCAAGTTTAGCAAGGCGTCGCAGACCATTGACATAGAAACAGAACTGGTTCCATATATGATTGATGATTTGAGTGATAAGGTGACTACTGCGTTTTCCGCTGTCAGTGGTGGCATTTGGTCCACACGTGAGGGAATCATGTTTGCCGGGAATGCTGATAGGGTAGAAGAGGAACTTGCAGAAATCAAAGAGGAGCAAACGGCAAAGAATAACAATGCAGCGTCTCCTAACCCCAAGGGATAATTCATTGCTTCATGTTTTTATAGTACTATTGAGCGTAGCTAATTTAGTTCTGCTTTTTTATTACTAAATTCTATATTATAGAATATATTTTCTGGAAAAATTTTATAATTCAAAATTAATTTATGAAACTGTTTCATTAGTGTCCCATAAAAAATAGGGACTAGTTAAACATTAAATAAATTTGGCCCATTTGGTCCGAAACGGTCTTTGTCATATTGAAATTTAGTTTTGTCGAAGAGGTCTTTCAAG
>NZ_SRYZ01000093.1 GCF_004793475.1 Bacteroides muris (ex Afrizal et al. 2022) | reverse complement strand
CTTGAAAGACCTCTTCGACAAAACTAAATTTCAATATGACAAAGACCGTTTCGGACCAAATGGGCCAAATTTATTTAATGTTTAACTAGTCCCTATTTTTTATGGGACACTAATGCTATATTCAATATTCAGAGAAAAGAACAGTGTTGAAAGAGTTTTTGTTTGATTATCACCTGTCGGCATCATGAATATTTGTATAAAAAAACATAAATGGAGGTTCTTTACAAGGGTCAGAGAAATTATCACTTCGCGCCTTCAGGAGTTAACGAAGCTAGAGCCGACACTCTTTCGTATGTATTCACAGAAGTATCGGCTTTTCCGGTGAGACCGGTTTTAGCTGATAGCGCAACTGACTATGATTCAACAGACAAGCACTGCAAAGATGATGCAAGCAAATTACAGCGATACTGCAACCCTATTTGCAGCAGCAGTGCAACAAGTTTGCAGCAGCAGTGCAACAAGCTTGCAGTAGCAGTGCAACAAGCTTGCAGTAACCATGCAGTCAGTTATCCATTTATTCTATCCTCTTTCCAGTCCGGTTCCATCTCACGGCGCCGGTGGCCATATCTTCCGACTTCCATATCATCACCGCACGTCCCACGATAAAAGGCTCGGGAAGCAGCCCCCAGTAACGGGAGTCCTGCGAGTTCTCCGCCTTGTCGCCCGCCACGAAGTAGTAGTTCTCCAGGAAGCGGTATTCCCGTATCAGGCTGTCGCCCAGATAGGCGCGGCCGTCCGCATCCATGCGCAATTTCTTTTTCTGCTCCCAGCCCACAGGTTGCCGGTAGAGCAACCACGACACGGAATCCATCTCCACCACCTGCCCCTTGGCGGGAACAGGCAGCGGCCCGAACTCCTTCACCGTCCAGCCCCAATCCTTGTTCCAGGGGAAGGTCTCCATCTGCACGCCCGCGGCGCCGCTGTCGGGCAACAGGGCCATCGCTTCCTGGGAAGGCAAGTAGCCCACGTTCCCCTCATGGCCGGCTATCCGGTAGCGCCCGTTTCTTATCTCCAGCGTGTCGCCCGGCACCGCCACGCAACGCTTCACGTAGTAGCGCATCACGTCGAAGGCAATACTGTCCCAACTGCCCGGCCGATAGGGGAAGTTGAATACCAACACGTCGTCCCTCCGGTACCTCCTCCAGCCCGGCACACGGTATATCTCCACATCCTTCCCCTCCAAGGCGCCGGAGAGGTCGAACAGACGCGCGCCGCCCGAACACTTGTCCACCAGGATATAGTCGCCAGGCAACAGGGCGGGCGACATCGAGTCGCTGGGAATCCTGAAGGAGACCACGGCAAACACATGCAATACACAATAGCCCGCGGCAAGCAGGCAAAGGTAAAAAGCGGCGTTCGTCAGCCTGCCAAGCCACCTTACCATAATCCTCTTCCTCTTCGTTTCCTTCCCGTCCATCCTTTCCTACCTTATCAGGTCCATGGTTATCACACTGTCGTTTTCCAGATAGAACACACGCTGGTTGACGATGCGGTCGGGCACGGTGAACCACAGCAGCGCATTCTCCGGGATATTCGTATAGCTCTGGGTGGAATCGGCGGTGCTGTCGTATTCCAGCGGGGAAAACGAAGCCGACTCCGCATCCCAGTAGTGGAGCGTGTACGGACGCTTGAGCAGCCTTTTCCGTTTCGGGAACGTGAACGCCCGTGTCTGGTCCGTACGGGGGATGAACTTGCGTACATGCCCGCTCGCATCCGCATGGAACGGGGCGGTAAGGAAGCGGAGCCGCCCGCCCGAGGGAGAATCCGCCACGATGAAGATGTTGTCGCATCCCACCCGGTGAAACTGACAGACCGCATCGGTGCGGCATCCCATGGCAATGGGCTCCCACCGGTAATAATTGTAGGCGCAAAGATAGACCCGGCCCGATGCATGCACGAACTCCCGGATGCGGTCGGTCGACACGCCGACATCGACGGGACGTTCGAGGTACTCCGGGCTGACGTCCTCCAGCAAGGGACTTTTCAGCCAGGTGGCATAGCCGTCGTCCGCGCCTTCCTCTCTGCCGGGCACGGAACAGAGGCCGAAATGGGAACGGTATACCTTGGCGGGCCGCAAATTTCCCCGGCCGTTCAATACCGGCAGATACTCACCCGGTAACTGCTCTCCGGGAGCAAAGCTGTGGAAACGTCCGTCCTGCCACACGGCTCCCCAGTTGTGCCCCCAGTCCATGCGCGTCCAGAGGGTCTTGTCCAAGGCCACAGGGATGCCCACGGCACGCATGACGAACAGGCCCAAATCGCACAAGCCTTCGCACCGGGCACCTCCCCAGGCATACGTCTCCTCTATCGTAGGATAGAAAGGGGGGAGTTCTTTTTATACTTCATCAAGGTTTCCAGCCTCGCGTTCAGCAGCGAGCAAGCTTCCAACGGAGTGGAGACTCCGGCAGAGTCGAGCAAGGGGGTGAACCTGTCCATCATCTCCTTCCTGAGGCCCGAAGGGTATTCACGGCTGGTGCGGTACGGCAGTATATACCGGCAGAAGACAGCAAAAGGCACCCGCCTCGCCCAGGGCTTCATCCACGCCTCGAAAGCGAGGTCGATGTTCCGTACCAGGAAAGCACTGTCCAGCGTGTGGATATCCTTGTAGCGGCGGCGTTCCACCATACGCCCCGCCCTTGCCAGCGAGTCGAGGTGCGCCTTGCCAGCCTCCTCCGTGGAGAAGTCCGTCAGCTGCGGGCGGTGTCTCCCATCGCCGGGCAGCGCGTAAAACTCCTCCTCGTAGAAGTGGTAGGGCATGTTCTCTATCAGGAAACGGGCGGCAGCGAGTTTCAGGCTGTCGTCCTTATAGTGCCACAGCACATGCTCCAGTTCCTGCCGGTTCTCACCGGCAAGCGCCAAGGCACGCTCCAGCGCGACATCCCGGCGGCAAGACGGGAAAAGCAGGAGCATCAGGCATCCGCATAACGGGAAGCACCGGAATATTTTACTCGGGGGCATTCGCATGATTACTCTTTCTATTTGTTATTTGGCATCCCCGCTAATCTTCAATGTCAACGGAGAATTGTCCGTATTGCAGTACAAGG
>NZ_SRYZ01000092.1 GCF_004793475.1 Bacteroides muris (ex Afrizal et al. 2022) | reverse complement strand
GCGTCCGGCTTATAATCCAAAATTCGATGTTTTCAAATTTTTGTCATGTACTTAAAATATCTATATATAAAGTATGTATGTTTGGCAGCATTATTGAGTAATTAATTAGCTAAATAATGCTCACTTTTGAGAAATTACGCTACTTTTGCAGCATAATTGTGCTGTTTTGTGCTAATACTGCATAATACATCAAACTATTCGTGTTCTTAATTTGTAATAATTAGTCAAGAACAGCGTTATTATGATGAAATAAATAAGAACTATGAGCAAGATATATGCATTTGATTATATGTTATCCTTATTTGAGAATTGGTATAATGAAGAGAATAAAGAGCAGAATAAAGGATTCGAGAACTGTTCTAAATTGTCTATGCTCAAACTTCTGTTTTTGACCGCAGTTCCTAAGGAAGAAGGTGCTAGGGATTTATTAGATATCTTTGATAATTTTCATGCATTGCCATATGGCCCTGTGGAAAGTGATATATATAATGCTATTCAAGATAAAAAACTGCCATCTTATATTATAACTGAAAGATCTATTACTAAAAAAGAAAATGTGACATTACTTTACAATGTGGATGATTATAGTCTTGTAAAGGATGCTATTGATGCTTTGAAAATGAAAAATAGACATCTTATCTTATTGAACGCTTTTGATTTGGTGAAAATTACACATAAGTGGGAAAGCTGGAAGCAGTCTATAAATTTTGCTAAGTTAATGGATATGTCAAGTTATAAAATGACTGTAGATTCAATTCGGAACGATAGAAATAAATACTTTGAGTAAAATCACGCATAATGCATAGCATATTAGAACAATGTTATAATCAATTTTTATCAGATTTTTCTGAATCTTGGTTGCCAGATGGCGAAGATGAAAATGTATTGTTTGATAAAAAATCTCAAATAGACAGTTTTTTTGAGGTGTGCTTTATTCAATTGAGCAAATCTATTATTAGTGGTGAATACATTGGTACTCCTAATTTTATTGATGTATTAAATCGCTTTTTGGAAAAAACAGCAGCGGTGGAATATGCTCCTTCGGAATCAAGAAACAAAAAAGTAGACAAGTTGCTGTCAAGTTATAGAGATTTGAATTACTCAATCTATAATTCCTTAAAACGTTACAATTCTTTTATAATAGCCACGAAAAAGAAATTTAATACAGAAGAGGATAAATATAAATACGGATTCTACAGGTTAAAGAAAGAAGAAGCGACAGATAATAATCTTATATTATTTTCGGAAATTGTTATACCTCTATGTATCTATGATTATCAATTTCCTGCAAATGAAGATGAATTTCAGGATATACTTATAATTAGAAATAGATTAATGGAGTATATGAGTGAAGGTAGCGCTGAAAGAAAAGCGATTTTATCAATACTGCTCCAAAAATGTCATTTTATCATACGTAAGATAAAGAAAACTCCTTTCTATTATAATATTGAGTCTGCTGTTGAGTTGATATTCCCAATGGAAATGAATATTGGGTCTTATGATGAATTTGTAAAAGAAGAATGCAATTCAGCATCTAAAGCAGAAGAATTGTTGGCTGATATTAATGGAATAAATCCTAATCTGAAATCATTTGTATTATTGATGAAATATTACAAACAGAATTTTACAGACAAATCCGATATTGACAAGATGTGGTTTGTGTTAAATCAGTTTTCTAATATTTATCAAATAAGACGAGATACACAAGCATTTATAAGTCCGGCTAATTCAGTAGAAGAATATAATAAATTTTCTTTAAATTCTATTTTTAATTTCTTGCACAATTGTTGTTTTTCTTTCTATATACAAAAATGTGAACCTAATTTGAGGCAAATAAAAGAGAAACTGCTGCATATAGAGCATATACAGGCAAAGACTGGAGTGAAAAATTTCCATCCATACGAGAAGGCTATTGAAGCAATTATTAGATGTATTGAACTACATATTGGAAAAGATGATTTTGATAATAGACTTATAGAAGATAAATTGGAGGAACTTAACCGGGTTATTCTTTTATACAAAGAGGCTTATGATTGGAGTAGTTCTCATCAGTTTTTTCCTTTTCAATTACCATTCGAAGAGTCAATGTGTAGTGTAGGCGATGGGTCTATTAGGCTGTTTATGCCTTCGGCTTATGCTCGATATATTAACTATAATACATTGAAAGAACGATTAGAACAATTTAATAGGACTAAGGAGTATTTGAGGTTTCGTTGTGATTTATCAATGGAAAGGAAAGAGATAACACAGATAAAAGAAGATATTAAAGCTTCAGATAAAAAGGCTTATGATTCGATAGCAATATTTATAGCTGCTATTACTTTCCTTTTTGGAATTGTGAATATTTTCATAAATAATACTACTCTTAATCTGTATCAGTTAATAACTAATACTATTGGGCTAGGCATATTACTATTGCTATTTGCTTTTTCGTATTTATTTGTATCCCCATTGTTAGTTCAGAGGATAAGTTGGACACACTACCGTAAAACTGGTCGGTTTATAGTTGGTATAATAGTGATAGTATCATATTTTATATTGATTTGTTCTTTGTGCGGTTATAGCCAGTCTGCAATAGATAAGACAGGTAGAACTGGAACTATAATAGACACATTGCACAATGAATCGAAATCAGAATTACAACAAATAAAGCCAGTTCAATAACCTATCGCACTGGCTTCCGTCGGGGCTTTTTATACAAGAAATGATTAGTTAAAAGTATTCCAGTGCCTACTTTCTTTTATATCTAAGTTGATATAAGCTCAGATATGATTATCTGAAAGTAAGAACAAATAATAATAGTATTAGATATGAAACAGAGAAGAAATAGGTCTGAGTCCAACTATAAACGTGCAAAGATTAATTCGTGGTGCAGGCTTTTAGAAAAGGATTTTGATTGGGATTATACGTTTTTATTGGAAATAGAGCGCAAGAAAATAATAGAAATGTATGAATACTTTAAAAAGTGTACGCGTTCGGATAAAATGCCTATAGTGGCAAGAGACTTGCAACTTTGCATTGGCCTATTGGATATTGTGCTCGAAAAGGATAATTTGCTGTTGGAATTTTCAGGAATGAAGACTATACGTAGAGATGACGGTATGTATGAAATGGTAGAAAGTCCACATGTAATAGCTTGTAGGAATTTGTACATTAACACTAAAAACGCATCAAGGTTCTGCCTATTCAATTTCCCAACAGATGATTATGATATTGAAATTATTTATAAAGAGGAATTGAGAAGATATAAGGCATGGTATCTATATAATAAAATCAGAACTTACAAGTTGTTTTCTTGGTGGGATTAGGTAATAGATGCTCATCGGTCTTACTTAGGTAACCATTCTATTTTCCGCCTTGACACGCATCGCAACCCAGCATATCTTTGCGC
>NZ_SRYZ01000091.1 GCF_004793475.1 Bacteroides muris (ex Afrizal et al. 2022) | reverse complement strand
AGATACAAAGATAGCGATTTTATCTGACATTCACAAATAGAATCACTGTTATTTTAATGATAATCAGAGGATTATTCTAAAATTGTTGCTGACCAACCTGATTGTATTCGATTCGCTGAATAGTTACATTTTGCGCATTGGCGGTAACTTTGCATCGGGATTTCTCACGTTTCCCGGAGGCAATAGATATGATTCAGTCATCGGCAATTTACACTCCTACCGACCGCATCCGCGACATCATTGTGGATAATGGTCAGTTGCTGTTGGTGCTTAACCGTTTCAAGATTCCATTCGGATTCGGCAACAGCACCATACATAGAGTGTGTGCTGACAACAATATCGACTGTTACACCTTTCTTGCGGTGGCGAATCTTATCAGTAACCGCAATTTCAACGGACTCCAGATACATCTTCCGACATTGGTCGGCTATCTGAAAGAAGCGCACTCCTACATTTTGGATTTTACGCTTCCCGGCATAAAGGTCACGTTAGTGCAGGGCGTGCAGCATCCCGCTGCCACTGATGTGGCGTTGTTTCTCATCAAGTTTTTTGATGAATATATGGAAGAGGTCAGAAACCACATGACTTTCGAGGACGAAGTGGTGTTTCCTTACATCGAGCAGTTGCAGAACGGTGTCCGCAACCCTGATTTCCGCATAAAGGATTTCGCCACGAAGCACAACAGCATGGCATCCAAGCTTACCGAACTAAAAGACCTTTTCTTACAGCATTATTCAATTCCAAACACACGCATACTCAATCAAGCTCTGTTTCGGATAATGTCTTGCGGTGAGGATCTTATTTCCCATTGTGAAATTGAAAACCGGCTGCTCGTGCCTGCCGTCGAAGCACTTGAGAAACGAGTGTCATCTATAAGACAGAAACAGTCCAAAGAAACAGATGATATTTTGGCGTCTGCAAAAGATAAGACTGAAATTTTGAGCGACCGTGAGAAAGAAATAATCCGCCTCGTGGCGCAAGGACTTTCAAATAAGGAGATTGCAGACAAATTGCGCCTCTCCTTCCATACAATTACCACCTACCGCAAGAATCTAAGCTCAAAGTTGAACATCCACTCATCGGCGGCTCTTGCCATATTCGCCATCCTTCACAACATAATTGATCCTAAAGGAATCGACTTGAAATAACAAGTCAGAGATTTTGTAGTTTGAAGTAAAATCGCTTTATTTGCCGACATAAACACAATCATTGAACCCAAAGGTCATACAGTATTAATATCCTGTTCCATTTGAGCCTTTATCGTTCCCATTCGTTCCTTTTTGACAGCCTGACTGTTTCCTACAAATAAAATCCAGTTTTGTTACCCGCTTGTTATCTATTGCTGATTTTACAATCACAAATTGATGATATACAACACTATGCTTTGTTGCTTTATTTTCAAGGGAGAAAAGAAGGATTTATTGGATGTTAAGCTTATAGAGTCTTTTTGCTTGATGAATAGTGACCAATGGCGTTACCGTTTATTGTTAATTCAGAATGCTTATCGAAGAAAGAAAGCCCATTTAATTCTTAGATCTAAGAGCTTTCTTCGTATCATACTGGTTAGGTTGCATTTGTTGGAATTTGTAAAGAGAAAGATGGTGGATAAATCTTAAAAAGAAAAAGTTTTGTAGTACAGTTCCGAGTATGAAAAAGGTAAAAATTCCTCTTCATACTTAACCTTTTTACTTAATTTAAAAGTTTGTATTTGAATACTTATCTTATGGATAGTTTTTCTTATTATCAACATATGTTGATTCCTAATTGTGAACCTCATGAGATACCGAATCTTTCTTGTTTAAATAATGGATTGATATGGGGTAGTTATGGTTTAAAAGCTGTAATATGCAGATATACAACTAATTACGATGCATGGGGGGGGTAAAAACTGGTATTATGTAATAAAAGACACCCCTTTTGATATTTCTAAATTAAAGAGTAAGCGTCGTTATGTAGTGCTTCAAGGAGAGAGAAACTTTGAAATAAGGCTTATTCATGCTGAAGATTATAAAGAAGAACTTTATTCTGTGGTCTGTGATAGTCTTTCTGCATATCCGAAGAAATATCGTCCAGTGAATCCATCAAAAGAAAATTTTATTAGCTCTTTGAATTCATCGTCTTTAAAAGACAGACTTTATGGTGCTTTTTATCGCGATACGGGGAAACTTTGCGGCTATGCTTTTATTCATATAAGAAAAAAAGTAATAGATTTTTCTATTTTGAAGACTATTCCATCTTTTGAAAAATTGCAAGTTAATGCGGCATTGATTTATGGAATACTTCTTGATTGTAATGATTTACTTAGTTCTGGTTTTTATATTTGTGATGGTTCAAAGAGCGTTTTTCATGAGACGAATTTTCAAGATTATTTAGAAAAATATTTTGCTTTTCGTAAAGCTTACGTTGATTTGCATATAGTATATAATCCAAAATATCGTTTTACCTTCAAAGTTCTTTATCGCTTACGTTTTCTGTTTTATAAATTGGATAGCATTAGATTGATACATAAACTAAATGCTATTTTCAAAATGCAAGAATGTGCAATAGAAAAATTATGATACAATTTGTCTTGTATGCCTGCAATAATAGATAAATATAAAAAATTTTCAGTATTGATGTCTGTTTATAAAAACGACAAACCTGAGTTCTTATATTGTGCTATAAAGAGTGTTACGTTGCTTCAAACTTTACAACCTTCGGAAGTCATATTGGTTATAGATGGTCCTATATCTGTTGAACTTAACAATTGCATTAAGATGTTGATGGAGGAAATTCCTTATATACGTCCGATACGCTTGTTGGAGAATAAAGGATTGGGAAATGCTTTGTATGAAGGGTTACTAGCATGCTCTTTTGAGATAGTAATGCGTATGGATAGTGATGATATATCTGTTCCTAATCGATTTGAGAAACAGATACGCTATATGGAAATGCATCCTGATGTATCTGTTTTGGGTGGTCAGATTTCAGAGTTTATTGATACGGAAGACAATGTGGTAGGGTATAGAGTTGTTCCTCAAACACCTGAAGAAATTGCTCATGTGATAAAGTGGCGTTGTCCGTTTAATCATATGAGTGTGGCATTTTTACGCTCGTGTGTTATGAATTCAGGAAATTATCAAGACTGGTTTTGGAATGAGGATTATTACTTGTGGATTCGTATGTTCTTGGCTGAATGTAAGTTTGCAAACTTGCCTAATATATTGGTAAACGTGCGGGTGGGAAAGGATATGTATGCTAGAAGAGGTGGCATGAGATATTTTAAAAGTGAAGTGCGATTGCAGAAGTATATGCTTGATAATAGCATTATTAATAGCAAGGTCTTTTTAGTTAATGTTTTAGTAAGGTTTATGGTGCAACTTCTGCTGCCCAATAAGGTTCGTGGATGGTTTTTTCAAAAATTCGCTAGAAGTTAAAAGGATATAATTAATATTTGACAAAATATGATTGGTTTTAAGTACTTGTTCAATAAAATTCAGGACGTTAAGCTAAGAGACTATTTATCTTTTTTCCCTATGGTGATAGCCTGGATTGCCAAACCTCTTTATAGAAAGAAATTTCAGACTGTTTGGCTGGTATGTGAGGAGCCAAAGGAGGCTAGAGATAATGGGTATCACTTCTTTAAATATATGTGCTTGCATCAGCCACAACAAAAGTGTATATATGCCATTAAAAAGAAATCGGTTGATTATAAGAGAGTTGCAGAATTGGGGGAAGTCGTTGAATATGGAAGTATGCTTCATTGGATAGCCTATTTTTTGTGTGAATATAATATTAGCTCACAAAAAGGAGGTAAACCTAATGCGCCAATTTGTTCTTTTATGGAGTTAAATAATTATTTTCATATGCGCAATCATTAGTGTCCCATAAAAAATAGGGACTAGTTAAACATTAAATAAATTTGGCCCA
>NZ_SRYZ01000090.1 GCF_004793475.1 Bacteroides muris (ex Afrizal et al. 2022) | reverse complement strand
CGTCTAAACTGACGGGCTAATTCTTCGTATCCTTTGTTCTCGCTGAATAGTTACCGAACTGTATGCAAACCGGCATGTCGACCACAATGTCTTGATGGGTGTCTTCCAAGAGTCCGGTAACTTCGTTTCGTTTATATACTTGAATGACATTACTGTCACGGCAGGCGGCAAGCAAGTATTTGCCATTGGGCGTAATGTTGAAGTTACGGGGATGGATGCCGGTTGGCTGATACCCCACCTTTGCCAGAGTCCCGTTTTCGGGGTTCACGGCAAAGATGGCGATGCCGTCCTCTTTCAGCCGGTTGCTGGCATAGAGGTATTTCCCGTCCGGACTGAGGTGGATGTCTGCGCTTCCGCGGGCGGCTACGGTGTCGGCTGTAATGGTCTGTATTTGTTTCAGGCGGCCGTCATTGTAGCTGAAGGCAATGACTTTGCCGGACAACTCGGTGATGAGATAGGCAAATTTTCCGTCGGGGCTGAATGTCAGGTGGCGCGGACCGGAATCCGCCTCAATGTCAACGGCTTCCGGGGAAGTCTGAGGAATAGGATTGTTGGGGTGCACGACGAACCGCAGGATGCGGTCGGCGCTGAAATCGGTGGCGAATATATACTTTCTGTCCGGTGAAAAGACAGTGCAATGGATGTGGGGAGTTGCTTGCCGTATGGTGTCGGGCCCGGTGGCCTCGCCTTGAAAGAGGGTGTCTGCAGGGGCCAAAGTACCGTCTTTCTGTAAAGGAAAGACGGACATGGTTCCCCCGCTGTAGTTGGCTGTCAACACTTCCCGGCCATTGGTGGCCACGTAGCAGGGGTCGGCGCCGAGGGTGGGGACGGTGTTCAGCAGGCGCAGTTCTCCCGTTTCTTTGTCGAAGGAAAAGGAACTGAGGGCTGCTGTACTGTTGTTCATTTCACTGACGGCATAGACAAATTTGCCATTTTCCGAGGGGACGAGGTAGGAGGGATTGGGCAATGCCGCTGAACTGAGCGGAACTGCCGTTCCCGTCTCTTGGTTGAAGCGGAAAGTATAGATACCTTTGCTTGAACCATTGGTATAAGTACCCACCAGCATGGCGAGTTCGTCTTGGTTACTGTGAGCGTTCTTTGGAGAAGAGCCACATGCAGTCAGACCTAATCCGAGCATACAGAAAAGAAGTGTTTTCATTATTTTTAGCACATTAAAATTTTACTTCCGCCACACCGACGCGGTCATCGTTCAGCACGATGCGGAGGTCGCTGGCAGTAGTTCCTTTGAACGGATAGGAAATCAGCTTGCCGTATTCGCCGACGGTACCCGAGTATACGGTAAGGAACTGTCCGCCACCGCCCGAGAGCTGGATTTCGAAAGTTGCCGGCAGGTTGTTGTCGCGTGTAAAGGCTATGGCGACTTTGTCTGCCTTGACTCCGTTCTTCAAGGCAAAGGTAATATAATCTCCTTTATTTCCTTGCCATACGGTATTGATTTTTCCATCAAGCACGTTTTCGGCATCCTTCTGGTTGGTGCTGGCGCTCACACGCTTTGCCGGCTTTTGGGCTTCGACGGCTTTGGCTCGCGTCTGATAATCTTCTACGGTCAGCGTCCCGTTCAGCCGGATGTCTTCGGACGAGGCACCTGCCATGAGTACGAAGTCACCCGGTTCCACTATCCATTTCATGTCGGCATCCGGAAGCTCCAGGTGTTTGCGGTCGATGGTAAATGACAGTTCCTTCGTCTCGCCCGGTTCCAGATGGACACGCTCGAAGCCTGCAAGGTTCTTTTCGTAGGTGATGATGCTGCTCACTACGTCTCTGATATAGAGTTGCACCACTTCGTCTCCGGCACGTTTTCCGGTATTGGTCACTTTCAGACGGACGGTGGCCGATTCGTTCGGGGTGATGACTTTGGGGCTGATGTCGAGGTCGGAGTATTTAAATGTAGTGTAGCTCAAGCCGTATCCGAAGGGGTAGAGCGCTCCGTTGATACGCGACATGTTACCGTCGGGGCCCGGATTCTTGCCGCCATCTATCTGTGAAGAAGGCTTGCAGGGGAAGTTGAAGGGAATCTGGCCTACGGTCTTGGGGAATGTCACAGTCAGCTTTCCGCCGGGATTGTAGTCGCCGAAGAGGATGTCTGCAAGGGCTGTTCCGCCTTTGGAGCCGGGATACCAGGCCTCGAGAATGGCTGGGACGAACCTGTCTGCCCAGTTGACGGACAGCGGGCGTCCGTTGATGAGTATCAGTACGACGGGCTTACCCGTGGCTTGTATGGCTTGGAGCAGTTGCAGTTGGCGGCCGGGCAGGTCGAGGCTGCTACGCGACTTGTTCTCGCCGCAGGTGCGTTGTCCTCCACCCAAGACCACTACGGCAACATCGGCCTGACGGGCGTTTTCCACCGCTTTGTCTATTTCTCTCTGTTCTTCTTCGGTCAGCGGGTAGTCTATGATTTCGCTTTCGGGCCAGTGGGCGTCTACCAGGTCACAGCCTTTGGCGTAGAGCACTTCTGCCTTGCCTTTCGTTTTCTCTTGAATGCCTTCCAGTACGGTAGTAACGTCCACGGCAAGGGGGCCGTAATGGGTCAGCGCGTAGCCTTCTTCATTGGCGTTGGGACCACATACGGCAATCTTCCTGATGGAGTTGATGTCCAAAGGCAGCAGTCCACCGGCATTCTTCAGCAGAACGACGGACTCGCGGGATGCCTGCAAGGCGATGGTTTCGTTTTCTTCTTTTTCCACTTCACGGTCGGCACCGGCAAGGTCTGTCTGATAGGGAGCATCGAACAGGCCGACGAGGAACTTTACCCGGAGGATATCGCGCACACGGTCGTCGATGACTTCTTCACTCAGCCCGCCTTCTTTTACCAGTTCGCGGAGGGGAAGGACGAAGGAGTCGGGAGAACGGAATGTACAGCGTACGTTCAGTCCGGCCTCCACGCTTTGACGGACGGCCTCTTTCATGTCTTTGGCGGTGCCGTGCTTGGTGTAGAGGTATTCTACGGCATCACTGTCGGATACTACATAGCCGCGGAAGCCCATTTCACCGCGCAGGCGGGTGGTGAGCCAGTAGTAACTGCCTTGAATGGGAATGCCGTCGTAGTCGTTGTACGAACTCATTACGCCCAGCAGTCCGGCTTCCCGGATGACCCGTCTGAAGGGATAGATATGTATGTTTTCCACTTCTCGCGGTGACATTTGCGGGTCAACGCGCGCCATGCCTTCGCGGGCACCTTTGTTGTTGCTGTAGGCGGCGAAGTGCTTGCCGGTGGCGGCCACTTGATGGTTATGCTGGAGGCCTCGCACCATCGCGATACCCAGTTCGGCTACAAGGTAGGGGGATTCACCGTAAACTTCCTCGTAACGTCCCCAGCGCTGGTCGCGTCCTACGTCGAGGATGGGGGCGTAGACGTTGGTGTAGCCCAGCATGCGCGCTTCGCGCCCGGTGATGAGTCCTACTTGGCGAATCAGTTCGCGGTTCCAGGTGTGTCCCAATCCCAATTGGGTGGGGAAGTTGGTGGCACGGTAACTCTCCACGCCACGTATGCCTTCGTTGGTAAAGTCTACGGGGATACCGAGACGGGTATCTTCTACAAAGAAACGCTGCACCTCGTTCAGTGCCCAGGCATGGCGCGATGCGGGCCAGACATTTTCGTTGTCCGAAGGCGGCAGTCCCCATTGCTGGAAGCCGTTCAGATGTTCGTCGATGGCGCCGATGCCGTCTTTCCACAGCATTTGTTTCCATTCGGGGGTGGGAAGGTCGTCTTTCAGTACACGTTTGTATCCATAAAGAGTGACCATCTGGCAGGTCTTCTCGTCCAGTGTCATCTGCTGCAAGAGGTTTTCTATGCGGGCGTCGAGCGGAGCGGCCGGGTCTTCGTACACATCCTTTACCCCATTTTTGTTGAAGTCTATCCAGCCTTTGTGGTACATCTCGCTTTTTGTCGGTTTGTACGTGGCCGGTGTTTCAGGCCTTTTCTGTGCCGATACCAAAGTACCGCTGCTTAGCAACAAGGTAGCTACAATAAGTTTTCTCATGACAATTTATGCAATTTTATCTTTGACGCAAAGATAGGAAAATTGTATGGCAGACAGTGGCGGAAATCGTTCATATTTAGTTCCAATATCTTCCAGAGGATAGGTTTTGGAGGAAGAGGTGCCGCCTGCATGAGGCTGTCGGGACGGGTATGGTTGGTAAGGCCGTTTCAGTCTGCTTGCAAGGCCCTTTCAGTTCCTTGGCAAGGATGTCTGAAGTAGGGGATAAGGTTTATCTTTAGATTGAAGATGTATGTCTTTAGGTTGAAGATATACATCTTGTGACTGAAGATTTATATATTCAGCCTGAAGATAAAGTCTGTCATAGGGGTTGGACATCCTTATGATAGGGGGCGGATGCTTTTATTATACGACTCGGACGCTCTTATTATATGTCCCAGTCATTCTGGGGAAGTGCTTGTGTCATTTTGTTTTATAGTGTCTGTAGAATAAGAAAACAGTGAGGCTGTAGAAGGATGGCGGAGATACAAATGGAGTGAACACTAGTGGGCACTTTAAATTGAACATCGTTCTTTGAAATCTTTGATAATCGCATAGTTATGTATTCTTTTGGAGCG
>NZ_SRYZ01000008.1 GCF_004793475.1 Bacteroides muris (ex Afrizal et al. 2022) | reverse complement strand
CGTCTAAACTGACGGGCTAATTCTTCGTATCCTTTGTTCTCGCTGAATAGTTACCGTATTCAAATTAATTGCAAAATTTAGCTGCAAAATGAATAACAGTTCTGATATTGATTTTCCCAAATAGACACGCGCGGATTAGTCGAAGTAGATACTTACTTCATATTCTGAATATTTTCCTTCAGATTCTCCACATCGTCGTAGGTGAACGCGTCCAGCGCCAGCTTCATGCCCACCAGCTCTTCGCGGATAGCCTTCAGACGATCCACAATCTCGAAGTTACGGAGCGTGTTCTCTTTATTGTCCTTCATCCGCTGGCGGGCGCCGGGCAACGTCATGCCACGCTCCTTCACCAGATGGTAAATGAGCTTCACTGTCTCCACATCTTCCTTGCGGTATTGCCGCACGCCCCGTCCCGCCTTCTTCGGATTGAGTTGCGGAAACTCCTTTTCCCAGAAGCGGAGCAGCGATTCGTTGACACCAAACATGGTAGCCACCTCACTGATGGAGTAATATAACTTCAAATTCTTATCTGTATTCAGCATAGAGTACTTTTTAAAAGCACAAAAATATACCTCTTTTTTCAAACCTCCGTTCTTTTCCGGATTAAAATCTCTAAACCGGCGGTTTTAACCGTCACTTTTTTCTGCAGGCGACACGTTTTGTCGTCCAACCCTGTTATCTTTGTTCGCAAGAACGAAACAAGAAAAGATATATGGGCAGAAAGTTAGAAGGATTGCAGCGGATGCTGATTATTATCAACAAGCTGAAAGGATTGCAGCACTATGTATCGCGGGAGGAATTGGAAAATTATGTCGCGCTCCGCATGGAGGAACGCGACGGCACTCCCGTAGATTTGCGAACGCTGCAACGTGACTTCAATGAAATAGAGAGCCTCTTCGGCATACGCATCTGTTTTGACAAGAAACGGAACGGCTATTACATCAATGAGGAAGATGACTTGAAAAAAGAACAATATGAGCGCCTGCTGCTGAACTTCGACTTGCTGAACGCCATCGACAGTACCTCCAACCTGCATACATACGTACTGGCGGAACACCACCGCCCGATGGATTGCGAGTGTCTTCCACTATTGATAAAAGCTATCAAATTCTCCCATCCGGTGATTTTCAACTACATCTATGTACGCGAAGGAGGAAAAATACGTGAAAAGAAAGTCCTTCCCCATTACCTGAAAGAAGACCAGCAAAGATGGTATCTCCTCGCCTACGACAAAGGAATGCTGAAAACCTTCAGTGTAGATTGCATCCGAAACCTGAGCATTCTTTACGAAGAGACTTTCAAACGCAACATGAATATCAACGTGGAAGAACTGTTCAAAGACAGCTACGGCATCTGGAACCAGACCGACATCCCTGTGGAAGAAATCGAACTAAGTTACGATGCACTGGACGGCAGTTTCCTGAAATCCGTACCGCTGCACCATTCACAAGAAGTGCTGGTTGACAATGAAGAGGAATTCCGCATCCGCTTGCACCTGCGCATCACCAACGATTTTGTAATGGCACTGCTGGCACGTAGCCGTTCGCTGACAGTTGTCAAGCCGATGCACCTGCGCGAACGGGTGCGGAAGGTGTATGAAGAGGCGCTGAAAAGGAATGGATAATAGTCTATCGTCTTTCCAACATAATAAACGTCTAAAACAGAAAATCATGAGCAACCAGTCTTACCAAAGCAGAAAGAATATCCTGAAAGGAATAGGCGTACTTTGTTTCCTTAGTATCTTTGGATATTATTCTTATCAAGACAGTATGAACAAAATAATGTTAGAAAAGAGCCTGAATGAAAACGCCGCGCGACAACGTGCCTTCAGAAACAAATTTCACGATTCACATTCTTCCCCCTCCGAAAACGGGAACATAACTTATAAAAAAATATCGGAAGAAACATATCGCCTATCCCCCGAAAAACAAAGCGAAAGCGACATCTTCAACGAAAATTTAGATGAATATCTTGCAAATCCGGAAGATGAACTTACCTATCCGCCCGAAATCTATGATGCACAGATAGATGACGAAGAAGATGATTTGATAAAAAATAGAGTTTATTACTAAAAAACAGATGACAATATCCCCTTCTTTGAGTTTGATAATCAATAAACTTTTTGTAGTTTTGCAAAGTCCAAACATAACTGGTTAGGACATACATAGTTTATTGATGAAAGTGTAGCTTTTATCCTTCGTTAGAAAGTCTGGTAAATTTTCAATGAATGTAAGGAATAGCAATCACGCTCATCACTTGTTTGTATATGCTTACCTAAGCGATATACATTACAAGTGTGGGGGATATTGTCTATTTACATTCGGGTTTACCAGAGCCTCTAACGAGATAGATGATGTGACTCCACACTTTCTTTTATAGTAATAAGGCTATGATTCGGAGTCCACTATAGCCATAAGTTATTCTAATCATGAAAAAAATCAATCTGCAAATTTCCTTATGGTTTATCGCCATTTCATGTGTGCTTATTGTTTCATGCAGCAAAGAAGACGAACCACAACTCATTCTTTCACCGGAAAGTGAAATGCTATTTACTAATGGCATAATTTTCCCTGCAGAAGGAGGCGAACAATCCATGTCTTTTACTATCATGAACCAAACATGGTGGCATAGTCAGATAACCCCCACCAATAAGTGGTGCACAGTAGAGTATAAATATAATTTTGAACAATCAAATGAAGTCACAGCCTACATTCATGTTGCAGAAAATGCAGAACACAATGAAAGGAATGCACAGTTTGTAATAAAGGTGGGAGACACACAAAAGGAACTGAATATCAAGCAAAAATCGGTAAATTTTATCCAGCTTCCAGAAAAAAGGTATGAAATTCGTCATGTTAGTACAACATTTCAAATAGAAGTTCTGTCAAATTGTAACTATGCAATTGAAATTGACCCAGAGGGCCAATCATGGATTTACAACAAAGAAGGCAATCTTCAATATCAGCCTGGAAAACAAATCATTACATTTATTTCATCAGAGAATGAAAAAACATCTCCTCGCGAATGTAAAATTACATTTAAAGGTGAAAGCAACTCGGAACAAATAGAAATATACCAAGCTGCAAAACCTGCATTAACATTATCAGAGAATGGAACTAAAGCACGGATAGATATTCAAGAGCCAGGCAAATTACCTGAAATATTATCTACAACAGACTTAACTAAAATAAAAGATTTGACTCTTATAGGCTATATAAATGGGACTGATTTTGTTATCATGGAGAAAATGACCAATCTTATTCATTTAGATTTATCACATGCAAATATTAGATCTGGAGGAGATTCATATCAACGCATAAACAATGACATGGACTATTTCACGAAAGACAATGAAATTACTGATTATCTATTTCTCAATTGGGAAAAATTGGAACATATACTTTTACCAGAACAAGCTAAATCCATTGGTGAATGCGCTTTTAATCATTGTAAAAATCTAAAAAACATAAACATTCCCAATAGAGTAAAAACCATAGGAGCTTATGCGTTCTTAGGTTGTATCGCACTTGAAGATATTCATTTGCCTGAAACCTTAACAAAAATAGAGGATAGCACATTTGGACTTTGTAAAAATTTATCCATTATAACTATTCCTCAAAACGTAACATATATAGGACGTTGGGCATTTGGAAACTGTTCCAGATTACAAAACGTTATCATTAAAGGAAAAATAACGCCGACAATAACTCCAACTAGTTTTGTTGAAGAAACGGGAGCTTCTATAGAAGATATAGCTCCTTTACGCTTCGTTTTATATATTCCCAAAGGCTGTAAAGAAGATTATCAAAACAATTCTATATGGATGGCACATGCTATTGCAATTTTTGAAGAATAACATTAACATATCACAGAACGATGAAAAAAGATGAATTACTAAACAACAGGGTACAATCATTACCGCCTATTATTGATGAAAGTTCCGAAATCCTAATATTGGGAACCATGCCCGGTAAAGAATCACTGAGAAGCAAAGAATACTACGCTTCACCCAATAATAGTTTCTGGAAAATAATGAAGAGATTGTTCAATTCCAATATGGAATTCAAAGATTACGAGGAAAAAATTTCGTGTTTAAAGAAACACCACATTGCATTATGGGATACGTTACAGTCTTGTGAACGTGAAAGCAGCCTGGATAGCAATATAAAAGAAGAAGAATATAATGACATTGACGGCTTGCTGAATCGTTACCCAAAAATAAAAAAAGTTGTATTTAATGGAAAGAAAGCTGCCAACTATTACAAAACTCGATTGCCGTCCAGTATAGCTTATTCTACCAGTAATGCTTGTGCTAAAAAGATAGGAGAAAAGATAAAAAATTGGGAAAATGCCCTAACATACTAAACATTAAAGAATAATTATGAAAGGTAAGAAAATATTCACTTCAGAAGAAGTTTTCAAAATTAAAGAGTTAATCAGACTGAAACTGCAATCTTCCAATAATGAACAAAAAGGCATCAGAGCCAAGATCCGAAGAATTGGCTTCTATTGGGAAGATTTTCATCAAAAAACAGAGATACCTAAAGTGGAGTATAATATTGAAAACTTTGAAGAGTTGATAAGAAACAGAAATATCACCATTCAAAATTAATGTTTATTCAGTACAAATCTATAAACCTCTTATTACCCAATATTCTTTTATGATACTGGCATTAGCTGACGAACCGAATTAATTTTTCCACATGATTACTTGTATAGAGAATTCACACAGAAAGTCGATTTCTACGGATAACGGTTACCAGGGGTAGATAGAACTCATTTCTGAAAAAGAGGGTGATAAATTTTAGAAAAGCGGCGGCAGATTCTGAAAACTACGTGATGTTTTCAGAATCTGCCGCCGCTTTTTTATGACCTCTCAGAAAAAACATCCGTGAATAATGGTGCCGCAATACGTTGATGCCGTTTCATGAGCATAGTCCGATTGACAGTCTGCTTGTTCTGCGGCAAAGTCATCTGTATTGTCACTAGCTTCAAGTTTGGCGTAATTGATGGATACTTTAACGCCACCCTCCATTTTAAGGAGCTTATAAATGACCTGCAAAAGCAGAAAAAGTACTCTTCTCATTCCGAACTCTTTGCACTATATTTGTGTTGACAAAAGGAAAAGGATGGATGACCTGACAAGCGGCTTCAATATCGGAACCAATTACTCGCTGTCTGCCGAGTTCAATGAACTAACCGGATTTACGGAAGAGGATGTGCGCCAAATGTTAAACTATTATGCCACTACCTGCGAGTTCCACCATACTACGGATGAATTAGCAGTATTGATGAAACCATGATACGACAACTACCGCTTTTCAGAAGACAGCTATGGGCGCACCACGATGTACAACTCCAATATGGTGCTTTACTTTGTGGATAACTACGTACGCAATGGAGGCAAACCGCCGAAGAACATGGTGGAAGAGAATATCCGCGTGGACTACAACAAACTACGTATGCTTATCCGCAAAGACAAGGAGTTTGCCCACGACGCTTCGGTCATACAGAAACCGGTGGAACAAGGATTCGTGACAGGAGAACTGAAAGCGGGATTCCCAGCCGAGAAGATTACCCATCCTGACAATTTCATCAGTTTGTTGTTTCATTTCAGCATGCTCACCATTGGCGGCACGCACAAAGGTGCTACAAAGCTAACCATCCCCAACCAAGTAGTGCGTGAACAGCTGTACAACTGCCTGCACCGCTACTCCTCCCAGCGCGACAAGCAGAAGGGCGAAGCCTACGTGCACGGCTTCACTCTCGCCATGACGTCGCAGAACCGCTTCTACCATCCGATTTTGGAACAGGACACACAAGCAGGCTATGCAGACATCTTCCTTCTTCCGCTGACCGAAATCTACAAGGACATGGAGCACAGCTACATCATCGAACTGAAATATGCCAAAGGAAAAGACAGCAACGAACGGGTGGAACAACTACGCTGTGAAGCCATTAAGCAAGACAATCGCTATGCTGCCAGCAAAACTGTCCGAAACAACATAGGTAATACTACGCTACAACGGATAGTAGTGGTATACCGAGGCACGGAAATGGCAGTCTGCGAAGAAGTGATAGATTAGTCAAGCACCTTCCCGTGGTTTGCCGCAATCTGTATCATGCGGTCATAATCCTCGGCACTCAAATCCATGAAGTAGTAATTCACCGGATTCACGACTTTCCCTTTAACGTGCACCTCGTAGTGCAAATGCGGACCGGTGCTCTTGCCCGTACTGCCTACTCCGCCGATGACTTCACCACGCACCACCTTCTTACCCGGTTTTGTACGGAAATCGCGCAGGTGGGCATACCATGTCTGATAGCCGAAACCATGGTCGATAATGACCGTATTACCATACCCGGTTTCCCATCCCATCTTGATAACCGTGCCGTCTCCTGTGGCATAGACATCAGTACCCGGATTGGCAGAGAAGTCCATACCGGCATGGAATTTCGGAGTGCCATAGATGGGGTCTATACGCGTACCGTAGCCTGAAGCAGTCTTCTTGAGGTCTTTATTCGAAATCGGTTGGATGGCCGGAATGCAACGCAACATCTCGTCGTGGCTTTTGCACATATCCACCACGTCATCAAAAGAGTTCGACTGGATATAAAGCTGCTTACTGAGCATGTCCATCTTTTGAGTGGTATTGATAACCAAATCGGAGTTTGCCATATCCATCAGATGTTCATAGCGGTTGGTGCCGCCATATCCTGCCTGACGAATGGCAGTAGGAATAGGGTCGGCCATGAAAATCACCCGGTACAGGTTGTCGTCACGCTGCCGTATGTCCTGCAACACTCCCATCGCCTCGTCCAGTCGGCGAGAGAGCACGTTGTACTGCGCCTGGAGTTGGCTGTTTTCTTTCCGCAACTCTTTCTCTGACGGGGAGCCGAAGATTAACAGCAGCACGATGAAACTGCCCGCACCCAGCCCCATACCGATGAACAAACGGCGGAGAATACTCAGCGCCCGCTGCCTCACGGTAGGATAAATACGGTCGTACGTCTGCGTCTGTGGATTATAAATGTAGTAAACTTTGCGCATCTTAGGAAATATTTCGCTTGTCAATGCGGCAAAAGTAATAAAAACAAGCTATCTTTGCACGGTTTTTTCAAGAATTATAAGATTTATGATTTATAAGAGTGATAATAGTGGGGAATTACCTACAAGGCTGATAGCTTTTTCCTTTAAAATCATAAATTGTACAAGTCATGAGTCGCAAGCTATAAATAAAAATCATAAATCATAAATAGACGTATGTTGACTGCAAACGAAATCAGAGACTCTTTCAAGAGTTTCTTCGAAAGTAAAGGTCACCAGATAGTGCCTTCGGCTCCGATGGTGATTAAGGATGACCCCACGTTGATGTTCACCAACGCAGGAATGAACCAGTTCAAAGATATTATTCTGGGCAACCACCCGGCGAAATACAAAAGAGTTGCGGACTCACAGAAATGCCTTCGCGTAAGCGGAAAGCATAATGACTTGGAAGAAGTGGGGCACGATACCTACCACCACACCATGTTTGAGATGCTGGGCAACTGGTCATTCGGTGATTACTTCAAGAAAGAAGCTATCTCCTGGGCATGGGAGTATCTGGTGGATGTGCTGAAGATAGACCCGAAAGACCTCTATGCCACTGTGTTCGAAGGTAACGCTGAAGAAGGTTTGGAACGCGACAACGAAGCTGCCTCCTACTGGGAACAGTTCTTGCCGAAAGACCATATCCTGAACGGAAACAAGCACGACAACTTCTGGGAAATGGGTGATACGGGTCCCTGCGGTCCGTGTTCCGAAATACACATCGACTCACGTCCCGAAGAAGAAAAGGCACAGATTCCGGGCAGCCAACTGGTGAACAAAGACCATCCGCAGGTGATTGAAATCTGGAACCTCGTGTTCATGCAATTCAACCGCAAGGCAGACGGCAGTCTGGAGGGGCTTCCTGCCAAAGTTATCGATACCGGTATGGGCTTCGAGCGACTGGTGCGCACGCTGCAGGGAAAGACTTCCAACTACGATACGGACGTGTTCCAACCGATACTGAAAGCCATCGGCGACATGGCAGGCAAGAAGTACGGCGAAGATGAGAAATCGGACATCGCCATGCGCGTGATTGCCGACCATATCCGTACCATAGCTTTCTCCATCACCGACGGACAGCTACCGAGCAATGCCAAAGCAGGTTATGTCATCCGCCGTATCCTGCGACGTGCCGTACGCTACGGTTATACGTTCCTCGGACAGAAGCAGGCATTCATGTACAAGCTGCTTCCCGTGCTCATCGAGAATATGGGTGGCGCTTACCCCGAACTGAATGCACAGAAGGACTTGATTGCAAAAGTTATCAAAGAAGAAGAAGACTCTTTCCTCCGCACATTGGAGACGGGTATCCGCCTGCTGGAAAAGACCATGACAGACGCCAAAGCCGCGGGCAAGAACGAAATCAGCGGAAAGGATGCCTTCACCTTATATGATACTTTCGGTTTCCCGCTCGACCTGACGGAGCTGATTCTCCGCGAAAACGGCATGACTGCCGACATCAAGGAATTCGATGCCGAAATGCAACAGCAGAAACAGCGTGCCCGCAATGCCGCTGCCATAGAAACCGGTGACTGGATTACGCTAAAAGAAGGTACTACCGAATTCGTGGGATATGACTATACGGAATATGAAACATCCATTCTGCGCTACCGCCAAGTGAAGCAAAAGAACCAGACCTTGTATCAGATTGTGCTGGACAAGACTCCATTCTACGCTGAAAGCGGCGGTCAGGTAGGTGATACCGGTGTATTGGTGAACGAGTTCGAAACCATCGAAGTAATAGACACCAAGAAGGAAAACAACTTGCCCATCCACATCGCCAAGAAGCTGCCCCAACACCTGGAAGCTCCAATGATGGCATGCGTGGATACCGACAAGCGTGCCGCTTGTGCCGCCAACCACTCTGCCACCCACTTGCTGGATGCCGCACTGCGCGAAGTGCTTGGTGAGCATGTTGAGCAGAAGGGTTCTTTGGTTACACCGGACTCCCTGCGTTTCGACTTCTCACACTTCCAGAAGGTGACGGACGAGGAAATCCGCAAGGTAGAACACATCGTTAATGCAAAGATTCGGGCCAACATACCTTTGAAGGAATACCGCAACATTCCTATCGAAGAAGCTAAGGAGCTGGGGGCCATCGCTCTGTTCGGTGAGAAGTACGGCGACCATGTACGCGTCATTCAGTTCGGTTCTTCCGTAGAGTTCTGTGGCGGTACGCACGTAGCCGCTACCGGCAACATCGGTATGGTGAAGATTGTTTCCGAAAGCTCCGTAGCTGCCGGTGTACGCCGTATCGAAGCCTACACAGGTGCACGCGTGGAAGAAATGCTGAATACCATCGAGGACACGCTACGCGACTTGAAGGCGCTCTTCAACAATGCTCCCGACCTTGCCGGAACCATCCGTAAGTATATCGACGAGAATGCCGGACTGAAGAAACAGGTAGAAGACTTCATGAAGGAGAAGGAAGCACAGTTGAAAGAAAAGCTTTTGAAGAACGTGCAGGAAGTCAATGGCGTTAAAGTTATCAAGTTCTGTGCTCCGCTACCGGCGGAAACGGTGAAAAACATCGCCTTCCAGCTACGCGGCCAGATTACAGAGAACCTGTTCTTCGTGGCCGGAACTGAAGCCGAAGGCAAGCCGATGCTGACCGTCATGCTGAGCGACAACCTCGTGGCAGGCGGACTGAAAGCCGGAAACCTGGTGAAAGAAGCTGCCAAACTTATCCAAGGCGGTGGCGGTGGCCAGCCCCACTTTGCAACTGCCGGCGGTAAGAATGCTGACGGACTGAACGCTGCCATTGACAAAGTATTGGAATTGGCAGGATTATAATCGAAAATGATTGGCGAAACACTTGACATCGCCTCTGCGATGTTGTATATTTGTAACGTCATTTTTTAGATATTTCAAAATTAAACTACCGGGAAAGGAGGAGCATTGCTTCTCCTTTTCTTTTTACCTTCCACGGTATTCCATTTGAAATGCCACATGCCGGCTCCCAAAACTCTACACCTTACCATCCTAAATGCCACACCTTAGCAAGTAAAATGGCTGGCATTTACCCTCCAAAGCCCTGGGGTTTCCGTGAAAAACCCTGAGGTTTGGGACAGTGAAGTGAAGGGACGGATGATTAGTCCAGAACAAACAGACAATACATTCGAAGCAAACGAATGATGCATACAGAACAGACAGATGATGCGCAACAGAAACAAAAACGGGAAGCCCAAGCCTCCCGTCTGTTAATCTTTCGTAAATCTGCTCTTGACAAGATTTCTACTAAAACCTCATTCCATCCGAAGTAGAAACATTTCGCGATAAACCACCAGTGCACCTTCGGGCAACAAACCGAAAGGACAGAAAGGAGTTACATTTTCCGCAAGAACACATTTACCATTTCCCGAAACCGTCCGCGTAAAGAGCCTCTTCTCTCCATTATAAGTAAACTGCCACAGTGCATATGTATCCCCGCTCTCATCTTCCACTGGAACTGTCTCGTATATTCCCATTAGCGGTTCCTCCTCTTTCCCCGTTGGATAGATTTCCAATATACCTTTCCACATACTATTGGAGAAATCTTCGGGCACCAGCACATAATACCCACCATCCTTCACCCAAGGACGCTCGGCAAGTTCCTTAGAAACATCCCCCAGCAGTTCCGTCGGTGCACCACTACTGATACCATACTCGAAGCCCATCTTCGTCAACGTATATTGCCTACGACCTTTCACCGTGATGCGCAGTTGTGTTTCCTCACCGGAACCATCCATCACCTTCACAATCGTCTCCCCCTCTGCCAACGGATGAATCTTGATACGCTGATACCCGTTGACATCATCGGTAAAAGTCACGGAAGCCACTGATTCATGCTCGTTAATCACATTATAGGAACCGTCGCCACCGTCAATGCCCAGCACTGTATCTTCATTTGTTTCAGAAAGATAATAAGAAAGGTTAGACACCAGATTATTACATGTCCCAATCTGATAAATAGGCTCCACACCTTCGAAAAGCACCATGCTCCGATAATCGTCCTGGCAACCGGAAGCGATAAACAGCACCACTATGAAAGCAAAGAAAGAGTATAACTTCTTCATAATATTATTCAGTTATAGTTGTTCTATCTACAAAAATAAAAAAAATACCGGAATACTGCGTCAGTACCCCTCTCTATTTTTCAAACAATTTGTTCTATCGGATAGTTCACTAAATAAAGCGTTCCTGTGGCACGGGTAAAGGCCGTATAGAGCCAACGGAAATAATCGGGTGTCAGATACTCGTCCGTCATATAGCCCTGGTCAAGGAATACATTCTTCCACTGCCCTCCCTGCGCCTTGTGGCAAGTCACGGCGTAGGCATACTTCACCTGCAGAGCGTTATAGTACGGGTCTGCTTTCATCTTCTTCATCCGCTCGCGCTTCACGGTAATGTCGGCATAGTCCTCAAGGACGGAATAGAAAAGCCGGTCATGCTCCGCCTTTGGCAGTGCGGGAGAGTCGGTATGCAAGGTATCGAGCAGCATGTTCACCTCCAATTCGAAGTCGTCGTAATCGGGAAAAGACAGCGTCACGTCCGCAAAACGGAAGCCATACAGTTCACGCGTATGGCGCACGCGACGCACCACGGCAATCTCACCGTTGGCAATGAAGTCCATCTCCTTCTCTTTTTCCGTCCAAAAGTAGTTATTTTTCGCCACCATCAACAAATCACCGGTGTTCAGCTCATCCTCACGCCAGAGAATCTGTGCACGGATGCCCTTGTTGTAGATGTTCGCCCGCTTGTTGGAACGGCACACCACGATGGTTTCATCCAGCCCGTCATGGTCGTAGCAAGAGCTCAACGTCTCTATCAGCTCATTGCCGGGCAGCACCTTGATGTCGGCAAATCCCGAGACTTTTATCTTGGGCAGACTATAGCAATCATCTTCCGCTATCAACCGCCGCAGGAGGGTAGCATTCCACAAAATACCCGACTGTTGTTCCTGACGTACTACCTGCGTCAAATCCACTTCCAATACCTCCAGACCATAGCCTTTCAAAGCATCGGCAAAGAGGGCGGGACTCTGTTCCTCTCCCACCGGCGGAAGCTGCGCCGTATCGCCCATCAGCAACAAACGGCACCCCTGACCGGAATAGACAAACTGCACCAAGTCATCCAGCAGCCTGCCCGTACCAAACATGGAACCGGACAGTCCCTCATTGGAAATCATCGAAGCCTCATCCACTATATAGAGAGTGTGAGTTGTCAAATTATCGTTCACAGAGAAATTACTCAACTCATTAGAGAAAGATTGCTGTCTATAGATTTTTTTATGAATTGTAAATGCCGGATGTCCCGCATAGGCCGAAAAAACCTTTGCTGCCCGCCCGGTCGGTGCCAGCAATACCGACTTCTGTTTCAGCTTATCCAACGTCCTCACCAAAGCACCGACCAGCGAAGTTTTGCCCGTTCCAGCATAACCACGAAGCATAAAAACCACCTTGTTACGGGATGAGAGAAGGAACTCCGATAAATATTTCACAGCAATTTCTTGCTCTGGAGTTGGTTGATAAGGAAAATTTTCCTTAATTTGCCTTTCTAAATAGTTATTTATCATTTTTGTAACAGAAAAAAGTAAGGGGAACTATCGTTTTTAAATTAATTTCTTTTATTTTTGCGGTGCGAATATAACAACTAAAAAACATATTTATCATGAAAACAGTATTTAATGTCATTTTAGGCTTATGTGCTTTGGTGCTAATTTATATTTGTTACGCCAGCATTATGGGTCCTATCAACTTTGAAAAAGCAAAGAAGCACAGAGACGCAGCTGTCATCGCACGTCTGATTGACATCCGTAAAGCACAATTGGAATATCGTACTTTACACAACCAGCAATATACTGAAAGCTTCGACTCTCTGATTGACTTTGTCAAGCATCAGAAACTTCCGTTCATCTTCAAGCAAGGTGAATTGGATGACAAACAGTTGGAAGACGGTCTGACTGAAAAGAAAGCCATCAACATTATCAATAAAGCCAAGAAGACAGGCAACTATGCCGATGTCAAGAAATGGGGATTGGAAAACTTCAAGCGTGATACTCTGTGGGTAGCCGTATTGGACACTATCTTCCCGAAAGGTTTTAATGCTGACTCCATGAGATATGTTCCCTTCGGAAACGGCGCACAGTTCGAAATGGCTATCAAGAATGATACAGCTAAATCCGGTGCTCCTTTCTGTCTGCTCGAAGTGAAGACTCCGTACGAGGTTTATTTGAATGGTCTGGATCAGCAGGAAATTGCCAACATCAAGGACGTACAAACCAAACTTGGCAAGTACTGCGGTCTGATGATTGGTAGTCTGGAAACAGCCAACAACAATGCCGGTAACTGGGAATAATCTCATCCCGATAAACGTATGATAGAAACGACTGATTTTAATAAATCGGAACAATATACATTATCCATCCGTCTCAGTACGGATGGATTTTCTTTTTCTGTGTTCAACCCTCTGGCGAACGATGAATTTTCTTACTACAATAGGAAAGTGGACGAGTCCCTCTCCCTCACTGCCAATCTGAAACAGACCTTCCGCGAACTGGAATGGCTGGAGCTCCCCTTCCACCGTGTCAATGTACTCATGGCAGACAAGCGCTTCACGTTCATTCCCCTGGAGTTCTTCGAGGACGAACAAACGGAAATTATCTTCTATCACAACCACCCTAAACGGGAAAACGAAACCGTACTATACAACATACTGCATAAAAACAACACTGTCGTACTGTTTGGCATGGACAAAAGCGCCTACTCCTTTCTCCGCGAACGGCATCCCGATATAAAATTCTATTCCCAAGCCAGCCCTTTCATCGAGTTCTTCTCCTCGAAGAGCCGCCTGGGCAACAATCGGAAAATGTATGTATACTTGCAAAAAGATGCCGTAGACGTATACAGCTACGAACGCGGGCACCTGCTTCTTGCCAATTCCTTTAAATGCAAAAGTACATCCGACTGCGTCTATTACCTATTATATATATGGAAACAACTTGGCTTCGAGCAGGAGCGCGATGAGTTACACCTCACCGGTGACCTGAACGACAAAGAGCTATTGTTGTCCGAACTGCGAAAATTCATCCGGCAGGTGTTCATCATGAATCCCGCCACTAATCTTGACCTGCAAGCCATAACCCTATGCGAATAATCAGCGGAATATACAAAAGAAGACGTTTCGACGTCCCCCACTCATTCAAGGCACGCCCTACTACCGACTTTGCCAAAGAGAATCTATTCAATGTGCTTTCCAACTACATGGACTTTGAGGACGGTGTACATGCCCTCGACCTTTTTGCTGGTACGGGCAGCATCAGCATCGAGCTGGTATCCAGAGGCTGCAACCAAGTAATCAGCGTGGAAAAAGACCGTGACCACTACGCCTTCATCTGCAAAATTCTGCAAGAACTAAAGACAGACAAGTGCCTGCCCATACGGGGTGACGTATTCAAATACATCAAGAGCGGACGCGAGCAGTTCGACTTTATCTTTGCCGATCCTCCCTACGAGCTTGCCGGGCTGGAAACCCTGCCCGACCTCATCTTCGAAAACAATCTGCTGAAAAAAGACGGCCTCTTTGTTCTGGAACACGGAAAGAAAAACAGTTTCGAGGGACATCCGCACTTTGTGGAGAGAAGGGTGTACGGTAGCGTGAACTTCACGTTCTTTAATTGAGAATAGATAATAGATAATTGACTGCATAACAAACACGGTCAATTATCCATTATCAATTATCAATCATCAATTACAAAAGCGGCGCCATCAGCCTCACCACGCTCTCTGCCGCCTTACAATACCAAGGGCGCTTCACCCAGTTTTTCAGAAATACCTGTACGCAGTCACGCTGGTCTTGAAGGAAGATTTCGCGCATCTGAAGCGCTGTTTCCGTGTCATAGATGAAGGCATTCACCTCAAAGTTATGTTCAAAACTACGGAAATCCACATTCGTGGAGCCTACCGTAGACAGTTCATCATCCGAAACCATCAGTTTAGAGTGCAAGAATCCTTTCTTATAGAAATAGACCTTGACTCCCGAATAGAGCACATCTGCCAGATAAGAGCAGGAACCCAGATGCGTCAAGCGGTTATCAGCACGCATAGGCAGCATCAGACGCACATCGACACCTGACAAGGCGGCGGTCTGCATGGCAACAAGTACGGCTTCGGTGGGCAGGAAGTAGGGAGTCTGGATATAGAAGTATTTCTTTGCGCTGGAAATGGACATGACGAGACCCTGCATAATGTCTTTCCACGGGCCTACAGGCTCACTCGTTACAATCTGCGCCAAGGAAGTGCCGCAATTTTCTATTCTTGGGAAATAGCGGGTAGAAGTAATCAGAGTGCGGTCCACAAAGTACCAATCGAGCAGGAAGGCGGTCTGCAGTCCGTGAACAGCCTTGCCCTCCAGCAGCAGATGTGTGTCTCGCCAGATGCCCCATGAGAATCCGCGCATATAGCGTTCGGCAAGATTCATGCCCCCCACAAAGCCGATACGTCCGTCAATGACAACTATTTTCCGATGATTACGATAGTTCACCTTACTGGTGAAAAGCGGAAAACGTACCTTCAGGAAACTGCGTACCTCAATACCGGCCTCACGCATCTCTTCAAAAAAACTATTGGGAACGTGCCAGCAACCCACATCATCATAAATCACACGTACCTCTACCCCGGCACGCGCCTTTTCCATCAAGACATCGCGCACCAAGCGTCCGATGGCATCATCCTCGAAGATATAGAATTCCATGTGGATATGCTTCGTTGCTTTCCCCAGTTCGCGTAGCAGGGATTGCAGCATGAAAAGCCCCAGGGTATAGGCTTCCACCCGGTTTCCATCGAAGGGAAAAGCCTGGTTGATATTGCGGAACAAGGATATGAGACGGCTGTAATTGATGGGAAGTACACATGAATTCTGGGCCAGATATTCCGCCATAGGTTTCTTCAACAAGCGGCTGTAACTCTTCTTCCCTATCATACGCATGCGGCGCTGACTACGCCCGAAGAAGAAGTAAAACACCAGTCCCACGATGGGAAGAAACATCAATATCAGTATCCATGCCATGGTTTTCACCGGATTGCGGTTGTCGAGGATAATAACGACAATCGTTCCGATAATGGCCCCGAAATAAACAACGTCGAAGGCAATCGCAGCAATCTGGCTGGCTATGAAGTTCCAATCAAGCATGTTCACAGACGATTAAGTGCGAAACAAATGTAGGAAAAAGAAATGAAGTACGAAAAATGAAATGAAAGAAAAAGAAAAACACAGAGACACAGAGGACACAACTCTTTCATTTAAAGCAGCCAGAGGGAGTCGGAGGAGGTTAAGGGAAGGGGTAGAGAGAGCTAAAAGGAAGCCCAAAGAAGACTAAAAGGAAGCCAAAGAGAGCTGAAAGGAAGCCAAAGAGGGCTGAAAGGAAGCCAAAGAGAGCAAAAAAGCCAGAGGAGGGGTAAAGGAAGCCAAAGAGAGCAAAAAAGCCAGAGGAGGGGTAAAGGAAGCTAAAGCCGACAGTATCGCTCTGCATCCACAGGGCTATCGGCTTTAACTCCTAAGCCCGAAGGGCGATAACTCCCTTCCCCCCCTCTGACTCCCTCCAATGAGAGAGCCGTGGCAGAGAGGTATTTTAGAACGGCCTGCGTCCTCCGAAACCGCCAGGACCACCCGGACCAAATCCCGGACCGCCGAAGCCGCGTCTGCCCTGCATTCTCTCGCGGGCAGCCTTGCTGCCGAAAATATTCAGACGATAGATGAAGTGAAGCATGCAGTAGCTGTTCACGCCATTATATTCGTACACCGAACGACCGCTTGCAGTCAGCGAACGGCTGATGTTACTCTGCTTCTTCAAAATGTCGTACATCTCAAAGCTGACAGTAGCATTCCCTTTCAGGAAAGTCTGCGACAACTGTGCATTCCAGATAAGCTCGTTACGGTTCATGCTGCTGTCCGTATATCCGCGGCGGCTCTGGTTGGCTATGTTGGTAGAGAGCGTCATGTTCCATGGCATGGAAATCTGCGTGTTGGCACCGTAGGAGAAGGTATAAGGCTCCTGGTTATTGTCAGGCGTCAGTTTATCTTTTTCTATTGAATAGGAGATGCTTCCGTTCAAACCGAATTCAAACCAGTCGTTACGATAGGCGGCATTCAGACGTTCGCCCAGTGTCAGGTTGGTGGTCGTATTCTTCCGTTCCACGGCATCTGCTCCCTTACCGGACGTCAGATAAGCCACATAGTTCTGATAGTTGGCATTGGAGAAGGAATTGATGGTATACTTCTTATTGGGTAGTGCCGTATTGAAACCGAACATGCCGAACGCATTCCAATTACCGTTGATATTCTTCGGGGTCGTGGTCCATCCGCCGGTCTCCGAATTGTACACACGACTGTTGCTGATGCTATTCTGCGTTGCCGAGAAATTGACGTGCGACATAATGCCGCGCTGCTTTTCGGCATTATACGTATTATAGAAGAATCGCATGTTGTGCGTGAAGGAAGGCTTCAAGCCCGGATTACCGATACGTACATTCTGCGGATTGGAGTTATCCACAATCGGCAACAGATTCTCCATGCTGGGCTGACTGCTGCGGCCGCGATATGTCATACGCAGCTGGCTCACCTTGGAGAAACGGATGCGCAAGTCCAGATTCGGAGCGAAGTTGAACACATTGCGGGTGGTATCAATCATATAGTCGCCGCGCTTATAGGACAACACGGAATGCTGCGGCTGGAACGACATGCCTGCGCTCAGCTGATACTTCTCGCGGATGAAGCGCAAGGACACGGATGCATCGTGGTTGTAGTAGCGGTATTCTGCATACTTGCCCAGACTGTCCACCACATGCTCTTCATATCCCGTGGGAAGCAGGGTTGACAATCCCCAATCCGGAAAGCCTTGCAAATCGTACGTCGTCTTGTCGCTCTCGCTATACTTGTACTGAAACTGATAACTGAATTGCAGGAAAGTGGCACGGGCTATCGGTTCGCTGTAAGTCAGCTGTGCACTGTAATTGTAGTTCTTGGTCGGAGTGGCTATATATTGGTTACGAATCAGTACGGAGTCTCCCGTCTGCAAGTAGTTCATCAATTTGAAGTAATGCGTTTCCGACTCCGTATACTGGTTGTTGTCATTATTGGTATAACCGAACCTTCCACGGAACGTGACATTACGTCCTTTGTCATTCAGCTTTCTGTTCAACTGCAAGGTTGCATCCGTAGACACACTCTTGTTGTCGCTCAGCGAACCGCTGTTGGTGGCATTTATACGGACACTCCTCAACAGGTCATCGTCCGGATTGAGAATCTTCTCCAGATTCAGCCAGTTATTGGGGTCGGTCACCAGACTGTAAGGGTCGGCATTGAACGTGCCGCTCTCCGAACCGGAAAGATTGTCCGTCTTGCCATACGAGAAGTTGGGACGGAAGATGATGTTCGTCATTGAGTCCGGCTTCCACTCCATACGGAAATCGGCATTGAAATTCTTGTTTTTGTTGCGTTGTTTGCTGTTCGAGTTGGAGTAAGAATTGCCGTCCGGCAGAAAGTCCTCGGTAGAACCGATACTTGCAATATCCCCATCCTGATAGTTGTAGCGTGCACTACCACCCAGTTCCAGCTTATCGGTCTGGGTAGCGAAGTTCACACCCAGCATTTTCGCCGCGGTAAGTCCGTTGTTTCTGCGCCAGCGCGGACCGCCGCCACCGCCTGAAAAGCCTTGGTTGTTCACGTTATTGGCAGAGCCCACTATCGACACCTGGGTTTTGTCCACGAAGCGGTTCAGCATGAAGCGGCCCATATAGCGGTCTTCCGTACCTCCGGCAAGGTCGGCATTACCGAACCACCCTTGGTTCATGCCTTTCTTTACGGTCAGGTCGAGCACCGTCTCCTCCTCACCGTCGTCAATACCGGTGATACGTGCCAAATCGGACTTCTTGTCGTAGGTTTTCAGCTTCTCTATCATATCTACCGGCAGGTTCTTCAGACCGGTCTTTACGTCTCCACCGAAGAACTCCTTTCCGTCGACCATAATCTTCGACAAGTCCTTACCGTTGATTTTCACATTACCCTCGTCGTCAATCTCCGCACCGGGCAGCTTCTTCACCAACTCCTCGAGCATGGCTCCCTCGGGGGTACGATAGGCGGATGAGTTGTAGACCAGCGTGTCTTCCACCACCTGCACCTGCGGCGCTTCGGCCGTGACCACAGCCTCGACCAGCATCACGGCGTCCGTCTCCAGCGTCAGGGTACCCACGTTCTTGGCTGTCGTCGTGGCATAGAGATGCATGGGCAGGTACTGGTTCTTGAATCCGATATAGGAAACCTTCAGCACGTATTTGCCCGCACTGACTTTGGGAAGAGTGAAATAACCTTGTGCCGTAGTGGCCGTACCCGATGCCTGGGCACTGTCCGGCAATGAAAGCAACTGCACGGTAGCTTGTATCGCAGGCTCCTTGGTGTCCTCCACGACACGGCCCGATACCGTAATGTTTTTGGTCTGTGAGAATGCAGACAGCGTTGTTACCAACAGCAACGCCATCCCCGTGATAATTTTCTTCATGTGTCTATTCTTTGTCTATTCTTTAAATGAACAATGCCTTTTATTCACTGTTCCATTTGACAGACTTCCGGGCAAAAGGTTTAATGCCCCACATGACGATTTGCTTCATTTATCGACCATTCCGCTTAAATAATCTATCAACCGTCGCTTTCTTTATACCAAATTCCAGGCAAAGTACGTCCAATATGAGAAATATGAGAAAAGAAGAAGAATCGACCGAAAGGAGGTCACCCTGCGCCACCCGGTAGAGCATACCGCCGAAGATAAAAAGAACGGTCAGAAAGATGGCATTGCGCGTGGCCTTGTTACGCACCTGCTCTATCTCCTTATTCTCGTTCTTCGACAAGGCAAAGATTATCATCAACGCTCCCATCATCATCAGGAGTTTGGAGCATTCCTTGTAAAACAACAAGTTGGCATCTGTCACTTTTCCCCACAATAGGAATATGAAAGGAAGGAACAACGCCAGAGCTATGATGAAATAGCCCAGCGGACGGCAATAAACGGGAAGTAATGCTCTCATTTCTATCAATCAATTACAAATTACTAATTACAAACAGCAGGAGGCAGATGGCGGAAACGCCTTGCTCCCATAGAATTTCACGGGACAAAGATAACGTTTTATTGCCAAAAGAGCTATCTTTGCACCATAATATAATGAAGAAGGCCCCCCTTTCCTTCATAATCCGTAACATCAGTAATTGGTAATTTGTAATTAACAAGATGAGTAAACAAGAAGTAATCCTTTGCGAAGGACTGGCAAACAGCCTGACGCATGCCATAGAGAAGTGCCCCCACGACAAGCTTTTCATCCTTACCGACGAGCATACCCACCGCCTCTGCCGCCCGCATCTGGACGGCATCCCCGCGCTGGAAGGAGCGGAAGAGATTGTTATCGGGGCGGAAGACGTGCACAAGAATCTGGAAACTCTGGCTGCCGTATGGCAAGCCTTGAGTGAGAAAGGGGCCAGCCGCCACTCCCTGCTCATCAACCTGGGCGGGGGCATGGTGACCGACCTCGGCGGTTTTGCCGCTTCCACCTTCAAGCGGGGAATCGCCTACATCAACGTTCCCACTACGCTGCTCGCCATGGTCGACGCTTCCGTGGGAGGCAAGACGGGCATCAACTTCAACGGTCTGAAGAATGAAATCGGCGTCTTTGCTCCCGCCGCCTGCGTTCTGCTGGAAACCGAATTCCTGCGCAGCCTCGATGCCCATAACTTCTTCTCCGGCTATGCCGAGATGCTGAAGCACGGCCTCATCAGTACTCCGAAACATCTGGCGGAACTGCTGGCCTTTGATACGGAGAAGACAGACTACGCCCTGCTGAAATCCATGGTAGGACGTTCCGTGCAGGTAAAGGAACACATCGTAGAAGAAGACCCGCTGGAACACGGCATCCGCAAAGCCTTGAACCTGGGGCACACCGTGGGACACGCCTTCGAAAGCCTTGCCCTTGCCGAAAGCCGTCCGGTGCTGCACGGTTATGCAGTGGCATGGGGGCTGGTCTGCGAACTATACCTTTCTTATATAAAGACCGGATTTCCGAAGGACAAGATGCGCCAGACCATCCAGTTCGTCAAAGAGAATTATGGCAGCTTCGCCTTCAACTGCAAACAGTATGACCAGCTCTACGAACTGATGAAGCATGACAAGAAGAATACCGCCGGAGTCATCAACTTCACCTTATTGAAAGAAGTGGGCGACATCTGCCTCAACCAGACGGCAGACAAGGAGACAATCTTCGAGATGTTCGACTTTTATAGAGAGTGTATGGGAGTATAGCGCTCCCTGTCTCTCTTCGGCAGGCTCTCCACAACCAGCCGATAGGAGCGTTCCACCAGTTCCCGGATAATGCCGTCCGGTACATCGTAGTTGAAATACACACTGTTCCAATACTTCTTGTTCATGTGCCACCCCGGCTTCACTCCCTCGTACCTCACCCGCAGTTCCGCCGATTCCTCCGGACGGCACTTGAGGCAGCAAAAATCGAACACTTCGATATTGACAAAGCAAAACCACTTGTCGCCCACATAAAAGCAAAGCACATCACGACTGTATCTGTCGGCCACATTAAGGAAAGGCATCTTCTCGCTCACTCCCGGCAAGGAGAGACAGTATTCTCTGAATTCTTCCACATTCATCGCTCACTCCTCCCCCGAAAAGTCCGCCGCATCATTTTCCATCCCAACCAAACCCTCATCCGGAATTCCCGTCTTTCCCTCGGCCCGCTCCTTTCTCAGTGTTTCCGGCCGCAACATATCGTGAGGGAAATATCGGCTAAGTGGATAACGGTAGAAATCCATCCCGCTGTTCAGCCTCGCCACCAGCGACCTGTCCGGACGAAAATAGACGCGGGATAAGCGTACCTTGCCCGGCATCACATCGTCGGGATGCTCAAACCCGTCACTCGTCACCGCCACATGGAAGGAACCCAGCCCCTTAATGGTCACCGACTCTCCCTCCATCAGCGCTTCCTCTACAAATTTCGGCAAATCTATCAATACACCCTGCACATCTCCCGGGCTCATGCCTTTTCTGGATGCCATACGCTGCGCCAGCAACTCCGCCGTCACACCTCCACGCTGTTGCAGCACACGCTGCACTGCATAATAAAGTTGCTTCACCCCTTCCGCCGTGCGGAAAACCTTCTTTCGAACCAAATAGACTATACTCATACTCTTTTCACAATAAACATAATGTTTCTTACTGCAACCAGGCTGTAAGCAATCCGCCCGAAGGTTACTTCCTCTCAACAGAAAGACAGCTTCCGCACGGCAGGAAGACTATTCCCCAAGATGCACGAGATGTACATCTCATGCTGTTCGAGATGCACATCACAATACACACGAGATGTACATCTCATACAGCAAAGGTAGTCATATTCCGGCTGATATACAAATATCTTTCATGTATCGGGGAATAATGTTCTGCACAGCCTGCAGAGACACTCAAAAAGAGAATACCCGACAACGGGCCTCCACTGCTTTTATCATTAATTAACAATGATACATGCAGGGTTTTCGCAAATATGCTATTCTTACAAGAGTAAGACCTATTCCGAATGTTTAATTTTAAAGAGCACCCTATGAAAATGAAGTCAATCTTTAACAAGAAAACTCTAATCGCCATTGCAACCATCGGCACCTTGAGCTTCCAATCATGCCTGGACGATGGTGACAATTATGCCGTGAGATTCCCCAATGCCCTGGTAACGGTAAAGACCGATGCAGACCAGACAGTCTTTCTGCAACTGGACGACAAGACCACTCTGCTGCCCACCAACATGCCGAAATCTCCCTATGGCGAGAAGGAAGTCCGCGCCCTGATAAACTACAAGGAAGTGGACGAGCCCGGCGATATCTACACCCAAGCTGTATATATAAACTGGATAGACAGTATCCTTACCAAGCCCGTCGCCCCGGATTTGGGCGAAGAGAACGATGCCGTATACGGTACCGATCCGGTGGAAATAGTAAACGATTGGGTGACCATTGCAGAAGACGGTTATCTGACCCTCCGCTTCAGAACCCGACGAGGAGACTATCACACCAAGCACTTTGTCAATCTGCTGCTGAGCCAGAATCCGGAAAACCCGTATGAAGCAGAGTTCCGCCACAATGCCAAGGGCGATATTTACGGCAAGTATGCGGACGGATTGGTTGCTTTCAAGCTGGATGCCCTGCCCGATACAGAAGGCAAGACCGTCAAATTGAAACTGAAATGGAAATCATACAGCGGCGAAAAGTCTGTGGAATTCGACTATTGTACCCGGAAATCCGTAACGCCCGAGAGTCCGGCTGTCACTTCCGTAAGAAATAGCCTAAACTTGCAATAACTTCATTCAAAGTATGCCTGCCCGCTCAAGGCCATTGCCTGTCAAGGCAGGCATACGAGTAAAAAAAGAGCAGGACACGTTGGCCGAAAGCCTTGAAACTGCAAAATATAGGTTCATTCAATAAAAAAAGCACTATAAATATTTGCTATTTTAAAATAAAGCCGTACATTTGCACCCGCAATTCGGGATGTAGCTCAGCCCGGTAGAGTACGCGTCTGGGGGGCGTGTGGTCGCAAGTTCGAATCTTGTCATCCCGACTACCGATAAAGCATTGATAATCGCAAGGTTATCGATGCTTTTTTCTTTTAATGGCAATACCCTGTTTACCTTAGTTTAATGGTCGAAATTAAACCAGCAATTAAACCAGCAATTAAACCAAGAATTAAACCAAATTCTTATGGATGCTATAATTTCGGTTATCTGCTACAAAAGTAAAACCTTAGCAAATGGAGAACATCCTTTAATGCTAAGAATTGCACAAAATGGAAAAAGCACATATAAAAGCCTTAAAATTTCCGTTGCTGCAAAGCATTGGGATTTTGATAAGAATGTGCCCAAACCAAACAATCCACATAAAGACTTAATTCAAAAAATCATTCTAAAAACAAAATTAGATTACCAACAACGGATTTTAGAAAAGAAAGCCAACAAAGAAGAATTTACGGCTTCTTCATTGATAAATGAACAGAAAGAAATAACAAAGACGCAAACAGTGGAAGAGTTCTATCTATTCATTATTGAAGAACTGAAACAAAAAGGGCAAATCGGGACAAGTTATGCTTACCTAAATTCTTATAATACGCTTAGGAACTTCAATAAAGGTAAGAAGCTGAATTACACTTTCAGTCATATTGATGTGTCTTTTTGCAAAAAGTACGAAGATTGGATGCGCAGTAAAGGCAACAAAGATACCACACTTAGTTATCAGTTCCGTACTTTGCGTGCTGCATACAATCGTGCCATTGATGCAAAAATAGTATGCAGAGAAAAGAACCCTTTCATTGAATACAAATTAAGCCATCTCAATACGAAAACCATGAAAAGAGCATTATCTAAAGCGGACATTCTAAAAATCATCAATGCTGATTGCAACGGTCAAAGTAATCTTCGGAAACTGACACATGACATATTTACTTTCTCTTATCTATGCGGAGGAATATCTTTTGTGGATATAGCTAATCTGACACCTAACAATATTATAGAGAATAGACTTATATACCAAAGGCAAAAGACACATGGCAGCATCAATCTTGTCTTATCCGAACAAGCCAAGCAGATAATATATCAATATTCAGACTACCAACAAGAAGCAGAATATTTATTTCCTATTCTACATTGCAAACGTCATATAACACCCATGCAAAAAAGTAATCGGGTACATAAAATCTGCCATCAAGTCAATACAGAACTTAGAGTATTCGCACAAGAGTTAGGAATAACAGCCGAAGTAACGACATACGTTGCCCGACATTCATTCGCAACGATTCTAAAGAAATCGGGAGTGAACATAGGCATCATATCGCAAGCATTGGGACACCAAGACATAAAAACCACGCAGATATATTTAAGTAAATTCGATAATGAGCAAGTGGATGAAGCCATGAAGAACCTACTATAACCAAAAGAAGTCTGTAATCCGGCAAAGATTGCAGACTTTTCTTTTATTTTGCAGTATAACTAATATGAATATACTTATGTATCAGATAGAAGAACTGCCCGATTTAAAAGTGGCTTGGCATGAAAGCTACAAATGTCTAAATGAACCACTTTTAGAATATGTATGGGAAGTAGCCAACCACTTCCTGCCCGATTATGCAGAAACAGATATGGGAATGATACCCGTAGAATCTTCCGCACCTGCCATATTCGCCAACAGATATTTTGAGAGAAACTTATCCGTTGAAGAAAGATACGAGAGAAGCAAAGAAATGAAAACATTCAAAGGAACTTTGGAAGAATACAAGAAACGGGAATACAGAAAGCTGGATGATTCTTTCAAAGAGAAGTTTCTAACTAATGAAGACTTACAGAATACCATTGAAGCGTATAAGTTAGACATTAGCAAGTTTTGGTATCTACTTCTATTCGTATATGACTTTATAGAGGATATTGGTACAAACGCACCTACATTGAACAAGTCCGTATTGGAGGACTTTAGCCATTTTCATGCTACCCTATTGGAAGCTACCAGTATCACCTTAAAGAAGAACAACAAGAAAAGCTATATTGTTGAAAGAGAGGACACAATCAGAATCATTCAAGCAGCCTTGCAGCATTTTGTCAATACATATAGCGATATTATACATAGCGAACAAGATAGAGAAACTATGATTAAACAATTAAAGGACATAGGTTTGGAGGGGTTTATCAGAAACGACTTATCGTCAAAAATCAGCTTTACGGACAAGTTCAGTCTTGACATATCTTATAAGAAGTGGAAGTTTACGGATATGTTTCTGTTCTTCATTGAAAGAAGAAAGGCTACCACCATACCCAATAAAAAGGTAAAGGTATCTAAAGACAAGATGATGCTTGTTTCAAGGCTTATCTATACAGTGGGCTATGATGGCAAAAGGTATAATGAAGAATACGATTCGGAGGGCAACAAGAACAGAATGTTATCCAATCTCCTTAGGAGATACAAGAACGAGAAATTTCCGTCTGTTATAGCTAATAACTACATGGTAGTTTCATAAACGACATACATAAAAACAATAGCAGAAATGCGTACTGAAAGGCTTATTCTTTTCGGTACGCATTTTTTTTGCGTACTGGAATGGACACGTTTTCTACACACATGGGCATTAGGCAAAATGCTTTGTTACCCCTTATTTCTGCCCTAATTTTGCAATGTCAAAAGGAACAAATAAGCAAGTGCGCATAGCTTTAGTAGTGACCGATTGAACTGATAATTAATGTGTAAAACTTTAAAATTTAGATTTATGAAATCAATAGATTTTGCTGTTAGTGAAAACATAGTAGAGAATACCAAAGTGAGTGCAACTTTCGTTCAAGAACTGCAAGAAGCATTCTCCATGTCTCCCACCCAAACAGATATGCGTTTCAAACAATCTTCAAAAGGTCAACTGATTATTTCTGTTACATTCGCTTACGATACTGGTATGAAACAACATCTTGAGGGTGCAGGAGATTCAGACCTTATTACTGCAATAAATTTCTGTATGGCAAAAATTACAAAGCTCTTGGATGGTTACAAAGCGGAAGAACATGAGGTAGATACTGCCAAAGAGGGCGAAAACTTGGTAATGGAACTATTCAAACAGCATATAAATTCTCCCATATATGGGTATGTTGAAAAGGATTGGTATAACAATTATGGAGAGCGTTACCGTTGTGTGAGATTTTCTCCCACCCCCAAAGGAAATGTAAAGTTTTGTATAAAAGCAACGCTTGAAGTGAACAACCTTATCAGCGAAGCCTGCAAGCCCGAATCAACAAGGAGAGACAAATTACAAGTTCCCGAACAGAATGAAGTAGCCTAAACAGTCAGCTTGGAAGAAAGTCGAGGGAACAACCTCTCTCGGCTTTCTTTTTAATCGGAACAGAGAAAATGAAACAGATACAGTTTGCCCAAACATATAACAATGAAGCCGCACACAGACAAGTGAAGCTACTGATGAAGCAGCACAAGCAGCTTTATATCCAAGTGAACGGTGAAGCATGGATAAGCAGTCAAGGAGTAACGGGTATAAGATACCAACTCAACGCACAAGGCTGGCAGTGGATTCTTAACTATCTGCAAACGGGAGATTATGAGGATTTTGGAGTATTCCCGTCCAGACTATCCAAGCTATGCAGCGAGTTCCAAGAGGATGTGGTAAAAGGACTGATAGAACAGAAATACAATATTGCAAGAATCCCTTTTTTACGGGAAACCGAAGCCTATATAAAACTCAGGGGACTGTTCCGTTTCGGAAAACTCTTTTTCAGCATAAGGAGAAGCGATGAATTTATAGATTATCTAAACAGCAAAGGATTATGATTACTCTAAATAAAGGTCAATACCTGTCTGACGTAATGAATGAGATTCCGTCAAACTGCATACTTTCCAAAAGAATACCCGGTTGCGGTGCTACCACTTTGGAGCTTGAAACCCAAAGGAATTCCATTATCGTAGTTCCCAATGTGCCCGTTATCAAAAGCAAGTGCGGCAAATACAGCAATCTGTTAGGCGTTTATGAAGATGTCACAACAGATAAGATTCGCAATTATCTGACTAATAACAGACTACATAAGATAATGACTACTCCCGAAAGTTTCGGTAAGGTAAAAACAGCTTGCAGCGGCATTGACATTTATAATCATTTCTTCCTGTTGATGGATGAATGCCACCAATTAATCAAGGATGTGGATTACAGAACAGACATAGTGCTGCCCATGAATGACTTTTTCCGCTTCAAAGGCAAGGCACTTGTTTCCGCCACTCCTATCGGATTCAGTGACCCAAGATTTAAAGAGTTTGAAACAGTGGAAGTAAGTGCCGATTATGACTACAGACAAGAAATTACGGCTACACATACTTATAATACCAACAAGGCAATAAGTGAATATTTAGAAAAGCACAAGGAGGGAACTGTCTGTTTTTTCGTCAATTCTGTGGTAATGATTTACTCCATAATGAAACAGTTTGACATATTGGAGGATTCTACCGTTTACTGTGCGCCAAAAAGCCGTTTGAAACTGAAAAATGAATGCTCCTTTGATAATGCTTATAATGATTGGAGCGCAGATACCATGAAGAAATATAATTTCTTCACTGGCAGATTCTTTACGGCATTCGACTTGGACTTGCCTTATCAGCCCGATTTGGTAATGGTTACAGACCCTTATATTTCCGAATATACCATACTTGACATAGATACGGACTGCATACAGATTTGCGGAAGATTCCGTAATGGCATAAAATCGGCAACACATATCTATAGGGTGAATCCCGAAATGGTAATTCAATCCAAAGAGCAAATAGAAAAGCAAATTTCAGAACAAGAATTTGCCTACAACTTAATTCAGACATTATATAATAGTGCTGATTACAAAGAATACAGAAATGCTTTCGGTGAGATTCTTGAAACTGCACCGTTCCGCAAATACCTATATCCCGACTTTACAAAGAACTGGTTTGCCATAGACAATGAGATTAATTCCATATTGGTGAACAACAGATACCAATCAAGACAAGAAATAAAGAACTGGTACAATGACTGCCATTTCTTCAATCCCACATTTGAGAATTGCGAATATAATGAGAATGACGATAAATTAAAGATTATCAAGGCTGCACGCTCGGTAAAGGACAAGCGCAGAAAAATAGTACAGCAACTTGGTGAAATGGAAACTCCCTATTCAGAATATGCCTTAGACTATATCAATGATATGCGGAAGATTGACCCGTTCATTGTGGAAGCGTTTGAAACTTTAGGTAAAGAGAGAATAGAAGAACTTAATTATATTGATAGGAAAATCAGAGAGGAAATGATTCTCACACAGCGTAAAGGAAATAAGGTTATCAAACTGATTAAGAATATATTCAAGGTTGGCAATAGATATTCCAATGAGAAAATAGTTAATGAATTAACGAGAATATTCGAGATGTTGAATATTCACCCCGAAGAAGATATAGAACCTAAACTTATCAGTCTCTATTACCAAGCTATCCCTTGTTGGGTTGGTAAAAAGAGAGGTTATCAATTAATTAGTGAGATAGTCTGACTATTACCAACAAAACTTGAAAATCTTGTCTTTCTATACCCGATACAGAAATTGAAAGAAATGTTGGTAACTACCTTAATAACTAATGAAACAGAGTAATTTTCGTACTAACTAATAAGATACAGTCGCAGGAAATTCTTGCGGCTTTTATTTTTGGCGCAGAACCACAGCCCCACATTTTCCCCGATTCCGATTTTCTGAATATTTCCACGTTAGGAAGAGTTATATAGCACATACTTTATAATATGCCACATACAGCTAATGACATTAAAAAGACTATCTAACTAAAGAATCACCTATATGCAGTTTAGCTAAAAGTCAAGAAAACAGACATATAAGGTACTTCATATAAGAATCCCCCTCCCTATTCGGTCAGTAACCTTAAATATATAAGAGTGCCTGCCTCTACAGTGTACTACCCCCTTAGTCCCCCTCTGTATATTGATATAAAAAAGAATTATTAATCATTTAAACTTTTATCAATATGAATAATTTAGTTATCATGCCAACAGAGAAAAGAACTTTGAATTTAGGTGAGTATGCAGAAGAAGCTACTATAATTGTGGAAGAAACTGCAAAACCTAGTATTACTTTCTTGGAAGCCAATACAGATTCTATCACACTGGAAGAACTTGCAAACAAATGTGTTGTGCCTACTTGGGCTAACTTGGAATCAACCATTTCACACCAAGACTTTATTTCTTGTGTGCATGAGGCTGCAAGTTCATTCTATGCAGGTGAAAAGGTGAGCTTTCCGGAAATACGAGTTTCACACATAGTACGTGGCAGAATACCGTCCGCACTTGGTAAGAAAGCAAGTGAACTGTTAGAATGTGAAAAGACACAATTCTATCAAAGACTTGCATTTGCTTTTACTGTTCCCACCATTTTTGAAACAATAAGAGGGCAAAAACTTGAATTGTGCATAGGTGGGGTAAGAAATTACAGTGACTTGAATCTATACCGTTCTTCCAGAGGCTTAGAAAAGTTTTCCGTCTTTATTGGCTGGAGAATGAGAATTTGCTCTAATCAGATTCTTACTGGTGAGGGGGTGAGGTTCAACATGGAAGTAACCAATATCAATGAACTTTACAGAAATGTACTGGAATTGCTTAACGGCTTCAATGCTGCCAAAGAAATACATTTGATGCAGACATTATCAGATACTTATCTATCTGAAACGCAGTTTGCACAAGTGGTAGGCAGAATGAGAATGTACCAGGCACTTTCACCCACAAGACAGAAAACAATACCAAGACTTTTAATCACTGACAGCCAAATAAATAGTGTGTGTCGTGATTATTACACCAATGAAGTTTTTGGAATGAAAGACAATGCCATATCTCTTTTTGATTTTCACAATTTACTCACACAATCAAACAAGAACAGCTACATAGACAGCTATTTACAACGTGGGGTAAATGCTACAGAGGTAAGTGTTGGACTGAACAATGTATTACAAGGACTGGATAATAAATATTCTTGGTTCTTGGGCTAAACTAATCAATGAGAGGACATCTATTTATTAGGTGTCCTTTCTTATTTTTTATAAAACTATGGATAAACAGATAGATAATGTAATACAACACATTAAAGATTTGGAAAACAGATTGGGTTATGTGGATAATAATCTCCGATACATCAAAGTGATACAAGCCTTAAAATACTGGTTGGATAAATTTGATAATCAGTTATCAGAAGAAGAAAGAATTAAAGGAGAATTTGCAGCCATTTATGAAAGTTACTTCTGTTCCGGTGGTGGATTTTCCTTTTATGATAGGGTATGTAATTCCATATTAGAATATAAATATGGGAATAGACCTTTCTAATAACTTAAAAATACTACAATATGGAAAATGATGGGAAATTAATACTATGGGGGACATTGGTAGTCCTACTACTGATAATAATTGGTATTGCCAATCCTTTTTTGCTGATACTGATTTTATCAATCTTTATTTATGTGCAATCTTAGTTACACTTTTTTATTGGAATGGGACAAAGTTTGAAATTTCTGTTATTATCATACCATTTTCAGAAATAAAGAATTTTGTCCCGTTCTCTAATATACAGTAACTTTCAAAAACTGCAATGTAAGAGAAACTACAAATAATGGATATATATAAATCTGATGGGACATGATTCCAAGCAAAACAGATTGCGATAACGTAGCTAATTCCGCATTGGTGCAAGCGTAAGAAAATAATCTTTTTAAAAAGGCATGGTACGGCTTATAGCTTATAGTATGTGTGATTTTGGAGCAAATTTACCCTCACATATACCGCTATAATTGCAAATGAATCATTAATTTTGTGGACTAATTAACTAAAAGTGTAATAAATATGGAAGATACATTCTCTTTAGGTAACGTATTATTATACGGTGAGTTTCCAAGTAAAGGCAAAGAAAACAGTCTTACGGGAGAAATGGCAGAGTTGTTTATCTCAAAGATTTTCGGAGTTACAGTCCTCAAGTTGAAATATGAAGATGTCTTATATCCAGTTCTAACCACAAAAGACTGCTACATTTATAGGGCACAAACCATAAAAGGAGAAAAATATTTCAAGCATGAAGACCTTGATGAATTGATACAAGCCATTAAAAAGGCAAAGTAGTAAACTGATTATTAAAGGATTCGTAGTATTTACGAACTCTTTTTTTATGTCTGCTATGGAGATTAGATACTTCTTTCATTCATTACTTAGTTAGACTGCAAACCTATATACTTTATTATATATAATAGAGATTCATCTTTCAATCCGCAGAATCTACGGGTACTTTTTTCGGGAAGAAATCTTCTTATAGTCCCCGTTCAAAAAAAGTACCTGCTTATGCAATTACAAAGAAAAGAAGCTAATACTATCTAATTACTTACTACAGATATGTTTTGAAACACTTGGAACTGCATTTATCAGCGTTTTATCTTTAGCTATTCAAAACCTTTCGCTAACTTTGCAGCAATTTCAGAGGTCTTAATGCGTTAAGACACTGAAAGGACATATTTAACGAAAGGTGTTATTGAAATTATCTTCTTTTCTCAAATTCTCGCAAAATTTGAAGTTCCGTGAAGATGATAGCAATAGCACCACACCATTTGATATATACCTACCTTATATCCATAAGGCTCTTAGATATTGTCAAAACTGGTGTGGGTTGCTATTGTTTTATCCACGGAATAGGCAATGCGAGAAGCCAGAGAAAAGGATAAAGCAAATATGTACCCACACCTTTTCTATTTAATATAACTGCTTTTTGAGGGTACTGAAAAGCACAAATAGAAAATAGAGATGAAAACGTTTTGATTAATTGGAATGGCTTTATTAGCCGTAGTAATGTGTGTGAATTTTGCTTCTTGCAGTGATGATGAAGATGAGAATAATGATGGAGGCACCGTTGTATCTGGCAAGTTATTACGTTCAATGTCAGAAGATGATAACAATAATTATCTATTTAGTTATAATGAAAAAAAGCAATTAATATCTGCTACTCTTGGTGGAGATAAAATTAATGTCAAATGGTCTGATTCTGATATTATTGTGGAAACTATAAGTACAAGTTTTAAAGAAGAACCAGCAAATTTTATAATTAAAAACGGTATTATAACTTCTACTGTTTGGGATAAAGAAACAGAAACTTTAACCTATGACAATAACAAACATCTGATAAAAATAAGTGGAGACAAAACTTGTATGTGGTCTTGGGGAAATGACAATATCAGCAAGTTTAGCTATTATGATGGAAGAGAAACAATCACATGCACTTGCACATATTATGCAGATAAAGAAAATAAGCATTCAACCATTGATATTAATGCTTTAAGACTTTACCATATATGCGGTATAGAATATGCAGACCTTTTACTTATGGCTCATCCTAATCTTTTGGGAACGACCAACAAGAATTTATTGAAAAGCGTAACAAGTAGTGATGGCTGGACTGAAAACTACTCTTATGAAATTGATAAAGAGGGATACCCAACTAAAATAATAGTAACAGAAACAAACGAATATGGCAGTAGTTATAATGATACTTACACATTAATATGGCAATAATCAGCTACTTTTAGTTAGTCCTTTTTTTAATTTTATATCAGAAAAACAGAGATGAAAACATTCAGATTAATTGGAATAGCTATCATGGCAATTCTTATCAGTGTAAATTTTGCTTCTTGCAGTAGTGATGATGATGAAGAAGAAACAAACAGTGAATACAAAGCACTTTTGGGCAGTTGGCAAATGAGTGAACAAGACGGTGATATTTTAGTTACAAGTTCTTTTATTTTCAACTCAAACGGGACTTATAGCTTCACTTATGCAGAAAATGGCGATAGTGATGAAGTTTATACGGGTAAGTTTACCTATGATGCTAATTCTCATAAAATAACCCGTTATGAAGGTAATTCTAATATAATATATGAAGAATACTTTATTGCAGAGGTTAATTCAACCACATTAAGGCTACAGAAATGGTCTTGGCATGAAAATAATAGAAATATCTATTGGACTTATACCAAGAAATAAGTAACAAATAAAAATAGCAAAAGCCAACCTACCCATTATAAACAAATGGATAAGTTGGCTTTTTCAGTTCTGAACAAATTATTAACGCTTTCTCCTTTTGAACTTCATGGATGGGGTAAGTCCATACGCACTTTCAGGAAAATATGTGCGGAGAAATTTATCACTTGCTAATCTATAAGTGGTAATAGTGTGCGTTTCCATATAATCGGGTATAAGGCATACCCTTGCATCTTTTCTTATCTAATTTTTCATAGCTATAAAATTTTGAGTTTCACATATACAATAGTATTCATGATTGCGGAGAATACCAAATAATAGGAACAGATTTTCAGCAGGTAGATTTTTAAGAAGATATAGCTTTATATACCCACTACTGATTTCTATACCACTACTATATTATATAATGGAAATACAGTATATGAATACTTTTTAAGCAAAGAGAAAGCTACACTATACTATTATATACCATATCATTAGATAGATAAAAAACTGATAGTCAAAAGCAAAACTATAAGAAAGAATCATTGCATAACAGCGCAATATTGACTAACTTTGTGATGCAGTTCAATGCTGCAAAGAGATTAATTAATTTATTGTTGAATTATCTTGGTTCATTACTGGATTAAACCATAAATTAAACTATGGTGCAGAAATAAAGCATAAGATATTAATAATCAAGATTATCATAGCTATAATAATAAACGTCTGGGGGGCGTGTGGTCGCAAGTTCGAATCTTGTCATCCCGACTGGTGAGCATTAAGGAGTTAAGTGATAAACTTAGCTCCTTATTTTTTATAGCATTTCTTAATGATAGAACTTGCTGCCATGAATTACTGGAATTCTCGTAAGAAATCTCTATTTTTGCATTTTAAACAAGAAAAATTATGGGAGCAGCTAAATGGATAGGCGGCATCATCGGTTTCATGGCCGGAGGACCGCTGGGAGCCTTGGCAGGTTTTGTATTCGGTTCATTATTCGACACCGATTCAAATGATGCAGGCGGTTATTATAGAGAAGAACCAACGCATGGTACTACCTATGCCGGGCAACGGAACAGTTTTCTCTTCTCCATGCTCGTAATGGCTTCGTACATAATCCGTGCAGACGGGCGCATCATGCATAGTGAAATGGAATTCGTCCGCCGCTTTCTGAGAAGCACGTTCGGCGAGGCTGCCGTGGGCGAAGGAGAACGAATATTGCTCAACCTCTTCGAGCAGCGCAAGCAGATGGACAGACAAAACCCACTGGCATTTAGAAATACCATCCGTGACTGCGGAACGCAGATTGCCGCCAACCTGACATACGAGGAACGCCTGCAACTGCTGGTATTCTTGGTAGAAATTGCCAAAAGCGACGGACACGTCTGCAACGAGGAGATAGAAGCCCTGAAAGAAGTGGCCATATACATGGGACTATCCGTCAAGGAAGTGGAATCCATGCTCAACCTAGGCAGTAACTCACTGAGCGAGGCCTACAAAGTGCTTGAAATTGAGCCCACCGCCACCAATGACGAAGTGCGTGCCGCTTACCGCCGCCTGGCCCTGAAACACCATCCCGACCGGGTGGCAACGCTGGGCGAAGACATCAAGAAAGCCGCAGAAGAGAAGTTCCAAAGTATCAACAATGCCAAGGAACAGATATACAAGGCACGAGATATGAAATGACGTACCTCGCTCCTTGCATTGTGGACAGAATCACTACGTTTATAAACATTCTATATTAACATCAACCCACACACTTATGAAGAAAACCTTTGCAATCCTCGCACTAGGCCTTACTGCAATTGCCGGACATGCCGCCACGCCGCTCTGGATGCGTGATGTACAAATCTCTCCCGACGGTACGGAAATCGCATTCTGTTACAAAGGAGACATCTACAAGGTGCCCGTCAAGGGTGGAACCGCCACACAGCTTACTACCCAAGAAAGCTACGAATGTATCCCCATATGGTCGCCGGACGGTAAACAGATTGCCTTTGCCAGCGACAGATACGGCAACTTCGACGTATTCGTGATGCCAGCAGACGGCGGAACCGCCCGGCGGCTCACTACCCACTCCACCGGTGAACTTCCTTCTGCATTCACTCCGGATGGAAAGTATATCTTGTTTTCCGCATCCATCCAGGACCCGGCAAGCAGCGCTCTTTTCCCCACTTCGGCCATGACCGAACTTTACAAAGTACCTGCAACGGGAGGGCGTACGGAGCAAGTGCTGGGTACACCTGCCGAAGCGGTCTGCTTCGACAAGGCGGGCCAGCAGTTCCTCTACCAAGACCGCAAGGGATTTGAAGATGAATGGAGAAAGCACCACACCTCCTCCATTACCCGCGACATCTGGCTGTATGATGCAAAGACGGGTATCCATACCAACCTCACCAACCGTGAAGGTGAAGACCGCAACCCGGTGTTGTCACCCGATGGAAGAACGGTTTACTTTCTGAGTGAGAGAAACGGCGGCTCATTCAACGTGTATGCCTTCCCGCTGGCACAGCCCCGAGAGGTGAAGCCCATCACCAGCTTCAAGACACATCCCGTGCGCTTCCTCTCCATGAGTGACGGCGGGACGTTGTGCTATGGTTACGACGGCGAAATCTATACCCAGCAGCCGGATGCCACCCCGAAGAAAGTCGCTATAGAGATTGTGCGCGATGACCAGCCGCAATTCGCCAACCTGCAACCTTCCGACGGAGCCACCTCTGCCACCGTATCCCCGGACGGAAAGCAGATTGCCTTCACACTGCGCGGTGAAGTCTTTGTCACTTCGGCAGACTATGCCACTACCAAGCAGATTACACATACACCGGCACGCGAAGCTGGTCTCTCCTTTGCGCCGGACAACCGCACCCTGGCCTACGCCAGCGAGCGAGGCGGCAACTGGCAACTCTACCTTGCCAAGATAGCCCGCAAGGAAGATCCCAACTTCCCGAACGCCACGCTGATTGAAGAAGAAGTGCTGCTGCCCTCCACCACCGTGGAACGTGCCTATCCGCAATTCTCACCCGACGGCAAAGAACTCGCTTTCATCGAAGACCGCATCCGGTTGATGGTGCTCAATCTGGAGACGAAGAAGGTGCGCCAGATTACGGACGGCTCCACCTGGTACAGCACCAGCGGAGGATTTGACTATTCATGGTCGCCGGACGGCAAGTGGTTTACACTTGAATTCACCGGCAACAAGCACGACCCCTACTCCGACATCGGCCTGGTCAGCGCGCAGGGAGGCGGAAAAATCACGAACCTCACCAACAGCGGCTACATGAGCGGCTATCCCCGCTTCGCGCTGGACGGCAACGCCATCCTCTTCACCACCGAACGTTATGGCATGCGTGCCCACGCCTCATGGGGTTCGCTAAACGACGCAATGCTCGTCTTCCTCAACCAAGATGCATACGACAAATACTGCCTGAGCAAGGAAGACTACGAACTGCGCAAGGAGTTGGAGAAGGAGCAGAAGAAGTCTGCCGAAAAAGATACCCCCAAAGACGAAAACAAGGATAAAAAAAAGAAAGACGACAAGAAAGACAGCAATACTGACGAAAAAGATGACCAGCCGAAAGACATCGTCGTAGAATTGAAAGGCATCGAAGACCGTGTGGTGCGCCTCACCCCGAATTCTTCCGACATGGGCAGTACCATCATCTCCAAGGATGGCGAAACACTCTACTATCTGGCTGCCTTCGAAGGCGGATACGACCTCTGGAAGATGAACCTGCGCAAGAAAGAGACTCGCCTGCTGCACAAGATGAACGCCGGATGGGCGGACATGCAGCTGGACAAGAACGGCAAAAACCTCTTCCTGCTGGGCAGCCGCAAGATGCAGAAAATGGACACTTCATCCGACGCGCTGACTCCCATCGCCTTCCAGGTAAATGCCAAGATGGACTTGGCTGCGGAGCGCGAATACATGTTCGACCACGTGTACCGCCAGCAGCAGAAGCGGTTCTACAACACCTCGATGCACGGAGTAGACTGGGACAAGATGACCGCCGCCTATCGCCGCTTCCTGCCCCATATCGACAACAATTATGACTTTGCAGAGCTGCTGAGCGAATGGCTGGGCGAGCTGAACGTATCTCACACCGGCGGCCGTTTCTATCCCAAAGGGCAGTCCGAGCCCACTGCCAGCCTGGGACTGTTCTTCGACTGGAACTACACGGGCAAGGGCATGCTCATTGCCGAAGTGGTGGAGAAAGGTCCTTTCGACACTGCCAACACCCGAGTGAAAGCCGGCACGGTCATCGAAAAGATTGACGGTGTGGAAATCACCCCCGACGCGGACTATTACACGCTGCTCAACAATAAAGCACGAAGAAAAACACTTGTTTCTCTCTTTAACCCGCAGACCAAAGAACGCTGGGAAGAAGTCATTATCCCCATCACAAACGGTGCGTTCAGCAATTTACTCTATGCCCGCTGGGTGAAACAGCGTGCGGCAGACGTTGACCGATGGTCGGGCGGACGTTTGGGCTACGTACACATCGAGTCTATGGGAGACGACAGTTTCCGTTCCGTCTACTCGGACATCCTGGGAAAATACAACCACTGCGAAGGCATCGTCATAGATACCCGCTTCAACGGTGGCGGACGCCTGCACGAGGATATAGAAATACTTTTCAGCGGACAGAAATACTTCACGCAGGTGGTGCGCGGCCGCGAGGCGTGCGACATGCCCAGCCGCCGCTGGAACAAGCCGTCCATTATGGTGATGTGCGAGGCCAACTATTCCAATGCGCACGGTACGCCGTGGGTATACAGCCATCGGGGTATCGGCAAGCTGGTAGGCATGCCTGTGCCGGGAACCATGACTAGTGTTTCTTGGGAGCGTCTGCAAGACCCGTCGCTCGTATTCGGTATCCCCGTCATTGGCTACCGCCTGCCTGACGGCAGCTATCTGGAGAACTCGCAGCTGAAACCGGACATCAAGGTTGCCAATTCACCCGAGACCATCGTGAAGGGAGAAGACACACAGCTGAAAGTCGCCGTAGAGGAGCTGATGAAGGAACTCAAAAAATAAGTACCGCCCTGCCCCACGCAGGAATACCGGCCATACAGGCCCTATATATAAAAAAGGAGTTAAACCGCAGTTTAGCTCCTTTTTTATATGCCACAAGGAAACAATGCTTTTTTCTATCTCATTTTTTTGCACTACCTTTGCGGCGCAAACCCCTAACTCTTTAACCTATTATGTTTACTGACTTGTTAAACTCCTCTTATTTCGCCCTCTTCCTCATTGTGGCTTTAGGCTTCATGCTGGGAAGGATAAAAATCAAAGGACTCTCGCTCGACGTTTCCGCCGTTATTTTCATCGCCTTGTTGTTCGGACACTTCGGAGTTATCATTCCCAAAGAGCTGGGAAACTTCGGATTGGTACTGTTCATCTTCACCATCGGCATTCAGGCCGGACCCGGATTTTTCGATTCCTTCCGAAGCAAAGGCAAGACGCTCATCATCATCACCATGCTGATTATCTGCTCTGCCGCCCTGACGGCAGTAGGACTGAAATATGCCTTCGACATAGACACTCCCAGTGTCGTGGGACTGATTGCCGGTGCCCTGACCAGTACGCCGGGACTTGCCGTAGCCATCGACAGCACTCATTCCCCACTGGCATCCATCGCTTACGGTATTGCCTATCCTTTCGGCGTTATCGGCGTGATTCTCTTTGTAAAACTGCTGCCCCGTATCATGCGCATCGACCTCGACAAGGAGGCGCGCCGACTGGAGAAGGAACGCCGCAGCCAGTTCCCGGAACTGACGACCTGCCTGTTCCGTGTAACCAACCCTGCCGTCTTTGAGCGAAGCCTGATGCAAATCAATGCGCGTGCCATGACCGGAGCCGTCATCTCACGCCATAAGCACAATGAGCAGATAGCCATACCTACCGCCCAGACCATACTTCACGAAGGCGACTACATACAAGCCGTGGGCAGCGAAGATGCCTTGAACCAGCTTGCCGTCCTTGTAGGCAAACGCGAAGAAGGCGAACTGCCACTTGTTGACATGCAAGAGATTGAATCTCTGTTGCTCACCAAAAAGGATATGATAAACAAACAGTTGGGAGACCTCAATCTGATGAAGAACTTCGGCTGCACCGTCACCCGCATCCGCCGAAGCGGTATTGATTTGTCACCTTCGCCTGACCTCGCCCTAAAATTCGGCGACAAGCTGATGGTGGTGGGAGAAAAGGACGGCATCAAGGGAGTGGCACGCCTGCTGGGCAATGACACCAAGCAGTTGTCTGATACGGACTTCTTCCCCATCGCATTAGGTATTGTACTGGGGGTACTGTTCGGCAAGCTCAACGTTTCCTTCTCGGACAGTCTGTCATTCTCTCCGGGACTGACGGGAGGCATTCTGATGGTTGCCTTGTTCCTGAGCGCCATCGGAAAGACGGGACCGATTCTATGGTCTATGTCCGGCCCTGCCAACCAATTGCTGCGCCAATTGGGACTGCTGCTCTTCCTGGCCGAAGTGGGAACCTCGGCAGGACGGAATCTGGTAGCCACATTCCAGGAAAGCGGCTGGCTCTTGTTCGGCGTAGGTGCCACCATCACGCTGGTGCCCATGTTGGTAGCAGTATGCGTAGGCTTGTTTGTGTTCAAGATAAACATACTCGACTTGCTGGGTACCATCACCGGTGGCATGACCAGCACACCGGGACTTGCCGCCGCCGACTCCATGACGGACAGCAACATTCCAAGTGTGGCATACGCCACGGTATATCCCATTGCCATGGTGTTCCTCATTCTGTTTATCCAGATTATCGCCTCCGCGGTCTATTGAGAAATGGAAAAGTACCGCAGGAAAGAAGCCATCGCCAGAATGAACGGCCTGGCAGAAGCCAATGTGCCCTTCCTCTTCATCATAGACTATGCACAAGAAGTGTCACACATCGAGCCCCTCGACAAGATAGACGCCTCCACCTGCCTTTTCCGGTTTCGGAAGGCAGGCAACGTGGCGGCATCTGCCACGGCCGATTCCGGAAGCGGCTCATGCCGATATACCTGCCCGATAGAGTGGCAAGTCACTCCACCCGCCCCTGCCGCATACCAGCAATCGTTCGACCTCGTGAAACAAAACCTGCTGGCAGGCAACAGCTACCTGACAAACCTCACCTGCAAAGTACCCGTCACCACCAACCTGACTCTGAAAGAAATATTCCTGCATTCGGAAGCCTTGTACAAACTATGGCTGAAGGACAAATTCGCCTGCTTCTCCCCCGAAATATTTGTCCGCATAGAGGAAGGCAAGATAAAGTCCTTCCCCATGAAAGGCACTATCGACGCTACCCTGCCTGATGCGGAACAGCTTTTGATGCAGGATGCCAAAGAGGCAGCCGAACATGCCACCATCGTAGATTTGATACGCAACGACCTCAGCATGGTTTCGGAGCACGTCGAAGTGACCTCCTACCGATATGTCGAGCACCTGCAAACCAATAAGGGCCCCATTCTCCAGACCAGCTCCGAGATATGCGGGACTCTCCCCGAAGATTATACCGCACATATCGGTGACATCCTCTTCAGCCTGCTTCCAGCCGGTTCCATCACCGGTGCACCCAAGCCCAAAACCATGGAAATCATTGCAGAGGCAGAAGACTACGAACGGGGATTCTATACCGGCATTATGGGGCATTATGCAGACGGGCAACTGGACAGCGCCGTCATGATACGCTTCATCGAGCAAGAAAACGACCGTCTCTACTTCAAGGCAGGAGGTGGCATCACCGCCAAAAGTCGGTGGGAAAGCGAATACAAGGAAGTAATACAGAAAATATATGTGCCGATTTATTGAGACCATACGCATTGACAACGGAAGGGTCTGCAACCTGCCTTATCACAACCGGAGGCTGAACGACACCCGTGCCCACTTCTGGCCGGAAAGCACACCTCTACAACTGTCCGACCATCTCTTTCCCGGCTGCAAGGCAGGCATCGTCAAGGCACGCGTAGTGTATGGTGAGAAAGGTATTGAAGACGCCAGCTATTCCTCCTACGTCATGCGGCACGTGCATTCGCTGGCACTGATACAGGCAGATGACATTGACTACACCTACAAAAGCACCGGACGCGAACCTCTGAACCGCCTTTTCGCACTTCGCGGAGTGTGCGACGACATTCTGATTGTAAAACAAGGGCTACTGACAGATACCTCCATTGCCAACATCGCCTTTTACAACGGCACCCACTGGTACACACCGGCACACCCCCTGCTGAAAGGGACCAAACGGGCAGCCTTACTGGAAGAAGGAATCTTGCAGGAAAAAGACATCAGACCGGAAAACTTATCCTCATTCTCCACGGTCAGACTGTTCAATGCTATGATTGATTGGGGAGAACTGGAACTCCCCGTACGGAACATTATCCCATAGAGCCTCTACTCGTGCATATCGTCGGGATGTATCTCCAAGAAGCTCACCGATATATATTTCGCACCCCGATATAGTCAGCGAAATAATCAGCAATATCAGCTCCAAGCCGAAGATGGGTTCTTCATGTACTGTTCCTTCAAAATGCACACTAGAGTTGGGCATAGAACAAGGAACGGTTGGTATAGGCCAGCATAAAGAGATATGGCCGAAAACAACAAAGCGAGAGGGGAGCAAATCTATTTCCATAAGAATAATATTTATTATATCTGTCTGTCCCAACATCGGGACTTACCCCCACAAAGGCAAGCGAAAGACTGAAACCACAGAAACAAGTTACCTTTTTTCCATTTCTTAAAGATTTATCCTACTTTTGCAGTGACAATAAAAAAACTTACCACCGTAACTTAACAAATACAACCATGCAATATACCGTTTCCGCTCCTGCCTCGCTGCACGCAACCATACAGCTACCGGCATCCAAAAGCATCAGTAACCGGGCACTCATCCTCCACTCCTTAGCCCATGGCAACATCCTTCCCTGCAATCTGAGCGATTGTGACGACACCATGGTGATGACCCGCGCCCTCGACGGAAATCCCGGACATATAGATATTCTTGCCGCCGGTACCGCCATGCGTTTCCTCACCGCCTACCTCAGCGTAACTCCGGGCACCCGCATCATCACCGGTACGCAACGCATGCAGCAACGCCCCATCCGCATACTGGTAGACGCCCTACGAGAGCTCGGCGCCCGGATCGAATACGTCAGGAACGAGGGTTTTCCCCCCTTGCACATCACCGGAACTGAACTGAAGGGCGAAGAAATATCCCTCGCCGGTAACGTCAGCTCACAATACATATCTGCCCTGCTGATGATTGGTGCCGTCCTCCCCAAAGGCTTGCGCCTGCACTTGACGGGTGACATCATCTCCCGCCCCTACATCAACCTGACCCTGCAACTGATGCGCGACTTCGGCGCCCAGGCCGACTGGACCTCCAAAGATTGCATCACCGTCAGCCCCGGCGGATACACGGATACTCCTTTTACTGTGGAAAGCGATTGGAGCGCCGCATCTTACTGGTATCAGATGATGGCAATAGAAGGAATCAAAAATGAAATATTAAAAATGAAAGGGGAAGATGGAAGTAGCGCGAAAGAAAGTGAAAACAGTGCGAAGGAAAAAACACACCCTGCAGAAATCGAACTGCTCGGACTCTTCGCCCACAGCTATCAAGGCGACAGCCGCGGTGCAGAAGTCTTTGCCCGCCTTGGTGTCCATACCGAATATACAAACCGGGGAGTAAAACTGACCCGGAAGGGCATTCCCGCCGCCCGTCTCGACGAAGACATGGTGGACATCCCCGATCTGGCACAGACCTTTGTCGTCACCTGCTGCCTGATGAACATTCCTTTCCGCTTCACCGGCCTGCAAAGCCTCAAAATAAAGGAGACTGACCGTATCACCGCCCTCATTACGGAACTGCGCAAACTGGGTTACGTTATACGCTCCGAGCAAGACAGCATCTTGTTGTGGGACGGCGAACGTTGCCCGGAAGACGCCGCCCCCGTTATTGCCACCTACGAAGACCACCGCATGGCCATGGCATTTGCCCCAACCTGCCTCGCCCTGCCACACATCCAGATAGACGAGCCGCAAGTAGTCTCCAAATCCTATCCAGCCTACTGGAATGATTTGCAAAAAGCAGGATTCAAAGTGGAATAAACAGCCAGACGACATGCCTTGCACTCTATCTATTCAATCCGAAGCATAATTTTGCCGTGTGCAAAACAATATGTATCTTTGTCCGTTCTATTAATAGAACATGTTTTTCAAGAAAAGGAAGCCCATGTGGATATTGATTATTAGCCTGATTGTACTTGCCCTCGTGGCAGCCACGGCCGGAATTATACGCAACCGGAAACTACAGAAGAAGATAGACCGCGGCGAACTGGACGCCATGCCCGAAGTGCAAGAAGTAAATGCCGAATGCTGCGGACAGCATGAAACCTGCGAACGTGACAGCCTACTGGCAGCCGTCAGCAAACAAATAGAATATTACGATGATGAAGAACTGGACAAATACATCGGCACCGCTCCCGATGTCTATACTCCCGAGCAGGAAGACGAGTTCCGCGACGTGTTCTATACGATGCAAGACACGGACGTAGCCGGATGGGTGCGCAGCCTGCAACTGCGCGGCATAGCCCTGCCGAACAACATTAAAGATGAAGTGTTCCTCATTATCGGCGAACGCCGTCTCACTCCCCATTCCTAACACTCCACATCGAACCTTTAATTTTTAATTGAATAAATGGAGCTACTGCAATACACCTTTTTCCAACATGCACTCATCGGCAGTCTGCTGGCAAGTATCGCTTGCGGGCTCATAGGCACGTACATCGTCACCCGGAGACTGGTGTTCATCAGCGGTGGATTGACACATGCCTCCTTCGGCGGGATAGGCATAGGGCTGTATACCGGCATCTCCCCCATTCTGTCGGCAGCCTTGTTTGCAGTCTTGTCCGCTTTCGGTGTAGAGTGGCTCAGCAAACGGAAGGACATGCGGGAAGACTCTGCCATTGCCGTATTCTGGACATTGGGTATGGCACTGGGCATCATGTTCACTTTCCTTTCACCGGGATTCGCCCCCGACTTGTCTGCCTATCTCTTCGGCAACATTCTCACGATTACCTGGAGCGACATTGCTCTATTGGGAGGGCTTGCCGCCCTGCTGGCACTGTTCTTCGCACTATATCTCCATCCTATCATCTACGTAGCTTTCGACCGGGAGTTTGCCCGCTCGCAAGGTATTCCGGTGCAGGTATTCGAATATGTACTGATGATGTTCATTGCGCTTACCATCGTGGCATGCCTGCGCATGGTGGGCATCGTACTGGTCATCTCCCTACTCACTGTTCCCCAGATGACCGCCAACTTGTTCTCGCACCGGTTCCACCGCATCATCTGGCTTTCCATCGGCATCGGTTATCTCAGTTGCCTGGGCGGGCTGATGATTTCTTTCTACTTGAATGTCCCCTCGGGTGCATCCATCATATTCTTTTCCATCATTATCTATGCCATTTGCAAGACAGGAAAAAGTTTTTGGCTATATTTGCAACGCTAAAGAAATCTATAAACACAATGGAAATCAAAATTCAGTCATTAGACCAGATTCACGAAGCCGCCCGCCAGTTCATCGCTGAAATGGGTGACAATACAGTCTTCGCCCTCTATGGAAAAATGGGGGCGGGCAAGACGACTTTCATCAAAGCCGTTTGCGAGGAGTTAGGCGTTTCCGACGTCATAACCTCCCCCACCTTCGCCATTGTCAACGAATACCGTTCCGACACTGCCGGTGAACTGATTTACCATTTTGACTTCTACCGCATCAAGAAGCTGGAAGAAGTGTATGACATGGGGTATGAAGATTACTTCTACAGCGGTGCCCTCTGTTTCATAGAATGGCCGGAGCTGGTAGAGGAACTTCTGCCGGGCAAGACTATCAAAGTGACCATAGAGGAAATAGAAAACGGAGAGCGGAAAGTCACCCTGGAAAACTTTGAATAACCCTCCCCCCCTTAATTTTTAATTTTTAATTGTCAATTCCCATGAGCCAATACATCGTTCAAGGAATTTTTGCCGTCGCGGGCATCATCGCCTTGCTGGCAGCCATATTGAACTGGAACTGGTTCTTTACTGCCCGAAACACCCAATTTATCGTGCAAAATGTAGGGCGGCGGCAAGCCCGTTGGTTCTACGGTGTATTGGGTGTCATCCTCATCGGAACATCCATCTTCTTTTTTCTGAATACGCCATCGGCTACATAAAAACAAAAATCGCGGATAAAGCCACGCTTATCCGCGATTTTCCTATACTTTTGATACAGACTATTCTTCGTCCAAAGATTCCGCATACTCCATTTCACCTTGCACGATGAAAAGGATTTCTTCCGAATCATAGTCACCCATCCCATCTTTATGGGCTTCCTTGACAATATAGTCCACGATTTTCTCCAAATCAATCTCGATGTACCCATCTGTATCCGGATGCGCATCAAGGATGCCGCTCTCGGAATAATACTCGTCAATCAAATCGAGAAAATAATAGAACTCGTCGTCAGAGAACTTCTCTTTCAACTCCTGCGGCAAATAATTCTTGATGTACTCGATAGTCTTTTCATCATCGACATCATTCTGCAAAAAATCGTCTTCCATTCCCATACTTACTATTGCTTAAAGGGTTAATGTTATTGACTATTTGACAATTTACTATTTGGCTGTGCCATGATGCCGAAAGGGTAAATCGTAAATAGCAAATCGTCAAATAGTACCTTATAATATCGCTTCTATCTTGGCCACGTAAGCAGATTTCGGAGCCGAACCTACCTGCTTATCCACCAGTTCTCCATTCTTGAAGAACAAGACTGTAGGGATGTTGCGTATACCATATTCGGCAGCTACGTCACCGTTCTCATCCACGTCGCATTTGCCAATAATCACTTTTCCTTCATATTCAGTAGCCAATTCATCGATGATTGGTCCCACCATCTTACAAGGGCCGCACCAAGGCGCCCAGAAATCCATAACTACTGGTTTTCCCTCTGCCAAGATTTCTTGAAAATTGTTGTCTGTAATTTCTAAAGCCATTTCTTTTAATATTAAATGTCAACTATAATTATTAATTTTCTGTCAATTGCATTTTATCAGTCTTCGCTTCCGAAACAAAGATAGTGCAAACTGAATGCAAAACAAAATGAACTTGTTCATTTTTTATGCTGAGGTGCAGCCTATCTTCGTTTTCTAACCAAGAAAACTAATTAATCCTGAACTCAAGGTCCGGACGTTCTTTTAAATAAGTAATTAGTTCACGCCCCACGGAAAGCTTCACGGGACGGGAAATCAAATCGACCGTCATCTTACTATCCTCATCTCTGACTTTGAAATAAAGCTCCGTGCTACCCGGACGTTCCTTGGTCAGTTCTGCCAGTTCAGTTATCAAAGCCTTATTCAGTACACTCAACGGAATGAGAATAGTTATCTTCTCGATCAGTTTTTCCTTGACGTCAGGCAACAATTCCATGGAGGTTATCTTCAGTTCCAGTTCATCCTGCCGCCATTGCTTAGGCTGGCAACGGGCTTTGATGAATAAGAAGGTACGCTCGCCCAGATACCCCTGATAAGTCACCCAATCATTTCCGAAGAAAGGAAGTTCTGCCGAACCGGAATAGTCTTCAATCTTGGCTATGCCGTAAGGATTGCCGTTCTTGCTGATACCGCGACGCACGGCAGTCACGATGCCACCCATTGTTATTTCGCGTCCCACAAGCACCGTCTTATCTTCCAGCTCTGCCATGTGAGTGTTGCAAACATGCTCCAGAACCACAGAATATTCATCCAACGGATGTGCGGATAGATAGATACCTACCAAATCACGCTCCCGATTCAAACGGTCGAGGTCACTCCAACGTTCCGCTACCGGTATCTCCGGAGTGGCGATATCCACCACATTCTCACCACCAAATAGGGAATTTACAGCCGCTGCCTTGTCAGCTTGGTAACGGTTACCATAACGCACCAAGGTTTCGAGGAAGACCTCGTTCTTGGAGTTTACGGCAAAAAACTGCTCTCGCTTCAACTCAGGGAAGCCGTCGAACCCGCCCGCCAAGGCAAGGCATTCCAGATTCTTCTTGTTGCAGGCTGTCAGATTGACACGCTGCACAAAATCAAATATCCCTTTGAAAGGACCATTCTTTTCGCGTTCCTCCATAATGCTCTGCACAGCACCCTCGCCTACCCCTTTCACCGCACCAAGGCCAAAACGGATATTGCCTTCCTTGTTCACGGTGAACTTCAGGTTACTTTCATTCACATCCGGTCCCAATGTATTGATGCCCATTGCCTTGCATTCGTCCATCAGCTTGGTTATATCGGTAATATTCGCCAAACTTCGGCTCATGACCGCCGCCATGTATTCGGCCGGATAGTTGGCCTTGAGGAAAGCCGTCTGATAGGCCACCCACGAATAGCAAGTGGCATGTGACTTGTTGAAGGCATAGGACGCAAACTTTTCCCAGTCGGCCCAGATTTTCTCAAGCACTTTCGGGTCGTGGCCGTTCTTTTGTCCACCCGAAATGAATTTCGGCTTCATGTGGTCCAGCTTGTCACGCAGTTTCTTACCCATCGCCTTACGCAAGGCATCGGACTCACCACGGGTGAAGTCCGCCAGCAAACGCGACAGAAGCATGACCTGCTCCTGGTAGACCGTAATGCCGTAGGTATCCTTCAGATACTTCTCCATGATGGGGATGTCATACTCGATGGGCTTGCGTCCCCACTTACGGTCGATGAAGTCGGGGATATAATCCATAGGCCCCGGACGGTAGAGGGCGTTCATGGCAATCAAATCCTCGAAAGTGCTCGGTTGCAACTCGCGCAGATACTTCTGCATGCCAGCCGATTCAAACTGAAACGTACCGATGGTACGGCCGTCGCAATAGAGTTTATAGGTAGCAGGGTCGGAAATGGATATCTTGTCGATGTCGAGTTCCAAGCCGCGGTGCAGACGTACATTGGCAACGGCTTCCTTAATGATGGACAAGGTTTTCAGTCCGAGGAAGTCCATCTTGATAAGTCCCGTATCTTCGATGACGGAACCTTCGTATTGGGTTACGAGCATCTTCTCGCCCGTCTCCTTATCATCCGCCGTGCTGACAGGTACCCAATCCGTGATGTCGTCACGGCAAATAATAGTACCGCAGGCATGCACACCCGTACCGCGTACATTACCTTCCAGCATCTTGGCATATTTCATCGTATCGCGCACCAGTGGATCGGGCGAAGCCTCCGCAGCCTGCAATTCGGGCACGTAGGCAATGGCATTGGGCAAATTGAGTTTCTTGTCGGGAATCTTATCCGGCACAAGCTTGCACAGACGGTCTGATTCGCTCAAAGGCAGTTTCTGTACGCGTGCCACATCCTTGATGGCCATCTTGGTCGCCATCGTGCCGTATGTAATGATGTGCGCCACCTTCTCTTGCCCGTACTTATCCGTCACCCAGCGGAGCACTTCTCCACGCCCGTCATCATCGAAGTCCACATCGATATCAGGCAAAGAGATACGGTCGGGATTCAAGAAACGCTCGAACAGAAGGTCGTATTGAATCGGGTCTATTTTCGTGATGCCCAAGCAATAGGCCACCGCCGAACCGGCAGCCGAACCACGTCCCGGTCCCACCGAGACTCCCAGCTGTGTACGGGCGGCATTGATAAAGTCCTGCACAATCAAGAAGTATCCCGGGAAACCCATCGTCTTCATGATGTACAGCTCAAAGACCAGACGTTCCTTCACCTCGTCGGACAAGGGGTCACCGTACAACTTCTTGGCACCGTCGAATGCCAACTTTGCCAGATAGTCGGCTTCCAGCTTGATACGGTACAGTTTGTCGTACCCCCCCAGACGCTTTATCTTGGCATTGGCAGCATCCTCATCCAGCACCACCTTGCCGTTCTCATCCTGAGTGAACTCATCAAACAAGTCCTTTTCGGTATACTTCTGACGATAGCCTTCTTCCGTCCCGAAATCTTCAGGAATAGCAAACGTAGGCATAATAGGAGCATGGTCGATAGAATAATACTCCACCTTGTCCAAAATCTCCAAGGTATTGGACAAGGCTTCGGGCACATCTTCAAACAAGGCGTTCATTTCAGCCTTTGTCTTCATCCATTCCTGCTTAGTATAGAGCATTCGGGTAGGGTCATCCAGATCCTTACCCGTACTCAGACAAATCAGGCGATCGTGCGCTTCCGCATTCTCTTCATCCACAAAGTGGACGTCATTGGAACAGATAACCTTAATGTCATATTTCCGGGCAAACTCCAACAACTTGGCATTCGCCTTCTGCTGAAGCGGATAAGCTTCGTGATTGGCACGGGGAACAGTGGCTTTATGGCGCTGAAGTTCCAGATAATAATCATCGCCAAACAGATTCTTATACCAGCGTACAGCTTCTTCCGCCTCTTCCAGCTGGTCATTGATAATCTTCTTAGGAACCTCGCCACCGATACAAGCCGAGCAGACAATCAGCCCTTCATGATACTTTTCCAGTTCACTGCGATCTGTACGCGGACGCATATAGTATCCCCTTGTCCAAGCATGCGATACAAGTTTTATCAGATTGTGATACCCCTTCTCATTCTTTGCCAGCACAATCAGGTGATAACCACTCTGGTCCGGCTTCCCCTCCTTCTTATCCATGGTTCGGCGGGCCACATACATTTCACAGCCCACAATCGGCTTGAACAACTTGCTTTCCGCTTCTGCCATCTTGGTACGGCAATCGGCAATCTCCGCTTCCTTGTCTTCACACTCTATCTCACCACTTTCAATACCGGCAATCCTTTTCTTGAGGTCCTTTATCTCCCCCTTCGGCCCGCTGTTCTTCTTGTTGACATAGTTGGTGAACTCCTTGATACCGAACATATTTCCATGGTCGGTCACGGCAATGCCTTTCATACCATCCCTCATAGCCTTGTCAACCAGCCTGCTGACACTTGCCTGACCATCCAGAAGAGAGTATTGGGTATGGACATGTAAATGAACAAAATCTTGCATATATATCCTTATCTATTGAGAGCCTAAAATTACAACCTCTATCACAGCTAACAAAAATATTTCCCAAAAAGTTATCAACACGCACATTTCTCTCTCCAAATCCTTGTTAGATTTTCAAAATAAGCCTATTTTTGCAAATAATTTCTATCTAAAATAGCAAATACTATATACATGAGTCGATTAAAAAGATTAAAAAAGATACGTATACACCGTGAAGGAACACATACATTAGCAGGCAGCTTGGCTCTGATTCTGACTGTCAACACTGCCCTTTACTTCGGATTGGAATGCAAAGTTCCTTTTTACGTAGTAGCGGTCATTAGCCTCATTGTATATGGCATACTAGTGAACTTCTTCCGCTGTCCCATCCGTTTGTTCGGACAGGAAACAGAGAAAGTCGTGATAGCTCCTGCCGACGGTAAAATCGTAGTGGTGGAAGAAGTAGAAGAAAACGAATACTTCCACGACCGCCGTATCATGGTATCTATATTCATGAGCCTGGTCAATGTACACGCCAACTGGTATCCGGTAGACGGTACGGTAAAGAAAGTGTGGCACAAAAACGGAAAGTTCATGAAAGCCTGGCTGCCCAAAGCCAGCACCGACAACGAGTGTTCCACTGTAGTAATAGAAACTCCGGAAGGCGTGGAAATTATGGCACGACAGATAGCCGGAGCCATGGCGCGCCGTATCGTAACCTATGCCGAACCGGGCGAGGAATGCTATATCGACGAGCATATGGGTTTCATCAAATTCGGTTCCCGCGTGGACGTCTTTCTGCCGTTGGGCACCGAAGTATTCGTTAAACTAGGACAACAGACTACCGGTAATCAGACTGTGATAGCCAAACTTAAATAATAAAAGAACAACAATGGCAAACTGCATTACCCGCCATATTCCAAATATTCTGACCTGCCTGAACCTATTCTCCGGGTGCATTGCCTGTGTCATGGCATCCGAAGCCAAATATGAATGGGCACTCGCTTTCATTATCTTCAGTGCCGTATTCGATTTCTTCGACGGCATGATGGCACGTGCACTGGACGCACATTCCATTATCGGCAAGGATTTGGATTCTCTGGCAGATGATGTCAGTTTCGGAGTGGCCCCTTCCCTGATTGTATTTTCCTTGTTCAAGGAAATGAACTATCCAAGCACAATGGAAAGCATGGCCGACGTTTTCCCCTATCTCGCATTTCTTTTGTCCGTGTTCTCTGCACTACGGCTTGCCAAATTCAACAATGACACCCGCCAGACAAGCTCTTTCGTAGGACTTCCCGTCCCGGCAAATGCCTTGTTCTGGGCTTCATTGGTGACGGGCGCTCACGACTGTTTGGTGAGCAACAGCTTCCATCCGGTTTATCTGTTGCTGCTGGTCTGCCTTTTCTCATGGTTGCTTGTATCGGAGATTCCAATGTTCTCACTCAAATTCAAGAATCTGTCATGGAAGGACAATAAAACAAGCTTCATTTTCCTACTTGTCTGCATTCCGTTCCTTATCTTCTTGGGAATCTGCAGCTTTGCTGCAATTATCGTGTGGTATATACTACTTTCGCTTATTACAAGGAAAAGTAAATAAACATTTTTCCGGCACAATTGTTGTATTGAAGTTCGCAGAAAACGAACACATAAAAAGACATTAGCCCATGTTTCATATTTTAGGATTTTTATTTATCATCATAATTGCCATTCTGCTCATTGGTCTTAGCATTATCGGTAGTGTCATCCGAACCATATTCGGATTGGGTGGACGCCGTACTTCCTCCAACTCCGGTCCCTACCAAAAAGGAAATGGTAATTACCAGCCGGGAGGGTATTCCTACAATGATAATAAACAATCGCCTGAGGAGGCACAAGCCGAAGAGGGTGAAATACGTCCCCGCCACAAGAAACTGTTCTCCAAAGACGAAGGAGAATATGTGGATTTTGAAGAAATTAAAGAGTAGGAATTAAGGATAAAGGATTATTTGCGCCTGGCGGCAAAGAACTCCTTCATTAGGACGGCACATTCATCTGCCAGGATTCCTTTTACTACTTCTGTTTTGGGATGCAATGCCTGCGAGGCATAGCGCTGATACCCTCTTTTCTCATCTTCGGCGCCAAACACCAGGCGCCCCATCTGTGCCCAAGCAATGGCACCGGCACACATCACGCAAGGTTCCACTGTGACATAGAGAGTACATTCATTCAGATATTTGCCACCAAGGGTTGCGGCGGCAGCGGTAATGGCCTGCATCTCGGCATGGGCGGTGACATCTGTCAAGGTCTCTGTCAGATTATGGGCACGGGCTATGATACGGTCCCTACAAACCACAACCGCACCTACGGGAACTTCTCCCCGTTCACCTGCCTTATGCGCCTCCAAAAGCGCCTGTTTCATATAATAGCTATCGTCCAACGCCACTCCGTTTCAATTTTTAATTCTTAATTTTCACCTCCTCATATCGTGCTCACCGAACAAAGTAGGATAATCTTCTTCCATATTCTTATGGATAAACATGAGAATAGTCTCCCGCAGCCAGCGCGACTTGTTCGTTATCTTGTATTTATCCAGATAACGGTCTACAATCCGCAGTTCTTCCTCGCTCATCAGGCATACCATGCGCTGCTCGCGTCTTGGTTCTTCGGGCGTTGCTTTCGCACACGTTTTATCTCTCTTTCTCATATTTCCTGCAAAATTACTTTTACTTCTGTAAAAACAAAACGAATCAATGTATTTTTCTTTCCAAAGCAGAGGACATCTGCCCGGCAATAGCGACATTTGTCAAACAGACATCAAACCTAAAACGAAGAGGCATCGAATCCATAAAAAAGAAAGTCTATGAAAGAGGTTGAAAGGAAAAGGAAACTGCAAGACGACAAAAAAGGAGTTTTTGAAGACCAGATGAAAAGAATATCCCCAAAACTCTTCTGCCGAATCAATTAAAAAAGTACTTTTGAGACGTTTAAAAAATGCATCAATATGAACCGAATCAATTATCTTGCTTTCTTCCTTCTGGCAATAGTCATGATAACAACATCATGCAACGATGACAAGGAAGACCGACCATCCGGCATTGCCAACCAAAGTTGGAAAGAAGGAGAAGTGTTAACAATCAGTACAGAAAAGGATTTAACCATACGCTTTACCACATACGGCAAGTGGGTGGCCACTGTAGCAGGCGGTGCGGATTGGTGCAAATTGTCCCAAACATCGGGCAACAAAGGTTCCCACAGTTTCATGGTATCGGCAAACGGAGCAACAACCAAGGACCGAACAGCTACCATTACTGTCAATGCGGAAGGAAGCCGACCAAGCAGTTTCAAAGTGACACAAAAGGCCGGTAGCCTTCCCGAAGATACCGGAGATGCGATAGTGAACCGAGAAGTGAACAAATACCTAGATGAAATGTACTTGTGGAACGAGGAATACAAGAGCTTGAAGAAAAATTTCAGTCAGGGATATGAAGACTTTTTCTATAATAACCTATATGGTATGACCACCAACACCTTGGACAAGAAAGCTGACGGAAATGGCAACTACCACCTCTTCTCGTATATTGTAAAGAAAAAGACAATCGGCACCACACGCGCCGCAACCCAAATAGAAAGAGAGCTGGAATACAGTTTCGGATTCACCGGAATGATAGCCGTAGAAATAAGTAATACACAAATAGTCCTCTGCCCGCAAGGAATCTATCCGGATTCACCAGCTTCCGAGAACGGAATAAATCGTGGTGCTTTCCTTTATAAGATGAATGGAAAAGATATAACTAAAAGCAATATGAATCAGGTGTTCATGCAACTGATGTATCCGGAGTCTTCCGTCGCTGCCACTCTGACCGAAATAGAAACTGACGAAAACGGAAACTTCAAATACGATGAAAGCGGCAATCTGTGTACCCGCGAGAGCGCACTTTCTGCTCGTGCCATGTACAAGAATCCTATACTGCACCACGAAGTGATAACGAGCAACAACGGACATAAGACAGGCTACTTGGTATATGAGAACTTCGATGCCGGATTTGACGATGTACTGTTTGACGTATTTAAGGAATTCAAGCGCGAAGGCATACAAGACCTAGTGCTCGACCTACGCTACAACGGCGGCGGACATGTTACAACGGCCAACCTGATAGCTTCGTGTCTGGCCGGAAGCAACTGCCGGGACAAAGTGTTTGCCAAATACAGATACAATGAAGAGCGAATGAAAAAATACTCCAATTCCCGCTTGGAAGAGAATTTTTCCTATGGCTGGTATGCCAACCTGAAAACATCGCTCACCGCAGCCGCCCTCGGCCTAAACCGCCTCTACTGTCTGGTGGGTAGCGGCACAGCTTCAGCCAGCGAACTGGTAATCAATGCACTGAGGGGTATTGGCATTGATGTGGTGCTCATCGGAAAACGGACCACTGGAAAGAACGTGGGCATGGAACCCAAAGAAATCACCGTGGAAAAAGATACTTACGAAGTGGTTCCAATCACTTTCCAAACCTACAATGCCAAGGGATTCGGAGAGTACGAGAACGGATTCCTGCCTGACATTGAGTTAGATGAGACAGATGCCGACGGCGACGGTTACTTTAACACCTACTTTCACTTCGGGCATCCGGATGAACCACTACTGGCACGCGCCATCCGTGAAATCACCGGCGAACAGCCGATTGGCACACGCAGCCTGATGCGGGCACCCGCCAACGGCAAAGCATTCGCCCTGCCCACTGTTCAACGCCCAGGACACTACGGCATGATAAAAACAAGCGAATTGCCTGCCGAGAACGCACTAACCGGTATTGCAATACAGTAATGGCCAACCACAATGTCCTCGGAAAAGCCGGTGAAGACGCCGCTGCCAAATATCTGGAACAGAACGGTTACACCATACGCGACCGTAATTGGCGAAAGAATCACCTGGAGCTAGATATAGTGGCTGCCAAAGACGAAGAACTGATAATAGTGGAAGTAAAAACCCGTAGCAATACGGACTACATCGAGCCGCAGGATGCCGTGAACTGGCAGAAAATACGCCGTATTGTCGTAGCGGCCGATGCCTATGTCAAGCTCTTCTGCCTGGATGTACCCGTTCGCTTCGACATCATAACAGCCGTAGGCGAACCGGGAGCATTCAGGATAGAGCACATGAAGGATGCCTTCTATCCGCCCATGTTTTGATAACTGACAAATGAGAGTTATTGTAATCGTAAATCATAAATTGTAAACCGTAAATACCATCATGGACATAGAAACCGCCCGCGAATATTGCCTCAGCAAAAAGGCCGTCATGGAATGCCTTCCGTTCGACGAATACTCGCTCGTAATGAAGGTCATGGGTAAAATGTTTGCACTCATCGACCTGGAAAGTGCCAATAAGATTTGTCTGAAATGCGATCCAGAGTATGCACTCGAACTGCGAGAGCACTATGCAGCCATCGAAGGTGCCTATCACTTCAACAAAAAATACTGGAACCAAGTGCTTCTGGACGGTGACGTCGACGACAAATTGTTGAAACAACTGATAGACCACTCTCTTGAAGAAGTATTAAAGAAATTCACAAAAAAAATGCGTACCGAATATGAAGCCCTGCCCTGACACATTCCCGTTCCCGCTGGTGGCATTGGACGAAACGGCATCAACCAATCAATACCTCAGCCAGCTTTGCAACCGGTTGCAAGAATCCGTTGCCGAACTGACGACCGTGACTGCCGAGTTCCAAACCGCCGGTAAAGGCCAGCGCGGCAACACCTGGGAAGCCGAAGAAGGCAAGAACCTGCTTTTCAGCGTTGTACTCTACCCTTCTTTTCTGGAAGCCCGCCGGCAGTTCATCCTTTCACAAATCGTCTCCCTCACTATTAAGGAAGAACTGAGCAGATGGTCTGATGAAATCACCATCAAATGGCCGAACGACATCTATTGGAAAGACCGGAAAATCTGCGGCATACTGATAGAGAACGACCTTTCCGGACACCATATCAAGCGTAGCATTGCCGGAATCGGCATCAACATCAACCAGGAAGTCTTCAACAGTGATGCTCCCAACCCCGTCTCACTGAAACAAATCACCGGAAAGGAGCACGACCGTTATGAAATCCTTGCCCATATCCTGAGACGTATACAAATCTACTACAACAGCCTCCAAATGGAGGACTTCGCTGCCTACTCCGACGAGATATCCACACGGTATGCCCGCTCCCTTTTCCGTCGCCGGGGATTGCATCCTTATGAAGACGCCGACGGCAAGTTCCTTGCCCGGTTGCTGCGTGTAGAGCAAGACGGACGTTTTATACTGGAAGACGAAAACGGCAAAGAACGGGAATATCTCTTCAAGGAAGTACAATACATATTGTAAAGCCATAGGCTGTCCCGGCTCAGCCGCACCGCTACATAGAGTTTTTTTCTCATTTTATCTGCCATCTGCAAGGTTTCGGCACTTACTTCACTGCAAGACAATTAGTTGCAGGCTTGCAGATACCCCTTGCAGACAAAGTATCTGCAAGCCTCGGAATTGGGTATAAAGACACCTATCGTCTTCATGTTCAAAATACAGATAACATATTAGTTCACAATGGTGAACACTTTGTTTATATGGCATGAAACAAAGTGCTCAATCAATATGAAACAAAGTGTTCTCTATAATGGAACAAAGTGTTCTCCCTAATGGAACAAAGTGTTCTCCCTAATGGAACAAAGTGTTCTCCCTAATGGAACAGTTTGTTTCACACGTTGAAACAAGCTGTCCTATGTGTCGAAATAAACTGTTTTGTGTGTAGTTTAACGCTTTAGTGCGTTGAAGTATCTTACCTGCGCAATCTATGTTTCAAAAAGAGTATTAAGCCAACGTGAATTCCAAGACTTATAAAATAAAACGCTATATTTGCCGATATGAAAATAATAATACGGACATTATTGCTTCTTCTTGTCCTGCCGAGCCTCTTCTACGCCTGCGGACGCAAGTCCCATCCACAATCATTGATTCTTGCGGACAGCCTGGCAAGTGCCAACCCGGACAGTGCCATCACTTTGCTGAAAAGCATCGACAGCAGCATGCAGGCCGAACCGGAAGCCGTGCAGATGTATTATCGGCTACTCTGCATCAAAGCGAACGACAAGGCATATATACAGCATACATCGGACAGCCTGATACTGCCCGTGTTACATTATTATATAAAGAAAGACGATGAACGGCATCTGCCGGAAGCTTACTACTATGCCGGAAGGGTGTATCGCGACTTGGGAGACGCACCGCAGGCGTTGGGGTACTTCGAAAAAGCTGCGGAAGCATTGCCCGAAGACGGAGGATACAAACTGAAAAGCAAGATTTACAGCCAGATGGGGACGCTGTTTGCTTATCAAAGCATGTATACCGAAGCTTTGGAGATGTATAAGAAAGGGGGAGAATACGACAATATACTGAAAGACAGTGTCGGCATGGTTTTCACATTGAGGGACATAGGCAATATGTACAGAGAATTGGGCAAACGAGACAGCACATTAGCCTACTTCAAAGAAGCAAACCGATTGAGCCAACAATTACAACGCGCAGATTTATTTAATATGATGCAAGGGCAACTTGTCGCAATTTACACAGATTTGCAGGAATACGATTCTGCCCATGCAGTATTGCAGAATGCCCTAAGGGATATTGAGCGTCCCAGTAGGAGTGCCATTTACAGCATTGCCGCCCGTCTATATGATATAACCTTTCAGATGGATTCCGCCACATGGTATTACAAAGAGCTGTTGGGCTTCGGTTCTGTCTATGCCAAGCAAACAGCCTGCCGCAGATTATTGGAACTCACCCTCAAACAGAATGGCGCGCAGCAAGCATCCAGTTACCTCAATGGTTACCTTTTGTATACCGACTCCATACAGAAACTCACGCAAACGGAAACCATCCATCGGATGCATTCCCTTTACAACTACCAACTGCGTGAGAAAGAGAACAACAGACTGAAAGCAGAGAACAACCGCCAAACATCCTGGATTTGTATTATCAGCGGAGGATTTGTCATTGCCATACTCTCATTTATCGCTTACCGTCAATGCAGCAAGCGGAAACGTCTGGAATTGGAGCAACAACTGGACAAGCTTCGTACAATAGAAAAAGAAAACAGAGAAAAAATTGATTTCCTCGAAAGGCACAAAGCGCAGAAGGAAGAGTTGGAAAAGAATCTGGTAAATATCAATATTCCCGATAATAGCATACTGAAGAAACAATTAGGACAGAAAATAGAATTACTCAATCACATCCTGCAGCAGCAAGCAATCGAAAAAGAACAAGAAAAAGAAGCCCAAGACTACTTGTTCTGTTCCGAGATATACAAGAAACTCCAAGGACGTGCAAACTCTGCACGTGGTGAAGCTTATATCATTCAGGAAGAATGGGATTCACTAAAAGAACTCATACCCCCCGCCTACCCTACCTTCTTCGAAAGGCTGTATTCGCTGCACACTCCCAACGAAAACGAATTGCACGTCTGCATACTTCTCAAACTCCAATTCCGCCAAGCGGACATCGCACGCCTACTGCAACTCAAGCCGGAAAGCATTTCTTCCATCCGGAGGAGGCTTTACCAGAAAGTAACCGGAAGTAAAGGAAGCCCGGAAATGTGGGACAAGATTATAGACTCATTATAAGCATCTTATCCAAAGGATGAACACCTTTCATCCATTCATGCACATATTTTTGCACATAGCCCTACACATACTTTTGCACACAAAGAAGCGATGTGCACACAACCATGCACATACATAAAGCAGCAAGAAGTCTTAATAAAATCATTTTTATTTTCAACTTTGCGACAACGAAACAAAAACAAAATCAAATGAAAGCAAAGTATCTACTGTTGGTTTTAGGCATATTCTGCTGTATGAGTATTAAGGCTATAGAAGAGGATATCCCATTATATAGAACTTCCGACTCCAAAGGAAATTGGGATAAAGACAAACGCTCCATTACTTTAATACCTACCGCTACTATTGACGGAAATACAATCCGTATCTATTCGGATGTAACAATATCAGGACTTCAAACGTCTATAAAAGATAGCATGGGTAATATTGTTTATTCCTACAATGACATGACATCTTCACGATGCCATACGTTCGAAGTATATAGTTTGTACGAAGGAGAATATACCCTTGAATTGAAAATAGGAGAAGATTCTTTTTACGGAAGTTTCATTTTTGACTAAAAAAAGATAGCTATCCCAATAATTATCAACTCAAAATGTAACGATTATGAATGAATTAAAATCAACTTTACCTCTTGAAATGATACAACTCAAAGAGGAAGAAATGGCTCTACTGAAAGGAGGAGCCAATGAGGATGTTTACATGAACAATGGTTGCGATTGCAATTGTGGCGATTGTTGTAGTGCAACTACCCCAATAAGACCGAATAAAGGAGAACACTAAATGTTCTTAAGCCTCTTAGAACGACAGAATATAGTAAAAATGGTGCGAACTAATATCTATATTCTGTCTTTTACCAACGAACTTTAAATTTGCCATATAACCATGAAAAGCAGCTATTATAATTTGTATACGTCATGCAATGCAGGTATGCTATGCTTCAACACATACCATGACAATTACATCGTAATAAACCGCTGTACCTATGACCTCATACAAAACAACGACTATGATAAAGTTAACGAAACCACTTTGAAGGTTTTACAAGAAAACGGCTTTATAGTGGAAAACAATGTAGACGAATACAGTAACCTTATACAAGAATACCACAAGAGCGATACTTCCGGAACCTTCAATCTAACTTTACTTCCTTCATTAGATTGTAATGTCAGATGCTGGTATTGCTTTGAAAAGCATATTGTAGGCAGCCACTTATCTTGTCAGCAACAGAATAAAGTGTTCAGATATGCACAAAACATACTAAACAGAGAAGACATATCCATCATACATTTTTCTCTGTTTGGTGGTGAACCCATGTTGTATTTTAAAGAAGAAGTTGCACCTTTGCTGTTTAAAGTAAAAGATTATGCAAAGACGATAAACAAGGACATTAGAGTTTCCATCGTTACAAATGCGACCCGTATAACAGAAGATATTATTCCTATGTTAGCAGAACTTGACGCCACTTTCCAGATAACCATTGACGGGTACAGAGAAAAGCACAATTCCATCAAAAAATCACCGGAATTTAAAGAAGGTACTTATGATGTCGTGATGAAAGCCATCCATGACCTAACTAATGCTTATGATTCGCGCATCAATTTAAGAATAAATTTCGACAATCAGACCTTCAAACACCTGCACTCCGTTGTCAATGACATACAAGACATAGACAGAAAGAAGATAAGGATTCATTTGGAGCGTGTATGGCAAACCACTGCGTCAGATGATTCCAGTACGGGAACCGATCTCAAAGAATTCATTAATGAAATGTTACGGTTGAATTTCCGTTTGTCATACCTCAATTTCGGTAGACGGAATTACTCGTGCCTCATGGACTTAAAAAACAATGTGGTTATATCTTATAATGGTGATGTCTATAATTGTACTGGAAGAGATTTCACAAGCACTCACCAAGAAGGCCAACTTACTTCAGACGGAAGCATTGAGTGGGAACAAAACAAACTGGAGAAAAGAACCGCCATCAAAACATACAATGATTCAGCATGTATCCGATGCAAATTGTTACCGCAATGCTGGGGACTCTGCAAACAAAAGATATTGGAACACCCCAATAAGGCAGAACAGATGTGTCCGCTAAAAACAATGGAAATTACCATGGATGATTACATTACGTACCGTTTCAACAATGAATATATATCCCGTAAGATATTCGGCAATAAGCAACCTGTCTTTTTTACTTAACGTTTGCAAATCATGAACTATAAAATACTCTTGATTATCCTCGCTATATCATATCTGGGGTCTCACGCAGCCAAGGGGCAAAACCTCCGGCAACTTTCAGGCATCGTAACAGATACCCTTGGAAAAGGAGTTGAACACGCAACCGTATGGATTCAAGCGATGTCCGACTCCTCTTCTCATAAGACATTCACAAACAAGAACGGGCAATACATATTCGGAAAGCTACCGGAAAAAGAGTACACGTATCACATCTACCACGACAACTATCAAAGCGTGAACGGCACCATCTACTTGAATGGCAACAAGGAATTAGGACATACACTCTACCCGGTGAAGAATGTGAATTTGGATAACGTCGTAATAACCGCAGACCGTAGCAACGTCATAAAGTCCAATGCCCAAAGCACTCTTTTTCATCTGTCTGGAAATGCCAGGAAAGAGAAAAGCATTTACGAAGCCTTGCAAGAAATACCCAATTTAAAGGTGGATTTGTCCATGCGGAAAATAAAGACGGCCGATGAACAGAACGTAGTCATATTGGTCAATAATATGCAACGAGACACTTCCATAGAATCCATCGACCCGGCAGAAGTGGAAAGCATAGAAATAATGGAAAATCCACCGGTCAAATACCTAAAAGACGGGCATGCAACGGTGCTCAATATCAAGCTCAAAAAAAGAAGCCAGACTTACCGGTTACTGAATCTGTACAATGACGTCCATCCGGGAATGGTGACAAACTCTCACAGTGGAAGTTTTGAAACCGGAAACGACAAATTCTCTTTCTATACCATCTTGTTTTGGTCGGGAGCCAACCGTGAAAAAGGGAATGAATACGGAGAACAGCATTACTCCGGAACAGACAAAGACTACAGCTTAAATACCCGGCACAATTCGCACAATGCCGCCTTTTACATAGGGGGAGACTTTGTACCCAACCTTAACAACTACCTCTCTTACAGTTTATATGCCGATTATAACAACACAAAAACAAGAAAGTGGGGAGAAGGGAGTATCTCACAAAAAGAGACTTCCTATGAATATGATGCCCGGAGATTAACCCACAACCGTCCCATTACCTATGCCGGGAAAGTATTGCACCAATATCGGCTGAGCGAGAAAAGCCTGCTTGAAAGTACCCTCAGTTACAGTTACAGCCTCAATAAAGACAGCAACTGTAACCATGAATTTTCCGACAATTACAACTATTCCAATGAGAACCGCTATAAAATGGTTTATCAGACCGGCAGTTACATAGCCGAATACCAAAAGAAATGGGACAACAAAAACGAACTGACAATAGGAAGTGACACTTACTATATAAACGGGAAATTGGACAACACTTCGACCGCAGGCAGCAATACTTTCGACTACCGAAGCTGGAACGAATACTTGTATGCCACATACAGTAGTGCAAAAACACCTTTTTCGTATATGCTATCGTTGGGACTGGATTGTCATTACAATAAAATAGAAGACATCAAGAATCAATACTACAAGATAAGAGTTTCGGGAAATGCAAGCTACTCATTCCGGAAGCATCATCTGCTTAAAGGCTACGTCCGGGGATATACATCCAATCCTTCCATTTCCCTGCTGAACCCGTACAACACCTCCACAGACAGCCTTCAAGTCATCAAAGGAAACCCCTACCTTGAGCCAAGTTATACCATCGAGAGCGGAGCAGCCTACCGGTTCACCCTAGGAGCCTGGTATATAGAACCCGACATCTGCTATGCCCGATATATGGATATATACGAAAGAATAGGCCGGAAGGAAGGAGAGGTTTATGCCTACACTTACGAAAACAAGAAAAGGGAGTCCCAGCTTATTGCCACGCTCAGTGCCAGATACAACATAAAGAATGTAGGGCATATCGGATTGATGGGAAGATACCGTAGATGCTTTTTTGAGAATACCACGAAAAGCTGGATAAGCATTTATCCCAATTGGCGTTTCTATTATAAAAATATCTCGCTGAACGGTTCCATCAGCTTCCAGCCCTATTCTCATGAGGAATATTCCAAAAGGAAGAATTCTACCGATTGCAGAATGGCACTTAACTGGAATATAAATACCAATTGGAACGTAGGAATCGGCATGCGCTACATGATAGAACCTTATGAATATGCCTACTCTATTGACGATACCCGGTTGGATTATCACAGTTACATAAACTACGATTACCCCAAACGGGACAAAATGCTTTACTTCACCGTTCAATATGTATGGAAATATAAAGCCCCCAAAAGAAAAAGCCAATATCTGCAACAAGAAAAACCGAACATACAGTTATTGAAAGAATGATGAGATTCCCACTCCATAAACAGTACGACTCTATGCAGTGCGGTTTAGCCTGCTTACAAATGATATGCGATTTCTTTGGAACAAACTATTCATTGGAAACAATATCCCGATACTGTTTTGCAACTACGGAAGGAACATCATTACGCAGCATCAATGAAGCCGCTTTAAAATTGGGATTTCATACAATAGTGGGAAAGGTAACAATTCCCCAATTAAAAGAAGCTTCATTGCCTTGTATCCTATATTGGAATCAGAAACATTTTATCATATTATATGATATAAAAAAACGAAAGAAGAAGAATATTTACTATATAGCCGACCCGGCAAAAGGATTGCTAAAATACACGGAAGAAGAATTTAAAGAAAATTGGTTTAATACATTTGTTAAGAACGAAGAAGCTGGCATCGCCCTCTTCCTCCAACCCACCCCAGCCTTCTACGAGAAGCAGGAGGAGCACAAATCGGAAAAGCGCTCCTTCTCCTTCCTCTTCGGCTATTTCCGCCAGTACCGCCGTTACTTCGGGCAAATCATCTTGGGGCTACTGATTGGCAGTGTCCTGCAACTCATCTTCCCCTTCCTGACGCAAGCCATTGTGGACGTAGGAATCAAGCACCGGAACCTGAATTTCATCTATCTGATACTTATCGGACAGTTGATGCTGACCGTCAGTCGGACAAGCGTGGACTTCATACGTCGGTGGATATTGCTGCACATCAGTATGCGGATAAATATCTCGCTGGTGTCGAACTTCTTCATCAAACTGCTGAAACTGCCCATGTCTTTCTTCGACACCAAGCTGATGGGCGACCTGCTGCAACGGATGAACGACCACAACCGGGTGGAAAAGTTCCTTACCACGCAGACACTCAGCGTGATGTTCTCGCTGTTCAGCTTCATCGTGTTCGGAGCCGTGCTGTTATGCTACAACCTGCCGATATTCTGTATTTTTCTGGCAGGCAGCATCGCCTACTCCGTCTGGATAGCCCTCTTCCTGAAACGGCGGAAGCAGATAGACTACCTCTACTTTGAGAAGCAGGCGAAGAACAACAACAAGACTTACCAGTTCATCACCGCCATGCAAGAGATAAAGCTGCAGGACTGCGAACAGCGCCGGCGCTGGGAATGGGAAGACGTGCAGGCCGAACTGTTCGATGCAAATATGAAGAGCCTAAGACTGCAACAGACACAAGAAGCAGGAAGCATCTTCATCAACGAGATAAAGAATATCGTGATTACCGTAGTGGCGGCAACCGCCGTGATAAACGGGCAGATGACTCTGGGTATGATGCTGGCGGTGCAGTACATCATCGGACAACTAAGCTCGCCCATCGAGCAGCTGATGAATTTCATCTACTCCCTGCAGGACGTGAAGATAAGCTTGGAACGTATCAACGAAATACACGAGATGGAAAACGAGGAAAGTAATCCGGAGGCGATTGCTGCATTTCAAAGCCAAGACAAAAGCCTACGGCTGAAAATGGTGGACTTCAAGTACGACCCGCACGCCTTGAACAAGACTCTGGACAGTGTGGATTTTGAGATTCCCGAAGGGAAAGTGACTGCCATCGTGGGCACCAGCGGAAGCGGAAAGACGACAATCATCAAGTTGCTGCTGGGCTACTACAAGGCATTGGGCGGAGAAATCTCTATCGGCGGCACAGACATCAACCGCTTCAACCTGAAGTGGTGGCGCAGGCAATGCGGCGTAGTGATGCAGGACGGGGTAATCTTCTCCGAATCCATAGCCCGGAACATTGCGGTGGACGATGGGGATATAGACAAGGAACGGCTGGCAGAGGCTGCCCGGATTGCCAATATAGACGACTACATCATGCGCCTCCCCCTGAAATACAACACCTTGATAGGGCAGGACGGCGTAGGACTGAGCCAAGGGCAGAAGCAACGGATACTGATAGCCCGCGCCGTCTACAAGAATCCGCAGTACATCTTTCTGGACGAAGCCACCAATGCACTGGATGCCAACAATGAACGGGCGATTGTAGAAAACCTGATGGAATTCTACAAAGGGAAAACGGTAGTCGTAGTGGCGCACCGCCTGAGTACCGTCAAAAATGCAGACCGGATAGTGGTGATAGACCAAGGAAAAATCATAGAAACCGGAAAGCACCAGGAACTGATAGCCAACCGGGGAGCTTATTATAACCTCGTAAAAAACCAATTGGAATTGGGCAGTTAGCGCATGGGAGACAGCATGAATTACAGAATAACAGTATGGAGAACAAAGACATAGAGCTCAGAAGCGAGCAGGTACGGAGAATCATCGGGCAAGTCCCCCCGATGCTAGTGCGCAGCGGAATCGGCATTATCGGCCTCATCGTGGCACTGCTGCTGGCCGTAGCGGCATTCGTGCCCTACCCCGAAACGGCAGATACGGACATCACACTGACAGGCATCCGGAATGGGCAGGCCATCGCCACCGCAGAACTGCCATATGCCTGCATCACGCAAATCAATCCGGGCATGAAAGCCGAAATAGAACTGGAAGGATATACAAGCAAGGAATACGGCTACCTGCAAGGAACCGTCACCAACGTCTCTCCCCGGATAATCAGCCGCGACGGGGGGAACAACTATTTCTGTTTTACATTGTCATTGCAAGAAGCTCCTTTTATGCAGCAAGGCATGAAAGGGAAAGTTTCCGTCATCTTGTCCGAAAAGACTCTGCTCAAAAGGATATGGGAATAGACCGCTACGCCTCCACAATATTTCTCGGAATATTTAAAAAGGGCACGGTAGAGGTTATCAAACTCAAAAGTTTTCCCTACTCGACGACATCCATAAATAGCTATAAATTCAGACTCCTTGGAATCCATATATTCCATCAAGGCTTTTTGTTCCCTAATGCGCCCTACAATCTCTGTTTTCATGTTCCCCTTTTTATTACTTGCGCAATCCATACTTCAAGAGGGAGATTAAGCTACTGTTAACTAAAGAAGAATATCCCGACAGCCTATTCACTACTGCCCTACTTCAAACTTCACTTCGGTTCCTTTCAGAAGGGGGGAAGTAAACCTTACTTTAACCGTTCCCTCCCCTCCGGTAGTCTGTATATAGGCCAGCAAACGCCCGTGGTATACACGGTGACGGTTATCGGTATAGTCACTCATGTCACTGTTGTCAGAGCCTTCGAGCCCAAGCAGACGCGCAGGTCCTTCAACTGCACACGTAATTTCATTGTCGCCAAGTTTCACAACAGTACCTTCTTCGTCAACCACCTCTACGGTGATATGCGCAGTGGCACGGTCGCCAGATAAAATCGTGCGGTCTGCAGTGGCACGAATGGCATAAGGACGTCCGGATGTCCGGATGGAATAGCCTGACAAGGCATTTCCTTCCTCATCGCAGCCCTCAGCACGAAGCTCACCTGCCTGGAAAGGAATATCCCAATAGATAATACCGGTCTTTTCATCATAGGGTTTCATCCCGCCTACCACCTTGCCGTTGAGCAGCAAGCGCGCCTGCGGAGCATTGGTATAGCACACCACGCGTATGTTCTGTCCCTCGTCATAGTTCCAGATGTCCCATGCATCATGATGCAGGCATACGCCTTTTACCTTCATCCAGTTGCCGTTGAGGGCAAAACCTTTGTCGGCATCAAATTCCAGCGTACGCAGTCCCACCTTTCACTTTATAAAGATACTCCCAGTCACCGGATTCACCCAAGAGAATGTCTGTGGAAAGCCTCCGGGCATCCAACGAGCTATCCAGCCCGCGTGCCAGTGCAGCTACTTCGTCATTGGTCCAGCCACTGCCCTACTGGCCGCTGTCCCAGTTGTACTGCGGCTCGTTGACGGGCGAAATATGGCTTATGTGAATGAAACTGTTACATCCCAGCTCCTTGGCACGGTCCATGAAGTAACGTTGTCCCTCGCAACGGGTCCAGTCGTACGTCAAGTCATCGGTAAGATAGGATTCCGCACAACGGGTTTTGTCCTCGATGCCGCTGGCTTCACCTTGCGCGGCACTGCCGCCACCAAGATTCACCCGCCATTGGGAAAGGCCGATTCCTTTCGGTTTGCCACCCACAATCTCTGAGGAAAAAAGCAGTTCCGTAATCCCCGCACGGTGTGAAGTCCATGACTTGCCCACAAAGGCAGGCGCCCAACAGTCCGAGGCACCGAAGCCGGCTATTGTCTGGAAAGTCTGTCCGGCATCGATGCTCACCAGTTTCTCTACGCTGTTCGTAATGTTCGGACTATCAGAAGTGTCTGGAGTATCCGGTGTAACGGGAGAATCGTCGCTGCAAGCCATTGCGGCAAGCAGTGCCGGAAGAATAAAAATACATCTCAAATTCATAACATTGTTTCGGATTAAAAAAACTGCCGCGGATAATCCATTGCAAACTATCCGCGACAGAATATAAAGACCTATTGAATAATCAGTTCCTACAACAATCTGTTTTCATCAGAATGTGTTTAATTCCAGCCCGGATTCTGGGTAATGGAACCGTTGGACATTGTGATTTCGTACAAAGGAATGGGGAACACCATGTCGCGGTTCTCGTTGAAAGTGATGCCTTTGTCACTTGCTTCACCTTGATTTTCCCACTCAAGAGCATCACGGGTAGCCTCTTCAGTGTTCCACTTTACAAAGGAGCCGTTCGGTCCCAGAATATTGCTAATCATCTTTTTACCATTTGTATCAGTCCAGCGACGAATATCATACAGCCTGTTCTGCTCGAAAGCCAATTCCAAACGGCGTTCCTGGCGAATGGCACTTTGCAATGCCTTTCCACTTGCCGTAACGTCATCCAACTTGGCACGTCTGCGCACCTGATTGAGAGCATCGCGGGCAGAAGCGTCATCACCCAGTTCGATAGAGGAACGGCTATCTTCAGACAAAATAGACATCAGCTATCTTTCGGACAAAATGTGCATGAGCAATTCCACACTCTACCGCAAGATGAAAGCACTTACCGGACTTTCCACCAACGAATACGTCCGCAAGATAAGGATGAAACACACCGAGCAATACCTGCTGGAAGGCAAATACAACATTTCGGAAATAGCATTCAAGGTAGGTATAAACAATCCCTTCTACTTCCGGCAATGCTTCAAGGAAGAATTCGGCTGCATACCTTCGGAATATCTGAAGAGATTAAAAGAGACCGGAGAGAAATAAGAGACAAACAGCCCCTTCCTATTAGTCGGGATGCGGACAGCTATTTCAGCTCCAGCTCCATCTTCTTTATCTTTTCCAGCGTATTGCCTGCTTCCATGGAGGGGAATACTTGAAGCACGCGTTGCAGGTATGCCTTAGCTTTGCCGTAGCTATTGGTGAACACGTCGAACAGTCCGTTGCGATAGCATGCATACTGCATCCTTGTGGGGGAAGTTATCTTTTTATAGTCTTCTTCAAGCTTCTTCTTGTCCTTCTCGGCCTGGAGATAATAATAATTCCCCAAGAAGATATTGGCCTGGAGATTGTCGGCATCCAGCATCAATACCTTTTCATAGGTTTTCAAGGCATCTTTCTCCTGTCCCCGCATCATTTCCATCTCGGCACAAGAAACAAGTGCAGGCACATCTTTAGGATGACGCTGCAAGAACTCCTTATAGAAGAGATAGGCTTTATCGTAATTTCGCATTTCCTTGTAATGCGCAGCCAGCACATCTGCAAAGCGGGGAGCCACCTCACTATTCTTGTCCACATTGGTCCAATAGAACATTTCCGTACGGTCCACACCGGCATCTGCCGACTGACGGAACAAGCTTACGGCATAATCATCCTTGCCTCCGGACAACGCCTCGGAAACCTTCTGCAACAGTTCACCCGCCGACTGCGCGGAAACCGGCAACGGCAACATCAGAAACAAAGAGAAAAGTAAAGTTAAGGATTTCATTCTTAAAGTATATAATAGTTTAACAGTCTGAATCATCTCCATGGAAATGCACCTACAAATTTACGCACTTTCACTGCAAACATCAACAAAATATAGTTAGAAACTGTTTTGATTTTCTTTTTTTTAGGTTTCCTCAGCATTTTCCAGGCTTGTTTTCGGTCTTTTTATCTCTTTTTCTACGTAACTTTGCCAGTCTTATGAAACAAGCGTTACCAATGAAACCCAGAGACAGACAAATCCTGCAAATAGCCTTGCCTTCCATCGTATCAAACATCACCGTTCCTTTGCTTGGACTGATTGACGTAGCCATTGTCGGACACTTAGGCTCACCGGCCTATATCGGCGCCATTGCCGTAGGCGGAATGCTGTTCAACATCATCTACTGGATTTTCGGTTTCCTGCGCATGGGTACCAGTGGAATGACCTCGCAAGCATTCGGCAAACGGGATTTGCCGGAAGTTGTACGTCTGCTGATACGTTCTGTAGGCATAGGATTGGCGGTGGCGTTCTGCCTCATCCTGCTGCAAACGCCTATCAGGCAAGGCGCTTTCTTTCTCATCCATCCCACAAACGAAGTCAGGGAGATGGCAACGCGCTATTTCCACATCTGCATCTGGGGGGCACCTGCCATGCTGGGACTATACGGACTCACGGGATGGTTCATCGGTATGCAGAATTCACGTATTCCCATGTATATAGCCATCACACAGAATATGGCCAATATCATTGCCAGTCTCAGCCTAGTCTATCTATGCGGAATGAAAGTAGAAGGAGTAGCCCTGGGGACATTGATTGCCCAGTATGCCGGTTTCCTGATGGGGCTGGCACTCTGGGTACGCAATTATGGAAAGTTGCAGAGATACTGGGAAATTAAAAATTATAAATTAAGAATTAAAGGGAAAGAAGGGACAGGTATCTGGGAGAAAGGGGCGATGCTCCGGTTCTTCCAAGTGAACAGGGATATTTTTCTGCGTACCCTTTGCCTGGTGACCGTCACCCTGTTCTTTACTTCGGCGGGAGCTTCGCAGGGCGAAATCATTCTGGCCGTCAACACGCTGCTGATGCAGCTCTTCACTTTGTTCTCGTATGTAATGGATGGTTTTGCCTACGCAGGCGAGGCCCTGAGCGGCAGATACATAGGCGCACGCAACCGGGAAGCCCTTACAGACACCGTCCGGCATCTCTTTGGATGGGGAGTGGCAATGGCAGTTCTCTTTACACTGGTCTATGCGCTGGGAGGTAATGCTTTCCTCGGGCTATTGACGGATGACAAAGAAGTGATAGCGGTTGCCGACACCTATTTCTACTGGGCGCTTGCCGTTCCTGCCGTCGGTATAGCCGCTTTCATCTGGGACGGCATCTTCATCGGCGCCACCGCTACGCGCGGAATGCTATTGTCCATGGCCGCAGCAGCCGTCAGCTTCTTCGTCTTGTATTATGGACTACGTCCCGTCCTGGCGAACCATGCGCTGTGGCTTGCTTTCCTCGCCTACCTCCTGATGCGGGGAGCGGTGCAGACAGGATTGAGCCGGGGGATGATAAGGAAAGCGTTTCGGTAGAATCACTATCTTTTTTTGAACACAAAATTACCGATTACCATGCATCAAAGCAAACGACAAGGCTGTTTTGGCTTAATGTAACGTAAACTCAATATAATTTAAAACAATTTTTACTGTCCGTCATTGACAAATCGCAGGTCAATGGCAGAGTTCTTCTGATAAAAACAGCATTTCATAGTTAGGAGCAAAAGCATTGGTAATAAGCTTATTGAAGAGAAAATACCGAGAACATTCAATCTGTGCCGCATTTTCTTGAAATTCCATTAAAATAGTGGTGAGATTATACTCATTTTCAGAAAATAAATTGTATATTTGAAAATCAGTTAATTTAATAGTAAATATTATGAAAACAATCTCTGTTATTCGCCTCTTCATTATCTACATGTTAGCTGCATGTACTATTAGTTGCAACTCCTAAGCTGTCTTTTGATGCATGGAAAGATGAACCGAGAATCAGTCCTCCCGATTTGCAGGGAAATCGTCTGTCCGGCGAACTTCCGGAATGGGTCTTTAACACGAAGAACTGGCACTCACTTAAATTTCACGTAAGCAAGCAACAAGAAGGTTATGGTTACACTAATTATAAGGAGGACTAACTCATGAAAAACTTAATTCTATTAATTGCTTGTTTCTCATTACTTAGTTGTGAGAAATCTATGGATAACCTGGAAATGGCAGAACAAAGTAAGTATTCTGCTGATACAAGAGTGGAAGCACGAACGGAATGTTTGTTGGAAGTTTCCGTAACTTATGGCCAAATGCCGGTGTCGGAAATAATGAGGGTGCCTATTTCGTAGAGAGTGGTTTTGATTTTAGTACGGTTTGCGCTATCTTTGCAGCGCTATGACCGATATAGATATGACCATACATCAGGAAAACGCGCTGCACATCAAGAACATGGTGTGCAACCGCTGCATCATGGCAGTGAAAAGCCAGCTCGAAAGTTTAGGTCTGCAACCCGAATCAGTAGAACTGGGCATTGCCATACTGCCTGAGAAAGTAACAGACAAGGTCTACCAAACGGTAAAGGATGCGCTCGAACCTCTCGGTTTCGAACTGATTGACGACAAAAAGTCGCAAATGACAGAATTGATAAAGAATGCCATTATCGAACTGGTACACTATCATGACAATAAGCTGAAGGTTAATCTATCCGATTATCTGGCTTCCAGATTCCACCGGGATTACAGTACGTTGAGCAAGTTTTTTTCTGAAGCAACCAACACTACCATCGAGAAGTATCTCATAGCCCAAAAGATAGAGCGTGTCAAAGAACTATTGGTGTACGGTGAACTGTCGCTGAACGAGATTGCCGATAAACTGAATTACTCCAGTACCGCCTACCTCAGTTCACAGTTCAAAAATGTAACGGGGCTAACTCCCAGCCACTTCAAGAAGATGAAAGAAAACAAAAGAAAGTCACTTGACGAGGTATAAAGCACCCACAGCATAAAGTTCCCTACCAAAATTCTATAAATTAAATCCGGAATACCATAATCTTTCGCCAACTTCTTTGGCGTATCTTTGTTCTTCAATTTATTGACGAAACTTCAAAACAACATAATTGTCATGACAGACAAGAATATCGTTCAAGAGACATTTCCCGTATTGGGAATGAGTTGTGCATCGTGCGCAGTACGGGTAGAAAAGACACTGAATCGGCAATCCGGTGTCAAAAAAGCAACCGTAAACTACGCTTCGGCAACAGTTACCGTAGAATACACCCCCCGGAATTGCTCTTCCGAAGTATTGCAGCAAGCCGTGCAAGCCGCCGGATATGACTTGTTGATAAACCAGGACACCAACACGCTCGAAGAGGCAGAAGAAGCCCACAACAAGAAATTCAATGCATTGAAATTCCGTACGGCCTGGGCCGTCATCCTGTCCGTGCCCGTTGTCATCATAGGTATGTTCTTTATGGATATGTCCTATGCCAATCCCATCATGTGGGCATTGTCCACTCCCGTTGTCTTCTGGCTGGGACGGGGATTCTTCAGCAGCGCCTGGAAACAGTTGCAGCATGGCAGCGCCAATATGGACACACTGGTAGCCATCAGTACGGGGACTGCCTATCTGTTCAGTCTGTTCAACATGCTCTTCCCTAACTTCTGGCTGTCCAGAGGCATCCATCCGCATGTATATTTTGAGGCGGCAAGTGTCATCATAGCCTTTATACTGCTGGGCCGCCTGCTGGAAGAAAAGGCGAAAGGAAACACCTCAACCGCCATCAAGAAACTGATGGGGCTCCAATCCAAGACTGCGACCATCATTGTAGATGAAAGACACGCTATCCCTCACTCTTCCTTTGAGCGCATTATCCCTATTGAGCAGATTCGCCTCGGCGACATCGTACAGGTGAAACCCGGAGAACGGATTGCCGTGGACGGCATCGTGACGGAAGGTACCTCCTACGTGGACGAAAGCATGCTGAGCGGTGAACCGGTAGCAGTGCCCAAGCACAAAGACGCCAAGGTCTTTGCAGGGACCATCAACCAGAAGGGTAGTTTCCGCTTCCGGGCAGAGAAGATCGGCACGGATACATTGCTGGCAAAGATTATACACATGGTGCAGGACGCGCAAGGAAGCAAGGCACCGGTGCAGCAGCTGGTGGACAAGATAGCCGGGATATTCGTGCCTGCCATCATAGGCATCGCAGTGCTTGCCTTCATCGCATGGATGCTGCTGGACGAAACCGGCGGATTCACCCACGGATTGCTGGCATTTGTCACGGTGGTCATCATCGCCTGCCCGTGTGCACTGGGACTGGCTACTCCTACCGCCATCATGGTAGGCATCGGCAAGGGAGCCGAAAGGGGCATTCTGATAAAAGATGCCGAAAGCCTGGAGATTGCCAAAAAGATAGACACCGTGGTGTTCGACAAGACCGGAACAGTGACCGAAGGGAAACCGGTAGTCAGCAAGCTGATATGGAACACGCAGGCAATGACGCCCGATACTGACGCCACTGCGGGCAATGCGCTGCCGGATATTTTCTATAGTCTGGAAAAGCTCTCGGAACATCCGTTGGCAGATGCCGTGGTGAACCACCTCAAGGAGTCCGCCTCCATAGACATTCAAGACTTTGAAAGCATCACCGGAAAAGGCGTGAAAGGACAGGCACAAGGCCGGACCTACCTCGCCGGAAACCGGAAACTGCTGGAAGAGAACCGGATTGCCGTCAGTCAGTCCCTTCAGGAAGAGGCCGCCCGGCTGACAGTGAAAGCACAGACCGTCATCTGGTTTGCCGACGGAGAAAACGCACTGGCAATAGCCGGAATCACGGACCGGATAAAGGAAACTTCCATCCGTGCCGTCAGCGAGCTGCGCGCCGCCGGCATCGAAGTCCACATGCTGACCGGAGACAATGAAGCCACCGCCCGCGAAATTGCCCGCAAAGCAGGCATCGCGCATTATCAAGCGAGTGTACTGCCGCAGGACAAGGCAGCCTTTATCAGCCGGTTACAAGCAGAAGGCCGGAAAGTGGCGATGGCGGGCGACGGCATCAACGACAGCGCCGCCCTTGCCCAAGCCGACTTAAGCATCGCCATGGGTGGAGGCAGCGACATCGCCATGGACGTAGCCAAAATGACTATCATCTCCTCCGATCTGACAAAAATACCGGAAGCCCTCCGGCTGTCCCGTCTGACAGTCCGGACCATCCGGCAGAATCTCTTCTGGGCATTTATATATAATATAATAGGTGTACCCATTGCAGCCGGAATACTCTATCCCGTCAACGGCTTTCTGCTGAACCCGATGATAGCCGGCGCAGCTATGGCATTCAGCAGTGTCAGCGTAGTAAGTAACAGCCTGCTGCTAAAACGGAAAAAGATACATAAAGGAGAAGAAAACAAAAAAGTTGAACCACCAACAGAAACAATCATGAAAAAAGAATTCAAGGTAGAAGGCATGATGTGCAACCATTGCCGCATGCATGTAGAGAAAGCATTAAACAGTATGGAGGGCGTACACGCCACCGTAACCCTGGACCCTCCGGTAGCCACCACAGAGTTTTCAGACGGAGAAAAGACTCTCGAAGAATTGCAAAAGACGGTGACGGAAGAAGCCGGTGACTATACACTGAAGGCATAAGGATAGAATTCATACGGTTTTCATACAGAAAAGAGAAAGGAAACCAAAGTAAATATCTACCTTTGCGCGCTAATTTACAGATAAAGATATGAACGCAAAAGCCAAAGGATATATTTTGGGTTCCATCGCCGCAGCTTCCTACGGTATGAATCCATTGTTTGCCCTCCCGTTGTACAAAGCCGGCATGAATCCGGACTCGGTACTCTTTTTCAGATATCTTTTTGCCATCCCATTGCTGGGCATCATGATAAAAGCGAGAGGGCGAACATTCAAGATACAGCGGAAAGAAACATTTCCGCTTATCATCATGGGATTGCTCGTAGCCCTCTCCTCACTGACGCTTTTTCTGAGCTATAACTACATGGCAGCCGGCATAGCGTCTACCCTGTTGTTCGTCTATCCCATCATGGTAGCTCTTATTATGGCTATGGTTTTCAAAGAGAAGCTGACACTGCAAACTATCGTCTGCATGCTGCTTGCACTGGGAGGAATCGGACTGCTCTATGAAAGTGAGGATGGCAGCACGCTGAGCCTGATAGGTACACTGCTGGTTTTCGCTTCTTCCCTTTCCTATGCCATATACATCGTGGGCATCAACCAGACATCGTTGAAGAATGTGGCTACGCTTAAAGTCACCTTCTATGTTCTTCTTTTCGGCCTGTCGCTTTTTGTGGCACGCCTGCTCTATTCCGGAGTACTGAACACACCGGACCAGTGGTATCTGTGGGGTAATCTGCTTGCATTGGCTGTCTTTCCCACCGCCATCTCCTTCCTCTGCACCACCGGTGCCATCCAATATATCGGTTCCACCCCGACCGCCATTCTCGGCGCATTGGAACCCGTGACGGCCATCTTCTTCGGAATCACCGTCTTTGGAGAAGGCTTGACTGTCAGAGAAAGCGTCGGACTGGTGATGATTATCGTAGCCGTAACACTCGTCATCGCAGGGGGAAACATCACAAGTCATCTGGTCCGTTTCAGGAAACTGTTTCCAAGACTCCCGATGATAAGAAGCAAGAAAAGCAACTAATGCGAATCAGTAGCTGAAACCGGCCCATTTTACTTGCATTATTGCGCTTCCACATCTTTCACCCTTTTCTGAAACGCCCTATCCATCGGCATTTCCGGTGAAACTTCTCTTCCCTTCGGAGACTGGCGGTGAAAGCCCTCTCCGGCATGTCTGACAGACTCCGGTGTCTGTCGGGCTGAACACAAGTGTCTGTCAAATTAGACACAAGAGTCTGTCAACCTGCTGTATTCAGTTGTCAACTTCAGGATGCCCAAGTAGAGGTTTACACGCTCCAAGTAGAGGTTGTCCGTCCGGCTTCCGAGTGGCAGAGCGTGTACAATTGCTTCCGGATTCGGTATGTATAGTACGTTTTTTTCATTTACAGGAGTTAAAAACCAATACTTTTATGACTACATACGCGATAGTATCGGCTCTAATTTCTTTAACTCCTCACGGAACGGTGCAAAGTGATAACTCCTGTAAATGAAAAAGCCATGAGCATAGAAGATTTTACCCGATTTTTCCTCCACTCTTTAAATGTTTACATTATCTTTGCGTACAAACAAAGTATAACAAAACCTATATATTATGGCAACATACAAAAGAATCTTATTGAAGCTCAGCGGCGAGAGCCTGATGGGCGAAAAGCAATACGGCATCGACGAGAAACGCCTTGCCGAATACGCAGCTCAAATCAAGGAAATCCACGGATTGGGAGTACAAATAGGTATCGTGATAGGCGGTGGAAACATTTTCCGCGGATTGAGCGGCGCCAACAAGGGATTCGACCGTGTGAAAGGTGACCAGATGGGCATGCTGGCAACCGTTATCAACAGTCTTGCCCTCAGTTCCGCCTTAGTGGCTGCCGGGGTAAAAGCCCGCGTGCTGACTGCCGTACGTATGGAACCCATCGGCGAATTCTACAATAAATGGCGCGCCATCGAATGTATGGAAGCAGGTGAAGTAGTTATCATGTCCGCCGGTACAGGCAATCCGTTCTTCACTACCGATACCGGTTCCAGCCTGCGCGGCATCGAGATTGAAGCAGATGTCATGCTGAAAGGTACCCGTGTGGACGGCATCTATACCGCCGACCCGGAGAAAGACCCGACGGCCACGAAGTTCCACGACATCACCTACGATGAAGTGTTGAAGCGCGGTTTGAAAGTGATGGACCTCACCGCCACCTGCATGTGCAAGGAGAACAACCTGCCCATCATCGTTTTTGACATGGACACAGTGGGCAATCTGAAAAAAGTGATGCAAGGAGAAGACATCGGTACACTGGTGCATAATTGAATTGAAAATTGAGAAATAGAAATAAAAACCGAATGTTATTCAATTCTTAATTCCCAATTCCCGATTTAATAATTATATTTGCAAAGTTTCCAATTAAAGCTATTCCAAAAAACGAAAATAATATGAGAGACGTAAAAGACATCTTAGACGAAGCGCAAGAAAGTATGGACATGGCCATCATGTATCTGGACGAGGCATTGGCTCATATCCGCGCCGGAAAAGCTGACATCCGTTTGCTGGATGGTATTCGTGTGGATTCTTACGGAAGTATGGTTCCCATCAACAATGTGGCAGCCGTAACCACTCCCGACGCACGCAGCATTGCCATCAAGCCATGGGATAAGAGCATGTTCCGCGTCATTGAAAAGGCCATCATTGACTCCAGCCTCGGCATTATGCCCGAAAACAATGGTGAGATTATCCGTATCGGCATCCCGCCGCTGACGGAAGAACGCCGTAAACAACTTGCCAAACAATGCAAGGGAGAAGGAGAAACTGCCAAAGTCAGCGTACGCAATGCACGCCGTGATGCCATCGACGCCTTGAAGAAATCTGTAAAAGACGGACTGGCAGAGGATGCCCAGAAAGGCGGTGAAGAGAAGTTGCAGAAGATTCACGACAAGTTCATCAAACGGATTGATGACATGCTGGCTGCAAAGGATAAAGAAATCATGACCGTTTAATTAAGTTGAAAACGAAACATGGAAAGTTGAAAATGACCTGATATACCCAATATAGGCGCCTTTCAACTCTCCATGTTCAACTTTCAACTATCAACTTTCAACTATTTTGAGGGGACTCGTTATAAAAAACACCGGAAGCTGGTACTTGGTACGGACTGACGACGGAAGGGACATCGAATGCAAAATCAAAGGGAACTTCCGGCTGAAAGGCATACGAAGCACCAACCCCGTAGCTGTGGGTGACAATGTGAAAATCATACTGAACCAGGAAGGTACGGCCTTTATCAGCGAAATAGAGGACAGAAAGAATTACATCATCCGTCGCGCCTCCAACCTTTCCAAGCAATCGCACATTCTTGCCGCCAATCTCGACCAGTGCATACTCATAGTGACAGTGAACTATCCCGATACCTCCACTACCTTTATAGACCGTTTTCTCGCCTCTGCCGAAGCATACAGTGTTCCCGTCAAGATTATATTCAACAAAGTGGATGCCTACGATGAAGAGGAGCTGCACTACTTGGACAGCCTAATCAACCTTTACACCACCATCGGCTATCCCTGTTTCAAGGTTTCTGCCAAAAAAGGGGAAGGCATCGACACCATCAAAGAAGAACTCAAAGGACGGACAACCCTCTTTTCCGGACATTCAGGGGTGGGGAAATCGACACTCATCAAAGCAATATTGCCCGATATAGAGATTAAGACCGGAGAAATATCCACCTATCACAATAAAGGCATGCACACCACGACCTTCTCGGAAATGTTCCCGGTTCCGGGCAACGGATATATTATCGACACTCCGGGCATCAAAGGTTTCGGGACATTCGATATGGAAGAAGAAGAGATAGGACACTACTTCCCGGAAATATTCAAGACATCCGCCGACTGCCGCTACGGCAACTGTACCCACCGCCACGAACCCGGATGTGCTGTACGCGAAGCTGTCGAGAAGCACTATATCAGTGAGTCACGATACGCTTCCTATCTGAACATGCTGGAGGACAAGGAGGAGGGAAAATACCGGGCTGCTTACTGATTTGTCATTTTATCACCTTTCCAGTCTGTATTCTTACACTTTTTTAACTCTTTATCTTTTAAACTATTCTCTTCTCCCGTAGTCTAATTTAAGGTTGATTTTATTGCTACTAAGACTACGACATGAATAAAAGAGTAAAATGGAGCATCATCATCATGATTGGTGCCGGACTGATTGGAGGAGGAATCTACTCCCAATTACCTAAAGAGAATGAAGAATTGACAGCTGCCGACAAGGTGATGACCGGTCGACATAACGGTAAGAAAATTCTAAATGTAAATGCAAAAATAATCAAACCGCAACTGCTGAAAGATGAGATACAAATCAGCGGCAGCCTGCTACCGGACGAGGAAGTGGACCTTTCCTTCGAGACATCCGGTAAAATCGTAGAAATAAATTTTGAAGAAGGCAGCTTTGTCAAGAAGGGACAGTTGCTTGCCAAAGTGAACGACCGGCCGTTGCAAGCACAACTGCAACGTCTCGTCTCCCAATTAAAGCTAGCGGAAGACCGTGTATTTCGCCAGAATGCCCTATTGGAAAGAGACGCTGTCAGCAAGGAAGCCTACGAACAAGTCAAGACAGAACTTGCCACCTTGAATGCCGACATCGACCTGATAGAATCGAACATCGCACAAACCGAGCTTCGCGCCCCCTTTGACGGTGTCATCGGTCTGCGTCAAGTCAGCGTAGGCACTTACGCCTCGCCTACGACCATCGTGGCCAAGCTTACCAAGATTTCACCCCTGAAAGTAGAATTTGCCGTTCCCGAGCGGTATGCCAATGATGTAAAGACAGGTGCCGGACTGGACTTTACCCTTGAAGGAAAGCTAAACGCTTTCCACGCTACGGTCTATGCCCGCGAATCGAAGATAGACCCTGCCACCCATACGCTGACTATCCGTGCCCTTTATCCCAATACCAACGGAACCGTGCTGCCGGGCCGCTATGCCAGCATCAAGCTGAACAAGGACGAAATTCAAGATGCCCTTGCCGTACCTTCCGAAGCTATCGTACCTGAAATGGGAAAGGACAAGATATTCCTCTATAAATCCGGAAAAGCCCAACCGATAGAGATTACTACGGGAATCCGTACGGAAGCGGAAGTACAAGTATTGCAAGGCTTGCAAGCCGGTGACACCGTCATTACTTCAGGAACGCTGCAACTTCGTACCGGACTGCCGGTAACACTGGACGCTGTTAATTGAAAAATGAAGAATTGATAATGGAGAACGAACACATCAAACAACCATTATCTGCAACCACTTCTTCTTTGTCAATTATCAATTATCAACCATCAATTATCAATTGAACATGAATATATCCGAATTAAGCATACGGCGACCGGTACTCTCAACAGTACTTACCATGATAATTCTGCTATTTGGTTTCATCGGCTACAATTACTTGGGTGTACGCGAATACCCGTCCGTAGATAATCCCATCATATCGGTGTCCTGCTCCTATCCGGGTGCCAACGCCGATGTTATCGAGAACCAGATAACAGAACCTCTGGAACAAAACATCAACGGCATTCCCGGCATACGCTCCCTCTCCAGTGTCAGCCAGCAAGGTTCATCACGCATCACAGTGGAGTTCGAGCTTTCCGTTGACCTGGAAACAGCCGCCAACGACGTACGCGATAAAGTGTCGCGCGCGCAACGCTACCTGCCTCGCGACTGTGACCCGCCTACAGTTTCAAAAGCGGATGCCGATGCCATGCCTATCCTGATGGTGGCACTCCAGAGTGACAAACGTTCCTTATTGGAGTTGAGCGAAATTGCCGACCTCACCGTAAAGGAACAGCTACAAACAATCTCCGATGTCAGCAGTGTAAGTATCTGGGGAGAGAAGCGCTACTCCATGCGTCTTTGGCTAGACCCCATCAAGATGTCCGGTTACGGCATCACTCCCATGGATGTGAAAAATGCCGTAGACCAGGAAAATGTGGAACTTCCCTCCGGCAGTATCGAAGGAAATACCACCGAACTCACCATCCGCACACTGGGACTGATGCATACGGCGGAAGAGTTCAACAACCTTATTCTGAAAGAAGATGGCAACCGTATCGTCCGTTTCAGCGACATAGGACGTGCCGAGCTGGGCCCTGCCGACATCAAGAGTTATATGAAGATGAACGGTGTACCCATGGTGGGTATCGTAGTCATTCCGCAGCCGGGCGCCAACCACATAGAAATAGCCAATGCCGTATATGACCGCATGGAGAAGATGAAAAAAGACTTGCCCGAAGACATTCAATACAACTACGGTTTCGACAACACCAAGTTTATCCGCGCCTCCATCAACGAGGTGAAACAGACGGTATACGAGGCTTTTGTGCTTGTTATCATTATCATCTTCCTCTTCCTGCGCGATTGGCGCGTGACACTGGTACCGTGCATCGTGATTCCGGTTTCGCTCATCGGTGCCTTCTTCGTAATGTATCTGGCAGGCTTCTCCATCAATGTGCTTTCCATGCTGGCAGTAGTGCTGGCCGTAGGCTTAGTGGTGGACGATGCCATCGTAATGACTGAAAACATCTACGTCCGCATAGAAAAAGGAATGCCTCCTAAGGAGGCAGGCATCGAGGGAGCCAAGGAAATCTTTTTTGCTGTAATCTCCACCACCATCACGTTGGTTGCCGTGTTCTTCCCCATTGTGTTCATGGATGGCATGACGGGACGGCTGTTCCGCGAATTCAGTATAGTAGTATCCGGTTCGGTGGTTATCTCTTCATTTGCCGCACTGACCTTTACCCCGATGCTTGCCACCAAACTCCTGGTGAAACGCGAAAAGCAAAGCTGGTTCTACCGTAAGACCGAACCTTTCTTTGAAGGGATGAACCGGATATACAGCCGCTCGCTGAACGCCCTGCTGAAACAACGCTGGATGACGGTGCCCTTTACCGTAATCACTATTCTCCTCATCGGCTTCCTCTGGAACACGATACCCGCAGAAATGGCGCCGTTGGAAGACCGTTCGCAAATCAGCATCAACACGATGGGAGCCGAAGGTGTGACCTACGAGTATATCCGCGACTACACTGAAGACATCAACCAACTGGTAGACTCCCTCGTACCGGACGCCGAAGCAGTGACTGCGCGCGTATCAAGCGGTAGCGGCAATGTACGCATCACGCTAAAAGATATGAAAGACCGCGACTATACCCAAATGGAAGTGGCTGAAAGACTATCGAAAATGGTGCAGAAAAAAACCAAGGCGCGTTCTTTCGTGCAGCAATCCTCCTCGTTCGGAGGACGGCGTGGCGGCATGCCTGTGCAATACGTGTTGCAGGCCACCAACATCGAGAAGTTACAGGAAGTGCTGCCCAAGTTTATGACGAAAGTCTACGAAAGTCCTGTATTCCAAATGGCAGACGTGAACCTTAAATTCAGCAAACCCGAAGCACGCATCAATATCAACCGCGACAAAGCAAGCATCATGGGCGTAAGCACCAAGAACATTGCCCAAACCCTGCAATACGGCTTGAGCGGACAGCGCATGGGATACTTCTACATGAACGGAAAGCAATATGAGATATTAGGCGAAATCAACCGCCAGCAACGTAACAAGCCCGCCGACCTGAAGGGCATCTATATCCGAAGCGACAACGGGAACATGGTACAGTTGGACAACCTGATAGAGCTGACCGGCGGCATCGCCCCTCCCAAGCTCTACCGCTACAACCGCTTCGTCGCCGCCACCGTTTCTGCCGGACTTGCCGACAGGAAGACCATCGGTCAGGGACTGGACGAAATGGACCGGATAGCCAAGGAAACTCTGGATGACTCGTTCCGTACCGCACTGACGGGCGACTCAAAAGAGTATCGCGAAAGTTCGTCGAGTCTGATGTTTGCCTTCATACTCGCCATCGTACTGATTTATCTTATTCTTGCCGCCCAGTTCGAAAGCTTCAAGGATCCGCTGATTATCATGCTGACGGTGCCTCTCGCGATTGCCGGCGCACTGGTATTCATGTATTTCGGAGGTATTACCATGAACATCTTCAGCCAAATCGGCATCATCATGCTGATAGGTCTGGTAGCCAAAAACGGTATTCTTATCGTGGAGTTTGCCAACCAGAAGCAAGATGCGGGCGAAGAAAAGATGATGGCCATCAAAGATGCCGCCTTGCAACGCCTGCGCCCTATCCTGATGACAAGTGCCTCTACTATACTAGGACTGATACCGCTGGCATTTGCCACCGGCGAAGGATGCAACCAACGCATTGCCATGGGTACTGCCGTCGTAGGCGGCATGCTCATCTCCACACTGCTGACGATGTACATCGTGCCTGCCATCTATAGTTATGTATCAACCAACCGAAGTAAACTAAAAACCGCATGAAACACATTGTTTTAATTTTCATAGCCATCGTCTGCACAGCACCGGGCCTTTATGCACAGCCTGCGCCTACCTACACCTTGAAGTCCTGCCTAGAGCAGGGATTGCTGAACAACTACTCCCTGCGCATTGTCCGCAATGAAGAGCAGGTCAGCAAGAACAACGCCACACTGGGCAATGCGGGCTACCTGCCCACACTGGACCTCTCCGCCGGCTACAAGGGAACCATAGACAATACCGAGACCAAAGCCCGAGCCACCGGAGAGACAACCAAGGACAACGGAGTGTTCGACCAAACTCTCGATGCAGGCATCAACCTGAACTGGACTATCTTCGACGGTTTCAACATTACCGCCAACTACCAACGGCTCAAGGAGCTGGAACGCCAAGGCGAGACCAATACGCGCATCGCCATCGAGGACCTGATAGCCAACATAGCCGCCGAATACTATAACTATGTGCAGCAGAAAATCCGCCTGAAGAACTTCCGTTATGCCGTATCGCTATCCAAAGAGCGCCTGCGCATTGTGGAAGAGCGTTACCACATCGGTAACTTCTCGCGCCTGGACTACCAGCAGGCCAAAGTGGACTTCAATGCCGACAGTGCCCAATACATGAAACAGCAGGAACTGCTACACACCTCACGTATCCAGCTGAACGAACTCATGGCAAACAAAGATGTAGACCAGCCGTTTATCATACAAGACAGCCTCATCAACGTGACCGCCTCCCTGAACTTCGAGGAGCTGTGGAACGCCACCCTCACCATCAACGCCTCACTGCTACGTGCCGAACAGAACAATACCCTGGCCCGTCTGGACTACAAGAAAGTCTGCTCGCGCGACTACCCATACGTGAAGATGAACGGCGGATACGGCTACACCCTCAACAAGTATGACATCTCTGCCAACAGCCGCCGCAGCAACCTCGGTCTGAACTTCGGCGTCACGGTCGGCTTCAATCTGTTCGACGGCAACCGGCGCCGCGAACGCAAGAATGCCCGCATTGCCGTGCAGAACGCTCGCTTGGAACGGGAGCAACTGGAGCAAGCCCTGCGCGCCGACCTCAGCAACCTATGGCAGGCCTACCAAAACAACCTGCAAATGCTGAACCTGGAACGCCAGAACCTTGTGGCTGCCAAGGAGAACCACGAGATTGCCATGGAACGATATATGCTGGGCAACCTCTCGGGAATCGAGATGCGCGAAGCCCAAAAGAGTCTGCTGGATGCAGAAGAACGTATTCTCTCCGCGGAATATGATACCAAATTATGTGAAATCTCCCTACTGCAAATCAGTGGAAAAGTAGCGCGCTATATGGAATAAGCAATATAATCCGTACCTTTGCGCCCGATTTATCAGAATTGAAGCACAATGGGATTATTCATCAGAAAGCCATTCGAGGCACTGCAAGCGGAGGCTAATGCCTCCGGAAAGAAAACATTGAAACGTGTACTTGGTCCGTGGAGCCTTGTTGCCCTGGGCGTGGGAGTCATCATCGGAGCGGGTCTATTCTCCATCACCGGAACGGTGGCGGCAGGCTATACGGGACCGGCCATCACACTGTCCTTTGCCATTGCCGCACTGGGATGCTGCTTCGCCGGACTATGTTATGCGGAATTTGCATCCATGATACCCGTAGCCGGCAGCGCATACACCTACTCGTATGCCACGATGGGCGAACTCATCGCCTGGATTATCGGGTGGGACCTGGTACTGGAATACACCGTAGCCGCAACCACGGTAAGCATCAGCTGGAGCCGCTATCTGGTCGTCTTTCTCGAGGGACTGGACATACATCTACCGCAAGCCCTCACCGCCTGTCCCTGGGATGGCGGAGTCGTAAATATCCCCGCCTTCCTTATCGTAGTGCTGATGAGCCTCTTCCTGATACGGGGCACGGAAGGCAGCTCCATCTTCAACGGCTTCATTGTATTCCTGAAGGTTTCCGTCATACTGATTTTTGTCATACTCGGCTGGAAATACATCAATACCGACAACTATACACCTTACATCCCTGCCAATACGGGCGTGCTGGGCGAATATGGCTTCTCCGGCATCATGCGAGGGGCGGCCATCGTATTCTTCGCCTTCCTCGGGTTCGACGCCGTGAGCACAGCCGCCCAAGAGACGAAGAACCCGAAGCGGAACATGCCTATCGGCATTCTGGTCTCCCTGCTGGTATGCACCGTGCTCTATATGGTTTTTGCCCACGTCATGACGGGAGTGGCACACTACACCGCCTTCAGCGGACAGCAAGGCATTGCTCCCGTTGCCATAGCCATAGAGCACATGGGGCAGGCTGATGCTGCAGGTATCATCCAGCCGGACTATCCCTGGCTGAACCGTGCCATCGTGCTGTCCATTCTGTTCGGATATTGCTCCGTCATCATGGTGACACTGCTGGGACAGAGCCGCGTATTCCTAAGCATGAGCCACGACGGGCTGCTGCCTCCTTTCTTCTCGCATATCAACGAAAAGTTCCGTACTCCGGCACGCAGCAACCTGCTCTTCATGGTACTTGTGGGCCTGCTGGCAGCTTTTGTACCCGCACGGCTGGCCGGAGAGATGACAAGCATCGGCACGCTGATGGCCTTCACGCTAGTCTGTGCCGCTGTACTGGTAGTACGCAGAACCATGCCTGACGTGCCCCGTTCCTTTAAAACCCCACTTGTTCCACTTATCCCCATACTGGGTATTCTTACTTGCCTTTGCATGATGTTGTTCCTTCCTGCCGATACATGGATACGCCTGGTGCTGTGGATGCTCATCGGTCTGGACATCTACGTGGGCTACGGCATGAAGCACAGTAAGCTGGAGCATGGAGGCGCCACCCGCCACGGGCAGGTGGCCTTGAACATGATTGGACTTATCCTTGCCGTTCTTTGTGTCATCACCGGGCTGTGGCACCAACAGACTGTGGGATGGGGAGAAAGCAAAGTGCTGCTGATTATCTCGTTTGTTTTCGCATTCACGCACTGCGCTTACTATATGTGGAGAATCTGGAGGAAATAATAAGCCCTGAATCTCCTCCGTAAAATCCGGCAAGGATATCATATGGCGGAAACCAATGAATGTTACAGCATAGCCAATGGCAAACATGGGAATGCCGATGCCACGGAGTTGCCGGCCCATCCAGTCATGGTTCCTCAGATAATGCCCCAACAATAGATAACCGTTGAAACTGGCAAAGTAATACAGCATACCGAACGAGTTTCAGTTTGTTTTGCTTGATGAAACAGAGTGTTCTATGCCGCGAAACACTTTGTTTCCCTCTACAAAACAAAAAAGCCGTAACAAGATTTTCTCCGTTACGGCTTTCCTTATATTATGCCCTTCTAAAAGGCTTCTGTTTTTACTTGCTGCAATTCCAGGGTTTCAGTTGCTTGAAGAAGTCGTTGCCCTTATCGTCCACCAGGATAAATGCAGGGAAGTTCTCCACCTCAATCTTCCAGATAGCTTCCATACCGAGCTCGGGATATTCCACGCACTCGATGCTCTTGATATTGTTCTGGGCCAAGATAGCTGCAGGACCACCAATAGAGCCCAAGTAGAAACCGCCGTACTTCTGGCAGGCATCCGTCACTTGTTGGCTGCGGTTACCTTTGGCAAGCATAATCATGCTGCCGCCGTGACTTTGGAAGAGGTCTACATACGGGTCCATACGTCCGGCAGTAGTCGGGCCCATGGAGCCGCAAGCCATGCCTTGAGGAGTCTTGGCAGGACCGGCATAGTAGATGGGATGGTCTTTGATGTACTGGGGCAGGTCTTCGCCACGGTCCAGACGTTCTTTCAGCTTGGCGTGTGCGATGTCACGGCCTACGATAATGGTTCCATTCAGAGACAAACGGGTGGAAACCGGATACTTGGTCAGCTCCTTCAGGATGTCGGCCATCGGCTGGTTCAGGTCAATCTTCACCACGTCGCCTTCACCGGCCTTACGGAGTTCTTCGGGAATCAGTTCGCCCGGATTGCTGTCGAGCTTTTCAATCCAGATACCTTCTTTATTGATTTTACACTTGATGTTGCGGTCGGCAGAGCAGGAAACGCCCAGACCCACGGGGCAGGACGCACCGTGACGCGGCAGGCGGATGATGCGGATGTCGTGAGCCAGATACTTGCCGCCGAACTGGGCACCGAGGCCAATCTTATGAGCTTCTTCCAGTACCAGCTTCTCCAGTTCCACATCGCGGAAAGCGCGGCCGAACTCATTGCCGGTAGTGGGTAGGTTATCGTAGAAGTGGGTGGAAGCCAGTTTCACAGTCAGCAAGTTCTTTTCGGCAGAGGTACCGCCAATAACGAATGCGATGTGATAGGGAGGACAAGCTGCCGTACCCAAAGTCTTGATTTTTGAGATAAGGAAGGGAACCAATGTTTCGGGGTTGAGGATAGCCTTTGTCTCCTGGTAGAGATAAGTCTTGTTGGCAGAGCCGCCACCCTTGGTTACGCAGAGGAACTCGTACTCCATACCTTCCGTAGCTTCGATGTCAATCTGTGCGGGAAGGTTGCACTTCGTATTCACCTCATCGTACATGGTGAGGGGAGCATTCTGCGAATAACGCAGGTTCTCTTCGGTATAAGTCTTGTAAACACCCAGTGAAAGAGCTTCTTCATCACAGTAGCCAGTCCATACTTGTTGTCCCTTTTCGCCGTGGATGATTGCCGTACCCGTATCCTGGCAGAAAGGAAGTACCCCCTTGGATGCCACCTCTGCATTACGCAGGAAGGTGAGTGCCACATATTTATCGTTATCGCTTGCTTCGGGGTCGCTCAGAATCTTAGCAACCTGCTCGTTGTGCGAACGACGCAACATGAACGATACATCGCGGAAAGCCGCATTGGCCATTGCCGTCAGACCTTCTTTTTCAATCTTCAGGATAGGTTTTCCTTCAAACTCGCTTACCGACACGTAATCTTTCGTAAGCAGATAATACTCAGTAGTATCTTTCCCTTTCTCGAACATGGGCTGATACTTGAACGGAGGTGTTGTTGCCATAATTACTCGTATATTTAATGTTTAAAAGTGATTCGGATAGCAAAGGCAGCCCGAAAACCGCCTTTACAGAGCAAAGGTAAAAACTATTATTGAAATAATTCTTTAATTAGAGTAAAAAGGCGGCAAATCATAATTATTTTTCTGATACCCGCCGCATCCGTCCTATCAGTTCATCACCCAGCGCCGTCTTCACCTCTATATGTTTCAGTACAGCCGTCACAAACGGATTACTTTCAAAGTCGCCGCGCACCTGCTCAAAGTCGAGTTCCTTTTCCAGGCGCGAGCCGTCGGCACCGAAGCCCGTCATGGAAGCCAGTGAAAATTCTTTCTTGGCATCCTCATACACCATGCGGTCGAGGCCAACTACTGCTTCTTTCCATTTTTCGACAATGCGCATAACGTCTTCTGCCGTCATGTTCTCCGGTTTGATGCCATAGAATTCTTCCAGCCTCTCATACGCCCATGTCCATTCGTATGTATAATAGTTGCCGTGCATCTTCTCAAACTCGGCATTGATAGACTTCAAGCGGTCGACTTTACCGGACTCAATACCGTCTATCAGCGCATCTATCTCACTCTTCGGAGCTATCAATCCGGAAATATCCACCCATTCGCCACTGCCAATGGCAGTATCGGGCTTCAAACGGGCACGTATTTCTTCATTGCTCCGGAAGTCAATGCCTTCCAAGCGCTTGATGACAGAGTTTCCGAGGAACTTATGAATGGCTATTTCATAGAAGCGGATACCTTTCACCAAAGCCGAGTTACGTATCTTCGCACTATGGAAAGAATAGATATCCGAAAGCTCGCCACTGGCATGACGCAGATTCTGCAACGTTTCCCGTCCCTTGAACATCTTCTGCACCGTGTAGGGGCTAAGAAGATTATAGTTGATGTAATCCAGTTTGTTCGGGTCGGTACGCCCGTCACGTTTCGGCCACTTCTGGGCATCGCGGATGGTACCCACACTACGCAGGTTGACACCGGGCACGAGGTAGGTGGTATTATTCTGCTCTATCAAGTAAGAGAACGGCAGGTTCGAAGTATCAGAATGGTTGACATGGCGCCCCATTACCAAGGAGAACGCTCCCACCCTTGCAGGCCACAAGATGTACGAATCGGAAGTCGTCTTGGCACCACGCTCCAAAGTGCCTTGATGGATAGGCCCTAACTTATACATATGGTTGCTCTGATTGGACCCCGAGCCGGCATTCATAAAGGAAAACATACCGGCAATCAGCAACGTGGATTTATGGTGCGTCACCGTATAAGGTCCGGCAAAAATAGCGCACGCCTCCCCGTTCTCTCCCTGGCAGTTGCTGAAAAACAAAGAATCTGAGGCAGAGTAGTTGTGTCCCAACTTGCATGCCTGCCCCACGAAGCAGCGGCTCAGCATAGCTCCGTCATCTACATGAGACCCGGTAGAGATGATGAAATCATCACAAATCACCCCATGCCCGATGTGTACCGGCGCCACCTCGTTGCTGTTGATGCTTCCGTTATACAGACGGCATGTACCACAGATGCGGCAATAATCACCGATGCGCACATTCTTTATGGAACCGGTGTTCAATATCATTACATGGTTCCCGATGCTTCCTACAGCAGAAGCATGTTTGTTGGAATAAAAATCCGTGATTTCCTTCATCCGTGCAATCAGCTCCGGACGATGGCGGTAAAGCGCCAGAATATAGGCCTGGTGTGCGGAGAGTTTATCACTAATCAGTACCTCACGGCCTCCTGTTTCATTCAAAACAGACACTTCTATCCCGTTGCCAAACTTCGACACACCGTCTACCAGAATAATATCCACATTCTCAATAAAGGTGTCATGCCCTATTTCATAATTGGCAATATAGTTCTGGATATTCTCAATACAACAGTTATCTCCCACCGTTACATTATGCAACGTCACATGCCGCAAACCGGAATGCTTCCTGATTCCTCCCGGCAACATAAATTCTGAATGGAACACTCCCAAACGCACCTCACCCGAAAAACGGGTATGATGCACAAATTCCGTTGAGAACTCTTCTGCAACGGTTACTTTCCCCCAATCATCAGCCAGACATGACTGGCTCTTCAACCGGAGAATTTCATCTTCGGTCAGTCTTCTGTAATTCATCCTTATAACGAGTTATGAGTTATGAGTCATAAGTTATTGCCTTTGCCGGCACTACCAATTCAAACCGCTGCCAGCAAATAACTCATAACTTATAACTCATAACTAAAATTAAATTTCTTCTTCGTAGGTCTGATAAAGAAAGTCATTATAGGGGTACTTCTGCACGTGCAATTCCTTCACACGCTGATAAACTACACTCTTCAGTTCCTCCATATTGATTTTTTCGCGGGCAGAAATAAAGAGGCAGTCATCCTCCATCTTGGCCATCCACGTCTTCATCAGTTCTTCGAGTGTCAAGTTTTCCTTGGTTCTGGGGGTAAGGTCGTCAGCCGCTTTCTCTATATAAGTATAAGCGTCTATCTTATTGAATACAAGAATCATGGGCTTACCGGCGGCACCGATATCTGCCAACGTCTTGTTCACAACTTCTATCTGTTCTTCAAAATCCGGATGAGAGATGTCTACGATATGCAACAGCAAGTCTGCCTCTCGTACCTCATCCAGAGTAGACTTGAAGGAGTCTACCAAATCCGTCGGCAATTTACGGATAAAGCCCACTGTATCAGAAAGCAGGAACGGCAGGTTCTCAATAATCACCTTACGCACCGTAGTATCCAACGTGGCAAACAGCTTATTCTCTGCAAAGACTTCACTTTTCGAAAGCAAAGTCATCAATGTGGATTTTCCTACATTGGTATATCCCACCAATGCCACACGAATCAAGCGTCCGCGGTTCTTCCGCTGGGTAGACTTCTGCTTGTCAATCTCAGCCAAGCGCTCCTTCAACAATGACATACGGTTCAAGATGATACGGCGGTCCATTTCCAGCTGCGTTTCACCCGGGCCGCGAAGTCCCACGGAACCTTTACCTCCACCGGCACCGGAGCCACCACCCTGGCGTTCCAAGTGGGTCCACAAACGTTGCAGACGAGGAAGCATATACTTGTATTGCGCCAGTTCCACCTGCGTTTTCGCGTTGGCAGTCTGTGCACGCATGGCAAAAATATCGAGAATGAGCGAAGTACGGTCCAATATCTTAATCTTCAACTCCGCTTCAATGTTACGTATCTGTTTCGCAGAAAGTTCATCGTCAAAAATCACCATGCCGACTTCACGTTCGGCTTCTTCTTCATTACGGATATACTCTCTGATTTCTTCCAGCTTGCCCTTGCCGACGTAGGTCACGGAATGCGCCTGATCCAGCTTCTGGGTAAACCGCTTCACTACTTCCGCCCCGGCTGTCTCAGCCAAGAATGCAAGCTCGTCCAGATATTCATTGGTCTTACGCTCATCCTGGGTCTTCGTGACAAGACCTACCAATATCGCTGTTTCTGCCCGCACTTCGGAGATTACAAATTCTTTCATAGTTTCTATACCTTATTATATATACGTATTGTTGGTTCGGGCAGCAAATATAAATAATTTTGGCGGAAGCGCCTTAAAAAGGGGAATAAAATAAAAACAGACACAATAGAAAAATGGCATGTAAGATGAAGTCAAACTTCATCTTACATGCCATTTCTAATTACATATTATCTAATTGCCAGGATAATCAGAACCCTTCCGGCATCTCCAGCGTTTCCGTGAATCCTTGATACAGTACTCCCCATTTACCACTGTCAAGTACTACTAAGCCCTGCATCGGGAAAGACAACACGTTTCCTTTACGCTCCATACCTGCTGCTGCAAAGTATAGCATACCATAATCCGTCTTGTCATAACCAGTAGGTTGAGGATCCCAACCTATCAGTTCTTGATTGTCATCGCTTAGCGTAAACATGATGGGATATCCTTTCGTAATGCAATCTTCCAGCTTATAGATGTTAGCCTCTTTAGCCTTCAGCACAGGTTGATCCCAACCCTCGCCAAATAATTGAGATGCATAGTAGCCTGTACCTATATTGAGCCAAGTATAGTCACGCTTTATATTGACCGTCACCTTAGGTGAACCATAAACGTAGGAATCTTCTTCAGGAATGGTAATAGTATAAGATGCAGTAGTACCCACAGCTATGTCAAACGCAATCTTTACTTCTTTGAGTGCTTCACCGGCAGCAAAATCAATCGTTGTCGGTACTGTTACGTTCTCCGCATCTGTAGTCAAGTGAATAGATGCAGCCGCATCTGTTTTCTGACGGCCGATTTTGACCACAAAAACCTGTTCATCATTCGGATAATAAGTCAAATCAGTGTTATCAGCATAAATATAAGCTTGTACACCCTCGGTAGGAACCGGAGAAGGCTCCCACTCCACACCGTCTGAACAAGCCGTCATAGCCAAACCGCATACGGCCAAGCCCAAAAACAATTTATTGAATATCTTATTCATATACAAATTCTATTAAAAGTTAGTTCATTGGTTAATTGTTACCTGGTGCAAACTCCCCTATCGGAGTAGGACGTTTAGCAATAGCACCGGACGGGTCCGGATTGTTCATTCCCTGAAGGGCAGTATTTGAATCGACCTCGGTCTTAGGAATCATCAATGTCCAGTTGGGCTTCACACCTTTACAGTTTATCTTGAAGATATCTTCTATAAAGTTGGTACCCTCATAATTCTGAATGACATCCGGTTTCAGACGTTTAGCCGTAGGGAATGCGATTCCCTCACCCCAGAACTCGATACGCATCTGCTTCAACACCTCAAGTTGGAAATTACGCAAATCACCCGTACTGAAATTGTAATTGCTCTGGCGGTACTGCTTCATAAAGTTATTCAACAACTGTACGCCTGCTGCCACATTCTGGCTGGCACCTATTGCTTCAGCCTCTATGAGATACATCTCTTCCACACGCATCACGGGAATATCTGCAGCCGCACCCACAGAATAAGTGTTATAGTCACCACCCACGGGACGGAACTTCAATGACATATAATCCGGCTGTTCATCCAGCCATGCATTGCCTCTCACTGACTGGTAAGCGTAAGTACTTCTGTCCGGGTCAAGGTAAGAATATTTGCGGAAATCGGTAGCAGGAATCGCGTCATAAAGTGAACGTGCCATCTGGAGCTTAGACAAAGAAGCATATCCCCAATCCGCTTCATTGGAAATGTGACCAATGAAATTAGCAAGATTACCCATATTGGAAGCCGTGGGGTGAAGGTACCACATCCATGCAGAAGTAGCCGTATTGAAACCGGTAGTGGGATTATGCCACTGTGATTCGCTCATAGGTGTTGCTCCCGACTTATCAATAGCCTTGCGGGCATACTCGGCAGCTTTAGCAAACTGACCATCCCACATATATACTTTAGCCTTCAAACCGTATACGACCGCCAAGTCGGGGAAGTTCTTACTGACAGGTGTATAAGACTCCAGACCTATCTCTGCCTTGTCAAGGTCGGCAAGAATGAAATTCACCAATTCTTCGTGGGTTGCACGCGGATTGCTCTTCGCAATGTCGTTAGTTGTTGCCTCAGTCACGATGGGCACCGTCAGCCCCAGTACCTTGCTACAATCGGTATAGATGTTTTCTACCGGTTCGAAAAGTACCATCAGCGTATAATAGTCCAATGCACGGAAAGCATGGGCTATACTTCCAAGCCCACGCATTTCATCGGTAATTGTGGGATCAGTCACATCAACGGCCGCAATCACGTCATTGGCCGATTTAACGAACTTATATAGGGTGAAGTAAGGCAAATATGAATAATAGCCGGTGTCGTTCATACCATTATTGGCATTGAAGCGCCACCACCAGTCATATCCGTAATCCGTAGCCACGACATCACCCAGCAGTTCTGTCTGGGCCAACATCAATGAGGGATAAGCAAGGTCGGTCTCATGTGTTTGCTTACCGTACACCAGATAGCCTTGTACCATTTGCGATGGCAAGCCATTAAGCGAAGCCTCAATTGCTGTTGCCGATGCACCAATCTGATCGGAGGTCGCTGTAGAATCTTCGGGAAAAACCTCTTCTATACAGCCGGTCAATACCGTGGCCGATACGACCATAACCGAAAATAGTTTGAATATATTCTTCTTCATAATCATTGTAATCTATATATTAGGTTTAGAACTCAAATGACACACCACCGGAGATGGTACGCATCGGTGAATAGAAAGTAGCATTGGTTGTCTCGTCGTATGACTGACGTGGGTCGAACCCTTTACGTTTAGACCAATAGAAAACATTTTCTGCCGACATATACACGCGCAATGAGTTGATGGCCAACTTTCTTGTCCACTTGGAAGGTAACGTGTAGCCCACATTAATATTCTGGATATTCAAGAAGCTTGCATTTGTCAAGAAGCGCGTAGACATTTCCCCTGAATATTGGTCGTTCATCTGGAAACGAGGGATATTAGTATTTGTGTTCTCAGGAGTCCATGAGTTCAGCAAATCTTTATGGTAGTTGTAACCAGCCGTACCATAAGGTGACGACATAAAGTAAGCATACGTACCATCATATTGCTTACCACCAATCTGGTAAGTGAAGTTTATGCCGAAGTCCACGCCATATACTTTCAGTTTGGTACCGAAACCACCATACACCTTAGGTATTGAGCTTTCCTCTGTGATGTAATAGTCAGCCTGAGCATGATTCGTAGTCGTTTCACGTCCGGTGATATTGCCGGCCTCGTCCTTGACATTCTTATAGAACAAAGACTCACCCTTTTCATTCACTCCGGCATACTCCTTCAAGCGCCATGTAAACATAGACAAATCCTCACCAATGAAGAAGCTTCCGTTAGAATAGCCCTTATATCCTTTTCCATCAGCTGTATACTCAGTAGTAATCAACTTATCAGGATCAAGCATCGTAATACGGTTCTTCAAGGTTGAAATGTTCACATTCACATCCCACGTAAAGTTACGTGTATCGAAGATATTCACATTGAAGTCCATTTCCACACCACTATTGACCATGTTACCAACGTTGTCCATATAGGAAGCATAACCCAATGAGGGAGCCACGGTAAATGAGAACAACATATCCGAAGTCTTACGTCTGTAGTACTCGATGCTACCGGTTACACGGTTCCACAACTGGAACTCTGCACCGATATTGAAGTTAGTGTTGGTTTCCCAAGTGATGTCTTTAGTGCCCTTAGATTTAAATGAAGTACCAAGGCTGTTGTTAGAGTTGATAATGTTAAATCTATCCGTATAGAGGAAATCACCGATATTGTCATTACCTTGTGAACCAATAGAAGCCTTCAACTTCAGTTCCTGCACCCATGAAGCATCAAACCAGCTTTCTTTGTTGATAAGCCACGCACCGCCTACCGACCAGAATGTACCCCAGCGATGGTCCGGATGGAAACGGCTGGAAGCATCACGACGCAAAGAAGCCGAGCCGAAGATGCGTTCGTCATAATTGTATTGCAAACGGCCGAAGAAACCTTCATTGTTACGACGCTCTTTATAGGAAGAAGCACCTTGTCCGTCGATAATGGCACCGTCCAGTTCTTTATTATCTTGAGAGAACATCTGCGACTTGCTGGCAGCCAGAAAGTAATAACGGTAATCATAATATTCATGACCCAAAAGGATGTCGAAGTTATTGTCGCCAAACGAACGGGCATAAGAAACAAGTTGTTGCAAGTTGTAATCGTAAGTACGTGTATGATACTTGCTCACTGTACCTCCGGTGGAGTCAAACTGTCCGTAGTAGGGATTGTACACGTAAGAAAAGCGTGTCTCATCCAAGTTGAAAGCGCCATTGAATGTCACCTTCAAGCCTTCTATAGGAGTTATATCTACAAAGGCGTTGCCGTTAATGGCATTTCCTTCAGAGTTTCTGGTATTAAGTTTATTATCCAGAATAGGGTTGGCATCAGCAATGAAAGGACGCTGCATACCTGCGTTGATACCGCTACCGTAGTCCATCATTCCAATACCATTATTATCCATCATGATGCTACCGTCAGCATTGCGCACGTAGGCAGGATAGATGGGAGCCATTTGGGTAACAAACGCCCATATATTACCGATAGACGAACTGGTACCATTGTTACTCAACGAGTTGGAATCAAAACGTGCATATCCCATATTGCCGCCAATCTTCAACCACTTCTTAGCTTGATAATCAGCTTTCAAACGACCAGTCAAACGTTTCAGGTCAGAGCCTTCAGTGATACCCTCATTTCCAAGATAACCTAAAGAAACATAGAAAGAGGACTTTTCATTGGCTGCGCTCACCGAGAAGTTGTATTCCTGACGCAGACCGGTACGCATTCCCACATCTTCCCAATCATCCGGAGTCAGCAGATAGTCACGTCCTTTATAATTCACAACTCTACCCAATGTAGCGTTGGGGTTGAGCTTACCATTCTGCCCGATGAGGAACTGTCCATCGGGAACCGTATACACATTGTACCCCAATCCGCCATTGGAGCCAAACAGATTCTTGTTTGCCTCAAGCCATGCAGCTTGGTCATTCATTCCCGTTGACTTATAATAATTGTTCATGGCACGATAATGCATCTCGTAGTACATGCCAGGATTGTCAATCACTTCATATTTCTGCAACGCTCGAGTGTTAGCACCCCACTTAGCATCAAAAGTCACCTTAGCCTCTCCCGACATATTGGCCCTTTTGGTAGTGATGATAATTACACCATTAGCACCACGAGCACCGTAAAGAGCATTGGAAGCCGCATCCTTCAATACTGTCATTGACTCAACGTCGTTAGGATTGATATTATTAATATCACCGCTATAAGGAGCGCCGTCCACAATAATCAGAGGGTCATTCTTTGCATTGATTGAGCTAAAACCACGAATCTTGATGGATGACTTTGAACCCGGAGCACCGTCATTGGAAGTCAGTGTCACACCCGGCACAGCACCTGCCAAGGCATCAGTAACATTCGTCACTTGCGACTGCTCCAGCTTTTCGGTACCAACCACCTTAGCCGAACCCGTAAATGCAGACTTCTTTGCTGTACCGAAAGCAACCACCATTACCTCATCAAGCATCTCAGTATCAGACTTCATCACCACTTTTAAGCTGGGTTTTATTGCCACTTCTTGGGTCTGCATACCAATATAAGAAATCACCAAAGTTTTCGCGGAACTACAATAAGTGTATATTGTTAAAAAACAATTGTTTACGTCTACTATAGAACAGAGTTTATTCTATTGTATATTATCTATAAAGGTATACGGCAAAGGGAGGTAAATATCTCGAAGTACCCATTTCATACCGTTTTGAATAATTAAAAGCTGATAATGAGCGCGTTATTGTAACATTTCATTCTACTCTTTTAATTGGTGATGTACTAATTAACCCAATAAATGTTTTTTATTCAAGAATAACGATAGATTATATAGAGGAATTTATCTTGAAAGATAGATCTTAGCCGTAAAAGCTCCAAAATATTTTTTTGTTGAGAAATATTTAGTTTATAGGTATTATGTATAATGGATAAATACAAAAGATGTGTAAAAAGATTCAATTATAATTGAAAGATTTATATCTTTGCGCATAAACTAAAATCGTGTTTGAATATGAAAAATTATATCTCCCGCCCTTTATACATAAGAAGAATTGAACCGTTTATTGATAAAAGTATAATAAAAGTAATAACTGGCCAACGTAGGATAGGTAAAAGCTACATTCTTTTGCAGATATCAGATCTCATAAAGAAGAACATACCGGAAGCCAACATTATTTTTGTAGACAAGGAGCAGCTTGCCTTCACGGAAATTAGGAACTACATGGATCTTTATCAATATGTTTTAAAGAAGGTTATTGGGCATAATCATAACTATCTTTTTGTAGATGAAATCCAAGAGGTTGAAGAATTCCAATTGTGTCTGCGGAGTTTATTGAATGAAAATAAATGCGACATCTATTGCACCGGAAGTAATGCTAAAATGCTATCCAGTGAACTTGCTACTCAATTGGCAGGAAGATATATAGAATTTCCCATTCATTCACTTAGCTACGGGGAATTCTTAACTTTCAATCAATGTCAAGATTCCACCGAAAGTTTAAAACTCTATCTTACATTCGGAGGTATGCCATACATTCATAATCTAACAATGGACAAGAATGTCATATTCGAGTATTTGAGAAACGTTTATTCTACTATCCTACTAAAAGATGTGGTTGCCCGTGAATCAATCCGGAATGTATCTTTTTTGGAGAATCTCGTAGCTTATCTGATAGATAATACCGGCTCTCTTTTTTCTGCCCAGAATATTAGCAAATATTTAAAGTCGCAGCATGTCAATATTCCCACGCAGACAATTCTGAACTATCTAAAGGCACTGTGCAATAGTTTCTTTATTTACAAAATTCAACGAGCAGAAATCCAAGGGATGAAAATCTTTGAGATTGGTGAGAAATATTATTTTGAAGATTTGGGATTACATAATTCCATACGGCATTTTGATTTTCGAAAAGACATCAACAAGTTAATGGAAAATGTTGTATGCATTGATTTGTTAAGATATGGATATGAAGTATATGTCGGAAAGAGTGGAAATAAGGAAATTGATTTTATTGCTTCCAAAGACGACCATAAAGTCTATATCCAAGTAGCGTATATGCTTCCCGATGATGCAACCGTTCAGCGAGAATTCGGCAATCTTTTGGAAATAGCAGACAATTACCCCAAATATGTAGTTACAATGGATGAAATACAGAGCGGGGGAAATTACAAAGGAATCAAACAGATTTCACTGCGAAACTTTTTGTTGGCAGAGGATAAAGAAAGATTGTAAATCTATAATTTAATTTCCAACATGAGAAGAGTAAATCAATAGGCTTTTCAATTTTTAGACAAGTTCTTTGAGATATGACTACTGAAACGAGCTGAATGACAATAAGGCAGATATTAAAAAGCCGCTCATTTCACAATGGGCGGCTTAAAACACTTTATTTATAAAAACACTTTGAAGGTAGTGTAAAATATATTTTCGCAAATTATCTCTAATCCTATTTGCATAAAGGGCCCTTAAGTTCAGATATGGAATTCGCCTTATTCTTAGAAAAAGTAAAATTGTCGTTAAAACAAGAAAAGGATAATGTAACTTTTTCTATCTTTGTTCTTATAGATTAACAAGCAATATGGAGGAACTAATGAAAGGAATGTCTTTGAATGCTGCAAAAATAGAGTTGATGGTTTTTGTGATTGACGAGTTTGCCAAATTGCATGGCTTAAAGTATAAACAGGCTTATAGCTATTTGGACTTTCACGGTGGACTTGCTTTCTTGGAAAAGCATTATGATGTAGAACATACACTTTCTTTTAATGAAATCCTTTCCGATGTATCGCAAGTTTGTATTAATAGAGGAGGAATGATTCAATGAAACTGTATCATGGTTCCAATACGATAATCTCAAAGATTGACTTATCCTTATCAAAGCCCAACAAGGACTTTGGAAAAGGGTTCTATCTTTCAGATGACAGAAGTCAAGCGGAAGCAATGGCGTTACGTACCGTTGAAAGGAATGAATGCGGGGAAGCGATAGTAACTGTTTTTGATATTGATGACGAAAATCTTAACGATTCCTCATTAAATATTAAGACTTTTGAAACTTACAATGAAGAATGGACTTTGTTTGTAATGAAAAACCGATATGAAAATGTCGGACATGAGTATGATATTGTCATAGGTCCAATTGCTGATGACAGAATCGGACTTCAGATTTTGAATTATTACAATGAAAACATTGATTTACCCACTCTGGTGAGGAAGATCTCATATAAAGGAGGCATTCATCCGCAATATTATTTTGGTACGGACAGAGCAATAGAACTATTAAAGTTTGTAGAATATGGAACAGTTTTCAGATAATGAAATACGTTATGCAGTCAATAGCATTGCTAAAGATATCATTACGCGATTGGTGGAAGTGGAAGGACTTTCCATACTAGAAGCTATGCGATTGTTTATCCAGTCGGAAACATTTGCCAAGCTTCAAAATGTCAAAACCGGATTGGTCTTTCAGAGCTATCTTTATATATATAGCTTTTTAGAAAATGAGATGAAGAAAGGGATAAGTGAATAAAAGAAAGCAAAAAACTGTAGTAATTGGGTAGGAGGTAAATGTTGTTCATAAAAGGCATTTACCTCCTACTTTCACATTTACCGACCTCCCACACCACCGTACGTGCCGTTCGGCATACGGCGGTTTCGTGCTTTTACACCTTACGGTGTGTGGCAAGTTGTTTTCAGCCATCCCTTCGAGATACGTCACTTCTATTCTATTGTCGGATTCCGTCCTATCGTGTGAATAGAGAGTTCCTTTTCGGACATCTGACTACAAAAGACTCTCAAGGTAGCAGTCATTTACTGTTGCACTGCACGATTCAGTCCTTCCCTATAGACAACCCGTGTCTTGGGTACTATGACCTCTGCTGACTTCTCACGACAAGCTTTACTCCGTCATGGTACATCGAATACCTCATCTTCACCATGCGTTCGTGAGACCTCCTCGGATAAGGGCATTATCTTTCCATCTTATACCCACTTCATTTACACCGACCGTTCCGAATAGCTATAGGGCTTTGGTTTGTTTAGCAACCTTACCCACAGTCATATGCCTTGTATGAAGTTTCTGTTCGTTAGGTCAGATGTTGGCCGCCAGCTTCCTTCAGATTTCACCTCACGATGAACACCCTTGCTCTTGGCTATGTAATTCCCGCTATTAGGGCTTACTAGGGACTTGCACCCGTTAGATAATGCTCATGCCGAGCGTACTAAAAAAAGCCGTATCGCGCATTCGACACGGCCCAGGAAGAGAATATACAGGTTGTAAAATCAACGTGAATCCATACCTTTTCAGTTTGGATACTTATTAAAAATGTCCCATATATCGAGGAGCAGCAAATGGTTTGTTCATAGATGGATTGATGTTTGTATTACGTGTACTGGTAGATTGTGGTAGGTGAGCCAAATCAAAAGCGACAAACATTTCGTAATCATATTTCCATTCGGAACCATGGGCTACGTGCATCACGCGCTTATAGATGGCTTCACGCGAGGGAGCATTAAAACCATGTGTGTTGCTGCGCATCATGCTCTCTAAGGTAGGACGCCATGCACCGCGCCAATATGTGCAAGCACCTTCATAGACCCCTAGTGTTTCGCCATAAAAATCTTTTCCTTGATAGCGTTTGTCATTCAGAAAGTGTTTCCACAACACTTCTTCGCGGTTGTTGGTGAAATCTACGTTCATGGCCCAGCCCAGTTGTTGCTGCATTCTTCGGTTTTTTTCTATCTCTGTAGCAGGGATAGTACCGTATTGTTCATACGAATACTCATCAAGTAGTTTGGTAAAACCATGCCCAATGCATTCATGACACAGCACCCTGCGAAACATTTCATCATCCGGTCCGTTAATGATGGGACAATAGCCGATGGCAAACTCTCCCATATTAGCAAATCCGAAGTAGGTGGTGCCGGCATATTCTTCGGTATTGAGCACAACGATGACCATTACTTCATTAAGCAGATTTGGATTAGCTTGCAACTCAGGCACAAGTGCGGCATACTCTTTTACCAATGTATGATTGCCGGTAATACCAGTGCTGCCACCTCCTTCCAGTTTACAACTGAAACGAGTACTATATGCTCCACCAAATGCATTGTTTTGTGATACGGCAGTCACCATCCACACATCAAAGTATTCGCGCAACGATTGTACGGGTTCCTCGGAAAAGAAGTTTTCCATGGCTTTTTCCATCATTTTATAGTAGTAATTGTCTTTGGTATCTATTTCGATGTCACAATCCAAGAAGCCATCACCCATGATGACGATAGGTACTCCATTGCCCTTGCTGTGCCTTTGCAAGACTTTTACTTTCTTATCCTTGGTGGTCATGTCTGTAGAGATACCTACCTCATTGGCATTTTGACAAATGGAGATGCGTGGTGATTTCAAGAACACGTTGGACTCATTCTGCATATCTACGGCATATATTTGAATGTTAGCTTTTCGCTCCACCAGTTTATGATTAGGCAGGATGGTCAGACTGATTTTTTCATTTCGTAGAGTTTTGGTCTGGCTGTTTGGCTCTTGCGTAATCCACTCGGGTATCCCATTTTCTGCTACAAGCATAAAATGGCAATTCTGTAGGTTTGAGGCAAAATCAATGTCAATCTTGCCACCTGTTGCAGGGATTGTATATAAGGTCTGGATTACGTTCAACACCTCAGTTTGTTTTTGTGTGAATTTTATTTCCTTGGTAAGTCCGGCCGAAGTCAAAATCAATGTACCGGTGCGGTCTTCGCCGGTACGGTTATCTTCTTTAGCTAACAAGGAAAGAGTTATGTCCCCTGCTTCCCCTTTCATTGAGGAAAGTACTACCCAATTGACATCTACCTGCGCCTGCCAGGCATTGTTACAGACAAAATGGATGTCCAATTGGGCATTCGCCTGCGGTTCCATCACCAGGTTGCCCGATTGTGCATGAACATCCAAAACCGGTGTTACTTCATCGTCCGAACAACTACTGATAGAGGAAATCACTCCCATCAAAAAGATAAGTACGTAAAATCTTGTTTTCATAACGTTGATGCATTATTATGTTATAAGAAAAGGGCACCAAAATGGCACCCTCTTCTTTTAAATCAAACAGACAAGTGCTGCTTATTTGCGCAAAGTGACAGGAACAAGCGTACCATTCTTATCGGTATAGGCAACATACGCACCAAACCAACCGGCACTAACATAGAATCCTACACCAAAATTTTCAGGTGTATTTAATGTGATTATGCCTGATTCATATACACCGATAATATCAGTCTTGTAGGGAGTTACACCAGTACCTGTAAATTCACAATAGGGGAACAACACATTTCCGTATGAAGAATGAGTTCCAATAACTTGCGCTCCGGGGATTGTGATGTTATATTTCGTACCAGGTATAACTTCTTCAAGGTTGATAGTAAGCAAACCACCGAATCCAAGATCTAAGTAAGCTACATCGTTGATTCCCTCTTCCATGCTGAGCATGCACTTTTCGCTGCTGACTGCGCCATCAAATGGGCTGTATCCAGAAAGCGTATAAATGCCTTCCAACGGATTGTTCTCTTTCAGTTCTACTGTGCAAGTTTTGATATTCCCTATGGTTGCACCTTCTACGCTTACAATTTCGAACGTAATGGAACGACCACTTTCGATGGCATCATTAGCTACGTTTAAATGAGCTTCAAAATTGACAGTCTCAACGCCTTCGGGCATTACCAATGTTTCGGTAGTCACAATCACGTCTTTGTTGTTCTCGAAGTTGGCGGTACTTCCACTCATTTTGGCCGTTACCCGAACAGTACCATTGTGGTCGCCTGTGAGTACAATGGGAATTTGTAACATAGAGGTACTTTCTCTTGTAGTTATGGTTGCTTCACCAAACTCAACCGTGGCGTTACCCAAGTTCATAACCTCTTCATCATCGTCGCAAGCAACAAAGGTCAACGGTAAAAGGAAAAGAACTAATAATTTAAGATATTTCATATTTACGTCTTTTTTTAATGATTAATAACCGGGATTCTGTTGGTTTCTGATTTGAGGATTCACGTCCGTTTCAGCCTTGGGAATAGGCCATACCATACGGAAGTCATCAGCTGCCTTCTCAAGGGCGGTAGTAATTTCTGAATCGGGGAACAATACCAAGTTGGCATCCTGTACATTGTTCTGGCGATTTACTCCCAATCCCCAACGCTTCAAATCGGACAGGCGGAATCCTTCACCTACCAATTCCCTGTGGCGCTCATCGCGGATTTCAGCCATCAGCAGGTCGGCACTGTTGAAAGTACGGTCTGTATAACCTTCAATACGGTTGCGCTTCAAATCGTTCAGATATTTGGCAGCTTCGGTAACGTTGCCCTGGCCGGCGTATGCTTCGGCAGCAATCAAGTACTGCTCGGCAATACGGAATGGCTTGGACTTGTTTGTGTAGTGATTATCTACGCCTACTATAGTATAGATATCGGGATTACCGGGATATTTGTCGAACATATAGATGTTACCTTGGGCACCTGTAGCTACATTCAATGTGAAAGGAGCAAAGAAAGCCGCGAAACGGATATCATTCTTCTCATACAAATCTACCAATTTACCTGTCGGGATGTAATCCGTTGTTACTTTAGCAGGATCTTCCTGATATTGTCCCCAGAAAGAGGTTCCGGTTGCACTGCCCAATTCGTCCGCACTCATGTAAATCTGCCACATCACCTCGCTGCTCATATCATTCACCCACATGCCGCGGAATGTTTCGGCCGAATTAACCAAAGCATATTTGCCGGCAGCAATCAGTGAAGTGGCAGCAGTAGCAGCGGCAGCATAATCTTTCATCTGTAATGCTACGCGTGCCTGTAAAGCAGTCACAACATCTGTGGAAATGTAATTGATAGCAGACTTGCCTTTGTCCAAGGCAAGTCCAATGTTTACTAATTCTTTGGCATTGTCCAAGTCGCTTATAATCTGTGCAAAAGTCTCTTTCATGGAAGAACGCCCCGGATAGACAGCTGAATTAGAAGTTGGAGCGTACGTCAGTTGTAACGGCATTCCTAAATCCGCATCTGCGCTGGCACTATTGTATGCCTTACAGAAGTGATTGGCTAAATTGAAATATGAAAAGGCTCTTGTAAAGTAGGCTTCACCAACGTATGCTCTAATTTTAGCCATGTCAGCATCGCTAAAACTGGTATTGCCTTCTTTAAGTTTTAGGTAGCTATCAATAAAATAGTTGCAACGTGCAATCAGTAAATAGTAATTGCTCCAGTAGTTTTGGATATTTCCATCAGAACTTTGAAAATCCCAACGGTACATATTTCCATATGAATTGGAGTATCCTACCGTAGCATTGAAGTCATCGCACTGCATTTCGGGCAATAAAATATATCCACCGGTAGTCAATCCGCGGTAACTGGAATATAGACCGACTCGCGCATTGGCAAAGTCGGTGGTACTGGTCATGTATAAAGACTCTTCTACGGCATTATATGGATATTTCTCCATGTCGCAGGAAGAGAATCCAGCGGCAAGAAGAGCTGCCGCTAATAATATATGTAATTTCTTCATATCTGTTTATCCTCTTTTTATGGTTAATGGTTTAGAAAGTCAGTTCTACACCGAATGAGAACTGTTTGGTATTCGGGTAGTTGCCTAATTGTATATTGCTGTCAATTTCAGGATCGTATCCTTTGTACTTAGTCACAGTCCACAAATTACGTCCTACGAAGAATACTTTGGCGTTTTCCATAAAACCGGTCTTCTTCATCCAGCGTTGCGGGAATGTATAGCTTACGGTTAGGTTCTTCAGACGCATGAAAGAAGCATTTTCCAGCAAGTGCGTATCAAACTGCATCGGAGAGTCTACGCAAGAGATATTGGTAATATCACCTGGTTTTTGCCACATAGTCAGCATTTCAGTTGTTTGGTTATTCTTAGCTGCAAAGGTAGGATTCTCCGTGAACCAACGTTCGTTGTTTACCATGTATTGTCCCAACATGAACGAGAAATCAGCTGCTACGGTGATACCTTTCCAACTTGCACGTGTACCAAAACCGCCTGACCATGGAGCATAGCGCTGTTTACCTGTAAATACAGCATCATCATCAGAAAAGTTTTTGGTCAGGTTACCATTTTTGTCATACCACATGTTGTAACCATCACGTGAATCTACGCCTGCCCAACGTACATAGTAATATTCACCGTAAGGCATACCTTTCTGCAACTTCAAGCCGGTATTTGCCAACACATATTCGTCCAAGCCGTTGAACAGTTCCGTAATCTCGTTCTTGTTATAGTTCACGTTAGCCGATATGCTCCAGTCTAAGCCGTTTACATTCTTTAAAATGTCCACATTGGCAGTAATATCCACCCCACGGTTCACCATACTGGCTACATTACCCCAGCCTGTACTGAATCCGGTTGTATAAGAGTAAGGAATTTCCATCAACATATCCTCGGTCTTGCGCTGATAGTATTCCACATCCAGGCTTACGCGGTCGAACAAGCGAGTGCTTAATGCCACGTTGGTGGATTTCAGAACCTCCCAAGTCAAATCCGGATTGGCCGGATTGGCGACAGCCGTACCTGAAGTTCCCCCATAAAGCAGACCGGTACCAATCAAACCGAATGACATGTAGGGATCCAAGCCCAAGGAGTTACCAACCGAACCGTAGCTGACTTTCAGTTGCAAGTCGTCCAGCCAATCCACATCATTCAAGAAAGCCTCTTTCTTCAAATCCCACATGGCGCCTGCCGACCAGAAATTACCCCACTGGTTATTGAGTCCAAACAAAGAAGAACCATCGCGTCGGAAAGTGGCATCCAAGTAGTATTTTTCATCGAAGTTGTAGCTACCAGTCACAAAGTAAGAATTGAACACAGTGTTGTTCTTGCTGTGTGACGGCATCTTGGGAGTAGCACCGGCAGACATCAGCATCAGTCGTGTATCTGTCAAACCTTCTACAGACACACCAAAGCTTTCATTCTTACGGATAATAGACTCTTGTCCCAACAAAAACGAGAAGTGGTTTCTATCCCAAGCCGTGAATTTGTATTCGGCAGTGTTCGTATAAGTAAACGCATAGTAGCGTTGGAACGATTCTTTTGCAGTACCGGCATCTTTAAACGGCTCCATAGGAAGAGCCACTCCGGAAGTGCGGTAGTCAAAAGCTTCCATAGCCTGTGCAGCGCGGATGTTTAATCCCTTGATAGGGTTGATGTTCACATAAGTATTCCCATTGATACGAGCCATTGTATTGTTTCCCGGCTGGATTTCAGACAAGTAATAAGGGTTCCAATAGCCCAGTTCATCAAAGAAATTCAAACGGTCGCCAAATCCGAGGAAGTTGCCGTTATCATCTTTCAAAATCTCATAATAGGTCTGGGTAGGACGGTAAACACGTGAAGCGTATGCTTTGTTATAAACGCTGTTTCCACTACCACCAAATGCAGTAGTAGAATATTTCTGATAAGATAGGTTCAGGTTGATACCTGCTTTCAACCATTTGTTGATGTTCGATTCCAAGTTGGAACGCAAGGTTTCACGACGCAGATTGGAGTCATCCATGATACCGTCAGCATCATAGTGTCCGAAAGCAAAGTAATAGTTGACAGCATCTGTACCACCAGAAACATTCAAATCATATTGTTGTACAGGCGCAGAACCACCGAAAAATATGTCTGCCCAGTCAGTAGAAATTCCGTTGTTGATATAGAAGTTTTTCTTTTCCTGGAAAGCAGCATTGTTTTTCATAGACGGATCAAGAGCCTCTTGGAAGTTCAGCCATTGTTGAGCATTCATCATTTCCACATTGTCACCTGTCATGCGGGAGACACCATATTGTGCACTGATATTAATGGTAGCCTTACTTCCTCTCTTACCTTTCTTGGAAGTCAAGATAACAACACCATTGGCTGCACGTGAACCGTAAATAGCTGTAGAAGAAGCATCTTTCAATACAGTCATACTTTCGATGTCGTTTGGGTTAAGTGCAGTAAATGTGCCAGCAGAAATTGGTGAACCATCCAAAATGAATAACGGCTCAGAAGAACTACTAATAGAACTTACACCACGCAAACGCATGCGTACTGATTGACTTGGTTCACCACTTGGAGTGAAAACTTGCAAACCGGCAACTTGTCCTTGAAGGGCGTCAGCAACATTTGCTACGGGCTTCTTTTCAAGTTTTTCACTGCCTACCGCAGTTACTGAACCTACTACCGAACCTAGTTTCTGTCCCGAACCATATCCGGTAATCACAACCTCTTCAAGTAGCTCAGAGTCAGATTTCATGACTACTCTTACGTGAGATTTAATCGCCACCTCCTGCGTCTGCATACCAATATACGAAATTACCAGAGTTTTCGCGGAACTATAATATGTGTATCTTGTTGGTAATAAAGGATGTACAATAATTCAAGAAAGCTTCAAAAGGAAGTGTTCCCCTTTGGGAGATACTCTATACATGTTCACTATACATGACAATCTACTTATATGATACTATCTGTAATAGTAATGTGCTGATTTATAGTAGTCTGATTCTATACTAATATGTTATAATCATAACGTTAGGATTTCTTTTTTTAAAGAATGAATGAGTATGTCAACATCTATCGTTTAGTTGTTTTTTGTCAATTATTTACTTGTATTGTTTGTTACATCCATGAAAATGTAAAGCATTATATAAAATATTATTGAAATTATAAAGGTTACATAGATACCATCTTACCCATTTATCCATTTTATGCTTAGAACACTATGCAATTGTCCTTATTTTAAATGGAGATATCCGTTTGTTTATTCCAAATACAAAAGTAATTGAAGTAAAGAATTCTGTAACTGCGAAAAACTACCATTGGGAGTATGTCAAAAATGTAAACCTCCCTTTTCGGATGGAAAAACGATTGTTCAGTCAAGGTTTAGTTCTTTAATTCCCCAAAGATTTATGTAGTAAACAATGTTTTTGTTTTGGCTTACATTTTCCTAATGGGGAAGGCTTCTTGTAAGGGAATATAGTCTATATAGAATAACGAAGACTGAGTGGATATATTTCTTATTATAATTCAGGGTAATAAAGAATGTACTCTTGTAATCCGCGCTGATTCTCGTATCGTGCAAACAATTCAGGCTTGTGTTTATTGAAGAAAGAATACTCCTATTGCTTCAGTTCTTCTCCATAAAGTCTATGTAGCATGATACGTGCCGGTACACTTTTAATCTCTCCATTGGGCAAGCCTTGTATAATGCATTCATTGCGCAATGCTTTTTCCTCAAGCATACGACGTTCGGCTAATGCCAAACCGAAATGTAACTTTTCGCTCAGTTCTTTTCTCTCATTCTCTGACATAACTTTGTATTTTATTAAATCGTTCAATATGATGTATATGCATTTCCATTCCTCGTCCGCCTTCAGCAACAATAATACGGGGTGTCTCGCTATTATCTGCCAATAGCCAATAGTCCACACGGGGCATATAAATATTGAAAAAGTTATTGATACCTGCTTGATAACGCCGAATCACAACCTCTTTGGGAATGTCGTGCCCACCATTACGTACACGTTGGGCTACACGCTGAATAGCCAAGTCGGGCGAACTCAACCAGAAATATATTAAATTGACTTTATATCCTTGCTCTTGCGCACGATGGACAAGGCGGGTGTAAGTTCTTGTGGCAAGTGTGGTTTCTATAGAAAAGTTTTGTTGATTTCTCAGCAATTCATTAATCCTTTGTAACATCAACCGTCCGGCTTCAATAGCCATACTTTCGGGATTGAAAGGAGATAATCCACGAGCTATTTCATCTGCATTAACAAACTCCTTGCATTCCAGAACATCCGGTAGCACAGTGTAAGATGCCGTAGTCTTACCAGCACCATTACAACCACTAATGATGTAGAGTTGTTTTTTAGAATCCATATTCATGCATTTATCTAATTGCAAACATACGACATTTTTATAAGATTATGGATAATTGATAGTTATTGTTTTTTAAAAGTTGATTGTTCCGCAGGTATGAGAAGTACAGGACTCTTTTGAGAACTCCACATTTCTCACATATCATCTATCCTTATTTTCTTCTTGATGAAATATCTGTTTACCAAAGTACGTTTTACGAATTGAGGTGGAGCAAAGTACTTGCCTTTCCCACTTGCGCTATATAGATAGCCCTCCCCTCTAGTGATCATTGATGAATACCAAATGGCAGGCAAATATCCTGAGAATAGTGTGGAAACGCTTTTATTGTTCTCCTCTAATAACAGAGGGAATGCTTTATAGCATCCCCTCTCTCAAAAAACACTTTATTTATAGAATAATTCCGGTAGAATTATTTTCCTCCAAGATTCAACTCATCGTTGTAATCAGTTTCATTCAGAGGTACATCCCATGTCCATTTGTTGACACCGGAGGCAGGAATGGTTTTTGCAACGGAAATGTGAGCATTACCACCTTCGGCAAAACTGTGACGGACTATGTCGCGGTTCCATCTCTTGTAGTCGCTCCATGCAAAACCTTCACCCCAGAGTTCCAATTCGCGATAGTCCATAATTTCATTCCAAAGAGCTTCGCCACTCTTGTCGCAAGTGTATTCAGGATTACGTCCGGAAGTGGCATTCAGTTCTACCAGTGAGGCACGAGCAGCAGTCTCGTCATTCAAGAAATAATTAGCCTCTGCCTCTACCAATACCATTTCCGATGAACGGATGAAAGGCAGGTAGCTGACGCCCGGAATGTCGAATACATAAAACTTCAGTTGTCCGCCCAAATGCATGTAACCGGCCTGATAGGGAGCCTCCAGGCCACTGACCGCCATTTTCTGACAATAGGCAGCTGCATCTTCCCAAAGAGCATCTGCTTTTTCCGCATCATTTCCCATTCCAAGAATGCCGTAGCCTAAATCCATGGCTGAACCGTCATTGAAGTTATAGCCGGGAAATTTGTCTTCGGTTAGGAACAATGCTTTACGGGCATCGTTGTTAGGAATGCGGTTAATCAATTCACGACCAATAGAACCTGCACCGGTCTGTTGAGTGCTCGCATAATATCCGTTGCATGCATACTGAGTACCATAACTCCAATACCAGTTATTCTCTTGTGCACTACCAAAGCTTCCGAAAATCCATTCACTGGTCGGATTACAGAACCCTGCATGATATTCTGCATTGCTCATGAGTGGGTAGTTCTGGCGAGCCAGCTTAGCTTCAGTCAATGCTTTGGTATAATCTTGCTTGGTAAGAGCGGCACGGGCGTAGATGGCATGTGCCACATTGATGTTCGGCATCCATACTTGTGAGGCATTACGGTCCATACCGCTTTGCTCAAACAACATAATGGCTTCATCCAAATCTTTATAAATCTGTGTATATGTTTCAGCTAATGTGGCATAACCTTGTCCATCGGTAGATTCGTCCAAACGAAGTACTATCCCCTGCGAAGCGCCATTGTTGGAATCTTGCCAGCGCCAGCAATAGTAGTGTACCAGTTTTTCGAAAGCATATGCACGAAAAGTCAGTGCAGATGCCTTGACAAAATTCCTTTCCGCTTCCGTACCTTCGGCATTGTCTATATTGGCAAGAATGGTGTTAGCATTACCTGCAATGGTATAATAGTAATACCATGCGTAAGCATCGTAAATGGAGTTGGTACGCGTATGGAACTCTTGATTGAAGATAGGAGACCATCCGGATGCATAGACGTTGTAATTGTAATTTTCACTCGGGTAGCTTTCGTACTGAATCATTATGTTGTTCTCACCAGCAAATCCACTTCCAAAATAGGAGTGTTGTGTCGTCATGATTTTGGCGATACCGTTCAATGCCTTCATGGCATTGGCCGTGGTACCTACGGCATCGGTTGCTCCGGTTGAGTCAGTAGGTGCTGTATCCAGATAGTCACCGGCGCAAGAAGACACCAGCATCATACCTGCCAATAGGCTTCCTGCGAACAATTTATTGATAATCTTTTTCATTTCTAATACAAATTATATGGTTATACCTTTAGAATTTCACAGTCAGTCCGAAGTTATAAACACGGGCTGTCACATACGTATCGTCCGAACCTCCGTTGAAGGAATACTGCGGATTCAATCCTTTGCGTGAAGTCAATGTAAAAAGGTTCTCTACACCGGCAGTCAGCGAAAGGCCTTCTATACCTACACTTTTCAGCCAACGCTTGGGCAAGCTGTAGGAGAGATTCAGGTTCTTGAATACGAAGTAAGAAGAGCTTGTCAGCCAGCGGTCACTGGTGGCATTCAGGTCGGACGATTTGTAAAAGTCGGCGCGCGGAGTTCCATTCGGATCAATGCGATTGGCAGAAGTTTCTGTCATTCCCGCAGGAACTTCTTTCCAAGAATTCAGGATGTCCTTGTGGTAAGCGCTACCGGCAGCACCGGATTCGGACACCCCCATCAAGCTGGCATAACTACCATCGTATGTTTTACCGCCTAAAGAATAAGTAAACAGCATGTTCAAATCCCAGTTTTTCCAAGAAAGAGCCGAGCTGATAGAACCGTAAACCGTAGGGAGTGCACTACCGGCCCAGTCACGTTTGGCGTATGAAGTCGCGGTAGCATAATCTGTACCATTGATGGTAGTCAATGCACCGGCTTCTTGGGCAGCGGATTTCTTGTCCGGGTCCAGTGTATAGAGAGAGGTACCGGTCATTTGGTCTACACCTTCGAAATGATAAGTGTACCATTCGTAGATGGAGTGTCCTTCGGAATAGTTTTGCATACCATGCAAGATGTCCTTTCCATCGGGCAGTTTCACGATTTTATTCTTCAGGAAAGTAGCGTCTACACCGATGTTCCATTTCCAGTCATTGTTGTTGATGACATCGGCATTCAAAGAAATTTCCCAGCCACGGTTGGACACGGTACCGATATTCTTGTATTGCGTCAGGTTCATCGGGGCACTGTCGTCAACCCAAGGATAAGAACCGGCAGAAAGCGGCAGGCGTACCTCAAACAGCAGGTCTTTGGAACGTTTGTCGAAATAGCCTATTTGGAAGTTCAGACGGTTGAACAGACGCCCCTCTACGGCAACATCCACCGTCTGTGTAGTTTCCCACTTGATGTCCGGTGCTGAAAGTGATTGTTTTACCAAAGCGGCTTCACCACCGTTCTTGTCAATGGTATAAAGAGCCATGTGACCATAAAGGCTTACGCCCATATTGTTACCGACTTCACCATAGGACGCGCGCAACTTCAAGGCATCCACCCAATCTACATCTTGCAAGAAAGCTTCTTGTTTCATGTTCCAGCTGGCACCAACAGAATAGAAGTTACCCCAGCGATTGTCCTTGTGGAAGCGTGAGGAACCGTCACGACGGAACGAACCTTCTACGAAATAACGGTTGTCATAATTGTACTTTACGCGTGCCAGATAAGACTCCGTCTTGTCCTCATCATCACTTCCGGAAAAATAAGAGTTGTTGAGGAAGTTGCCCATCGTGAGGTTTCCGTCTACAGCCATACCGGTGTTCATTCCGGAAGTGTACTTGCGCTCCCAACTATAGTTCTCGTGAGCCACCATAGCTTCCACGTTGTGTACCTGATTAAATTGATAGTTCCAGCTCAGAATTTCCTGCAAGGTTATAGTCTTGTATTGGTAGGCATAACTTGTCAAACGACCGCCATTCGTAGCACCGTCTCCAATTTCGGGATTGTCATATTTCTTATTGTTCGAAGTGCTGTTGTTCAGGTCACCTTTTACAGTTAATGAAAGTCCATACGGCAACGAGATGGTAGCAAAAGCTTGTCCACCCAATACGTTGCGCACACTTTCCTGCTTATTATACAACATTTCGTAAGCGATGTTGCGGTTACTCAGATAAGATGACGTGGTGTCATAGATTCTGTTACCATCGGCATCCAATTGGTATGTACCGTCGGCATTGTGCATAAACAACGGATAGACCGGAGCCATATAACGGGTAATGTAGAACGGATTGGCGTAATAGCTGCCGTTGGCATTACTGTTATAGTTACGCTTGGTCCACGAGCCGGTCAGGTTCACGCCACCCTTAAACCATTTGTTAGGCGTATAAGTAGTGTTGATACGCCCGGAGAAACGTTCGTAACCTGTGGCTTTTACATATCCTTTCTCATTCAAATAGCCTATGGAAGAATACACGTTGTATTTCTCTCCCGAAGTGGCAGCGGAAAGATTGTATTCCTGACGGTGTCCCGTGCGTTCGATGGCATTCTGCCAGTCCAAGTCGTCATAGCCAGCCAGACGAGTGGCAATCAGTTTACCGCTATTGTCAAACAACTTATCATCAGCGGCATTGTAGATATTACGACCGATAGATTCACTAACCACGTGTCCCGTGGCGTATGCGGCAGCATCGCTTGCCGACATGCCGGCATTGCTCATCATGGCATTCTTCTTGGCCATCCAGGTAGCTTCCATCCAGCGGTCTGCATCCAGACGGTCGTACTCGGGAATACCTCTGTTATACATACCTTGATTCATTTGCAGCGTAATACTCGGTTTGTGAGTGTTCCGTCCGCTCTTGGTTGTAATGATGACAACACCGTTGGCAGCACGGTTACCGTATAATGCAGCGGAAGCAGCATCTTTCAAGATGGACATGCTTTCAATATCATTAGAGTTTAGTTCGGCCATGTTTCCATCGAAAGGGACTCCGTCCACTACATACAGAGGATCTGAAGCACCTGAAACCAATGTACCAAAACCACGGATACGGATGCTGGGGGCAGAACCGGGTTCACCATATGTATTGTTCACTTGTACACCCGGTGCGGCACCTTCAAGTGCACCGGTTACGCTGGTTGTGATGCGCTTCTCTATTTTCTTATTGTCAACCACCGAGATAGAACCGGTCAACGATTCTTTTTTAGCAGTACCGTATGCCACTACCACAACCTCATCCAAAGCTTCTGCATTGCTTCTCATTGTCACTTTCACATGTGACTTAATCGCCACCTCCTGCGTCTGCATACCAATATACGAAATTACCAGAGTTTTCGCGGAACT
>NZ_SRYZ01000089.1 GCF_004793475.1 Bacteroides muris (ex Afrizal et al. 2022) | reverse complement strand
CGAGCGTTATCCGGATTTATTGGGTTTAAAGGGAGCGTAGGCGGGTTGTTAAGTCAGTTGTGAAAGTTTGCGGCTCAACCGTAAAATTGCAGTTGATACTGGCATCCTTGAGTACAGTAGAGGTAGGCGGAATTCGTGGTGTAGCGGTGAAATGCTTAGATATCACGAAGAACTCCGATTGCGAAGGCAGCCTGCTGGACTGTAACTGACGCTGATGCTCGAAAGTGTGGGTATCAAACAGGATTAGATACCCTGGTAGTCCACACAGTAAACGATGAATACTCGCTGTTTGCGATATACAGTAAGCGGCCAAGCGAAAGCGTTAAGTATTCCACCTGGGGAGTACGCCGGCAACGGTGAAACTCAAAGGAATTGACGGGGGCCCGCACAAGCGGAGGAACATGTGGTTTAATTCGATGATACGCGAGGAACCTTACCCGGGCTTGAATTGCAAATGAACGGCGTGGAGACATGCCGGCCGCAAGGCATTTGTGAAGGTGCTGCATGGTTGTCGTCAGCTCGTGCCGTGAGGTGTCGGCTTAAGTGCCATAACGAGCGCAACCCTTACCGATAGTTACCATCAGGTGGTGCTGGGGACTCTGTCGGGACTGCCGTCGTAAGATGCGAGGAAGGCGGGGATGACGTCAAATCAGCACGGCCCTTACGTCCGGGGCTACACACGTGTTACAATGGGGGGTACAGAAGGCAGCTACACGGCGACGTGAGGCTAATCCCTAAATCCTCTCTCAGTTCGGATTGGAGTCTGCAACCCGACTCCATGAAGCTGGATTCGCTAGTAATCGCGCATCAGCCACGGCGCGGTGAATACGTTCCCGGGCCTTGTACACACCGCCCGTCAAGCCATGAAAGCCGGGGGTACCTGAAGTGCGTAACCGCGAGGAGCGCCCTAGGGTAAAACTGGTGATTGGGGCTAAGTCGTAACAAGGTAGCCGTACCGGAAGGTGCGGCTGGAACACCTCCTTTCTGGAGTGACGTTTCGAGATTAAGAGATGGTTTCGGTTCTTGAAGTCTTGCTTCCATAAGAACCTCTTGTACTGCCGTAGTTGTTTATTAACATAAGAGAAAGAAGAAGCCGAGCCGCAAGGCGAGGGTTTGACTGACAGTCCTATAGCTCAGTTGGTTAGAGCGCTACACTGATAATGTAGAGGTCGGCAGTTCAACTCTGCCTGGGACTACTCGAATGACGGATGTTGTGCGCGGTCTTTTCATGATACTTTTTTTGTATCGATTTTTTAAGACGCGACATAGTCCTTTCCGTTTGGGGGATTAGCTCAGCTGGCTAGAGCACCTGCTTTGCACGCAGGGGGTCAACGGTTCGAATCCGTTATTCTCCACTTATCAGTTCCGGATGTTTTTCCGGATTCTTGAGACGATCTTTGACATGATGTGACCAAAAAAAAGTAAAGTTAAAGCTGAAAGTATATATCGACCATACGTGATCGGTAAGACAAAAAGTAAGTAAGGGCACATGGCGGATGCCTTGGCTCTCGGAGGCGATGAAGGACGTGATAAGCTGCGATAAGCTGCGGGTAGGTGCAAATGACCTTTGATCCGCGGATTTCCGAATGGGACAACCCGGTACCTTGAAGAGGTACCATCCCGCAATGCGGGAGGCTAACGCAGGGAACTGAAACATCTTAGTACCTGCAGGAAAAGAAAATAAACAATGATTCCCCCAGTAGTGGCGAGCGAACGGGGAAGAGCCCAAACCACCCGTGTTACGGCATGTGTGGGGTTGTAGGACCACGTTTTGGCAAGACAGTCGGTGAGCGGAATGTTCTGGAAAGTACAGCCATAGAGCATGACAGCTGCGTACGCGAAGCCGGCTTAAGCCTAGTGGTATCCTGAGTAGCGCGGAGCACGAGGAATTCTGCGTGAATCTGCCGGGACCATCCGGTAAGGCTAAATACTCCCGAGAGACCGATAGTGAACCAGTACTGTGAAGGAAAGGTGAAAAGCACTTCGAACAGAAGAGTGAAATAGTTCCTGAAACCATGTGCCTACAAGCGGTCGGAGCACTTTAAGTGTGACGGCGTGCCTTTTGCATAATGAACCTACGAGTTACTTTTTCCGGCGAGGTTAAGGATTTCAGATCCGTATCCGAAGCGAAAGCGAGTCTGAACAGGGCGTATAGTCGGAAGGAGTAGACGCGAAACCAAGTGATCTACCCTTGGGCAGGTTGAAGGACAGGTAACACTGTCTGGAGGACCGAACCGATAAGCGTTGAAAAGCTTCCGGATGACCTGAGGGTGGGGGTGAAAGGCTAATCAAACTTGGAGATAGCTCGTACTCCCCGAAATGCATTTAGGTGCAGCCTTGACTTATACTGGCATGAGGTAGAGCGACTGATAAGATGCGAGGGCTTCACCGCCTATCAAGTCTTGACAAACTCCGAATGCGTGCCAGTTCTATGTCAGGAGTGAGGGCATGGGTGCTAAGGTCCATGTCCTAAAGGAGAACAATCCGGACCAACAGCTAAGGTCCCGAAATGAATGCTAAGTTGAACTAACGAAGTCAGATTGCTAAGACAGCTAGGATGTTGGCTTGGAAGCAGCCATTCATTTAAAGAGTGCGTAACAGCTCACTAGTCGAGGAGTTTGGCGTGGATAATAATCGGGCATAAGCATTCTACCGAAGCTTTGGGATGAGAAATCATCGGTAGGGGAGCATTCCACTCTGCGTCGAAGGTTGGGCGTGAGCCCTGCTGGAGCGTGTGGAAAAGCAAATGTAGGTATAAGTAACGATAAAGGGGGTGGGAAACCCCCTCGCCGAAAGACTAAGGTTTCCTGATCAACGCTAATCGGATCAGGGTAAGTCGGGTCCTAAGGCTCAGCCGAACGGCGAGGCCGATGGCAGAACCGGTTAATATTCCGGTACTACCTTGTGGAGTGACGTGGAGACGGAGTCGTGACAGCGCCGCGGACTGACGGAATAGTCCGTTGAAGGGTGTAGATGCCGATTGTCCCAGGCAAATCCGGGACAAGAGTCGAACCTGATAGTATGGAGCGTTCTTCTGAACAATCCAATAGCGCGCGTAATCATACTTCCAAGAAAATCCGCTAAACATAATCCTCACGGTACCCGTACCGCAAACGGACACACGTAGTCGGGTTGAATATACTAAGGCGCTTGAGTGATTCACGGTTAAGGAACTAGGCAAACTGACCCTGTAACTTCGGGATAAAGGGTCCTCAAGCGATTGAGGCGCAGAGAATAGGTCCAGGCAACTGTTTAACAAAAACACAGGGCTGTGCGAAATTGAAAGATGAAGTATACAGCCTGACACCTGCCCGGTGCTGGAAGGTTAAGAGGAGACGTCATCGCAAGAGAAGCGTTGAATTGAAGCCCCAGTAAACGGCGGCCGTAACTATAACGGTCCTAAGGTAGCGAAATTCCTTGTCGGGTAAGTTCCGACCTGCACGAATGGTGTAATGATCTGGACGCTGTCTCAACCGTGAGCTCAGTGAAATTGTAGTATCGGTGAAGATGCCGATTACCCGCGATGGGACGAAAAGACCCCGTGAACCTTTACTATAGCTTAACATTGAATTTGGGTAATTGATGTGTAGGATAGGCCGGAGGCTTTGAATCAGGTACGCCAGTATTTGTGGAGCCGCTGTTGAAATACGGCCCTTTGATTATTTGAGTTCTAACCCGTTTTTTCGGGGACACTGTTTGGTGGGTAGTTTGACTGGGGTGGTCGCCTCCAAAAGCGTAACGGAGGCTTCTAAAGGTGCCCTCACGACGATTGGTAACCGTCGGCAGAGTGTAATGGCATAAGGGCGCTTGACTGGGAGACTCACAAGTCGATCAGGTAGGAAACTAGAGCATAGTGATCCGGTGTTTCTGTATGGAAAGGACATCGCTCAAAGGATAAAAGGTACTCCGGGGATAACAGGCTGATCCCTCCCAAGAGCTCATATCGACGGAGGGGTTTGGCACCTCGATGTCGGCTCGTCACATCCTGGGGCTGGAGAAGGTCCCAAGGGTTGGGCTGTTCGCCCATTAAAGTGGCACGCGAGCTGGGTTCAGAACGTCGTGAGACAGTTCGGTCTCTATCTATCGTGGGCGTATGAAATTTGCGTGGCTCTGACACTAGTACGAGAGGACCGTGTTGGACTGACCTCTGGTTTGCCGGTTGTGCCGCCAGGTGCATTGCCGGGTATCTAAGTCGGGATTGGATAAGTGCTGAAAGCATCTAAGTACGAAGCCAGCCACAAGATTAGATTTCTCAGGGTCGTCGTAGACTACGACGTTGATAGGATGCAGGTGTAAAGGCAGCGATGTCATAGCCGAGCATTACTAATTGCCCGTTCACTTCTTGTCCTGCCTCGTATGGAGGTATATACGTTCAGCCGCTAATGAAGCTTTTACTTTTTCCGCATCATGTCTGCCTTATTCAGGTGACTACAGCACCGGGGTTCCACCTCTTCCCATTCCGAACAGAGAAGTTAAGCCCGGTCACGCCGATGGTACTGCGTAACAGTGGGAGAGTAGGTAGTCGCCGTTTTAGAGGAAGCCCCCGAGTCAGAAATGACGAGGGGGCTTTTGCTTTT
>NZ_SRYZ01000088.1 GCF_004793475.1 Bacteroides muris (ex Afrizal et al. 2022) | reverse complement strand
ACATCTCCTGTAAGGTAATTTCATTTCTGCTCATTTCCAATTTATTTATAAAAGGGTTTATCCTGCAATATAAATAAATTAGATGAATATAAGGGAGACGAATATATTTCTTATATTTGCGAGAAACTTCGTATTGAAAATTGCAATACGAATACACCATACTGACTATACTCATTGGTGGAATTAAATAATTGAACACTATATGTCACTGCCAATAAACATAGAAGACCTGCTGCATCGTAATAAAGTGGAAAGTAATCGGGTGGAGTTCAAAAAAGGTTGGAATCCTGCGAGTATATACCATACTATTTGTGCTTTTGCCAATGATTTGGATAATCTTGGGGGAGGTTATATCATTATCGGTGTAGAAGAAGAAAACGGTATGCCTAAACGTCCTGTTGCCGGTGTGCCGACCGGACAGTTGGATAAGATACAGCAGCAGATGGTGGGTTTCAATAATCTGTTTGCTCCATATTATCTGCCACGCATTTCTGTTGAAGAAGTGGATGGAAGCAACCTTGTAGTAATATGGGCACCTACCGGTGTCAATCGTCCCTATTCAATCCGTATGGATGTGACGAATGGCAATGATAAGCGCGAAGCTTTTTATATACGTTCTGGAACGAGTAGTATTGTTGCTAAAGGTGAGGTACTCGATGAATTGCGGGATATGGCAAGCCGTGTGCCTTTTGATGGGCGTGGCAATCCTGATATCAAAGAAGAGGATATTGATTATGTATTGATTCGTGAGTATCTGCAGGAGGTGAGAAGCCGGATGGTGGGTGAATTGAAACATCTTGATACAATGGAGCTGCTTGAACGGCTGGATTTGCTGATTGGACCTACAGAGAATCGGATGATAAAGAACGTGGCTGCCATGATGTTTAGTAACCACCCCGAAAAGTTCTTTCCATATACCCAAATATCCATTGTGGTTTTTCCTGAGGGTAAGATACAGAACCCCAACCGTTTTTCAGAAAAGACGTTCAAAGGCTCTGTTCCAACAATCATCAGAGGAGCGATGCAATATTTAAAAGACGTTGTCATAACAGAATATGTCTCGAAACCGAAAGACAGGATGCAGTCGGAACGGTGGTTCAATTATCCGTATCAGGCACTTGAGGAGAGTGTTGTTAACGCGATGTATCATCGCGATTATCAGGAACAGCAAGAAGTGGAGATAACCGTAGAACCGGAAGGGATAAGAATATTAAGCCTTTCAGGACCGGACCGTTCTATATCAAACGAAGCTTTGTGGGAGTGTAAAAGTCTTCATTCACGTCGATACAAGAATAATCGCTTGGGCGATTTCTTGAAAGAACTGGACTTGACGGAAGGTCGCTGTACCGGAATCCCCACAATCCAAGATGAGCTGGCTAAAAACGGTTCACCACGTGCTTCTATCGAAACCGATGAGGAACGTAGTTACTTCCTCATGTTCATACCCGTACATGAAGGATGCGGTAATGTAGTCAGAATGAAGGACAATACCGGCACGTCACTGAATAATATGGGGCAGGATGAAATTAATGTTGCCCAAAGATTGCCCAAAGATTGCCCAAAGATTGCCCAAAGTACACTGGAAGCAATTATACAAGATCCATATATAACCATTGGACAGCTGAGTGAAGTGCTAAAACTTTCTGAGAGAACAATAAAAAATAGAATAGCGCTGCTTAAACGGGAGGGACTGATAACTCGGATTGGCAGTAGAACATCGGGGTACTGGGAAGTTGTCTAATAACGTGTAATAGTCAAGACTTGTTCTGACAGTTGGTTTATTATTGGAGGCACTATAAAAGAAGAGTGGACATAATCTCTTTGTGAGACTATATCCACTCTTTTATTTATTATCTTCTAATAACTTGTTTACTTTAGTTATTAGTGATAGTAGAGCTTACGGGAACTGTAATGAAATCAGTCTTGATGGTACCCCAACCATATTCTACGGTAACTTTAACGTAGATATTGAATGCTGAAACTTTAGTACCATTGTTCTTGTAAGTGATGAAACCATACTTAGAAGTCTTAGCATCATCACCGCTACCCATTGTGGTATATGTGTTAGCTTTCAACTCAACTGTTACAGGAACAGCCTGACGAGTACCGTTCAAGTCACATTCTGCGTTATCTACATCGGCAGTAATCTTGAATGGTCCGTAGAAGCCCCAGTAATTAGCATAGTCACTGAAGTAGCGATCACGCCAGTCGTAAGGAGCAATCAAATCTTCCAAGCGGATGAATGAACCCTTTTCACCAAAGTCAACAGCATCGATGAAGTTATCAGCAGCTTGTTCTGCAATGTTGACCGGACGGATGAAGTTAGCCTTGAAGTGATCTTTATTATCAAATGTAATAGTCACTACCTTAGTATCGTCATCGCATACACGACCAGTGGCACCAATATAAGTGTACATAGCACCAGTGTTCAACAGCTGTTTGGCAATAGCACTTTCCTTGTTATAGGTTACAGTGTTAGGAGCGGTAGAACCAGCATTGTTAATAACAGCTATCTCTTCTCTTACGTTGCCTACTGTAGCGTACAATGTCGTACCAGCCTCATCTGTAGTGAAGACTACATCAATATCACCAATCTTAGTGATATTCTTGATGTCATCAGCGCAGAAGAAGTATTCTATACCAGTCACTGCTTTGTCAAGTTTCAGTACGCCCGGAGTTCCTTCAGTACTATTCTTTGCCCAAGTTGTGAATGGAGAATTCAAATCATTAATGAATGTACAGTGAGTTGGGTCAGCATCTGTTGTAGTACTTGGTACGGCAACATTAAACTTGGTATAAGTTTTGTCTGCATCCCAATAGTTGGAAATGAAGTCTGCCTTTGCTACATTGTAAGATTTCTGGATATCTTCTACTGTAGCTTTCAGTACCAGTTCAACATAAGCACCTGTTTGATTTTCGCCTGCATAATATCTTACACGGTGAGTCAGCTGCTTATTGGCATTTTCCCACAAAGCGTCTTTAGAGATAGTCCATTTGATTACGTGAGTAGCTTGAGTTTCTGCATCTGTTGTTTCTTCACAAATACCCAAATCTTCCGGAGTCTGGTTTGCACCATAGTCGTAGAAATACGGATAAGTTGCATGGAATTGTTCTTTGCTCAAACCGATTTCATTGTACACCTGAACGTTCATATCTTTAACAGTTGACAGTTTTGAAGCTGCAGCCTCATCGCAATCGTACTTGAAGTTTTCGATAGTCAGTTCATATTGGTTAGTAACAGGAGTGCTTGTCTCATCTGCAATGAATACCTTGATGTAAGCTACCTTTACGATATTCTCACCATGCATCAAACGAACACGTACAATCGGAGTACGACCAATTGCTGCGCGGCCTTCGGTTTCATACACTTTCGGAGTCAAAACACCATCAGCCAAAGTTACGAAGTCTGCCTGATCGGTTACAGGATCACCTACCTTATAATTCTTTACCACATCGAATGCGAACTTCAAACCAAGTTTCTCCAAATCGGCAACTTTGATCTTGTCACCACCTTCACATACTAATTCATGGGCTTCTACGCATTTCGTCAAGTCTAAGCTTTGGTTGTAAACAACAATGGTATCACAGTATGTTTTAGATTCTGCCTCAGTAGTTCCTTCTTCCCAAACAATCTTTTGATTGTATGCGTCAGCATCTACAGCAGCAATTTTAGTTCTATAGTGCTCGTCTTTATCAGCGACACCTTTCTTTGCAGCTTCGGCAGCCGGGTCAGCGATAGCCAAGTCACTCAAATCTTTCTTGAATACTGTAGCATAATCAGAAGTAACATCTTCACCATTTTCTTTCTCTACATTCAATGCAAATACAGAAATTTTCTCTTCTGTAGCAGCTATTCCTTTGATATTGACTTTAACTTTCAAAATACCGTCCTTAAAGGAAACGAATTCGGGAACCATTCCAAAGTCATTGGAAGCAGCAGCACGTGAACTGATATAATCCAGATTCGGTTTCACGATGAATGAAAGTTGGTCTTTCAATTCGTCAACATTGGCGTTGGCTGGGTTTACATGATATTCAGCATAGACAACCGGGTTGATAGTAGTGCTGGTAGCTGCAGCTGTTGCTTTTTCTGCCTTGGAATCTTTATCAGACAAAGTTAGTGCATTGTAGGCATAGGAATCGTAAGTCAAACCTTGCACACCATCAACATATGCCTGCGGGATAAAAACCAAGCTACGCAAGTTGTTGCTCTTTGAAATTGTGACACTGCCTATTGTACCATCAGCCTTTGTCACGTTGTATAGAATTACGTCGTTGCCATCTTCCACAGCTGTAATGCCCGTACCTTTCCAAGAGATATTGGTAGATTCCTTCAAGGTACCATCAGCATTGTAGATGTCAAAGTTCCCAGTTGTTTCATTAGGCTTATAGTAGCAACCGTCACCTCCTTCTTCGCCAACGGCTTTATAAGCCTGTTTTACGTCATCTTTATACCAATAGCCATCCTCTCCGATGCTCCATACTGCAGCATTTGTACCATTTGAGCCATTGGTAATTTCATAAGAATTACCATTGCTAAGAGTAATAGTGATGCCATTTGCTCCCTTGACTACCCCTGTTATTACGCTACCGTCTGAAATCAGCTTATTAATCTGATCTATAGCCTTAGCGTTTTCATCAATTTGCTTCTGTAAGTTTTCGATGTCATCATCATAGTCCTTACAAGAAACAAATGTACCTGCAGTACCAACCATTAAGGCACTGAACAGGATTACACTTAGAAACTTTTTGTTCATAATTGAAAAAACTTTAAATTTATAAATTTAAAAAAATAAAAAGTGAATAATTTCCCATTTC
>NZ_SRYZ01000087.1 GCF_004793475.1 Bacteroides muris (ex Afrizal et al. 2022) | reverse complement strand
ATATATGCGATATTTACAAATTAAAACTAGCAAGCTGAACTTGCGAAACTTAAATAAATTACTATCATATCATCATGCACAGAATAAATAAGTCTATGCTCTGAGTTAATTCGCCTTGACCATTTACCTGCCAATTCATATTTGAGAGGTTCAGGTTTACCTATGCCAGTGTAAGGATGTTCCAATATATCTGCGAGCAGTTTCTTAATGCGTTTGGTCATGTCGGAATCATTCTTCTCCCAATATGACCACTGTTCCTTGGCAATAGGAGTAAATATCAATTTCATAGTTCGTCTAAGTTTACTTCTATTCCTCTGCCTGCCTTTAGGTCTTCTTCTCCTTTACGAATATCGTTCATGGTTTGTTCAGAAAACATGATATATTCGGTCTCCTTCAAAGAATTATATTCTTCCAAAGAAATCATTACTACTCCCGTACCATTACCACGATTGATAAGTACCGTATCGCAATCGTCAATGCCGTCAATACCGCATGGCATGATTCCGAGATACATACCTTCGAACAGTTGGAAGCAAGCCTGAAAGCCTCCGGCGTAGAGTTAAAATACAAGTATCGCCGAGGCACAGAGGAAATCCAAGGCCTTTCATTCATCTGCAAAGGCAAGTGTTTTCCTGCCTCTAAGATTGACCGCCGTTTCAGTTTCGGTAGTATCAAGGCTCATCTTGCAAAGAACAAACCGTTGCATCCGCAATCCCGATGGATGTATGCCGATGGCACAAATCCTGATGCTCCGGCACAGTCGCAAGGACACAACAATTTCGGACTATATGGAGGGGCATCCCAATCCCCCACCGAAGAAGGCCCATGCACGGTATCGGGGGGGGCGACAGCGAAACGTGGCCGGAATTCCGTCGCCGACATCCGGAGATGTCACCGACAGAAGCCCTTGCCGCTTTCAGAGCCAAGAAACGAGGCAAGAATCTTAACGGAGACTTTTCAATGGGCGGTATGCACTAATATCCTCTATAACCCTATTAAAGACAGGCAACCCCGACAATCACTGCCGGGGTTGCCTGTCTTCTTGCATGAAATATAGCTGTTTTCTGTAAATATTAATTAGGATTTGGAGTATGCTATTGACACACCTTAAACCTTTTCTTCCTTCCGTTAATCCGAAGTGTTACTTTCGGATTAGAGAATTGGGTGATATGGGGAAAGGTAAGTGTTACCGTTGCAGTACCATCTTTGACACTTACTGTTACAGAAGTGGCGGAGTATTCTTTGCCGTAGGTAACGAGTTTTACATCCGTTACCTCGTACCGGCTACCAGCCTTATCATCTGTAAAGACGATAGTGACTTCGTTGTCGTAGTTGTTGAACCCCTGACAGTGCGGTTCTGCGTAGGCTATTCCGCAGACCAAAGACAGGATGAATGAGATGATAAAAGTTTTCATGTTATTTTTAGAATCGGTTCATCTCATTTGTTCCGGCACCTTGTCCTCTATATCTGTCACGGGAAGAATTAAAGGTGTATTGCAGGGTCAGCATGAACGTGCGGTTGTTTGTCGTATTGAACTTATGTATGGTAACATCCTTGTTCAACAACGTGGCATCACGATTACTCTTATTAAAGATGTCGTTGGCCTCCAAAGTTACACTGAACTGATTATTGAAGAACGCTTTATAGAGTTTGGCATTGAGATACGACGATGAGGATTGTTTCATGTTGTCATCGTTACCGCCGCTCATCCACTGCATATCTACATTCAGCCAAATATCGTAGGGAAGATGAATGGCATTCTGAAATTGCATAAGTCCTATGGGGTTGTTAAGGCTCTTACGACCATCAGCATAATCTATGGTAAGCCACTGTTTCATAATGCCGACATTTATTTTAGGCTGCCATACACCCACCTTAAACTGTGCGCCGACAAATGCCTGAAGATTCTGTATCTTGGGGAAATTTGCCATCGTTATAAGTTTGACCTCTGCATCATCCGCATAGGGATATGTGGTGTTCATTATCGGGTCTTTCTTATATGTGTAGGTTATCTGCCCGAAGAATTGGCGCCATGCCCCCATAAGTTCAACAGAATGCATCTTCTCCGGCTTTAAGAACGGATTACCACCTTCGAGGGTAAAGCGGTTGATATAATCCACTGTTCCGTCAAGGTCAGCATAGCTTGGCCGTTGGGTCTTATGTGTATAGCTCATTGACAACTGCACGTTTCTTATCATGGTTGACAGCGATAATGAGGGGAACAGATTATTATATATTTTGCTCTGATCTTCCTTTTTTTGTCCGTTTTCGAGATATTCAAATCTTACATGCTCATACCGCAATCCAACACCTAAATTGAATTGTCCGAAAGTCTGGCCGATTTCCACAAATCCGGCAATGTTGTTTTCGTCAACTCTTGAATCTGCGTTGCCTATTAAAGTAGCATCGGTATTGTATTCGGATGAGAAACGCGATGATGTGTATTCCTCTCCGAACTCAATACCGCCTTTCCCAAAAGGATAGCTTAATACAAGTTTTTCAGCCAACATTCGGCTTCTGCTTACACCGAGAGAATTTATAAGGGAATTGTTTTGGGTGTCGCTTGTTTCATTATTAAACATGGGGTTGCGATTTTTTCGCCACATATAATCCATGTTGAAGTCAATACCGAACTTCCCGATTTCTCCGTTATAATAGAGATTGGCGTGATGCTTGGGTAACGTATTGTTGTTACTACGACCATACATTGAGAGATTGTCATAGGGCTGTCCGTCTGCCAACACACGGCTTATTCCGGTGTGTTCAGATCTTTGCTTTGTAAATCCATTGGAGTAATAAGCACCTATGGAATGGCTGTCATTGAACATATAGGAGAATCCGGCTTTGCCGAAAAACTCATTTGTTCTCATGGAACCGTCCTGTGTAAGAAGTTGATTCCACACGGTTGTTGATTGAGTCAACATATCGACTCTATTACTGCTTTGGAATTTTCCTCCGATGTATCCGAAATTACCGAATAACTCCAATCCGCCAGTTCTAAATTTGAAATTAGCCTGATCCACTGTGCGGAAATATTTCTGCATAACTCCTTGTGCACGGAACGTTCCGCTGAAGCCATCTCCATGCGGGCGTTTAGTACGGATACGGATTACAGATTTGACTGAGGCATCGTATTTAGCACCGGGATTGGTAATTACCTCCACATTCTTTATGTCGGCAGAATTTAACTGCGATAGTTGTGCGAGGTCTTGTACCTCACGGCCATTTATATAAATAGCCGGAGAGCCTTTGCCAAATACCTCGAAATTACCGTCACGCCCAAGCACCATAGGCACTTGTGTAAGCACGTCATTGGCGGTGCCGGCGTGTTCAAGTTGCGACCCTGCCACATTGGTAACAAGAGCATCACCTTTGATTGCAGTAACAGGACGGTTGGATTTCACAACAACCTCACCGAGCATCACACTTTCGGGATTTAATTGGATAACTCCAAGATTCCCGGTAGCCGGAATATCCATAGTTTTGGTTGAGTAGGCTATTGACGAAAGCCTTATGAATTTCGGATTGCCTTGTGGTTTCTCAAAAAGGAATCCGCCGTTTTCATCGGTAACGGTACCGGCTATGTAGGTGGAATCGGCTTTGAGAAGCACGACATTCACGAAGTCGAGAGGCGAATTGTTTTCATCTACGACTTTGCCTATAATGTTTCTACACAGTGTATTCTCATTCTTATCTTCCATTAGAGATAAAAGTGTCCCAATCAGAGCTTCCTCTTGACTTGAGAACTGAGCCGTATCTAATGGGTCTGATGTCTGCGCAAAGTCTTGCAATACGCAGATTATCGCAATGACGAAAGTTAATACTGTTTTCATATCTTTGTAAGTTTTATGTTTTCTGCTGCAAAGTTACAGCCGTGGAAAATACCTTGCCATATCCAAAAGTATATGATTGCATCCTGCGGCGGCTGTGAGGCGTAAATATATACTTTTGGATATGGTGCAGTCCTGTGGCTATGCCTAATTTTGCGGTGGATTAAATAATCTGATATGACTGACGAAGAAAGATATATTATTAAGGAGAGCCGTGTGATGGTTATCGGAACACCGCACTTCACCAGATATGTGTTGCCGGAACTGGAGCGGATCGGATTCAGGGATATTCAGACCGGCTGTGACCTCGTCGCCCTTGCTGAACTATCTCATGTCAATATCATCGCAGAATATGGCGGCAACGGAGAATCATGCCTGAAGCATCTAAAGGAGATTAAGACTCCGGTAATCTGTCCATTCGATTTTGTCAGAGGCGCAGGGGCAATGGTGATAATGCCCCATGATGACAGGGAACTTCTTGCACAGCCTGATTTACGGCTGTGGGCGGCGGAATATATATCGGGATACTGCGCTTTCTGGAATATGGGGGGATGCGACTGGCTCGGTGAAGCATTGCCGGAGATAAAAGCTGGAGTAATCAACGAATCCGCTCAACGGCTTGCAGCCCACATCTGCGCACGGATAGCCGCCAATATCGCAGTCGGTCGGGAAGTGAAGCATTTTCCGCGTTTCTATTTAGCGGAGAGTGAATAGTGGAGTGCGGAGAGTCAGCTCACAACAGTTTGTTGTTGGTTGCCGCCATAATCGCCTCGGAGATATTGCGCACATCAAGTTTCTCGAATATGCGTTGGCGGTATTTCTTTATGGTCACCGGCGAGAGGCAGATGCGGTCGGCAATATCAGTCATTGTGTAGCCTTGAATAGATAGAGTTAGCACCGATTTTTCGCCGTCGGTCAGCACGGGCATCTGCCGTTTGTCCCAGCGACGTGTGGTCAGATTGTACTCAAAGAAATCTGACGAGCCTACGCGGTGCATCTCAATATGTCCAGCCTCGGTGTGTGTCGAAGCCGACACCATGCATAGGGCGAGCCATATCCGCCCGTCGGAGGTGAGGGCAAGCGGAGTTAGCTTGTGGTTGACAAGGATCCTTCGCCCGTCGTTGAGGATATGGAAATCGTAGGAGATGTACCAGTCCTTACGCTCATTGACCGGAATATTGTTGTAGAACGAGAAACCTGCCCTGTTCAGTTCAATGAGCATCGGCTGTTCATCCTCCGGCACATAACGTGAATAAAAACGGTAACCGAGTGCCGTCATCTGCTCCGGCGGCAGTCCGCAGAGAAACATCGGATGTAATCATTCTATTTTCCGCCACGACAATTTTATCGGCTGTTTTTCAGCCGAT
>NZ_SRYZ01000086.1 GCF_004793475.1 Bacteroides muris (ex Afrizal et al. 2022) | reverse complement strand
TTATTTTAGTTATGGAAACAAAGGAAAAAGAAAGATTGGAAAGCACCAACTAAATGGAAAACAAATATACAGCTACGGGGCGTGAAAAAAAATTCACGCACCGGACGGAGTATATTCTATCCTCGGTAACCATGACTATGGTTCATACTATCACTGGCAAAGTCCGAAAGCAGAAATCGCCAATCTGGACTATTTAGTCCGGCAGCAGCAAGCAATGGGATGGAAACTGCTGAACAACGAGCATGACATCCTTCACCATAATGGTGACAGCATAGCCCTCATCGGTGTGGAAAACAACGCGAGCCTCCCTTCTCCCAATTTGCAAACTTGCCACAAGCCATGCAGGGTACGGAAGGAATGTTCCAAATACTGCTCAGACATAACCCTACCCACTGGAGACGTGAGGTACTGCCCCAATCGGATATTTCACTGATGCTTGCAGGCCATACCCATGCCATGCAAGGCATTTTATTCGGACACTCCCTCTCCGAACTCATCTATCCGGAATGGAAAGGAATGTACTACGAAGGAAACCGTGCACTGTATGTAAACATAGGCATCGGTTATGTGGGATTGCCGTTCCGCTTCGGGGCATGGCCGGAAGTCACGGTACTGACGTTAGTGTCAATGCCAGACTAATTCACCCGGCCCCGTGCCTCCATCCCACACGTTCACCATCTTAGATGTGCCACAAACCACTGCATGCCATTCTCCCACAAGAAGACCTGCTCCTCCCTGCCCTTTGTACAATTGTGCAGCTTTAACAGGGCATTCGAAGGAACAAAATCGAACTCCACCACATCGCCTTCCGCAATCTTCCTGCCCAATGAGACCCAACCTTCCGTGCCATTCTGATAAAAAAGCTCATAACATTCGCCTTTCACCACATAATTATCATCATTGTGGGGTACCAACAGCATACCGCCCAGAGAAACCGGCCTGCCAAAATCCAACACAAGAGGAGCATCCTTCACAGAAGTGTAATAAAAGGTCAGGTTGTCATCATCCATAAGGCTCTCTATGCCCAATGATTTCTTGGGTGAAACCGGAACCGAGGCAATCGCCCGCCTATAGTCCACTTCTGCCGTAAAGGCCGTATCGGCATAAAGGCGAAGTCCGGCAAAGTCCAAAACGCACCCGGCAGGCGGAAGCAACCGCACGTACCGATATCTTTTCCCACTCCGCATTCTCACGTAACGTTTCAGGCACAGAGAGCTGTCCCGCATCACAGCCAGTGTTTCGGCATCCGCAAAGTCGGAGCAGTCGCTACCCTCCACACGAAGCCCATTCATCCGGTACAAATGCCCCAGCAGATTGTTGGTCAACGGATATTTCCGGAACAGCCGTACCCGTTCTCGTCGCACCATATCGGGTTTAAACACAGATACCTTGTCGCCTTCCCACCTGAAAGCGAAACCGTTTTCCCGAAGCTTTCCATTTTCATCCGGAACCACCGGCATCAGAATCACCCCCGGTTCCACATTTTCCACACTGGCACATCCGCCTCCCATCCGGTAACTCCCAATCGGCACCCAACCCGCACTGAAAGAATGCACGGCAATGAAACCCTCCCTTTTCTCGCGAACCGGCACAAGCATCCTATTCTCTCCGAAATAATCTGCCGTCACGTCGCGCTCATACCGATTTCCATTGAAGATGGGCTTTTCCAGCCTGCTGAAGCAGGAACGATACACTTTACCTTTCGAGCGCAGGTTCTTCCAGTCGCGCCGTGCCTCTGACGTTTCAAATTCTATAGGAACGAACCGACCCGTCGTATCCTGCACAGACACCCAGCTGTGACTTAGGTTCACACCCGGAGAAAACTTGAGGTGGTCTGATGCAATAGGAATCCCGGCCGAACGAAACAGATAAATAATGAAGTCCGCATATTCACGGCATGTGCCCATCCAGCATTCGCGCAGGAAAGGCGCGCCGTAATGGGGCAAGTCGAAATCCACATTATACTGGTATCCGGCATTATTCGCATAACATTGCATGGCATCGGCAGCCCCTATCACGTCCGTCCCCCGGTACAGGGAATCAAGCAGGAAAACAGACCGCTCCATGTACTCCTTCCTCCACCGTTCCAAGGGTTCGTCTCCAATGCGGTAGGGCAATATGTATTCGCAGAAGTCCTCGAACGAATAGTGCCTTCCCCAAGGTCGTTGCCGCCAAGCATCAAAAGCAAGGTCGATGTTCTCTATCAGATAATCGGCAGTCATCACTTGGGCATCATAGACTTTCGGCAGAATCTTGTAGTTTATCTGTTTCCAACGATTTTCTCCCCTACCCGTCCGTTTTATCGCCCGCAGAGTATCGTGGATAGCACCCCAATCAGGAATATCATATGCATATTTGTCCTCCATGTTGGCTATCAGAAACCTGGCTGCTTTCAGTTTCAAGCCATCTCCTTGCCTTTCATAGTGGGAAAGCACCTGTTTCAGTTCCCCACTATTGTCTCCCGCAAAGTCCAGCACTTCCTCTATGCGTCGGTCTTCATCCGAAGTGCAGCCGGACAGCAGAAACAGCAGACAAATGCCTGCCGATAATATTCCTCTCAACATATCTTCCTATTTTGCATTACCACTTATTTTCAACCGTATCGGAGAAGCATCTGCATTACAATAGACGGTTATCGTCTTGCTGAAGTGTCCGGGATGGTCAGCCTTGTAGGTGACATGCAGACGCAGGCTCTCACTGGGGTTGACAGGTTCTTTGGAGTAATCTACAGAAGTGCAACCGCAGGAGGAGGTAACATCCGAAATAAACAGAGGTTTATTACCCATGTTCTTCAAGGTAAAAGTTGCTTTTCGCTCTTCCTGCCAAGCGAAATCTCCCAAGGAGGCAGCGGTTTTATCTATGTCGACCATAGTGTTTAGCACGTTACTTTCATTGATACTTCCTATTTTTTCACCTTGGATGATTTTCAGATAAAGTTCTTTCACTTTTGGGTTGTGGATGGGATTGCCGATAGCAAGCACTTTATTATCTTTATCCAACAAAAAGGTTTGAAACATTAAGTCTGAAGAAAAATGGTTCAACTTGTTCAAACTATCTTTTTCATCAATACAAACCGGATAGCCAAAAGTTTCACGCCTTAAAATAAACTGCATTTCTTTCAACCGACGCGTACCCATAAAAAACAAAACCGGAACTTTTTTCTGTTCCAAATAAACAAGAAATTCCTTCCAAGCAGGAAACTGTGCTTTGCAACTGACACAACCCATTGAGTCTAAATAAGAAAGTATCTTATAAGGACTATCAAACAGCATATCCACTGTATCTTTACCAAACAGAGTAAATACATTTTTTTGAGGAAATAAGATTTCACGATCTTGCCAATATAACACCTGTTCATTAACAACTCCCTTCCTTTGACATGAAAAGAAACACATACATACCACAAAAAACAGTATCACAACTCTTACCATATTCCTTGAGCTATCAATCATTTTTCCTTCATATGAAACCACAATAAAACCATATTATCTTCTTCATTGAACTGTTTCGCAATATCAGCAGCCTTTTCACCCACCAATTCGGTCCACTGCACTGCATCATAATGTTCACGTGCCACCACTATATCATTTGGATATACATACCCTATCAGAGCGTGTCCCTCTACACCTACCAGATTAGAAAAAGGGAAAATTGACAAGACATCATTACGCACAACCGAACTTCTGATGCCTTCTTTTCTTCTCAACGAATAAAGGCACTGATATTCCTTATGGTGATTAGCATACGCAAAATACACAACATCATCAGTAAGCAAATACTTTCCCGGAAAAAAATAGTACCCACTACTGCTACTTGCTTGTTTATATTCATTCCAATTCTTATCCAACAACAAGTTCTCCGGCACCTGCCTATCACCAAAATCCAGAAAAAATGCCAACCGGCACGTTCCGTCATCATCAATTTCGTATATCCTGCCGCTATACGGAGAATGATAATATAACCTGCCGTTCAACTCGCTAAAATTATAATCGCTAATTATACTCGAATATTTTCCGCGCTCACGATAGAATCCGCGTTCCTTAATGACAAACAAACTATCTGTCCGGAAGATGGAATAATCTTCTATGGAAGCCAAATGCTGATTATCTGCATCCAAAGTACAAAATACGAAGTTATCCTCTGAAAAACGATGGAACCGAAGGCACAAGAACGGAAGCCTACAAGAACGAAGATACTTCCCATTCAATGTATAATAAATAAAACGACTCGTAAACTGGTCATATACAATCACCAGGCTATCTGTCACTACAAAATCTGTCGGTTCAGCATATTCCTCAGGAGCTTCCCCAAATGTGCCTATATTTGTCAGAAATTTCCCCTCCATAGAAAATTTCTTTATAGACTTCGACTTGTATCTGTCTAACAAGTAAATGGCATCTTTCCTACAAACGACCTTATTTATCGCTCCCAATAAAGCCTCCTCACGATTGTCAAGGCTGAGATAAGTAATAGAATCCACCCACGAAGATACATGCAGCCTTTCTTTCAAATCGCAATCTGCGACAACTATTGTATCAACAGCAGAACCCTTAACAGGCATATCCCGAACATCACGTTCTATTTTTTCCGGCACTACATCTGAGAAAATACTTAAAGGTTTCACCTTATCAGTTTTACAACTTCCCAATGCTGACAAAAAGAATATGTATAAAATAAAATATCTCATTTTAACTAAGTTAAGTAATTTCTTATCAGAGAAACCGGACCAAAATTTTTCATGTATTGATTCTCTGATTGCGTGATTGATTTGTTTACACAACAAGCACAAACAGAAGTTACTGATTATCAATTATTATATTTTGATACGACCATCTTGATTTTCACAAATAAAACTTATAGAATCTGCCATTTCATATCAAGACATGACCTGCCTTGATATGAAATTTCAAAAACAGCAATCATTTTCAACAGCCTGCCGGAGAAAGACAAGTGCCGCTACCTTTTCCACACACATCTGCTTCATAAGTAGTAGTTGTCGTATCTACAATAATATAGTCAAAACCTACTGTTCTGACGCAAGTTATTCTATATGTTTTCCAATTAGTACCTATCGGTCCTATTACATATCCCTCATTGCTGCCTGCCAATGCTTCCACATTAGCCAACATTAAATCAGACATTGCTTTTTCATTCTGATTTGCGTAAACCCCATAACCGGCAACAGCAGCAACTGCTGCAACAAGTGTTATTTTAAAAATCTTATTCATTTTAGCTTTTCTTTTAAATTAATCATAAAACAATATTTACCCCGTATCTATCCTTTCAACGGAACAGCAAACGCATTGC
>NZ_SRYZ01000085.1 GCF_004793475.1 Bacteroides muris (ex Afrizal et al. 2022) | reverse complement strand
CAGGTGTTTCAATGGTGGAATCATTCACCAAAATATAACTGATGAATAACTTTTTGATGGTAATAAGTGATGATTACAAGAGATTTAGCTACCTTTGTGCTCTATAGCGCAAAAAATATTATGAGAAAATTAGGCAGAATTATCAGAGATATATCAGAACTTATGAATAACCTGTGTCAAGTTGACACGTATCTGGATGATGATAATGAGGAAAACTACAAAAATATAGTTCGTCTTATTGCTAATGGTACAAATTTCGTTGTATATAAGTCTGATGGACAATATCATTTTGCACCAAGTCGATTTGTCGGGTATCTAAATAATGATTTGTTGACACATCTGGTAAAAAAGAATGGGAAGAACGGTAGAGAAACATCTCCTGCTATTGATAGTATTATTGGGCACACAAGGGCTTTTAATCAGGCATTAGAAGATGAATATTTAGGATTTTGTGATAGGTTGGGCATTACTCCTAAACATATGGTTAATACTCAAAGAAAATACTGGTTATTAGACAATAAACAGAACAAAATATACACAGAGGAATATTATGAGGGTTCTTTGCAACAAGCATTAGTCAATAGATACGAGCGTAATCCTATTGCTCGTAAAAAATGCATTGAAAAACACGGATGTATATGCCAAGTTTGTGGAATGGACTTTAGCAAAGTGTATGGAGAATTGGGTAATGGATTTATTCATGTACACCACATTGTTCCCATTTCGGCACTGAAAGGGGAAGCGCATAAAATAGAACCTGAAAATGGCCTTGTTCCTGTATGCCCTAATTGCCATGCAATGTTGCATAAAGGCAAACTTAGCTGCAATTATCTTTACATTCGTAGTAATCAGCACTTTCTGTTTTAATAGGTACGAGTAGCCATTTGACAAATGGGAGAGAAAGTTAAGGGAATTTCAACTTGCTATTTATCAATAGAATAACCCTAATTCTCGTACCGTGCTTTTTTCTTGTGTTCTTTTGCCGGAACTCTGACCACAAAAGTAAGTAAAAAATGGCAGAAACGAGTATAAAAGTGATTGTTTTTTGATATTCGGTCTGATTTATGTGATAATTCAATTGATGTTCGGTTGAAAAAATGTGGTATGATTATCTATGTTCGGTCGGAAAAATGTATATTTGCATTTGAAGTCTAATTAAACCAATAATTGCCATGTATAGAAACATCATAGAGCAACTTAGGGAATGGAAGAATAAAGAGGGAAGAAAACCTCTTATCTTAGCAGGCGCACGTCAGGTTGGCAAGACCTATATCCTCCGAAAATTCGGAGAAGAAGAATTTGACAACGTGGTTTATGTAAACTGCGAGGATAATGTGTTGGCGAAGAACCTGTTCGCGCAAGATTATAATATGCAACGTATCGTCCTTGCACTTGGTGCTATTGCAGGACAAAGCATAGAAGCCGGAAAAACTCTGATTATTCTTGATGAAATCCAAGAAGCACCACGTGGATTGTCGGTATTGAAATATTTTTGTGAGAACGCACCTCAGTATCACGTAGCAGTTGCCGGGTCATTATTGGGAATTACTATGCACCGAGGGGAATCATTTCCAGTCGGCAAAGTCGATATTTTACATATCTATCCCATGACGTTCGATGAGTTTTTACTGGCAAAAGGGAATAGGCAATTGGTTGATATTTTACGTTCCAAAGACTGGGTGACGATAAAACTCCTTAAGAGCGAATATATAAAGGCGTTACGTGAGTATTATTTCGTAGGCGGTATGCCTGAAGCTGTCGGTAAGTTTATCGAAACCAATGATGCTGTCAAGGTGAGGGAGATTCAGAAGAATATTCTTTATACTTACCAAAAAGATATATCAAAACATGTGCCTACTTCGGAATCCAATCGTATCAATATGGTGTGGCAATCCATGCCCTCACAATTGGTGAAAGAGAATAAGAAGTTCATTTATGGTGTGGCAAAGCCGGGAGGCAGAGCGAAAGATTTTGAGGTGGCTATCCAATGGTTAATGGATGCCGGTCTGGTTTATAAAGTAGAACGGGTAAACGAAGCCAAGATGCCTTTGAAGTTCTATGTAGATATTTCCAGTTTCAAACTTTTTCTTCTGGATTGCGGTCTGTTAGGAGCTATGAGCGAAACACCTCCCGAAAAGTTATTGGTAGCGGAAAACGGTATGGAAGAATCCAAAGGAGCTTTCACGGAAAACTACATGATGAGCCAATTGGTAGCTACTCATGATACTTCTGTATTCTATTATAGCAACGATGCCAAGTTGGAGATTGATTTCTTAATTCAGCACGGTAGCGAAATTGTTCCGATAGAAGCGAAAGCGGAAGAGAATCTTCGTGCCAAATCGCTTTCAACTTTTGTGGCTTCCCACTCGGAGATGCATGGGTTGCGTTTCTCTATGTCGGATTACCGAGAGCAAGACTGGATGACGAATGTTCCGCTTTATGCCATAACAAGTTATTTTTTACCATAATAGTCTTTTTGAGAGCCTATGAAAAGCCCCTTGACATATAAAGAACTCCTTACACTGAGCATACGGCTTCAAGAGGAAAACAATGCTTTGAAAGATGAGATTAAACATCTAAAGGAGCTATTGCATATAGAAGATGAGAAGCCACAAGAGAGTATCGTGATGCCTCGTCTGTCTTTGGAAGAAAAGGTGGCGTTGTTCAGAGGATTATTTCATGGTCGGGAAGATGTGTTCGCAAGAAGATGGTATAGTAGGTCAAGCGGAAAATCCGGTTATCAGCCCGTATGCTTAAATGAATGGAACAGGCAATTATGTGATAAACGGAAATACAAATGTACGGAATGCCCGAATCGCCAATTTAAAGAATTGGATTACGAAGATATTTATAAACATCTTGAAGGCAAGGAGATTAATTGTTGTGATGTAATCGGAGTGTATGCTATTCTTCAGGATAGCAAATGCAACTTTCTTTGTGCCGACTTTGATGATAAATCTTGCGAACATGGTTATCAGAATGATGTGTCATCCTATATAAATATTTGTAAGGAATGGGAAATTCCGTACAGCGTAGAACGTTCACGCTCAGGAAACGGTGCGCATGTATGGGTATTCTTTGAAACACCTTTGGAAGCAAGTAAGGCAAGGAAATTAGGCAATACCATATTGACGGAAGCGATGGATAGAAATGGGCGTATGACCTTTAAGTCTTACGACCGTTTCTTTCCCAATCAAGACAGGTTGCCAGAGGGTGGTTTCGGAAACTTGGTTGCATTGCCCCTGCAAGGCAAAGCTCGAAAAGAGGGGAATAGTGTATTCGTGGACGAGAACTTTATACCTTATAAAGACCAATGGGAGTATCTGTTGAGTGTGCGAAAAGTATCAGAAGCATTGGTTGACAGGATTCTATTGAAATATGGAATAGCTTCGGAACTTGGAGAGTTATCCACTACAAGCGAATCCCAACCATGGGAAACACCGTCGGCACAGAAGATTGTAAAAGATGATTTCCCGAAGGAGATACTTATCATTAAGTCCAATATGCTCTATATCCCTTTGGACGGACTTTCCGCAAAGGCGATAAATCATTTGAAACGTATTGCTTCCTTCAAAAATCCGGAATTCTATGCAAAGTTGGGCATGAGGTTATCCACATACAATGTTCCTCGTGTTATTTCATGTGCGGAACTATCGGATAAACACATTGCTTTGCCTCGTGGGTGTGAAGATGCCGTTACAAAGTTATTGGATGAACATCATGTGGCTTATTGTATAGATGACTGGACGGAACAAGGAATAACAATCTCCGTTCAATTTAAAGGAGAATTGCGTGAAGAACAAGCTACGGCTGTCCAAAGTCTGACTTTTCATAATAATGGTATATTACATGGAACTACCGCATTTGGTAAAACTGTCACGGCTATCGGATTGATAGCAGAGCGCAAGGTGAATACGCTGATTCTTGTACATACTAAAGCCTTGCTTGACCAATGGAAAACCCGATTGGAAGAATTCTTAGAAATAGACTATACTGTAGAAGATACCTCTCATAAACGTGGGCGAAAGAAAGCATTCTCACCTTTCGGCACATTGGACTCTAAAGGGAACAATTTGCACGGCATAATAGATATTGCCCTGATGCAATCTTGCTTTGAGGAGAATGATGTAAAATCCTTTATCCGAAACTACGGTATGGTGATAGTGGACGAGTCTTTATCTTTATTACTGGTAACGGAAGCGGTCTTTGTAGCGGTAACGCAACCGGTCACATTAGCGGTCACAAATTCATCTTTGTCCATTATTATGATATAAGTGGGAGCTTTGGAGTTCTGAATACCTTCCGTGTAGTCGATAAGCCCTCGTTTTTTCAAATTATCACGGGCACGCATCAAAGTTTGCTTGTTCAGTCCGGTGACGGTACATATTACGGAAGTCGGACAAGAAACAGGCATATACCAATAGTTCTTATTGCATTCATTCAACAGATAATAATACAACTCACGTTCTCCTATGCTGAAACGTTCTGTTTTATTGGCGTGCCAAAATCGGTTAAGCAATTCAATATATGTCATCATTTCATTCCCCAATTAGATTTCGGCTTATGGCGAATGCCCTGCTGCATATCATTGATAATCTTGTCCCGTGTCTGCCTGTTGGTCTCCTGCCGTGCGTTTTCCATCCACGCCATCAGTTCCGAGCGTTTGAACTGGAGCATCTTTTCCGGTTGGTAGAACGGTATCTTATGTGCTTGCGTGAGAGCATACACGGTTGATTTTGCCCGATGAAGTATTTTGCAGGCTTCATCAATTCCTATCATAGGTTCGTCCGGCTTTTGGGAGCAACGTTCTTTCAATTCGCCGACGTCGGTTTGAATACTTTCCACTTTTTGTAACAGTTCCAAGATAGCTTGGGGCATTTCTTCAAATGATAAATTTTCTTTCATGCGTTTTATGTTTATGGATTTGTGATACAAAAGAACTTGGTTTCAATAGAATGGATTGGTTATTAATCAGATAACCTTGTACAATTAATGGATAACCCTAACTCATAAGATTTTCCATGGGACTTTTCCTCTTGTCAAAGAGTCGGATGCTGAACAGCCCCCAATCTTTGGTCATTTTTGCATAAATGGTATTCACATATCTTATAAATGAGGATATATGATTATATAACTGCTTGAATTTAATTCGATTTCATCTTTCAGCGAAAAATCAGACTGTCAATCATACTCTGAATTGATTTGTAAGTGCGAAATCCCAAGTGTGGCGCGATATATAAAATAGGATATATTTATAGGGAGTGTCCGTTTTGGACACTCCCTCCTGTAAGTCGTGAATATTGGTAGTTGGGCTTATTACCAAAGAAAAATGATTGGGATAATGGTTGTTAGGGATTATCTCACAAAATCTATTTGATAAAAGAATCGAGTAGGAGGAACGGGATTAATTCCCGTTCCGACCTCTCACACCACCGTACGTG
>NZ_SRYZ01000084.1 GCF_004793475.1 Bacteroides muris (ex Afrizal et al. 2022) | reverse complement strand
AATCATATTTTCGCTTTCTTTCTTGCAGGTTCAATACTTTTGTTATATATTGCCAATCGGTTTCCGTTAAATCTGTATGATACATCTTTTTTTAAGTTTGGTCGCTTCAAAGAAAGAAATAATCTGGCGGATACGGAAACCTCTTTAGAAAAAGATTTCAGGCATTTTTAAACAGGCTCTCAAAAATAACTCCTTTTTCCCTTGTGCAATTACCAAAAGGTTATTATATTTGCAGTGTCATAATGTATCGCGATCTTTTTATGACTGAAGACGAAGAGCTAAAGGCTCGGATTGAAGCTGCGAAAAAAGACCTCAGCTTCTTTTCCCTCTATTGGGATGACATTCAGAATACTGATTGGATTTCCAATGAGGAGCTTGAGGAAGGCATCAATGATTGTCTCGATGACTTGAATGATGCACAAGACAAGCTGAATGAAAATGGTAGCCCTCCTTGAGGGGGCTACTTTTTCTCTAACATATAATTTTTAGGCTTATGGACGTACAGAAAGAATTGGGAAAATGGAAGTCGGAATATGTAAAATGCAATACTCCGGAGGAATTGGCCGACCATAAAAAACGTTTCAGGGCTTTTCTGCAGACGCTTTCACCGGAGGATAAAAAAGCGTTTGCGCAAGCATTCCAAGATGGTGCTAGGCAATCAATCGATGAAGCCCAAGCCATTGTGAAAACAGTAGAAATCAGGCAGACCTTAGAAAAAGTATTGCCTTTCGCTTCCATGTCGTATATTGCCCAGCACTATTTTGGCAGAACACGCCAATGGCTATATCAACGGATTAACGGAAGTGCGGTAAACGGCAAACCTGCCAACTTTACCGCTGATGAACTGAATACCCTGTCTTTAGCTCTATCCGAGCTTGGCGACATAATGAAAGATACTTCCCGGTCTATCACGAGGCCGTAAGGTTTTAAATGTGACGGAGGGCTTCCACGGGCTGGAAGCCCTTTTTTTGTTGCCCATGAAGGGTAGTCTGGCGATAAATAATCAGATATGGTGCGGAGAAATAAAAAATCCCCACAGTGGCTCGAAGCTGTGGGGACAGAATGTTCAATAAAACGTCTATCAAGCTATGGATAGCGAGCCTAATTTGTTACAAATGTCGTGGATGGCATTATTAAAAATCAGCCTGTCCTGTTCACTTAGCGTATAGACACGGCCACGTACCTTGTAGCCGTAAATACGCTGTTGCAGCCAAGCCGTACTTTTCCCGAAATAATTACGGGCGATATAAGAGATTGGCACAATTTCCTTCATCTCCTTTATCTTCTCCTGCAAGGCTATTGTACGGTTCAGCTCCTCCGCTTCTTTAGCCAGTTCGTGATACCCGTTCAACAGCCAGTCGGCAATGGCTTCTGAATCGGCTTTCGTAGTGTAATGTTCTTGTATGTACAAGAACTTCTGTTGGTATTCCTCTTCCTTGTTGGTTGAATCTCCATTTAGAATGGCAGTAAGTTCCTTCAGTTCGTCATTGATTGTTTTCATAAGCAAATTTTTTTTGCCCCCTCTTTTCGTCCGAGGGGGCTGTTTTTACTTTTCTAATTCTTTTAGTTTGGTTTCCAGCATTTTTATCAGATGGTCTATTCTCAATTTTTCATCAAGTATGGCGTTCATCTTCTCTTCCGGTAACCCTTTACTGTTTTCAAATGCCCATTTCAGCATCTTTTGTTTCAACCTTAGCTCGGTTAGCTTCTGGGCAATTAGTAAAATCTCTTTTTTGTTTTCCATTACTTCCTTGTTTTATTGAACACTACAAAGATACATAGTGTTTTTGATATGTGCAACAAATACATAATAAATTTACTATGTATTATTGTTTTTTATGCACACAGGGGGATGAAGAATTATCAGCGGAAACTATCCATAAAAGAACAGTTCAAAGTCGCAGGAAAAGTCATAGGGGCTGTAAGTGCCGTGGTTGGTATCATATCGTTTCTGCTCGGGTTGTTATTTTAGTGATGCCCCTAAAGTATAGCAGATATAAGAAATGGCGGCTACAAACATCAAGCCTGCTATCCAAAAAAGTGTACGGAGTATTTTGTAATATGAAGTGTTCATAGCGAATTGTTTTTTGCAAAAATAATCAATCCTTTTTGATTATCCGTAACTTTTCCCCATCTTTGCCTTGCCCAATATAAACCAAACGTTTCAATTCCTTATGCCGTGCAACCCGTACTCAATCGGGTTCCGGGTGGTTCCGGTGGGCGCGCGGCATAAGGAATTGATTATTTAGATATGGAACTAAAAGATTTTATAAAAAACACTGTTTTGCAGCTTGCACAATCTGTTGATGAATTAAATAATGAAATGCCTGGTAAATTGATTGTCAATCCGGCAACAGTATTAGGAGCTGGCAAAAATCCCCATGTTGAGATACAAGGATATATGCACAATGTCATGGAAATAAATTTCGACTTGACACTAATAGCTGAAAACACAGCTGGTTCTCAAGGTAAGATAGGAGTGATGGCCGCAGTTCTGAATGCAGGAGGTAGTTGCGAAGAAGGCAAAACAAATAAATCGGAGAATAAAATAAGGTTTACTTTACCGGTAGTTTTACCCGCTGTAGAGGTAAGTGCTTATTAGAACTTTCCTTTAATAAACGAATACAGTCTTTGTACTTCATAGATTACATCTCTGTCTGTGCCTTGGCAGGAACGTGAGGCATATTTAACACAGCGCTCACGCAAACGGCGGTCAAAGTAAGATTTTAGCGTTTGTAGCATTTTTCTCATAATGATTCTTTTTTTTGCAAAAATACTATAAATAATTGAATATGAAACGAGTTTTATTGCTGATGAAGAAATTCGTCATAAAGCGTTATATTCGCTTTTGTAAGGTCATCCATATAATTTATCTTCCCGAACTTTTCAAGCGATTGTAGCAAGGTTCTGTGCTGTTTACGGGTGCTATCTTCGAGGTCTGTTCTATCCTCTATCCTTGTACGTACAAATTCAATGAACGAATCAGAACGGGTTGACTTTTCCAAAAACGCATTAAGTTTTTCAAAGTCAAACTGCTGGTTATTTTTCACAAGGTCAAGAATGAACTCGTTCAACTTTGCCATCATCCCATCAAGTATTGTGTTAAGCTGGATGGAGTTGACCGAATTAGTCACCTTCTTTTTTTCGTTCCATTGGTCGGAATACACCTTTACCGGTGTTCCAATCCATTTCCGCTTGCCTTCCGAAGTTACTTCGATTTGAACAAGTCCTTTTTTGGTTTTCGTGGCGACTTTCTTTCTGTCGAACACGAATTTCATTGTTGGGTACTTCATGCTTTTTAACGTTTTAAGTTAGTAAATAGTTAAACCGGAAAACGGTATCACATTTTTGGTATCAAGTAAAAATGTTGGTATCATATTGGTATCAAAAACAACTTCTTTCTCCGTATTTCTCTGTATTTATCCGCTTAATAGATGTTAATAGAATGCGGGAGGTAACAGCTTGATAGACAATAATAAACGCTTTAAACAACTGATAGACAACAAAAAAGGCAGCTACCGAAGTAACCGCCTTTCGTGATTCCGTTGCGATTCGGAATATAAAATACTATAAAACCAATACATATAACATTATATTAAAAATCAGAGTAATATAAAAATATTATATTGCATACCATTGCATTATGTTGTGCAATATTTGAACTGAGTTGTGCAATTTATGTATATTTGCACAACCGATATAACAGAGAATATATGACTACAGTAAAAGCATTTATAAGAACTGGGAAGAAAGATAAAGAGGTAAATGTCAGATTTCGATTATCTGATGGACGCAATGTACAGTTATTCCACAAATCAGATATTATGGTCTCTCCTACTCTTTGGGATGCCAAGACTGAAAAATATAAGGCTAAAAGTATTATAAAGTTAGACATAAGAACATCATTTAACACATCTATTGAAGAACGGAAGAATCTAATTTTATCCATTTATGGGAGCAACAAAGAATTAACCAGTGAAAAACTGGAAATCTTAATAGACCAGCACTTACATCCTGAAAAATATAACATCAGCAGTGAAGAGGAATCCATGTGTAGTATGTTCCAACGCTATGTTGACGGATGGCTAAATGCAGGTGTAATAGGTCCCGGCAGAAAGAAACATTACGATGTAGTGATAAGGGAACTGACTCGATTCCTCATTATCAATGGCATTGACGGGTTGCCGGTCAATGAATTCAATAAGGAACATATTCTAAATTTTCGTGATTTTCTACGCAAAGAATACACTCTGGTTGAAAAATTTCCAGAACTGTACGCAGAAATGAATAAGCGGAATATACCATCAAAGGAAAGAAGCCAGAATACAATTGCTGAGAAACTATTATTATTACAAGCATTTATGGTGGAGCTTGAAAGTAATGATGTTATTCCCGTATCTCCTTTCCGCAAGATAGGAAAAGAAAAAGAGTCCATTATGAAGCAACAATATGACGAGCCTTTCTTTCTCACCAAAACAGAATTCAATGAAGTTGTCCACAAAGAATGTCCCGAAACATTGCAGCGAGTAAAAGATGTATTCGTTGTTCAATGTTGTTTCGGTTGCCGTATAGGTGATTTCAGACGATTCACTTTTGATAATATCAGCATTGAAGAAGGAATACCTTACATTCATTATTTACCTCAGAAAACACACAAGGATGGACTTATACGCACTGAGATAAAAACTCCCATCATTCGTATTGCTTATAATATTATTATGAAGTATAAAGGTAGGCTACCAAGCAATGCTTTGTTACCCTATTATCCTGATGGCAATGGTGAAACCGGGTACAATTATCAAATAAAAAAACTACTTGAATACTGTGAGATTAGCCGGAAAGTGGCAATGTTTAGTGCGGCATTGGGAACAAATGAGTACAAATCCATATATGAGATCGCAAGCAGTAAACTTGCCCGTAAAACTCATGTAGATTTAATGAATAAAGTTCAGATAGATAAATACGCAGCAGGACTTCATGCAAAAGGCAGCGGAGCTGTAGACAGATATACCGGATTAGGTATAAAAGAACGTTTTATTTTAATGTGTGCGGCTTTTGGCTGTAATCAGTATGAAGTTGACGATGATTTATCTGTAATGGAATAGGCTCACTTAGTATCTCATATTGATACTCTGTTATTTGACACCATCCCCGTAGTTGAGCCGCTACGGGGATTTTTTATATTAATTTGTCAATGTCAACTCCCAGCTATCCATAATGGTCATCTCCCAATGTGGAATTCCACCACTATCCTTGACTGATACTCCATATACAGAAAGGCTCTTACCCAGACTGTCATATTCCATTAAGGCAGCTTCCTCTCCTTTCCGAATACGGAGATTCATAAATCCAGTCATTTCCTCCCAATCGGTAGGTCCAATGGAAAGATGTTCTATTATGCGTCCTCTTACCGATGCTCCAATAGCAAATTCCTTGATACGGTTCAAATATGATTGAGCTTCCTTATAGGTCATAGTACAAAAGTATGAAGTCTTAATGAAAAACAAAAAACGGGCGGCTTATCCAGCTGCCCCTTCTACAAATTCCTTCAACCGATACAATCTATCAATGGCCGGATTATAGAAAGCATCCGGATAATGCTGTTTAATATCACAGATATTCGCATTAACATACATGGAGGTATCAAAAATATGTTCTGCCTCACTTAATGTCACCTCTTTAGGCAATTGTGCGTTCTCAGCCCATTTCATTAAGGCATTCACGCTTTCTTCGTCATAATTGTATGCCATATTTTTTTGTTGCAAAGATAAATCATAGCAGAGAGAAGCCAAAGAAAAAAGGTAGCTTATTGGACTGCTTTACCTATCAAAACCTTGCTAAGTAATGTAATCATTCTATTTTCCGCCACGACAATTTTATCGGCTGTTTTTCAGCCGAT
>NZ_SRYZ01000083.1 GCF_004793475.1 Bacteroides muris (ex Afrizal et al. 2022) | reverse complement strand
GCGTCCGACTTATACCCCAAAATTCGATGTTTTCAAATTTTTGTCATGTACTTAAAGTTATTTTATTGATGTTTTGCATTATATAGAACGGAATTATAACTTGAATCCTCTACTTTTTCTTGGTTCTTCCGCTGATTGTCGTAAACCTTGCCGAAGTTTCTCCCATTGCTCTTTGAACCATTCGCCTATCGGTTGCCTGTTTATTGTAAGCACCAGTTTATTATTATCAACCGAACTTTTCTCAATCTTGAAAATATCATTCTTGATTTCAAATCTTCGCCTATGCTCTTCAGAATAGATTTTTCCATTGCATCTGATTGCTTCCTTTTTTGTCAAAAGACTGTTTACCATATCTTTGGTAAATCCGATGGCATAGCAGAGTTTTTCCATTCTCAACATCTCTTTGAGTAAAGGGAACCAGTTGAACGCCTTTTCAAGAATGGTATTCAATCGTGATATTTCCTTGTCTTTGGCTTCAAGCTCTTGATTATGCACTCCTTGAAGATTACGAATCTGTTTGCCATGCTGTTCCTGCATCTGTTGCATACGGACTTTTAAATCGTCAATGCTTTTGTTCCGTTTGGCAATCTCCTGATGCAGTTCCACATTGCTATGTTCCAGCTCTTTCAGTTTTCCGCTGCCGAAAAGAGAACCGACACCGCTTGCTATGGCTGTGGCAGCATCGGTGGCTACGCTTTTGAGTTTGTCGGTGCGTATCTCCGATTTTACCTGTTTGAGTTCCTGTTCGGCAAGCTCTACCTGTTGTTCTTTATGCCGCTTTGCAGCATCTATGCGTTGTAGTTCGGCTTTCTGTTTTTCAATGATGAAGTCATTGCGTTCCAGATGCTCTTTGCCAGTAACATTTTTTGATAGCCCACGTTCCATCATTAGAATGTCTGATGCCAAAGTCTGCATTGCTGTCATATCCTCGTCATTGAGTTTACGGCTCTTTCCTGTATCGTGGTTCATCCAGTCGAATACGATATGGGCATGATAATTCGGCTTGAACCATTTTTCACCCACTTGGAAACTCTCCTTATCTTCTGTATCAGGTTTTCCATCCAGCCAATGCCCCTCATCTTTATGCAGGAAGATTTGTAGTGGCGTGATGCCCCAGCGTCTTTGGCACTCTTCGCCAAATTCACGCACATCTGCCAGTGTGGTTTCCGGTCTGATGAGCAGTACACCCTCACGAATGGGGGAGCATCCTGCCACCTTGATTATTTTACCATTCTTTCCTTTGCGTTCCCGTTCTTTTTCCTGCATGGCACGTCCGGTCTTTTCCTTGACCATCCGTTTGATATTGTCGTAGTGCGTTTGCAGTTCGGGAGTGCCGAAGTTCAGGTTTATCCATTGTTCGTTGTCGGCAGAAAGTTCGGACACAACATAGATTTTGGACACCCCGATGTTTCGTATATACTCGGCAGTCCTTCGGTTGTGTGCCTCGCTCGATGCGATGTTGCAAGGCTTGATATGTATGCTTGATTTTGTTGCCATAGTTTTTTTGTTTACATTAGATTGCTTTGTTCGCTTCCGCAGTGGGGTTCTTAGGGGTGCAACCCATAAGCGGTGATTGCAAAGAGAGGGTCACTCTTTGCTCGGGGTTCTCAGGGGTGAACGCCCTGAGTGGGTCATTAGGGCAAAGCCCTAATCCCCTCGGGAGAGCCCACAACTACGGAAGCGGAGCGTGTAGTTATAGTGGGCTATAACCGAAAGCCGTTCTTCTTTTTCGGTGGCTGACTGTGCGTCCCTTTTACGGATTGGACTTGCCTGTTTCTTTCAGCCTGTTTCTGTAGGTATTCGTTCAAGTCCTTGCATCCGCTGTAGGTTTGCGAAGCGTCACGGATGTATAAATCCCTGCCGTATTCCATACGGATTTGCCGGAGTGCTTCCATCCCTGCACGGTCATTGTCAAAGAAACAATGGATGCGCTCGTAGCTACCCAAAGGATAGAGAGCCTTGCTCACATTCGATACAGCGTTCAATACCATATAATCCTGTCTGTCCAGTTCGGGAAATTTCGGGCAATTTTCCAATCTCAAAGTAAGAAATGAAAGATAGTCCATAAATCCCTCGAACACATAACACGTTTCCCTCGCTGTTCCCGGCTGTCTGATGTGGGAAATATCTTTTGGTGCGATACAACCTTTGAAATATCGGTTGCGGATTTCATGCCCACCCGACACGTTGGGAAAGGCGATGGCGAAATACCGTTTGCCGTTATGGGTGAAGTGCGCTTCACTGCATTCTCTTTTCGCCAGTACAATGTTTATTCCCCTTTCCTGCAAATAGGTGAGTAGGGCAGGAGAAGAAAGCGGCACAATCTCCAGTTGTTGAAAACTCGGTTCGGAAGATGACTGCTTGCCAAAAGAAAAAGAAACAGGACGGATATGTGGAGTCTGTTCCGCAATGCGTTCCAATATATAAGGTATATGGTCGGTAGCATATAAGTGTGAAGCCGGTTCGATGATGCCGCCGCCTTTGCCGAGTGCAAAATCATACCATTGGTTACGCTCGGTATTTACCTTGAACGAGGCTTCAGTTTCTTCCCTTAACGGTGATTTATACCATAGGTTGATACCCTGTTGCTTGACGGGAGAATATCCCAAACTGTGCAGATAATCTGCAATCCTGATTTGCTTGGCTGTCTGTATATCCATAAAATGATTGTTTGAGTAGTTGGTAAATTGGTTTATTTCTCTTTTCGCCCGTACATTTTTATGAAGTACGGTCTGTATAACCACTTCACTAAATTGTCGTATATATAGAATACGGCAATAAAGTGAAGCGGTTTATCCATTCCTTGCATCACTTCGCTTTATCCTTAATATATAGACCCACAGAATAAAGTGAAGCGAGTGCAGGTAACGGGTTAATAGTGGAAGTCGGGCATGAATGTGTATTTTCTGCCGTTCTCCTGCACTATCATCCGTTTGTTGCGAAGCATGGTGATGAGCGGTACCGCCTTTTGATGGTTCAGCTTTACACCTATTGACGTATAGCTTTTGATTAAGGCATCTTCCAGTTCCTTGTAACCGTATTCCTCTTTCAGCCCGAAAACGGCTTCCAATGCGATACGGTGCTGCTGTTCGGTGATATGCCTGTAAGGGTCGAACTTTTCTTCCTCTGGTCTTCCCGGTTTCCTGCTTTCTGTTTTGTAGCCCTCTATGAGTTCTGGGAGGGCACTATCGTTGATGCGAAAGGCAAAAGGCTCGAAATCCATTGCCTGGATGTGCATGGCGGAAACACTGCTTATATCCCCGTTGCTCTTGTCCTTTTCCACCAGCAATACGGTTTCCGCCTTATTGTTCAACTCCGTGCCGATATGCCCTCTCGCATTCTCATCCCCTTTGTTCTGGTGCAGTATCGTATGGATGTGTATCTGCCTGTCGTCCGTCCACTGCATCAGCTTGGATATGATGCGTGTGGATTCGCCGGGGCTGTTGATATCATATACCATGTCACGGATACCATCTATGATTACAAGCCCAATGTCGGGCGTATTATAGATAGCCTGTTCGACAATCTTTATACGCTGCTCAGGTGTGTATTTTCTCAAGGCGAGAAACTCAAGGTTCTCATTATCCCTGTCATCAGGCAAGTCAGCCATCCGTAAAATGCGTTTCATGACTTTCAGGCAATGATAAGGACTTTGCTCCGTATCAACATAAAGCACTTTCCGCTTCCCGTCGGAGAGTTCCGCTACATACCGCAACACTGTGCCATTCTTCAATGCGGCGGCTACAATAGCCGAAACATTGAATGTCTTTTTACTTTTGGCTTTGCCGATGGATGCGCTGAAATTGCCCAATGTCCCAATGACAGAACCATGCACTTTGAGGATTTCAGGTGCTTTCTCATAACTTTTCGACAGACTCAAACGTGAGGCTTGCCAAAGGATTACGGCTTCTTCTGCCGATATGTCCTTAAATTCTTTCATATAGTCCATAGCTATTCCTCCCGTTATTTCCGTCCTCCGGTTTTCTTTCCTGCCAGTTCAAGGGCAAGCTCCACATCCACGATAATCTTGCGTCCTATCTGGGTGATGGCTTTGTCAATCTTTTCGCTTTTCTTGATGCGGTTGGCGGTTGGCAGGCTGCACCCGAACAGTTTGGCTATGCCCAGTATTCCGTACACATACTTTCTTTCTGTGTCCGTAACGGGTCGTGGTTGCGTTTCCGTTTGACCGGAAGCGTGCTTGCTCAGGAATATGAACTCTTCGCCTGTCATCTGCCAGACGGGTTTTAATAATAACTCTTGAAGATTTGTCATCGTTCAATCTATTTAGCCGTTAAACAATCAGCCCTGCGCACTGGCTGTTATCTCTGTTCTCGAACGATGCAAAATTAGGTAGGGGCGTGAGTGGTAAGGATGTGGTTAGTGCAAATGGAATATTTTATTATTTCACTGAATATCAGATAATAAAAATACCACTCAAAAATTAATTTGAGTGGTAAAAGTGGTAATTTCGTAAAATATCAGGGTGTATCACGGATTATCGGAATATTGCGTCCATTTCTTTGGCGAATTTCTGGTTACTGTCACTTGGAAAATCGGAAACAGGCTCTTTGTACTTTGACTTATAGTAGTTCTCGTCAATATCCAGCTGTTTCAGGATTGTATTCTTCCATTTATCTCTGTCTTGTTTGGGCAGTCTTTCACTCATCAGGAATATCAGGTAACACACCCGTATTTTTTCTCGTGCCTTGATTTTTAATTCCTTTTTACAGGAGGATAGGTTCATGTTGGCATAGAAGTCCTGCGTTGCAATATCTTCAAACTGTTCCCCCACACAGACTTTATGAATAAGCGAAAGTAATTCTGCATCGAAATATTCGGATTGCTCCTTTGGCGCATCCTGCTGTTTCTCTTGCTTGCTCGGTTCATCCGGCTTGTCTTTTTCTACGGGAATATATTTTGCCAATATTTCCATAAAATGGAAACTCAGTTTATAAATATCTCCGCAACAGTTCTCAATATATTGGAGAGATTCCTTTCTTGCCTGCCTTTCCAATTCATAAAGCCTGTCCAGTTCTTCTTTTTCCTTCTCATATTCAGCCTTGCAGCGTTCATACTCCTTTTCGGCTTGCTTTTCTTCTTCTGCCGTATGTACCCTGTAGCCAATGGAATCATACCTGTTGTATGCTTCATTCAAAGGCGTGCTTAAATTTTGTGTAACTCTCAGCTGTGCTTCTATATCAGCGTCATATCTGCCAGCGAAGTTGTAGCACACACGGGAAATTATCTCATCATCAAACAATGGATGTTTTTCGTAAATCAGTATGTTTTTCTCTATCTCGGTTCTCAGGCTGTTGAGAACCAGAGTATATTGTTCTTTCGGTTTGTCAAGCACCAGTTCAATGATGGCGGCTTCAAAAGCTTTTGTGTCATTGTATTGCTTGTAGAAGTCCGTGATGAATTTCTGCCTGTCAAAAGAGAAAATATGGCTGATTATAAAGTCGCTGTATATCCGATTGAGTTCGCCATATTGGGGAATCATAATCTGTATTTCTCCTGCCATATACGCTTGGTTTATGGGTTTTTATCTTTATCAAGAAAGGAAGTCAGTTCTTCTTCCACTTCTTCTATGCTTGGCAGGGCCGATTTTAAGTTTTCAGGTATAGCCTTGCTCAACTGGTAATCGCTGATGCCTATCGGCTGGTCGTAGCCTGTCAATGCGTATTGCGCTACAACTTCATCTTTCCCCTTGCACAGCAACAATCCGATAGTCTTGTTGTCATTCTCTCCCCTTAATTTGTCATCCACTACATTGATGTAGAAGTTCAGTTGTCCTGCATACTCCGGTTTGAATGGGGTAGCCTTTAATTCTACTACGATGTATGCGTGTAAGGGAATGGAATACAAAATCAAGTCTGCATAGAAATCGCTGTTACCAATTTGAAAATGCTTCTGCCGGGCAACGAAGGCAAAACCGTTGCCCATTTCCAACAGGTAGCGGGTAACGTGTTTCACCAGCTGTTCTTCAATATCCCTTTCGTCTGCTTTTTCTTTGGCTCCTGCCAAATCAAAGATGTACGGGTCTTTGAGTAGGTAATTGGCAAGGTCGCTTTGTGGAGCCGGAAGTGTGGTCGTGAAATTGTTAACCTTGTTGTTGCTGATTTGTCGGCTATACAAATCACTGTCAATCTGTAATTTTAATACATTGCTGCTCCATCCCATTTCTACGGACTGCTTCATGTACCAGTAGCTTAGACCCAATGGAAGTGAACTGTTAAGCATAATCACATGGCTTGCCCAATTAGTTCTTGCAACAGGTGATGTCATGAATACGCTTTCTATATCCTTAATTTCCATTTGGTAAATATCAGATACAGTTTTGGTAACATTGTGGATTTGTGCAAGAGGTTCTTGCGTGATTATCATTTCTTTGTTATCAGCAGATTGAATTTGCGCAAGAGGCTCTTGCGTAAATTGAAAATCGTTTAAGAAGTGTACTTCATCCTCAATTTTCTTCACGTTTGGTGCTATCAGGCTTGCATCCGTTTCTATGAAACTTTGCAACGCTCTTAAAGGATATGCCTTTGCAAACTGACACATATAGGTAAGGTTGCGTTCCGAATAACCTTTCTTTTCGGGATAATTGAATCGGATAGCCTTTGCCAATTGTTTGATGGTTTTGCTTCCCCATCCGTGCAGTTGCTGATGATAGAGAATATAGTTGCCCATTTTCCAGTAATGGAACAACATTTGCGCATTGGCAGCGGTAATCAGCCGTACTTGCGCCTGTTGTATTTCCGAACCGACAGCATTTATAAATGCATCAAAATTCGTCTTTTCTATGTTATGTCCGTTGTTGCTCATCTTATGATATTTTCAGAATACAAATATAATTCGTAACTATTCAGCGAGAACAAAGGATACGAAGAATTAGCCCGTCAGTTTAGACGA
>NZ_SRYZ01000082.1 GCF_004793475.1 Bacteroides muris (ex Afrizal et al. 2022) | reverse complement strand
GCGTCCGGCTTATAATCCAAAATTCGATGTTTTCAAATTTTTGTCATGTACTTAAATTTTAAAAACAAAAATAGAACATTTGGCTGAATATCCAATTTTTTTTGCATACTTAGTTTGGAGCGAATAATAGTTAAACTACATACGTTAACAGTATGATACTTAAATCAATTCCATTATTTTGGACAGTTTTGCTTCAGGCAATATGGGGGTCTTATTTTTTTTTGTTACATTTGCTTTTAATAAAAACCGACTAATCGGATTTTATTCAGGCGTAGAGAAGAACTCAAACGAAAAGTGGAATTTATTGTATGAGATGATTCTCTATGCCTTTTTCAACTTACTACTCCCCCAAATTATGACTCTTCCGCGTAATCTTGTTTTCATCTAAAATTTGAAAACCGAATCATGCCTGTTGTCAATCCGTTGAATGAACATCAACGAACATAACTGCGACAATTTCAGGTATTGCTGCAATCAGCGGTATGACCAATTCCTTAGCATAAGTTTTGTATATCACAATTTTTTTATATAAACCGTCCAGTCGGTATTTATTGCAAAAATATAAACATTCGGAATAAAAACAAAGGGAAAGATGAAACTCTATGTTAATAAACATTTCATCCTTCCCTTTTGACAAGTGCTGATTTATCAAATTTATCTTGGAGTCATTTTAACTTTAACCTGTACTCCCATGGAGTTTAAGACACGAACCGGTGCTTTTTCGCTGGCTTTCAAATAAAAAAGAAGGTAGTCTTTTGCCCGTTGGGATTCGAAATAACCTTTTTCGTGGTATTCGGCAATCCACTTTTGAATTACCGGAACCTGCCAGCGGTTCATTAATACATAGTAACCGAATTTATACTCCAAGTCACTCAAAAAAATATTGAGTTTCAGGTAATCCCACCAGAATTGTTGCTTCTTTTTGCTTTTTGCGTTGAGTATGACCACCTGATGGTCAAAGGTGTCACGGGGATTTTCCCAATCTTGGCGGGAGATAAATACATCCGGAAGCGCATTGTCCGCGTTGTCCTTTGCCGGGATGAAAGGGGATAACGCCTCAATGGAACCTTTCATCTTTTCATATAATGCCGGCTCATATTCTTTGTTATACAATATGACGTCTCTCAAGCGGGTGGACGTAAGATGGGTTACTACCGGGCGTCCGCTTATACAATGTTCAGGGACAGTCATCCTTGAAGCCAGTTTCTTCATAAACTTGACTTCCGCTGTTATCTGTTCTTCCTTATCCGCTTTTTTGAAAGGGTAGTCCGTGCAGGCTATTTTCCGCATACCCCGATGCAGTTCCGTAAGCTGTAAGGCTCCATAAGCGCAGAAGATGGAAGCACGGATAATCTTGAAGATAGGGGTACGGTCGCCCTCGTGTGCCACATACGGCAGGTCTGTCACACCAAAAAGCATTTCATTTTCCACTATCAAGTCGGCGGAGATTGTCTTGCCCTCTTCCAGGCGACCCTTGATTTTGAAATTACGTTTTTGCCATCCCCAAGTGTGAATGGGTTGCGTAGCCAGCAGTGTCACACAATAATTGCCATTGTGCGGGGTGAAATCTACATTTTGCGGGGTTGCCTTGGACATCAGCTCATTCAGCAACTTGATTTTTTGGATATTGTCCATAAATAAATTGGTATTAAGTGAAACATCTTGTTAACAGTGCAAATGTAGGCATCGGCTTTCGTACCCGAGTTCCGTTTTTCGCCGAAAATCACTGCAAGGTCAACCAATTATTCAATATTTATTCTATTTTCGATTCTCAATATATAGTTTGTTTCCAAGAAAAAGCGTTCCATCCGTACCGCCTGGCCCGTTCTGAACAAAGGTCTTTCGCTATTGGCTATGCAGGCTTTCTTTATAGGAAAGTTCCGTGCCTCTTCCTGTTGCTCAAAATAGCCAATGGTAGAACGTAACTGTTGTTCACCATCCTTTATCCACTGGCTGCCTTTGCTTTTTCTTTGTTTCAGTTCCACAAATATGATCGTGTCTTCATAAAATAGACAGCCGTCACAGCGATTATCCATCTTTCCGTCCGCCTTGCGTAATTCAATGCAATGGTCAACCGGTACAAAATTTACTTTAAGCCGGTAGTGATTGTCCACTGCCGCAATCCAATCCTGTCCCTGTTTTTCAGCGATGTATGCTTTTTCGGCAGCCGGAGCGGGCCGGTCACATATACCGAATTTGCGTTTGCATGAGGAGGAAATATGTTCTGTAGGGAAAAAGTCAATCATACTCTTGTTGTATTTCCAGTAATTCGGCAAAATCCTCGTTTGTTTTCTCCAGCATCCTATTGAGGAAGTTTTCATCGGAAGGCAGTCCATGATATGTGTCCAATACGGTTGCCGTTCCTTCCACTTCATTGAATTCGTAAATAGCGATTTCGTCAGGATGTATGGCGGCTTCTATAGGATAAATAGTACCTATTCTTTGTCGTGCCTCATCGGAAAGATTGCCAGAAGCCAACAACATACCGGTTTTGACAGCGATGGTCAGGCTGTTGATGAGGTACGGACTATGCGTTGTAACGACCAGACGGTTTGCCTCTAACGAATTGTTGAAAGCCAGCAATTGTTTCATTATCATCCATTGCGATTCCGGATAAAGGTTTTGTTCCGGTTCCTCCACGATGTTGACAAACGCCGACTTGTTGAATCTGGCAGAAACGGCTGAAAGGGCGATTCTCCGTTGCTCGTCTGTAAGATTCGGTATATTCCATATATTCGCCACTTCCGCTTCGAAGCGTTTCGCTTCATCGCTACTCATCTTTTGGGCATTGTTTGCCTGGCTTTTTACAGATTCGGACAAATGCAGAGAAACCAGATAAAGCGGTACTATGGACTGGAAGCCACTGGAAGCCTCCATCAGCTTCACTTTGTAATCCTCGCCTTTGACATAGACAATGTCGTTTTGCTTGTTGTATTCCAGCTGCGCATGGTTGATAGGCAGTTCCAGACTACCCTTGATGAGTTGTTTGGCGTTGTTATATTCCGTCAGAAATACCAGCAAAGCATCCGGCAAGTCCTTAATCAAATTCGGTTTGTTGACCATGCTGATAAAGTTTCGTTCAGCGGGAACATACATGATTTGAGGAAGGGCATATTTGTTCAATGTACCGTCTTTTTTTTCTATGATAAGTTCGCCTTGTCTGGTATAGGTGAACTTATAGGAATCCCCTTCGTAGAAAATTTCAGTCCGTTCCTTTATGAAATAATTGGAAATACGGTGATAACCGCAATATTTGTTCTTGAACTTGGCCGCGGTAAATTCTTTCTCCTTGAAATCCCCCCGCGTCAAAACCTTTTCCATCCATGTAAATGTGGAAACCAATTTGGCAACCGTACTTTTACCGCTACCCTGGTTGCCGGTAAAAACAGTCACTTTTTCTATGTCAATCCATCCGTCCATTGCGGAGACCGTTTCCTTGAGCGGACCGAAATTCTTAATCTTGATTCTACTCATATCGTTGTTATATAGACTATGTGCAAAGATAGTGTTTCTAAATGAGATGACCTAACGAAGGTCGTACCTCATTTGCCTTGGACATAAATACCTTTCCAGTTGTCCGGAAAATGCTTTTCCTCCCACATGCAATTGAATCTTTGGGGTGAACAAAAGGAACCTACTGCATAAAAGACAGAATAGAAGACAGAATATGAAGGATTTCCTTTATAACCTTCGACATCAGCTAAAATCTCATCCATGGTCCTGTTGAGTTCTTTTTCATCCTTTACATATTTAAATTCGATTGCACATTCCAATGAAGGTATTAATATATCCGGATTATAGCATTTGGCTGTTTTCTGAAATTTGAAACTGCAAGATTTATTATCAGGAAATGCTGTTTTGCAGATATTAATCATAGGTTTGTACACCTCCGGTTCGGATTTTGGTTGTATGTCAAAGTCTGCAAGTAACGTAGCCGTACTGTTTAAAATATTCTCCAGGATTTCAAATTCTTTATGAGCACCTGTAATGCTGAAATCATCGAACGCGTTCAAAAATTTTCTATAAGCAAATATCAGTTCGCTATCCATGTCTTCTGTACCACGTAGCATTCTTTCTTTTTCGTAGAATGGTGTAATTTCTGTTAGAAAAGAATTATAATAATCCGGAAGGTGCTTCGCTTCAATATACGCTTGTACTAAAGGACGCAATTTTTTTGCCATGTAGATTAGGGAATCCTTTCTTTCTTGTTCGTCCATTTCATAATCAAGACGTTCTTCTTCGGACAATTTAGAAAAATCGGGCATTCCGTATTCTTCAAACATCATATACTCGTAGTGACTACGGCTGAATGCAGCCATTAATTCTTTTATTTTTTCCGCTAAATGTTTCATATCTATTTTTTCATAAACAAAATAGACCAAACGGTCTGTCTGCAAATATATTCCTTTTAATCTACGAAAAGAAATAGAAGTGTCATTTTTTGAGGTGAAAATATGAATTTAGCAAAACAGAGAGCAACTAAGTATGAATCTTGAATGGGGAAGACACTGAGGTTTATGTATTGATTACATCCGACAAGGGTGGGAATGTTTTTTAGATTGATTTGGATTATGTGTCGGAAAAACATTGTATCTTTGCATTAATAAGAAGAAAGAAAGGAATTTATGGACTTTGAAGGAGAATATACCATGCGGACGGCTTCCAACCAGCAGAGTTATGAGCCGGATACCGTATACCCGGACGCCGTGCTGAATATAGCCCGCGATTCGGCTTCCGTGTTTCAGCTGAAGCGGAAATGGGAAAAGACTCCTCCGATGTTGAATCTGACTCCAGATTTCCAGCGAGGGCTGGTATGGAAACCTAAACAGAAAAGCGAACTGATAGAATCCATACTGATGGGTATTCCCCTGCCTCTGATTTACGTGAAGGAGGATGAAAAGGGAGTGTATGTCATTGTGGACGGCAAACAGCGCCTGAGTACATTGTTCAGTTTTATCAATAATGAATTTGCTCTGGAGAAACTCACCATCCTGAAGGACAAGAATGGTTCCCGGTTTGACAAACTGACTCCATTGGAGCAAAATAAGATAGAGGACTGCTCCCTGACCTTGCATGTGATTAAGGCTCCCACCAGCGACCGGGTCACTTTTGATTTGTTCGACCGGGTGAACCGGGGCGGGACGCGGCTAAACAACCAGGAAATGCGTAATGCACTTTATCAAGGCAATGCCACGGAACTGATTAACCGGCTGGCTGAAAAGGAGGCCTTTGTTGAAGCCACGGAGCATTCCATTCCCGCCAATCATATGAAAGACAGGTATCTGGTACTCCGGTTTGTGGCTTTTTATCTGTGGCAGCAGCATGTCACCATAGACCCTGACACTGACGGGCCTTTGGACTATCGAAGTAATGTGGAGGATTTTTTAGGGAAAACGATGCGTTTTCTCAACCGGTTGGAGCCGGAAAACGGTTTGTTCAAAGAGCTGGACACCCGATTTACCCGTGCCATGGAACTTGCCATACGGCTGCTTCCGTCGGGTGGCTTCCGGCTGCCTTCGTCACCCGGTAAGAAACGACCGATAAACATGGCTTTTTTTGAGAGTTTCAGCTACCTCCTGTCCAGGCTGAATGGAGAAGGGGAGCAGCTCCATTGTCAGATTCAGGAAGTTTATATGCAATTAATATGTGACGCTGCCTATTTGGAATCCCTTACCCGTTCTGTGGATAGCGGCAAGCAGACTGAAAAGCGTTATGAAATTATCAACCGACTTATTCATGAATTGAATTTATGCTAAACAATTTGACCATAAACAATTATAAATGTCTAACAGATTGTTCGTTGGAGTTAAAACCTCTGAACTTGTTCGCCGGCCCGAATTCATCGGGAAAATCTACCGTATTGCAAGCCCTGCTGACCGCTTCGGATAACGTGACGGAGAAAAAAGGGAAACACGGTTTGAAGAACCGGAGGACAGAAGCGTCGAACTTCAATGACGTAAGGAACTTTGTAACCAACGCCAAGTCATACGAAATCGGTATTTCGTATAATGGTGAAGAACCGACCGTGCTTTGTTTTACTCCAGGAGATGACTCTTACCAAACCACTCTTGTGGAACAATCGGCTGACGCGTCTTCGGATTTATTGGGAATCCTCGGAAGTGATAACCTGCTGTATCTGCCTGCCACACGTCCCGGTGGCGCATACGCGCAACCCATCAATCCCGATTCGGAAAACAAACTGGGACGTAACGGAGAATTTGTGATTGACTATTATGCCAAGCACCGTCTGGAGCCACTGGATGCCGCTTTGATTCTGGCTCCCGGTACTCAAACCTTGGAAGGGCAGGTAAATCACCAACTGGATAAACTGACCGGCTATCGGTTGGTGGTGGAAACAGTAGGAAACAATCACTATGTGAAGTATGAAACGCGTAGCGGCAAACAGCTTTTCCCTTATCATGTCGGTACCGGAGTGAGTTTTATTACGGAGGTCATCATTGCCTGTTTTGCCACTCCGAGAGGCGGTATGGTGATTACGGAAAATCCGGAAATCCATCTGCACCCCAAAGCGCAAGCCGACTTGATTGATTTTATGGCGAAAGTGGCGAAAGCCGGTGTGCAAATCATCATAGAAAGTCATAGCGACCATCTCTTCAACGGCATCCGGCGTCTGATTAGCCAGGAAAAGTTGGCTTTGTCCGATGTCTCCGTATATAATTTCAGGCAGGACGGGAACGGACTGACACGTGCCGAACGTGTGGAATTTACTCCCCAAGGAGGAATCCGGTCGTATATCCCAGGGATGTTCGAGCAGTTTGATATTGACCTGGATGCTATTTTGAAGCTATAAGATTATGGACGGTATCATTATCAACGAATTGTCATTGAGCGGACAGTTTCATGACAGCCAGGATTTCTGGAAGAACGGAATGCCTCCTTTTTACAAAGCATTGCAGGATGCTCGTTCGTTCGGAGTGGGGTATCTGTTCAAACAAGGAAGTTTTTACGGGGCACAAGCCACTCCCGACAAGACTCTTCATGATTTGCTGACAGCACCGGAAGCCCGTATCATAGACGAAGCGAAACGGTACAAGAGTACATTGGCACGTGCCATCTGTAATCCGTTTTGGGACGATGCACCCCAGCAGGATTTGAATGCACATTATTTGGCAGATGAAGCAGATGTATCCGGTAGTTCCGTTGCCGAAGCCACCGCCCGTGCAGTCTGCCTTCTGTCGTTTATACGCTCCTTGTATGGGAAGCATCCGGTTGTTGTAACCAAAGACGGAGTTGCTATTCCGGTGGGGAATATATGGAAGGAGCAGCAGTTGTATGCCATCTTGTTTGAAAGGGGGGAATTGCCTCTCGAGAAGTATATCACGACTCGTTTCAGTGGCGGGAAACTTGATTTCAGCCTTATAGATGACACTCATGGATTTTCTCTTATTGACAATGAGAACCAAAACGAGTTTATTGATTCATTCCGCAAATTTGAAG
>NZ_SRYZ01000081.1 GCF_004793475.1 Bacteroides muris (ex Afrizal et al. 2022) | reverse complement strand
ATATATGCGATATTTACAAATTAAAACTAGCAAGCTGAACTTGCGAAACTTAAATTATTAAAATTATTTTTACGCTGCCAACATAAGTGAGTGCAGTATAGGGTTGCGACAAGGATAGCAATCAAATACGCTTTATTTTTGTCAGCGCAAGCCGTCAAAACCACAGGCTCGATAAAGGAAGATTTGTGAAGCTACGCCATTGACCAAGGCTCTTTAGCCGTGCCCGGCTGCATACTAACTTTGCAACGGAAAAATGTGTGATAACACGACCAAAAGCGGTTGTGAAACGGGTTGATGAAAAAAAATGAGCAAGGCTTCGTGAGTGGACAGCATCCGTCCGTAAATGTAAGTTTGAATAAACGCTCCGGCTGTAAGTCCAAAAGAAAAAGTATGATCGGAGAGGAACGAGTATTGTCGCCAAAAGTGGATGCCGGACAATGCCTGCATTTATATCGTAAGCCGACCAAGAGCATTCTGCCGTGGAGTGTGCCGCCCCGGAAAACAGACCGACTTGACGAACAGTCGAAAACCGCATCAGAATAGTCGCCTTCTACTTCAACGGCCGACAAGACAAGGATGCCCAAGAAGAGAAAGAAAAGCAGAAGTCCCGCTATCGCCGGACAAAGCAGCCTTGGTCGCTATTGGCGAAGTATGAACTATCGTATCTATAAAAGGTGTATTGCCGGCTTCTCCGAAACAATACTAATTTACAAAAGGTAGTCAGGCTTGTTTCTACAAGCCCGGATTATAAAAGTCGATTGCCATTTATAGCATATTGGTCAATAACAGAAATGGCAACATAGAGAAACATTCTCCGTGCTGCCATTCGCCTGAAGCCTGTCATCATTCCAGATATGACCAGTCGGCTATCTCCAGTTCCTGTCCACAAGGGAAATCGTCGATGGGGTCGCAAATGAACGTACCGCAGAAATTGACCACCACGCAACCGTTCTTCAATGAGGCAGGTTCCGTCAAATCATCGTCCGTATGCCGAATGTGATACCATAGTTTCCCTTTGGGCAATGTATTGGTATCTATCCGCAGGTCTATAAATTCGCCCTCAATGGTCTTGCCATTAGCCAAAGTCAGAAGCATTGGCGTTTTGCTTTTTTGTCTATAATCGTACAGCATAATATTTTTATTTTAATCGGTTATTTCAATGATTTCATCAATCCTGCCACAAAGGAATGCCCTCAATGAGGTTTTATCAACGGCATAGTATTCTGCAATATGCCCATATTGCTTGACAAAGAAACGTTTCAGCACATCCGAAAAGTCAAAGCGGTATCCTCCTAATGGAACTCCTTTCTTGAAATAGGTATTTCTGTTCACGCTGTTTGTCAGCCAATTCTTCTGCTGTCGGCACATAGGAACGCCATCATTGAGTTGTTGTCTCAACTGATATACCATGCTATTTTGCAGGGTTGAAAGTTCGGGAATATCCCAATCCACAAATCTTGTCGCTATCGGTGTCATCATAAATCAATCCTCCATTAGTCATAGATTAGTACCTCGTCCCGGTATTCCACTACTTCTTTGTCGTTGTTGAGCCTTACCACTATTTCAGAGCCATAATCGCCAACCACTTCGCCCTCAGTATATCCTTTGTAAGGTGTTAGTAAAGTACAAGAACACCCGATAATCTCTGTTGCCTGTTCTTCTTCGTAATACATAGTACGCTTGTGTTTAAGGGTTATCTGTAAGACCATTCTCCGTTTGAGAATACCTGAAAGTTCACATACTCGTTGCACAGCTCGTGTGTCAGCACTCGGATATAAATCTTGTCTTTGCTCTCCAAAAGAGAAATCATTTCGTTTATCTCTTTTTCGGGATAATCCCACTTTGAGAAAAACTCTCCCTCGATACTGTCCTCTGCCCTGTCAAGATAACAGTCGCAAAAAGTTTCATCTAAAAATTTCTCTACCTTATCAAGGTCTTTCTCGTTCTCCGTACTTGCGTAGAAGATGTTTGTCGCATAATTTGCCATAATCGCTTCTGATTTGAATTTTTACTTTTCCCTCTGGTCGCATCAGCTACTTTCGGGTTTGATTAAAATTATGTCGCATTGCAAGGTGTCCCGGCTCTTCTTGCAAGGTTTCATTGGCAAAATACCACCTCTGTTAAAAACCGAGTGTGGAGATTTTGACAGGAACCGGCAGGCTTGACCTTGCAAAGAAGAAAGACAGGACATATACCTTCGCGACACAATTCTTATTCAACCAGCCCGAAAGTGATGTGGAAGAAGAAAATGGATAGTGGGCGTATAACAGGAACACTATAAACGGTGAACTGCATTTCAAGTAATAGCGAGTTAAAAAGAAGTCTTTGCTGGCGAAAAGAAAAAAGACGGCCAAAATGTTCAGATTTTGAGATTATCAAGCGGTTTAGTTTAGAACTTGATTAGATATACAAAAACCAAACTAAACTTATTTATGAAGGCTTTTCAGAAATACAGAACTCAACCATGAAAACGAGGGATAGCAAGGGACAAAACGAAAGATGGCGAGGGACAAATTTTGTCCCTGACATTTCAGTGTGGCTTTTCTGAAATGGTTTTATTGTTTTTCTTTCTTTTGGTATGCGATTTTTTGTCCCCCGTTTGTCCCTTTAAGGCGATTTTAGTCAAAACATATATTGATAATCAGTTAATTACATTTTATAACACATTTTTGCATCGGCAAATAGGTAGTAATTACCAACGATTAGCATATATCATCAATGATTATCAAGGCGTTCATTTTGAACGCCTTTCTTTTTAGCCTTATAAGCGATGGTTATCGTTTATAGGGCTTTTTCAGCTCATTTTTGTACCGTATTTGTTGCTCGCTTGTTACTCTCCGATTTTAGGTCGGAAAGGTCGTGGACACACTGGTACGTCATGGTACGTGGTGGTACGCGATGAAACAGATTTGGCGAAATAAACGGACAAATAATGAGTAGTAAAATCGACATTCAGAAAAGATGTAAGTGGTGCAATGCTGTTTTCACAGCCCATAAGACCACCACAGAGTATTGTTCACACCGATGCGCCAATCTTGCCTACAAAGACAGGGTTAGGAAACAGCGCATTGAAAGTCTGCAACACGAATTAGGGAAAAGCATAAAGACACCTCCTAATTTGAACAAGGAGTATCTTACTCCATCAGAAGTAGCCGAGTTATTAAATATTGGGCGTACTTCTATATATCGCTATATCCGCAATGGAACAATCAAAGTAATCCGATTTGAAAGGAAAACGCTTGTTCGCAGAGCTGATATAGAAAACATGACAGACTATCTTTCGCCCGAAAACGAGAAGACACCAACAAAAGAGAAATCCCCTATCACCGACTTCTATACCACTGCCGAAGTGAAAGAGAAATACCATGTAAACGAGTCATGGATATTTGTGGTAGCCAAGAAGAATAACATCCCCCGAACTTTCAATCGTGGCAAGACCTACTGGAGCAAGAAACATATAGATGCTTACTTCGCCAAGAAAGCCCCAAATCCAGACATTACCGAATGGTATAGCACCCAAGAAATGCAGGAGAAGTTCGGTATGACTTTGTCCGCAATCTATTGTTTCGTTTCCAAGAATGCCATTCCGAAGAAGAAAGAGGGCATCATGGTGTACTATTCCAAGAAGCATGTGGATATTGTCAAAGGTATTACTGCACCCGAAGAACCGCAATATTATACGGTAGCTGAAGCGATGGAGAAGTTCAACCTTACCCGAGACCAACTCTATCATTATGCCAAGTACCATAATATCCCAAAGGTCAAGAAAGGTAAATACACACTTATCTCCAAGCCTGAGCTGGATAGGTTGCTTGCTGCTCCAAAGATTGAATAAGTTATTTTTCGGTGAATGTACCCACCATTGAATCACCTTATTCCTTTGCACCAAACAAATGTAAAACTCTAAATATTAAACAGTATGACACACACGTGTACAAAAGTAACAGTTCGTCAGAGAGAGATTCGGAATAATCGTATCTCCTTGTATCTGGATTATTATCCGGCAGTCCGTAACCCCGAAACGATGCAGATGAGCCGCAGAGAATACCTTGGCATCTACATCTATGCTCACCCGAAAAACGAGATGGAACGGGAGTTCAACAATGATATGCTGAACAAGGCAGAGGCTATCCGCTGCATCCGGGTACAATCGCTCATCAACGAAGAGTTCGGTTTCTTAGACAAGACCAAGCAGAAAGCCGATTTCCTTGCCTACTTCAAGAAAATGTGCCGGAACAAAGACCAGAAATGGCAGTTCGTCTATCAGCATTTCTACAACTTCGTCAAAGGGCAATGTACCTTTGGCGATGTGAATGTGGATTTATGCAAAAAGTTCCGTGAATACTTGCTGAATGCCAAGCAACTCAAACACAGCAACCGTCCTATATCCCTCAATTCGGCATCCGGCTACTACTCTACCTTCAGAGGATTGTTGAAGATTACCTATCGGGACAAATGGTTTCGGGAGAACATCAATGATTACCTTGATAAGATTGAGCCACAAGATGTGAAGAAGGAGTATTTGACATTGGACGAAGTGAAGCAACTCGCTGCCACTCCTTGCGACATCCCCGTATTGAAAGCCGCTTCTCTATTCGCTTGTCTGACAGGCTTACGCATCAGCGACATTCTCAATCTGCAATGGGAAGACTTCACTATCGCTCCCGACCAAGGCTATTGTTTACGTATCAGAACACAGAAAACCCAGACGGAAGCGACACTCCCCATCAGTTACGAAGCCTACGAACTATGCGGCACACCCGGAACAGGCAAAGTTTTCAAGGATTTGAAGCGAAGTATGATTAATTACCCACTGAAAAGCTGGCTCAAAAAGGCAGGAATAACGAAACCGATAACCTTTCACGGATTCAGACATTCGTATGCAGTCATACAAATATCCTTAGGCACAGATATTTACACTGTATCAAAGATGCTAACGCATAAGAATGTGTCCACAACTCAAATATATGCCGATTTGGTCAATTCCAAGAAGCGAGAAACAGCCAATAAAATATCACTCAAATAGATAGAACTATGAAACGAGGAATCATACTCAACAACGGACAATGCATCCATATTTCTGATGGCGAAGTATGGATGACCACTTGGGAACTTGCAGACTTGTTTTATACAACGTCTGGAGCTATCCATATAGCAATCAAGAGAATCCTGAAAGCTAATGTTTTGAAGAGCCACGAAGCTTGCAAGTACATCAAGTTGGAGAATGGGAACAATGCCGATGTGTATAATCTCAATATGGTTATAGCCCTATCCTATCAAATAGACACCGGACATTCCGCTGTATTTAGGAAATGGCTAATAAACAAAGTCGCTCGTAAACAAGAGTATAACATCTTGTTATATCTCAATGGTACAAGCCATACATTGTATTGCTAATAAGCTATATCTCTATACCCCATTGATTATCTGCATTGTTTACCCAAAATGATGCAGATAATTTTTGTTTTTAAGATACACAAGCCTATTTATCCAACTATTTTCATCCAAAAACAAGAAATTTGCAATGCGCTTATTATTAGGAGTGTAACGTAGTGAAAAGCGATGAAATATATCGTCAAAAGCCCATTAACAGGCAAAACTATGAATTTTCTCAAAAATTAATCCTATATATTTGCACACAAACGATTAATACATACCACTATGGAGCTGAAAAAGATAGAACATATAACATTGCATCTGATTGTTTTTGGTACAATCGCCATCATTGGTGTTTTAGCCCGCCAAACCGTACTTCACTATGGTTGGGACGAGTTCAGCAGCTACCTTATTTTGGTGGTATGCTCCATTATCATGGGAGCTATCTATCTCAATCTGCAAATGGTATTCAGTCAAATTCTTTCACCGACAATAGAAAAGTGCTTTATGAGATTTGAGTGCTATCGCAACAAGGCTGTAGTCGTAGAAGTTCCAGCAGTAAACTCGGAACTTGCTGAAAGTGCTATAAATTCAGAACCTATCATTTCTGAGCCTGAACCCGAAATTGAAATCGAAACTACATCTGACATAACAGAAGAAGTTTCTACTCCATTATGTTCCGAACTCAACGAAGATGTGGCAGAACTTCCAAATGAAGAAGCCACACCTTCTACTATCAACAATACTTTTATAGAAGAATCCAACCAACCATCAGAATATGAGATACTCCGTGCCCATGCTATGGCTGAGAAAGAACGCGCCTCACAAGAAAAACTCAATAAAGTTATCGCATACACGAAACAAACTTTAGTTTCCTATCTTGATGAAACTGCGCTTAATCGCTTGTGTGGATATGTAACAGAATATTACCTGTCAGATGCCTTACCTAAAATCGAACCGATAAAGATTGATTCTCAGCTAAAGACTATTGACATCATGCACTTTGGATGGAATATCGGTAAGGCATTTGGCAAACCACGCCTACAGACTGCCACATTTATAAAGAGGATATTTGCTCATACCTTCCGTGATTCAGAAATATCCACCATTGAACGTAAAATGTCGCATACGGAATCAGAGTGCAGGATTAAGCTGGATAAAAAAATTGCACTAGCAGAGAGTTAAGATCTTTTCCTTTAGCTCCTGTAAAACATTTGTCATTGCTGCAACAAACATTGCAAATGTTCCTTCTTCTTTGGGAATTGGAACCCCAATATTGTATATCCAACCACCATATCCTCGTAAATTCCCCAATTTAGTTATCGTTACATCTTCTTGTGATGTAGGAAATATAAAACCTCCTATGCCAGCTTTTTCCACATGCATATATGATATAATCTGGTGCATATCATTGCGGTCAATTCGATTGTTATCCAAGTGCTTGTATTTAGCGTCTAATATACAATTTTCTTTAAAATAGTCAGGATAACGTTTACACCGACTCATTACAAAATCAATATCAACATTACTTTTATCAAATAAATATATACATCCTTTCCCCGATCGATTTTGAGGATGAAAAAATCCACATTCGCTCAATACTGTTTTATATAAAAATTCTTCCCAAAGCCATGAGCCACTGAACAATAAACCATATATCCGATTATCATCAATACCATATTTTAATCTCTTATGATGCAGGATATTAATGCACAGCTTCTGCAACATCCGATACTCTGTGTAATAAGGATGGCATATTGATTTCAAGTTCTTGGCTATAACGCCGCTCAAAACATTCTTGCGATAAGAAGGAGTGATACTACAGATTTGCGAGACATAAGCTTCTGTGTCAGCATCTGTTTTCAAAACGTATGCCATATTAGATGATCTGATATATTCTATTGTATGCCTGATGAGCTGTGTGAAATCATTATCATAGGCATATTCTTTAACCTTGTATGCAATATTTCCTGAAAACGGAATGTTATGCTTAATGTGTTGTGGAATATCAATCGTGCCTCTTACATTTGCATCATTGCAATCTCTATGGGTGTATTTTTTATACAGTCCTTGCCGCAATGCCCTTTTCAGATATAAAGGAAACATATACACCAAAAAATCAAAGATTTTTTCTTCTGATGTAGAGTGCTTAAGGTCGAGTAAATTAATCTTGAAAACCTTTTGAAGCATGTAGTGCAAGAAATAATCATCAGAGCCATCCTTAGCAAATCGGGTACCAATAGTCAGTTGGCTTTCGTTTTTTCCGATAAAGCCCAACAAGTCTCCAGTTTGTAGATTCTTATCATCTATTTTAAAGCACTAGTGTCCCGTTAAAATCGGGACAAGTTATTAATTAATCAAATAATCCCGGAATAAGGGGATTAAATTGTTCTTTGACA
>NZ_SRYZ01000080.1 GCF_004793475.1 Bacteroides muris (ex Afrizal et al. 2022) | reverse complement strand
TGGGCCAAATTTATTTAATGTTTAACTAGTCCCTATTTTTTATGGGACACTAATGGTTGCGCATATATTTAAATCGCCAGTTACAGTTATTAGATAGAAAAACGCAGATTGCGGAAATACGAACTTCGCTTTCAGATTTTAGTTTAAAATGGACTGGCTCGAAATCTGAAGCAATAGAATGGGGATATGGATTGTTTGCTGCAAAATCCTTGAATTATGGAAATGCTACGATAAAAGAAATTATGGCGTTTATCGAAGCAGCATTTGGCATTGAACTGGGAGATTACTACCGAACCTATTTAAGCCTTAAAAATCGAAAGAAAGACAGAACTGCTTTTTTCACATTCATAGTAGAGCAACTGCAAAAGCGTATGGATGATGATAATCTGTAGATAAGATATTTAGCCAATTAGAAAACTACCATGTTATTACCAACTTGGTAGTTTTCCTTTTTATACAGATTAGCAATATGAATAGGACTAAAATATGTAATTTCCCTCTAAAATTCACTCCAAAAGACATTGAAAGAATTTCAACCAAGTTGATATAATCTTGTATTTTTTATCTTAAAGAAAGATGCAATTTTGCGGCAAATCAATTAGTTATCATTTATGGAAATAATAACATTCGAGTCCAAAGCCTATAAAGAACTGGACAACAAGATTACCGCTATTGCCGATTACATCTTCAACCATGCGGAAACGGCAAGGCAAAGCGAGGAAGACATGTGGGTGGACAGCTACGAGGTCTGCACGTTCCTGAAAATAAGCGAAAAGACCCTGCAACGCCTGCGGGTGTCGGGGACTATCGCCTATTCCAACATCAGGGGACGCTACTTCTACAAGGTCAGCGAGATACGCCGGATGCTGGAAGAACGCCTGATAAGGAGCAACAAGGAGAACATCGACAACCTGATAACCAACCACCAGTTGTATGCTAAGGAAAGAGGAAATCTTAGAAAGAACAAGTAACGGGCTGGCGGTGTTCAAACACTACCTGCCCGGTAACTGGCGCATAGGTCGCAACTTTCTTAACCCGCTGTACGAGGACAGCAAGGCTTCCTGCAACATCTATTTCGACCGCCGGGGCGGTATCTACAAGATGAAAGACTTCGGCAACGACAGTTACAGCGGTGACTGTTTCTTCCTCGTGGGGCAGTTAAAGGGGCTGGACTGCAATAGGGCGGCAGACTTCGTGGAGATACTGGAAATCATCGACCGGGATTTGGGCTTGGGGCTGGCTTCCAGCACTCCGGTTTCCATTCCCTCGGCAACCGTCCGCCGGGCAGTGCCGGACAAACCCGAAGAAAAGCCCGTCAAGCCCTACCAGTTCCGGGAACAAAAGTTCCCGCTTGCCGAACTGGTGTACTGGCAACAGTATGGCATCACGCCCGAACTGTTGGAACATTACAAGGTCTGTTCGCTCCGGGAATACAACAGCGAAACGGCAGAGGGCAAGCCGTACACCTACACTTCATCGGTGGCAGAACCCATGTACGGCTACAAGGGCAAACAGCACATCAAGCTGTACCGCCCGTTCTCCACGCCCCGTTTCCTCTATGGCGGTAGCTTCGGCGAAAACTACTGTTTCGGACTGGAGCAACTGCCAGCCAAAGGTGACACGCTATTCATCACGGGCGGCGAGAAAGACGTGCTTTCACTGGCGGCGCACGGTTTTCATGCTATCTGCTTCAACAGCGAAACGGTGACTATCCCGCCTACGCTGGTTTATCGGCTAACATTCCGTTTCAAACACATCATCCTGCTTTTCGATATGGATAAAACGGGCAAGGAAAGCTCACGCAAGCAGGAAAAACTATTGGAAGAATTTGGAGTGAAACGCCTGCTGCTGCCGCTTCCGGGAACGAAAGAGGAAAAGGACATATCCGACTACTTTAAAGCCGGGAACACCCGTGAAGATTTCCTGAAACTGTTTATCGAATTTTTAGACAACCTGTATAGCGACACATTGATTATGCTAAAATCATGCGAGATAGATTTCAACAACCCGCCCGCCAAAGCGCAAGAGATTATTTCGGCGGGTGACGTTCCGCTGGGGACACAAGGCAACCTGTTCGGTATCACCGGAGGCGAGGGAACGGGCAAGAGCAATTATGTAGCCGCAATTGTAGCGGGCTGCATCTGTCCGGCTGGTGCGGAAGTAGATACGCTGGGCGTACAGATAACCGCCAACGGCAGGCACAAGGCGGTTTTGCTCTATGATACCGAACAGTCGGAAGTACAACTGTTCAAGAATGTAAGCAACCTGCTGATACGCGCCAAACAGCCGGATAAACCCGATGAGCTGAAAGCATTCTGTCTGACGGGTATGTCACGTAAGGAACGTTTACACGCCATAGTACAAAGCATGGATAAATTCTATTACCAGTACGGTGGCATCCAGTTGGTCGTCATCGACGGCATCGCAGACCTTGTAAAGAGTGCCAACGATGAAGCGGAAAGCGTGGCGGTGATAGATGAACTTTATCGGCTGGCGGGTATCTATAACACCTGTATTCTTTGTGTGCTGCACTTCGTTCCGAACGGCTTGAAGTTACGGGGACATTTGGGTAGTGAGTTGCAGCGTAAGGCGGCTACAATCCTTTCGATAGAGAAAGACGAAGAACCCGCCCAGTCGGTGGTAAAAGCTTTGAAAGTAAGGGACGGTAGCCCGTTGGACGTTCCTTTGATGCTCTTTGCATGGGACAAGGAAGCGGGGATGCACGTGTACAAAGGGGAGAAAACCCGTGAGGAAAAGGAGAAGCGTAAGGAAAGGGAACTGGTGAATGTCGCACGTGACATCTTCGGTCGGCAGACACGCATCACCTATATAGACCTTTGCGAGCAGTTGCAGCAGGTCTTGGACATCAAGGAACGTACTGCAAAGAGTTATATTCGATTCATGCGGGAAAGGGACATCATCGCCAAAGACACGGCAAACCAAAGTTTCTTTGTTATAGGTTCATATAATCTTCAATAGAACATAACAAACCATAAACGTATGGACGAAACTTGTGTGGTTCATGTGCTTGTGTCCTGCCATGTTGTGATAACACGGCAGGATTTCTATTATTTGCAAGGTTATTCCAGTGATTTTTACTACTTTTGCAAAAGTAACATAAGAAAATAACGGCGATTGAACAGCTTCGGCTGTGATTTCGTCTTTATATATAACATATACGTTCGCCGAACGTCCCAATGCGAAAACTGGCACTTTTCAAAACGAGGGGATATTCAGCGCAGGATATGCTATGTTTTATCATAGCGTGGTCTTGCCTGTTCCTCGTTTGGGTATTGCCAGTACCTCGCATTGAAGCAGTGTAAGAGCCACGCTTCTTTTTGGGGGTATTGGCGGGCAGTTATCAAAGATTATTAACTGTTAAAACCAATATTTATGGGGCAGATAAAATCATTTATAGCACTATCTCTTGACGGTTTTATTGCGTCTGTCGATGGAGAATTGGATTGGATTCCACAAAGCGTAAGGGCGATACCTAAAAGTTTATTCGAAAATGCTTCTTGCTTATTACTCGGTGCTAATACATACAATTATCTTTTTGAGCATTTAGATGGGCAGGTTTATAAAACAAAGCCTATTTATGTCGTTTCACATTCCGATTATAATATACTCCCCAATAGCAATATTTCATTTCTTACTGAAAAGCCATTGGATGCAATAAGAAGATTGAAGCAGCACCATGAAATATTAGTCATAGGAAGTGCTAAATTATTAACGGAATTAATTCAATTAGAATTATTGGATGAAATAACTATTTGCCATATTCCGGTTTTTGTAGGAAAAGGAATAGGCTTTATCGGAGAAACATTTGGTTCTTATTGGCAGTTAGTAAAATGTCAATCAAATAAGGGCGCAATATTTGCGACCTACAACTATAAGAAAAAGCAGGATGATTAACTATCCTGCTTTTTCTTTATTGATTCCAGTTTATTACGATGTTTCAAGATTTCATCGGAATGTTCCAATGCCCATTGAATAATTCCATCTAAAGGCAGCATAAGACTTTCACCAAGTGGTGTAAGGCTATACTCTACTTTAGGAGGTATTTCGGGGTATAATTTACGATTTACCAACATATCCGCTTCTAATTTTTTCAATGCTGTAGTCAGCATCTTTTGAGATATGTTAGGAACATTGCGCATTAATTCATTAAAACGCATTGTCCCATTTTTTTGCAATAAGACCAGTATTCTTAAAGACCATTTATCACCAAAACGGTCTATAATGCCACACGCTGGACATACCGCTTCTCTATAATGATTTTCTTCCATATTTTTTTATCTTTAAATAATTGTCAATCAACAAGAGTTACCTTGTGGTAAGCATCTTACCTTTATGTAAGTTCTTTTTTTATACTAAGTAACTTTATATCTTTGTTTGCGCAAAAGTAACTAAATATATTGGAAATACAAAATTTGGTGTGATTATAAAATGGATAAATCAATGGAATTAAAAAGAATGCAATTTACTGGTTCTGTTTGGAGACCGCTTTACGAAGCAAATTCACTATTGCTTCAAGCCACTATAGGATGTTCACATCATAGGTGTAAATTCTGTAGTTTGTATAAAGACACGCAGTTTAGAGTTGCTTCCCGTGAGGAAGTTGAAAGGAATTTAGAAATAGCCCAGCTATATCAACCAAAAGCACGAAGAGTATTTTTAACTGGTGCAAATCCGTTTGTATTTAGCTTTGAAAAACTGAAAATACTTGCCACTTTAATAAAGATATATCTTCCGGAAGTGCAAAATATCGGCTGTTTCGCTCGAATTAGCGATATAAAACAAAAGACAATAGAGCAATTGATGGAATTACGTCAATTAGGATATGACCGGATTTCTATCGGGACAGAAAGTGGAGATGATATTACGCTGTCACAAATGAATAAAGGGTATTCTGTTATGGATATTGTTGAACAATGTCGAAAATTGGAGAATGCTGGTATTGAATATAATTTCACGTATTTGATTGGGCTTGCAGGAAAGGGGCAAGGGGAGCGCAATGCTATTAATACGGCTGATACTTTTAGTTTGTTGCATCCGTATATTATCAATGTACTTTCTTTAACCGTATTTCCCGATACAGTTCTTTATGAGGAAATAGGAACGGGGACATTTGTTGAAGCATCGGAATATGAACGGATAGAAGAAATGGAAATATTTATTGAACGATTCCAACCGTCTAATTGTGTTCATCTTTTAGCAAACACTGTATCTAACCCCATACCTTTTATTGGAGTTCTACCCAAAGAAAGAGAACGGATATTAAAAGAAATACAGTCCATTAAAAATAATTTTAGGGAAGAGGATTTAAGAGATTATCGTAAACGCATAAAATCGTTATAATGGCAAAATTAGAAACAAAAATAAGTGGTATTGATTTTAAAAATCCTGTAACAGTTGCATCGGGAACTTTTGGATATGGAACAGAGTTTTCAGATTTCTTTGATGTGTATTTATTAGGAGGAATATTTGTAAAAGGAACAACGCTATATGCGCAAGAGGGTAATCCGTACCCTCGAATGGCGGAAACTCCATCAGGAATGTTGAATGCTGTTGGGCTTCAAAATAAAGGTGTAGATTATTTTGTGAATAATATATATCCAACAATAAAAGACATAGATACAAATATGATTGTAAATGTTGGAGGAACGACCATCGAATCTTATGTAAAATGTGCCGAAACAGTAGCCACATTAGATAAAATTCCGGCAATAGAGTTAAATATAAGTTGTCCGAATGTAAAACATGGAGGTATGGAGTTTGGAGTAACAACTAAAGGTGCAGCATCCGTTGTTGGTGCAGTCAGACAGGTTTACAATAAGCCGTTGATTGTTAAGCTATCCCCAAATGTAACAAATATTGCAGATATTGCTAAAGCAGTAGAAGATGCAGGGGCAGACGCTATTTCTATGATAAATACAATTATGGGGATGGCTATAGACATAAATTCTCGTAAACCTATCTTATCTACCGTAACTGGTGGGTTGTCCGGCTCTTGCATCAAACCTGTTGCATTACGAATGGTTTGGCAAACATATAAGGTTGTTAAAGTTCCGATTATAGGTTTAGGTGGAATATCATCATGGCAGGATGCTATAGAATTTTTCCTTGCTGGTGCTACCGCTATTCAAATAGGGACATATAATTTTATAGACCCGACTATAAGCCTAAAAGTAATAAACGGCATCAATTCATATCTTGACGAAAATGGTTTTTCTGATATACAGGATTTGACAGGTGCATTAGATAGGATTTAAGCCAAAATCTTAGTGCAAGGTGCAAGTATATATTTATATATATAGCTTGCACCTTGCACTAACCGCAGAATATTTATATTCAATGATTTGCATATTTCAAAAGAAAGTCATATCTTTGAACCCGAAAGTTAGGCAGACAAACAGCGGTCAAAGTCGGACAGGCTTAACGGTTGAAAATCGTTACTGTTTCGTTACCTATTTGAAATTTTGAAAGCAAAGTAGCTGAAATATAAGCGGTTAGAGCTATGGGTTCAAAAACCTGTCTCTCCGCTGAACTTACTGGACAGAAATGGTCAGTAAGCGGACAAAAAGCTACAAATCAATGATTTGTGGCTTTTTTTATTGCCCGAAAGTCCGGCTTCCAAGACTTCAAAAGTACGGTAAAAGACAAAGTTTCGTTACTATATTGAGCATCGCTGATGCAAAAATGTAACAATCTGCGTGACTTGCTGAACATCACGTGTAAACTTCCTAATTCCTCCCATCGCTACCAAGTGGCAAAACAGCAGAATATAGCGGATATGTGCAGACTTTCCGTTACGAATACGTTACCTGTTTATGCAAAAAAGGACATTCACATTTTTGGTAATACAACATTGTCAGACAGCGGTTTGACAGATTCAGAGAGGTTCTTTGCAAACAATGGGTTAAAATAGTTATCCGACGGTTTTTCCTGCACTCGTCCGCACCGTTCTGCAAACGGATGATTGGCTCTGTACAATATAATTTTGTGAACAAAAAAAGAGCTGATTATGGATGAATTGAAAGTAACATTCTACCTCAAGAAAAATGAGGAAAGAGCCGACGGGACGATGCCCATATTGGGACGAATCCGTATCGGCAAGTCAATGGTGCAGTTCAGCACCAAGGTGTATGCCATACCTGAACTGTGGGATGTCAAATCCGGCAGGGCTGTGGGTAAGAGCAAGCCCACCACCGCCGTGAACAGGGAACTGGACAGGATAAGCGTGGATATCCGTTCCGCCTGCAAGAACTTGCTGGCGAAAAAGGAAAACGTGTCGGCAATGGAAGTGAAGAATGCCTTTCAGGGCATATCCTCCGAACAGGAAACACTAATCTCCCTTTATGAAAAATGCAACGACAGCTTCTACAAGAAGGTCGGTATAAGCCGCAAGATGGCAACCTACAAGCAGTATTGCGTGGCATTGAACCACCTGAAGGACTTCCTCCGGCAGAGATACAACGTGAGGGACTTGCCGTTCCAATCCGTCAATCCGGCTTTCGTATCCGCATACGACCTGTACCTGCGCACCGACCTCAAAATCGGACGTTCCACCATAACAAGGATGATGGGCTATCTGCACCGTGTACTTAAATCTGCCATCAATGGCGGACACCTCCGGCAAGACCCTTTTGTCGGCTATACGTTTGACTATGTTCCCATCGTCCCAAAATTCCTGTCTGAAAAGGAGCTGAAACGGATGATAGCCACACCTCTGCCCAAATCCAACCTCAACCTCGTGCGTGACGTGTTCCTCTTTTCTGCTTTTACCGGAATCTCGTTCAGCGACCTCCGCAACCTGACAGAAAGGAATCTCGCACAGGCAGAGGACGGGACATGGTGGATTCATAGCGCACGGCAGAAAACAGGCACTCCATTTCATGTGCCGTTACTGGAACTTCCGCTGGAACTCATTGAGAAATATCGGGGCATCGCCAAAAACGGCAGGCTGTTTCCGATGTACAGTTGCAGCAAGACAAACATCTACCTGAAAAGGATAGCGGAAGCATGCGGAATCAGACGTCGGGTCACATTCCACCAAGCCCGGCACACCTTCGGAACCCTGTTGATTTCCGCTGGCATTTCGATAGAGAGCATCGCCAAGATGATGGGACATACAAATATCACCAGTTCCCAAGTCTATGCCAAAATCACAGATGACAAGATTTCCAAGGACATGGACAAGCTAATGGAACGCAGGAAGATACAATCTACCGGCGAAAAGCCAGACAGCAATAAGTAAACAGTATCAATTCAATACATTATGGACAGAGGAATAATAACAATCAGTGAAACGGGTGTAGTCATTATGCCGACAGTACCCGTGTGGATGACACAATTCGAGATAGCCGACCTGTTCGGGATGTTCTCATGCGATATCCGCAAGGCGATTCATACCATTTACAAGAATAAGGAACTGAACGAATTTGACACGATAAAGTATGTCAGGCAACCGGATGGTATCAGTTATGATGTCTATAACATTGAAGTGATTATAGCCGTTGCATTCAGGATATGCAGTAAAGAGAGTGTCTTGTTCAGACG
>NZ_SRYZ01000007.1 GCF_004793475.1 Bacteroides muris (ex Afrizal et al. 2022) | reverse complement strand
GTCTAAACTGACGGGCTAATTCTTCGTATCCTTTGTTCTCGCTGAATAGTTACCAAAAATAACATTTTCCACTAATAAAACAAAACAAATGTTTCAAAAAGTTTAGAAATCTATTTCAAGTCCATCGTAGGCAAAGTGTACATGAGGTGGCAGCTGCTTTTCGATGTCGGCATGAAGCCCTGCATGATGGCTCATATGGATAAAATAGGTTTCTTTAGCGCCAATACGTCCAGCTGCCTTCAACGCCTCCGAAATATTCTGGTGTGTAGGATGCGGTTCTGGTCGTAAAGCATTAATTACCAAAACGTCCAAGTCCTTCAATTGTTCATAAGATTCCTCAGGCATCGTGTGCATATCCGTGATATATCCCACACGACCACCAATACGGTAACCCAGAATGGGAAGCCTGCCGTGCATCACCCGTAAGGGCAACACCTCCGTCCGATTGATGTGGAACGCTTGCCCCGCTTCCACTTCCTGCAAATAGATACGCGGAATTCCCGGATATACTTTATCTACAAAACAGTAAGGCATCCTTGCCCGTAAATGGGCAATAGTGTAGGCATTGGAATAAATAGGAATATCAGCAAAACGGCCGAACGGGCGCAAATCATCCAGACCGCCCACATGATCATAATGTTCGTGTGTCACAAGTACACCGTCTATCTTCTCAAAAGAAGAAGCACTCAACATCTGTTCCCTGAAGTCAGGACCACAGTCTATCAATATTACCGCATCATCTGTATGCAGCAGGGATGATGCACGCAAGCGGTTGTCCCGCGGGTCAGTAGAAGTGCAGACCGGACAAGTACAACCTATCTCAGGCACACCTGTCGAAGTTCCACTTCCTAAGATTCTGAGTCTCCCCATTATCAACTATCATTAAATCAAACAAACTTCCGGGTAAATGTCAATGCCGAATTTCTCGCGGACAGAAGCCCGCACGGCATCCGAAAGAGCAACAATATCCGCTCCCGTAGCACCACCCAAATTCACCAGTACCAATGCCTGCCGGTCGTGCACTGCAGCAGGCCCAAGCGCTTTGCCTTTCCAATTACACCGGTCTATCATCCAGGCAGCCGGTACCTTTACCCAGCCGGCATCCACATCATAGTGAGGCATATCCGGATATTCCTGTTGCAAAGACTCGAACTGCTGACGCGGCACAATAGGATTCATAAAAAAACTACCCGCATTGCCCAGCACCTTCGGATCAGGCAACTTGATTTGACGGATGTCTATAATCACACGGCGCAAAGTTTCCAAATTCAGCACCGGATATTTCTCCAGTTCCTCCCGGATAGTACCATAATCCAATGTATAATGTTCACGTTTACTTAGACAGAAGTTCACATAAGTCACAAACACAGTCTTCATCTCCGGTTGCTTAAACAAGCTCTTTCTGTAGGAGTAGCCGCATTCGTCCACCCCGTAGATACGCTTCTCCCCTGCTATGTTTATGGTTTCCACGGAAGTTATCAAGTCTTTTACTTCCACGCCATAGGCACCAATATTCTGTACTGCGCTTGCCCCTACCTCACCTGGTATCAGCGAAAGGTTCTCAACACCATACCAATGTCGCTCCACACAGTAAGCCACAAAATCGTCCCATATCACACCGGCACCCACACGCACCGACACGCATTCCTCATCCTCCGAAGTCACTTCCAAACCACCAATGCATGAATGCAGCACTGTACCTTCATAATCCTTGATAAAAAGCAGATTGCTCCCTCCGCCAATATGTAGCCACGGCGCAATAACATGTCCTGCCGCAATCAATTCCCGCAGTTCATCCTCCGAACTGTATTCCAACAATCTTGCAGCAGTAACATCAATTCCAAATGTATTGGGTATCTTCTTCAAACCCTCTCTCCTTATTTTAAATGCTTGTGTCTTCATACTTGTACAGCTCCCATCCCTTAGTCCGTTTGCGAAAATAAAAGATATTGGAGTATCCGTTTCCTATACCATTCACCTTCAATATTTTGGTATCTGACAAATCCTCATTCTTCTGTCCATAATTGATATTAGACAATCTGTCGGTAGGCATTATCGGACGGAAAGCGTACCACTGTTCTACATCCAAGGTAGTTTCTAAGATAGAGAACTCATCATCAGGATCTATGGTGATGAATTGTAGCGGATGGCTGATATGCTTGCTCTGATATACACTGTCCGTCACAAAATGGGTATAGAATTCCACGAAGTCTTCATTTTCATCTTTCTCCATCTCGCGCAAATTGATGGCCTCGAGCATCCACATTCCCCGCTTCTTCTCAAAATAATAACGCTTCATCACACGCGTTTTCAAGAAAATCCACTCCACTTGTACCGATGTCAGAGTAGTATCGCCCACCATGTCCATATCCTCTTCCTTATCAAAAAGCAAGGTGTAATAGTTCTGCTTAGCAAAAAGATAATCGTGCTTCCAAAAATTTTCCTCTATTTTCGACGGAGTATCACGATTATAATAGGGTAAAGGAAATACTGTCCTTTGCTTTTGAAGAACATCATCCGAAGCATAATTGAAGACAAAGTCATCAAACAGCTCGTCTGCTTCCATTGGCTTCAGTTCTTCCTCCACTTCTGCTTCCTGCAGCGTATCGGCCTTTTGACCGACCGAATCTACCATTTCCGTAATGGTAATAAAGGGATTCATTTTCGCCTTTTTGTTTCCGCACGAAACCAAAAAGGCGAATAACAAGAATCCCAATAAAAGTTTTTTCATTCGTTGCAGACCACTTACGATCACTTGTTTAATTTAGCCTTCAACTTCTCAAGCATATCTACAGTCATAGATTCCAAATCATACTGCGGCATCCAGTCCCATTCCTCGCGTGCACAAGAATCATCCAAAGAATCGGGCCAACTGTCAGCAATAGCCTGCTTCAACGGATCAATCTCGTATACCATTTCAAAACCGGGCACATGCTTCTTAATTTCCTGATAAATCTGCTCCGGGTCAAAACTCATGGAAGCGATGTTGAAGGCATTACGGTGCTTCAGCCTTGCTGGTGCAGCTTCCATCAGCGAGATGGCTGCATTCAGCGCATCGGGCATATACATCATATCCATATAGGTACCAGCCTTCACCGGACATACGAATTTATCTCCCTTCACAGCAGAGTAGAAAATATCTACTGCATAATCCGTAGTGCCGCCACCCGGAGGAGTCACGTTCGAAATGATTCCCGGAAAACGTACCGAGCGTGTATCTACACCATATTTTGTATAGTAATAGTCACTCAACAATTCAGTCGTCACTTTTGTCACGCCATACATAGTACGCGGACGCTGAATAGTGTCTTGCGGTGTCTTCACGTGAGGTGTAGCTTCACCAAATGAACCGATGGAACTCGGGGTAAACACTGCACAATTGTACTCGCGCGCCACTTCCAGCACATTCCACAATCCGTCGATACCGATTTTCCAAGCCATAGCCGGACGGCTTTCGGCAACTACCGATAGCAAAGCTGCCAAATTGTAGATTGTATCAATCTTAAACTGACGCACCACCACCTCGATTGACTGACGGTCTGTCACGTCGGCAATGGCCGAAGGACCAGATGCTTTCAATTCTCCCTTGGGCATAGCACTCGGAATGTATCCGGCTACAACATGATCGTCTCCATAACGTTTACGCAACTCCAGCGTGAGTTCCGATCCAATTTGCCCAGTAGCTCCAATTACCAAAATATTCTTCATAACGAGTTATTTATAAGGTTTTGTTATTATAAATGCTGCAAATATACAAACTTTTTTTTCATATTTCTGCCATATTGTTATTGTTTATTCCAAGAAAATGATGTTCTTTGTAGAAAAAATGTATTACCTAAAAAATAAAATGCTATGTACGGTAAAATGAAAGACCATCTCAGCAAAACTCTTGCTGAAATAAAAGAAGCCGGACTCTACAAGGAGGAACGACTGATTGAGAATGCACAACAAGCTGCTATCACCGTAAAAGGCAAAGAAGTATTAAACTTCTGTGCCAACAATTACTTGGGACTGTCCAACCACCCGCGGCTGATTGCCGCCGCTCAGAAAATTATGGAACGCCGTGGATACGGCATGTCATCCGTACGCTTCATCTGCGGAACGCAGGACATCCATAAGGAACTGGAAGCAGCCATCTCCGACTACTTCAAAACTGAAGACACCATTCTTTATGCCGCTTGTTTCGACGCCAATGGTGGTGTGTTCGAGCCCCTCTTCACCGAAGAAGACGCCATCATCTCGGACTCCCTGAACCATGCTTCCATCATTGACGGCGTGCGTCTCTGCAAAGCCAAACGCTATCGCTATGCCAATGCCGATATGGCCGACCTGGAAAGATGCCTGCAAGAAGCCCAGGCACAGCGTTTCCGCATCGTTGTTACAGACGGAGTATTCTCCATGGACGGCAACGTTGCTCCGATGGACCAGATTTGTGACCTTGCCGAGAAATATGACGCACTAGTCATGGTGGATGAATCACACTCTGCCGGTGTGGTAGGCCCCACAGGACATGGTGTGAGTGAGCAATACGGCACCTATGGACGTGTAGACATTTATACTGGTACTTTGGGCAAAGCTTTTGGCGGTGCTTTGGGCGGATTCACTACCGGACGCAAGGAAATTATCGATTTATTGCGCCAACGTAGCCGTCCGTATCTCTTCTCCAACTCATTGGCTCCGGGTATTATCGGTGCCAGCCTCGAAGTATTCAAAATGCTGAAAGAGAACAATACACTTCATAATAAACTAGTAGAAAACGTGAATTATTTCCGCGACAAGATGACTGCTGCCGGTTTTGACATCAAACCGACACAAAGTGCCATCTGTGCCGTCATGCTATATGATGCCAAACTTTCCCAAATTTATGCTGCCCGCATGCAGGAAGAAGGCATCTACGTCACCGGCTTCTACTATCCCGTAGTTCCCAAAGACCAGGCACGCATCCGCGTACAAATCTCTGCTGGACATGAAAAGGAACATCTGGACAAATGTATTGCTGCATTTATTAAGGTAGGGAAAGAGCTCGGAATACTGAAATGAGTTATTTATTGATGTTTTTTGTATGTTGCAAGCAAATAACTCATAACTAAACAAAAAATCCCGCGACTAATCAGTCGCGGGATTTTTTTTGTCATTTCTTATTTGCGTTCTCCCAACTTCACATCAACAAAGAAGATTCCGTTAGTACCAGCTTTCTTCATCATATCCACAATGCCAGCAGCAGTAGCTTCTTCTTCTACCTGCTCACGTACGAATCCCCAAAGGAAGTCTTGTGTAGCCTTATCTTTTTCTGCAGCAGCGACATCCACCAATGTATCAATCATCTTTGAAACACGGCATTCGTGTTCATAAACCTGCTCGAACACTTCCAACGGAGTACCAAAATCATTGGGAACAACATCAATCTTATCCAATTTAGCCTTACCGCCACGCTTGATAATATAAGAAGCCATTTCGCAAGCATGAGCTTTTTCTTCAGAAGCTTGTTTCTTCAACCAGCAAGCCATACCATTGTAACCTTCTTTTTCCATATAGAAGGACATTGCCAAATAAAGGTTGGAAGACCACATTTCGGCTGTAATCTGCTCATTAATTGCATTCTGTAATTTTTCTGTAATCATAATCGTATTTATTTAAATTGAAATCATTACAAAAATAACAAGAAACCTTAAAAGTTGTTCACACAATAACATTTTTTATATAAAAACAGTACACATAGTATAGGATAAATATCTCATCAACTATGACACACGCCTTTAACCTATCTATACCAATTCGTCCGAAGTATACCCTTGAGGTAGCTCGCGGCAATTATAACCTGAAGCCATAATCTCACCATAAGCACCTGCCGAACGGAGGGCAATAAAGTCACCACGTTTCACACCATTCAAATCAATGGCCTTGCCGAATACATCGGAAGACTCGCAGATAGGACCTACCACATCATAAGTCTGGACTGGTGCATCTGAAGTAATATTCTCTATCTTATGAAACGCTTGGTAAAGTGCCGGACGAATCAAATCCGTCATGCCTGCATCCAAGATAGCAAACTGCTTATTGGTACCCTGCTTTACATAAAGCACCTGCGAAATCAATGAACCGCACTGTCCCACTACCGCACGTCCCAGTTCGAAATGGAGCGTCTGGTGAGGACGAAGTTTTAGATGACTGTTATAAGTCTCGAAATAACTTTTAAAATCAGGTATCGACTGACGGTTAGGGTGACCGTAATCAATGCCCAATCCTCCCCCTACATTCACATGCTCAATACGGATATGACGAGCTTCCAGCTTATCCTGCAACTCATTGATGCGGTTACACAAAGCTACGAAATCCCCCATATCCAATATTTGGGAACCAATATGAAAGTGTAACCCAATGAATCTCAAGTTTTTCATATCATGCGCCATATCTATCACGTGATTCATATCCTGCATGCTGATACCGAACTTATTCTCGGCTAACCCAGTGGTAATATTAGCATGAGTATGGGCACCTACATTGGGATTGATACGAAAAGCTACGTTAGCTATCTTGCCTTTGGCAGCAGCCAGCTCATTAATAATCTCCAATTCGGGAACAGATTCCACATTAAAGCAAAAAATGTCATAATCCAATCCCAGATTAATTTCCCAATCAGCCTTACCGACCCCGGCAAAAACAATCTTATCGGTAGGAAAACCAGCCTTAATGGCCGCACGGATTTCACCGCCGCTTACGCAGTCGGCACCCAAACAGTTCTCGCGGATAATAGCAAGCACCTTGGGATTGGCATTAGCCTTCACCGCATAATGCACTGAATAATTACCATACTTCGCCACTTCCGTACGAATATGAGAAAGCGTATCACGCAAAACCTTTGTATCGTAGTAATAGAAGGGAGTACGCAATTCGCGGAATTTATTGATGGGGAATGTTCCTTTCATAACTTTTATAATCCTTGTTCAGTTAAAAAAGCGCTTTTATCAACAAAGTAAAAGCGCTTTGGTTTATGCGGTTCTCTTATTATTGTTCTTCTCCGTTGAACAACGCATTGCTGAGTGACTGCAACGCTACTTTCTTGTCGCACTCTCGGATAAGGAAAGAAATATTATAGTTACTGCCACCGAAAGAAATCATACGTACTGGTATGTCGCGCATGGCATCCAACGCTTTAGCTTCGAAACCGACATTCTCCCATTCGAGGTCGCCTACTACACAGACGATGCACATATCCTTGTCCACTGTCACTGTGCCATACTTCTTCAAGTCATCCAGAATTTCATTGAGATGCTTCACATTGTCAATAGATACAGACACACCCACTTCTGAGGTACAAATCATATCAATGGAAGTCTGGTAGCTCTCGAATATCTCAAAAACCTTACGCAGAAATCCGTGAGCAAGCAACATCCGGCTGGATTTTATCTTGATGGCTGTAATATTATCCTTGGCAGCCACCGCCTTAATCTTACCCTTCTCTGTATCGTTGGAAATCAGCGTACCCGGAGCAGTAGGGTCCATTGTATTGAGCAGGCGGACAGGAATATTAGCATACTTGGCAGGCTGAATGCAAGTAGGGTGCAAAATCTTAGCACCAAAGTACGCCAACTCTGCGGCCTCTTCGAAGTGCAAATGACGTACTGGTGCAGTCTTATCCACAATACGGGGGTCGTTGTTATGCATGCCGTCTATATCCGTCCAAATCTCGATTTCGGAAGCGTCAATGGCAGCACCAATCAGTGAAGCCGTATAGTCACTTCCACCACGCTGCAGATTATCTATCTCGCCATAGGCATTGCGACAGATATAACCCTGAGTGATGTAAATCTCAGCATCCGAGTACAGTTCCAGCTGAATCTGGAGTTTATCCTTGATATAGACCGGATCGGGTTCGGCATTCTTATCCGTACGCATATATTCTAAAGCCGGAAGCAACACAGACTTCACACCACATTCCTGCAGATAGTAGTTCATCATGGCGGTGGAAATCAACTCGCCCTCAGCCAACACCACTTTCTCCTCAAACAGAGTAAAAAGGTCTTTGGTATAAGAACGGATATAGTCAAAATGAGATTTGATGAGTTCCAGACCTTTCTGTTTATACTCCGGAGTCGCAAAGAGTTCATCAATGTGCTGGCGATATTTACTCTCCAGCTTGTTGATAATTTCATTGGCACCTTCCGGATTCTTCTTGTACAGATAATCCGAAATCTCAACCAATGTGTTTGTGGTACCCGACATGGCAGAGAGAACCACAATCTTACGTTCACCATCGGTAATCAATTTAGCCACTTCCTTCATTCGCTGAGCCGAACCTACTGAAGTACCTCCAAACTTTAAAACTTTCATTTTCGTTCCTGTATTAATTAGTTTATAGTTACAAGCAACGAGCTACAAGTCAATAGCTGCGGAGCTTTATCATTAATTTATGTTCTTTATAAAAACCAGTAGTCAGAAAAACTACTTAACTACTAATCATTAGTTATTGCAGGGGCGTATTCTGCTGTAACATCAGTCATCAGATGGTCTGCGCATCGGTACACCCTGCCGGGAAACTCACGCAACAATTGCAGATTGTGCGTGGTCATCACCACCAATGCACCGGCCTCACTGATGCCGTGCAGAAGTTCTGCAATGGAATGTCCGGTTTCCGAGTCTAGGTTTCCGGTAGGTTCATCCGCAAGGATTATCTCTGGCGAGTTGAGCACTGCACGTGCAATCACAATACGCTGCTGCTCACCACCCGAAAGTTCATTGGGCAACTTATATCCTTTATTGCTCATCCCCACCAAGTTCAATACCTCTTCAATTTTATCCTTAATCTCTCCTTTACTCTTCCAACCGGTGGCACGGAGAACAAATTCAAGGTTATCGTACACTGTACGATCTGTCAGCAACTGAAAATCCTGAAATATGATTCCCAGCTTACGGCGCAACTGCGGGATGTGCTTACGCTTAATATGGAGCATGTCATACCCTAAAACTCCAGCCTCGCCCGATGCAATATCCAGTTCGCCATAGAAAGTCTTGAGCAGGCTCGTCTTACCGGAGCCCACTTTACCAACCAAGTACACAAACTCCCCTTTGTGAAGTTCCAAATTCACATCGTTCAGTACGCACAACTCCTGCTGGTGGATCTCTACGTCCTTATATTTTATCAGCGCTTCACTCACCCCCTGTTTAATTTTTAATTATTAATTATCAGTGCTTCTTCCACGTCGCACTGTGTCGTTCCTCCAATTCACGCACAAGATCTTCAATACGATATCCTTTGAACGTAAGCAATACGATGAGGTGATACAACAAATCGGCTCCTTCATAAATCAGACGTTCACCTGTACCGTTGCAAGCCTCAATGACTGTTTCCACAGCTTCCTCACCCACCTTCTGTGCCATTTTGTTTACACCGGACTGAAAAAGGCTGGTAGTATAGGAACCTTCAGGCATCTCGTCATAACGCTTGCTAATGAAATCTTGAAGCAACTTCAAGAACATTACGGGCTGTTCGTTCTTCTCACCCCAGCAGGTATCCGTACCAATATGGCAAACCGGCCCCATGGGATGTACCTGAATCAGCAAAGTATCCCGGTCACAGTCTTCCTTCATGGAAACCACATTCAAAAAATTTCCACTCTCCTCGCCTTTTGTCCAAAGGCGGTTCTTGGTACGGCTGAAAAAAGTCACCTTCCCGGTTTCTACCGTCTTCTCATAGGCTTCCTTGTTCATGAAGCCAAGCATCAGTACCTTAGCGGTATCTGCATCTTGTATAATTGCCGGAACAAGTCCGTTCATCTTATCAAAATTCAACATTATTTTAAGTTATGAGTTATTATCTTCTCATCGCAATTCCTTGGGCACAAAGATACGATTTTAATTCGGGAATTTTAATTTCTCCGAAGTGAAAAACACTAGCTGCCAAGGCAGCATCCGCTTTCCCATTCAAAAAAACATCACGGAAATGCTCTTTAGCACCTGCTCCTCCCGATGCTATGATAGGGATAGACAATCCGTCGGCAAGGTCGGAAAGCGCTTCATTGGCATAACCGGTCTTGACACCGTCATGATTCATGCTAGTGAACAAAATCTCGCCTACACCACGTTCCTGAGCCTCTTTTGTCCATGCGAACAATTCCTTATCCGTTTCCACACGACCACCGTTCAAGTAGCACCGCCATCCTTTATCTGTCTGTTTAGCATCGACAGCCAACACACACACCTGCGAACCGAAATTCTTTGCAATCTCGTCTATCAATCCGGGACGACGGATTGCAGAGGAGTTGATAGAGATTTTATCGGCACCTGCATTCAGCAGCCTATCTACGTCGCCCAATTCATGGATGCCTCCGCCTACAGTAAAAGGAATACTGATATTCGCGGCAATGCGCTTCACCAATTCGGTGAAAGTCTTGCGACCTTCAAAGCTGGCAGTGATATCAAGAAACACCAATTCGTCGGCACCCTGCTCACTATAAGCACGCGCCAGTTCTACCGGATTGCCCGCTTGACGGAGATTCACAAAATTAGTACCTTTCACAGTCTGCCCATCCTTAATGTCGAGGCAAGAAATGATTCTTTTTGCTAACACGGCAGTTCAAGTTATGAGTTATTATTATTGCCAATTATCAATTATCCAGTATCAATCAACAAAGCTTTCCAGTTCCTTGAAAGTAATGCGACCTTCGTACAGAGCCTTACCGAAAACAACAGCAGGTATACCCACGGCTTCCAACTGACGGATGTCATCGGCACAGCTCACCCCTCCGCTAGCTATCAAGTAGAGTTCGGGATATTGTTCCAATATATCCTTATACAGCGCCAACGATGGTCCTTGCAACATTCCATCGCAACTAATATCGGTACAGATAACTTTGCGGACACCTTCCTCCACATAGTATTTTAGGAACGGAAACAGTTCGCAGCCACTCTCGTCTTTCCAACCGTTGACAGCAATCTTAGACTCTTTCACATCAGCACCAAGAATAATCTTTTCAGAACCATACATCCGCAGCCACTTGCAGAACAATTCGGGGTTCTTCACAGCAATGCTGCCACCGGTCACCATCTGTGCACCGCTTTCAAAAGCTATTACCAAATCTTCGTCACTCTTCACCCCACCTCCAAAATCTATAATAAGAGATGTGCGCACAGCAATCTGCTCCAACATACGGTAGTTTACCACGTGATGGGAAGCCGCACCGTCCAAATCGACTACATGAAGTCTGCGGATGCCATGAGCCTCCAATTCCAGAGCTACTTCTACAGGATTTTCGTTGTACACCTTTTTACTGTCATAATCACCTTGGGAAAGACGCACACACTTTCCGTCAATAATATCAATAGCGGGAATCAGTTCTATCATTTTATTTACAATTTGACGATTTACAGTTCCAAAAAATTTCTCAAGATACGCTCTCCCACACTTCCACTCTTTTCGGGATGGAACTGTGTGGCGTAATAATTGTCCTTATGCAAAGCAGCACTGAACGGATGAATGTAATCCGTCACGGCTGCCGTACAATCATTAACAGGCACATAGAAACTATGTACGAAATAAACAAACTCTTCTTTAGTAAACCCTTTAAAAAGTCCGCTATTGGTCTGAGCAATGGTATTCCATCCCATATGAGGCACTTTATCCTCGTGCCTCTGCGAAATGAAACGCTTTACGTCAGCATCAAAGACACCCAAGCAGTCCACATCTCCCTCTTCAGAGTGGCGGCACATCAGCTGCATACCCAGACAAATACCTAACACCGGCTGACGCAACTCCTTTATCAGTTTATCCATACCACCAGCGCGCAAAAAAACCATAGTAGTTTCCGCCTCTCCCACACCGGGGAATATAACCTTATCGGCCGTACGTAGCACAGCCTCATCCGCTGTAATCACTGCCTCTACTCCCAAGCGTTTCAAGGCATAATCCACCGAACGGATATTACCCGCATTATATTTGATAACTGCAACCTTCATTCCTGCAATTGAATTGATAATAAAGAACTGATAATAAGTAACAAAGAATTTTCTTTTATCAATTATTCATCAATTAAATATTACTGTTTTATTCTTATATGCCAACACCTTGCGTTCAATATGCTTCTGAACGGCACGGGAAAGCACTATCTTTTCCAAATCCTTGCCTTTGTTCACCAAATCCTGTACAGTGTCCTTATGCGTAATGCGCACCACATCCTGCTCTATGATAGGGCCGGCATCCAACTCCGTGGTAACATAGTGGCTGGTGGCTCCAATAATCTTCACTCCACGTTCAAATGCAGCATGATAAGGTTTCGCTCCCACAAATGCCGGAAGGAAAGAGTGATGAATGTTGATTATCCGGTTGGGATAAGCATTTATCATTCGTTCTGAAATGACCTGCATGTAGCGTGCCAGCACTATAAAAGTGATTTTATACTTTGCCAGCAACTCCATTTCCTTCTTCTCTTGCTCCTCCTTTGTCTCTTTGGTAATAGGAAAAAGATGGAAAGGAATACCGAAACGTTCAGCAACATGCTGCAAATCGGGATGATTGCTTATTATAAGAGGTATATCCACATTCCATTCACCAGCGGTATAGCGTGCCAGCAAGTCGAATAAACAATGGGACATTTTCGAAACAAAGATAGCCATACGCGGTTTTGTATCGGAGAAATAGAGTCGGAAATTCATCTCATACTTCTGTGCATACAAAGTGGCGAAATAATCCTCAATCTTTTCCTGAGGCACCAGAAAATCCATCAATTCCCATTCGATACGCATGAAAAAGATATTCTCTACATGGTCTACATACTGATCCAAATAGATAATATTACCTTTGTTCACCGTTATAAAGTCTGTTACTTCTGCCAATATACCTGGTTTGTCAGGACAGTGCAGCAACAGTTTGGCTATTTTCATCATCCTAAAATGTTTTTCACTTTTCAAATTACAACATTCTCATTTTGAGTTCGCAAAAATAACTATTTATTGCAAAACAACGAACTTTTCGAGCAAGAAGTTTAAAAGAAGCCTCAAAAAGTTTCGTTTTCTCCAAGAATGGTTTTCTTATCAAAGATAAAACGGGGTACAAGCACATTTCTAAACAGATATTAAACTCAGTTTTTCTTATTTACATAACTCCCTAATTATTAACACTTAAAACAATTCACAATATAAATCTTTTAAAAAAAATCATCACAGCTATTGCAGATATAAAAAAAATGCCTACCTTTGCAACCGCAATCGAGAGAGATAGCAACTAAGAAATGAAATAATGGTGCGTTAGTTCAGTTGGTTAGAATACATGCCTGTCACGCATGGGGTCACGGGTTCGAGTCCCGTACGCACCGCGAAGAAAAAAGAAAACCTCCGAGATATTGAATCTCGGAGGTTTTCTTTTTTCTACTACTCCCCCTTTTACTCCCCCGGCCTTTTATTCCCCCCCATTTGACTCTTTGACTATCCATGATACCTACACTTGGCTCCATGTTTTGACCGCGTTTCACACGCACATGCCACGTAATTTCTCTAATAGCAAATCAAGGCAGCACACAGCATATGGCACGGTTACCAAATCATTACCTCAAAATTGGGTAATTCTCCCAAAGTCCTTTGTATAAGTCACTAACAGAAGCTCTCAAGAATTACCGGAAACCCGGATATCTTCACTATCTTTATTACGGATTATATAACCTTAGTTACTGTCTTTATATCTGGCTGCGTGACTTCATTTCCAGATACTTGTTTATCACATCCACAGAAAGATTCTCCGGTGTAGTCAGCAAAGAATAAATGCCATGCTGCTTCAAAGTGGAAACAATCAGCCGCTTCTCAAATACAAATTTCTCGGCAATGACATGACGGTAATAACCTTCTGTATCTTTTGCAGGCATGGCAATGTACTCTTTCAAATCAGCATCTTCAAAGAAGACAACAAGCAAACGGTGCTGTCGGTTCAACTGCTGCAGATAAGCCAGTTGGCGGTTCAGGCTTCTGATACCAGAGAAATTGGTGTACAACACCAAAAGGCTCCGTTTGCAAACACGCTTGTTCAAGTGTACACACAATGAAGAAAAGTCGGTTTCTCCAAAAGTCGTCTGCTGACTGTAAAGATTCTCAAGCAACATCTGCATTTGACCAGGCTGCCGGGAAGCGGGAGCAAACGTATCAAAATGCTCGTTGAACGTCACCAGTCCGACTTTATCCTCCTTCCGCATGACAACGTACGATAGGACAAGGGAAGCATTGATTGCATAGTCAAGCAAAGTCATTCCGCGAAATGCCTGCTGCATAACCCGCCCCTTATCTATCACATTATAGATTTGCTGGGAACGTTCGTCTTGATAGACATTGACCATAAGTTCGTGCCGCCGGGCACTCGCTTTCCAGTTTATCGTGCGGTAATCATCCCCTTTCACATACTCCTTTATCTGTTCGAACTCCGTATGATGCCCCACCCTACGGATGCGCTTTATACCCAGCTCGGTCAGATTGTCACTGATGGCCAGCAGCTCATACCGATGGAGCATCAGATAGGACGGATATACCTTAACATCCTGAGGAACACCGCAAGTATATCTGCGGGAAAGCAGTCCCATCCTGCTTTCCACAAACACCTGAATCCGTCCGAAAGAGTAAATCCCCCGCTGCGTGGGACGCAGATGATACATAATCGTCCTGCCCTCACTCGCCTGAAGCCTCATCCGGAAATCAACATTTCGCAATTGAAATACAAAAGGAATCTCATCCACCACTTCCACAGTCACCGGATACGGATAACTGCTCTCCACACGTATATTCACGCCGTTCTCATCTCCGTTTGAGAAACGGATAGCACATTGGCGGAATGCCCGAATGCCATGAACGTGATAGAGCATAGCCCCATCCACCAGCATCAACAAGGCCAAAACAAACAACGCCCACTGCCCGATTGCAAAGAACGGAGCAAAGACATACCCGATACCCATCAGCAGGATAATCAGCACAAGAACCATATAGAAGCGGCGGCCCAGTCTCATTTCGGAACTTCCACTTTATCAATCAGACGTTGCGTCACCTTTACCGACGAATAACCTTCCATCTCGGCTTCTGCCGTCAATATCAGGCGGTGCTGAAGCACATATGGAGCAATAAACTTGATATCCTCCGGTGTCACGAAATCGCGTCCTTGCAATAGTGCATACGCCTTCGAAGCCTGCATCATTGCCACGGACGCACGCGGAGAGGCTCCTAAATACACAGCCTTGCTGGTACGCGTCTGCTGCACAATCAACGCGATGTACTGAAGCAGTGTACGGTCTACAAACACACGCTCCATCAGTCTGCGCAATGACAGCAGTTCTTCCTTTGTAAGAACGGGCGCCAGACTGTCCAGCTTCACCAGCGAAGCATTCGTGTGGTGGCGCTCCAGAATATCCACCTCCTCCTCCAATGAAGGGTATCCCATAGTTATCTTCATCAGAAAACGATCCAATTGCGCTTCGGGCAACTTATAAGTCCCCTCCTGCTCCACCGGATTCTGGGTTGCCAGAATCGTATAGAGTTCTCCCATCTGATGCGTGGTACCGTCAATGCTGACCTGCCGTTCTTCCATGACCTCAAACAAGGCTGCCTGCGTCTTGGCTGGAGCACGGTTTATCTCATCCACCAGCACGATGTCGGCAAACACCGGTCCTTGATGGAAGTCAAAGTCATTGGTTTTCATGTTGAAGACCGTAGTACCCAGCACGTCACTCGGCATCAAGTCCGGAGTGAACTGAATACGGCTGAAGTCCGCCTCAATCAAGCGTGCCACCAGACGGGCAAGCAGTGTCTTTGCCACTCCCGGCACTCCTTCCAGCAACACATGACCGTTTGCCAGGACAGCCGTCAGCACCAGATCCACCGTCTGTTCCTGCCCCACTATGACCATAGCAATCCAATCCTTCAACACTTGTATCTTCTCGGAAAAGAGAGTCAAGTCCACTCGTTTTTCTGTGTTCACCTCCATAAATATCTTCTTTATATATGATTGATTATTTCATTCATTTTATCGACAAGCCGTTTCATCTCCTTCTCGGAAATGCTGCGCCCTCCGTACACCACCGGCCTTACCTCACAGATGAATGCGGCAATTTCCCCCGCCTCCATACCCGCCTTCCGGGCAATCCTGCCGAAAGAGCGCTCATCCTCTGCCACTTCCCTCACATCCACCTGTATTTCTCTCCTCAGTTCCTCCGTAAAATAGAAAAACTTCTTGCGGACCAAGTCTGCATGGTCTTTCTTCTGATAATAAAGGGTGCCTATCAACTCTACAAACTCCAAAGATTTATTCTCCGGTTCGCGGATAACGGGAATGGCACGCTGCTTTCTGCGGGCTGTAAATATCATAAAGAGCAAGATGGAAGCCATACTCAGGTACAATGCCCAGCGAAGCGGCGGCTGCGAAAGAAAATAGCGAAAAGGAGACATCTGTACCTGGGCTGTTTCTTTCATGTAGCTTTCGGTTCGGACAATGGGAAATCCACCCATTGGGGATAATATACGAAAAAGATAAGCCACATTTTTCCCATCCAGTACCCCATAGTTCGTAAAAAGCAGGGGAGTGGAAACCAGCATAACCTCCCCCTTTCCCCAAGAAACCGACATGGCAACCGGATGGGACTCTCCCCCAACAATAGTTTTTTTCGCCCATATTTCACAAGAAATGGAATCTGCAAAGAAATGGGACTGGCAAAGCTGGGGGTAGAAACAAAATACCTGACGAGGATAGATTGCTGAGTCCCCCACCCAATACAAACTGTCTTTTGAACGTAATGCAATGGCATCCTTCTTCAACGCTAATGGATTAAAAGAGGAATATCCACACTCAAATCCCAACGTATCTTTCAAGATACGGCTGAAAGAACTTCCTACCAGCGTAATCCGGTCTCCCCGTTCCGCCATCTTCAGCATTGCCTCCACATCCACATTCGTCAGATGCAGGTTGTCGGTGATAACCAGTATTCCACGACGGAGTGCCGTATCTTCCTGTTCCAACTCATAAAAGGTCTTTCTCGACAATGAATATCCCTTCGGCAATGATGAAGACAGCAGGCTGTCGAACACGGCGCAACCGAACGGCTGTTTATCATAATGGCTGAATGTAGGGTTCCAAACAAACTTCTTCGGCAGACGGCACTCTATCGCAAACATCAGTACCAGAAAAGCAATGATACCGGCTATAAACCAATGGTTTCCTTTCATGCCGTCTCTCCTTTCTCTACCTCTTTCTGTAAATTCTGCATGATACGGAACAATGCTTCGGTCGCCTCAAAATTTCCGTAACGCACCTGCAAGAAGTGATGGGTCATTTGGCGGAAAGCAGGCAGGCGGACTTCATAGATGTATTGCGTAGGCGTTTTATACAACTGCCAGTCTATACGTTTCCCATCACTAAGCCGTTTCAATGTCTGCAGATAAAGCAGACGCACAGCCTCCCGATAATCCTTCCGGGCAAGCACTCCAGTGATTTCTTTCGCAAAATCCACTCCATAGATGGTATCCTCCCCCACCGTATAGGGCGCGCCATTCTTGCGCGAACGCATGAACAGTTCCGGACGCTTCTTATATACAAACCAGATGACCAGCATCAAGATAAGGACCGCAATGCATATCAACACAACCTCCGAATATTCTTCTACGAACGTATTGCCAAATATCTTGTCCAGCAGCCTGCCGAACCACTTTCCAATCCACTCAAGCACATTGATTTCAGGAGCCATCAACTCACGGCTGTAAGCAAACGCCGGGTCGGACTGCCAAACGGCAATCTGTGCAGTATCATAAACCAGTGTATCAGCCGGAGCCATATTCATAGTCCGCTATCAGAGTTTGTCAAAATTGTCAATATCATTCTCCACCATCACATAATCTATCTTTTCCGAAGCATGACCGTATTGATAGGCCAGCCCCAGCAATGAGAAAATCATGGACAGATAGACTCCGAATGCCTGGACTACCGCCAACAGATAAAGCATAAAGTTATAACCTACCGAGACAGTGGCGCCACCACCCGTATCGGTCATCACAAAAATATATTTCACAATAGTCCCGATATACCACGGAATCATAGTCACTCCCTGCAAGATGAGGGCAATGAATCCCATAACAATGGAAATCAACACAATACCTCCCCAAGTAGCAAATCCCAGACGATAGGCTTTCTTCAAAGCATCCATGATATGAATATCTTCAAACAGATAAACAGGAGCCCAAATAGCAAGCGGCACAGACACCACAATAACAAGCAAAACAAACAGGGACACAAGTATCATAACCGGGATGATGGTAACCAGAAAACCGGCAACACCCCCCACAAGCAACACTAAAAGCACACCCACAATCGCTATCAGGAACAACCTTCTGACGTTACGGAACAACAAGGGCTTCAGCATCCCTAACGTCACTCCCTCCAAGCGTTCTTCCCGTTCATTGTAAGTACGGACCAAAGCGTAGACCAGAGAGGTCAGCATTACAGTCCCCAACAGATAGAGAACGGCATACAGACTATAATAAGTCACCAACATCATGACGGACGACCCGGCAACAGAAGAGTCGAACGAGCCTCCGGTCATATCACCCAAAGCCATTGCACCGCTCATCAGTCCGTTCAGGCTCAGCCCTTGAAGCAGACAAAGCGGCAAAATCAGATAGGTGGTAAACTTCATTAACAGCTTACTGTTCTCTTTGATAAAATCAAAGGCAGCGGTCAATTTCTCTCCAAAAGAGCGTTGTGCATACAGTGCGATTTTAGGTTTCTGCGCTTCCATGTTTCTTTCTGTCTGGTAAATAAATATAGTAAAAAAGAATAAACGACAAAGAGAGCAGGATAAAACCGAGCCTCAGGATATCCGGAAGTCCGGTATGGCGGGTGATAAAGCCTTCTATAAATCCTGCCATGACGAATACGGGGATCGTACCCACCACTATTTTCAATCCTTTCTTGGCTCCTCGCTTGAAAGATTCCAGCCTTGAATAGGTTCCGGGAAAAAGCCATCCGTTGCCCAGGGCAAGACCGGCGGCACCGGCTACAATAATTGCCCAGATTTCAAGTGTCCCGTGCAGCCAAATGGCAAGAGAGGACTCCCAAAGCAAGCCATGCTGATAAAAAAAGGTTTGGAAAGCCCCTAACATGATGCCATTGTTAAGGAGCATGTATCCGGTACCAAAACTGGTCAGCAGCCCCATGGCAAAGCAGTTGAAGGAGACCATGATATTGTTCAGCGTGATACCCAGAAACATAGGGAGCTCGGAGGAGCCGTTATATACAGCCATGGGTTCGCCATTGGCGATGTTGTTCAAAGTCATATCCACATAAGAATTTCCTAAAACCAAACGCACAAAATCGGGATCTCCGGTAGCGGATACCACTCCTATCAATGCGCTAACCGCAAATATAATGAAGGAAACCAACAGCTCACGGCGTGCATCGCGCATAGCCAAAGGTACTTCACGAGTCCAGTAGGTGACAATTCTTGACCATTTCTCGCGCTTATTTCTATAAATGCGGTTGTGCAACGCTGAAGCGAGATTGTTCAGATAGATAGTAATGCGGGAAGCGGAGAAATGCGTTTGGGCAAAAGCCAAGTCTGCCGTAAGCTCCATATATGCGTCGGCAAGCTCATCGGGAGACAGACTGTCTGCCTGCTCCACTATTTTTTCTGCTTGTTTCCATTTTTCGATGTTCCACCGGATAAACGTCACTTCTTTCATACTCCATGACTATCTCAGAGAAGTTTTGTCTGAAATTGGTAACAAAAATAAGAGAATAATGATATATTTGCAATGAAATACTGAAAATGTTTTATTAGGAATGGCAGAATCTACAATTATCACCGGACAGTTTGTCCGCATCAGTCAAACGCCTGCCAGTATCGGTGAGCGACTCATTGCACTGGTTATAGACTATATTCTGCTTGGAATCTATGTATTTTCTACTTTTGACTTGTTCTCACGAATTCACCTGCCTTCTGATTTCGCGATGCTTTTCTTCCTCGCTATCGTCTACCTGCCGGTCTTGTTCTACGCATTTCTTTGCGAAATGTTCAATCAGGGACAAAGTTTCGGTAAGCGGATAATGAACATCCGTGTCGTAAAAGCGGATGGCTCCACGCCCAGCATAGGCTCATACCTGCTCCGATGGTTTCTCTTCCCTATCGACGGACCGATGACCGGTGGCTTGGGACTTCTGGTCGTCCTTTTGACAAAAAACAGCCAGCGAATGGGAGACCTTGCCGCTGGCACCATGGTAATCAAAGAAAAGAATTACCGCAAGATACACGTCAGCCTCGATGAGTTCGACTACCTGACCAAAGACTACCGGCCTACCTATCCACAAGTTTCCGACTTATCATTGGAGCAAATCAACGTCATTACCCGGACCCTGCAATCGGGTAAAAAAGACCGTACACGCCGCATTGCTTCCCTTGCTAGAAAAGTGCAGGAACTTCTCTCCATCACCCCTCATGACAGTAGTCCGGAAAACTTTCTTCAAACCGTTCTCCGGGACTATCAATATTATGCCTTGGAAGAAATTTAATACAGACTTCCAGCCAAACTTCGTTATAATGGACGGTGAACATACATTAAAGGCCTGCAATGTATCATACATGCTCTTTTCGTTCTTAATGAATTCGTATTCAATAAGGCTACATTTACAGCTGCAAATATAGTCGAATTGTTATTAAATCACTATCTTCGCGCCCAATTTACGGAATCAATACAATAAAGAAATAAAAAGCCAACAAAGAAATGAATACACACAGTCTATGTTGCATCGGTTATATTACCCAAGATAAAGTCGTAACCCCTAAAAATACCATATACATGCCGGGAGGCACCTCTTTCTACTTCGCACACGCCATCAAACATTTGAATGCCAGCGATTTTCTATTGATAACAGCTTTGGCTGATACCGATATGGGCGTTGTGGAAGATATTCGGAAAGAAGGAATTTCCGTCAAAGCCTTGCACAGCACACATTCCGTATGTTTCGAGAATATTTATGGAGAAAACCAGAACGAACGTACACAACGCGTCACGGCAAAAGCAGACCCTTTCACCGTGGAAGGTTTGAAAGATATCAATGCACGGATTATCCACTTGGGCAGTCTGCTTGCCGATGACTTTTCTTTGGAGGTTATCAAGTTTCTGTCCGGAAAGGGATTACTCTCGGTAGATGTACAAGGATTTCTCCGTAAAGTGGACAATGAAAAAGTGCTGGCCGTAGACTGGCCGGAAAAGAAAGAAGCATTGAAGTATATCCATATTCTGAAAGCCAACGAAGCTGAAATGGAAGTGCTGACCGGATGCCGTGAACCACACGAAGCTGCATTACTGATTGCAGACTGGGGTGTCAAGGAAGTGCTGCTGACCCTGGGAGATAAAGGTTCGCTGATATATGCCCAAGGAGAATTCCACGAAATACCTGCCTATCCGGCCCTTCAGATTACAGATGCAACAGGATGCGGAGACACCTATATGGTAGGATATCTGTATATGCGCAACAAAGGTGCATCACATTGGGAAGCCGGATGCTTTGCTGCTGCCATGTGTACCATAAAACTACAATCACACGGACCATTCTGCGGAACGGAAGAAGCTATAAATAACGTGATAAGAGGATAAAATGATAGGGTGATATCTTGCTATCACCCTACCATCTCATTTATAATCCGAATCTCTTCACGGCATCTACCGGCTTATCTGCCTGTGCAGTATCTGGTTATGGGCGCATATTCGCTTTCCTACCGCCCTTCCGAATCAATCTGCGAATCCAAAGATAATAGCCCGTCAGCGGCAAACTTGCACCCACCAAAGCAGCAAGGAAGCTCAATATGCGAGTGCCCAGCCCTCCCCAACTGCCTACATGAATAGAGAATATCCAGCCCCGGATTTTTCCTGAAGTGTCGGTATCTTTGTACAAGGTAGTCCCGGTGATTTCACCGCTACGGGGATTGAACGTATAACGGTCGACAGCACGCTGGTTGCCCAACCGATTGAAAGAAACCATAGCAGAGCCTTTGGATACGGTTATCTGTTTATAATCAGGATTGAGCTCCTTCAGTTCTTTGTAAACCTTCTGCCAGCTTGCAAAAGGAGAAAAAGAATTTCTTTCATGATTCTCACCTCTCCGTCTGCCACCAGACCGACCTTGCGCCCGTTCTCCTCCCTGGGCTGTAGTTTGTGCCGGAGCACCATGTCCTCCATCTCCTTGTGTGGTTTCCACTCCGAAAACTTTGTAGAAACCGATGCGATACCAGGAGAAAGACCATGTTAGTCCCGTAAGCGCCATTACCAACAGAAAAGCCAGCGTGTACATACCACCTGCCACATGCAAGTCGTACCAGAACCGACGCCACCCCTTACCGGCAACAATCTTCAAACTGTTCTTCAAAGCCTTTTTTGTACGAGGCCACCAGATGACAATGCCCGATATCAGGACAAAGACAAACATCAGCGTGGCAGTGCCCACAATCATTTTCCCCCAGAAGATGCCTCCATTGGGCTTCATGCTGTCCAACAACCAGCGATGCAGGCGGAACATGGTCATGAAAAACGGTGCACGCTCATACTTTCCCTTTATCTTACCCGTATATTGGTCTACATAGACAGAGGCACGACGGGGTTTGGAAAGATTCACTTGCCAGGCACGCTCCGGAGCAGATGAAGCAGTGACACCCGTCACAGAAACACTATCCGGCAGAGTAGCAGCTACTTTTTCGGCCACCTTGTCCATGGGAAGCGGTGCCGTCCCGACTTTCTCCACATAGTAGAGGTCGCGATGACAAAGCTCCATCACCTCCGTCTCGAATACCAACATCGCTCCGGAAAAACAGATAAGGGTAATCAGTAGCCCGAAGGGGACTGAAAGCCATAAATGTATCTTACGAAAAACTTTCTTCATAGGAGCTTATTCCAGTTTACCTACACCGTTCAATTGAGTTACATTAACAACCAGACCTCTGGCAGCTGTTGCATTGGCTGGGTCTACCTTATAGATGCTAGGATAGCCGGAAGAGGTAGTGACTGCCATATATGCTTTGCCATTTTCCATGTATGGGGTACTACCAAATCCGGAAACATCACTTGGAAGGCCGTTCACATAAGTCAAAGCTCCGGTGGAGGCGTTGAAAATGGCAAGTTGATTGGCGACCTTACCCGCCTCCGTAATGTCTCTATCATACATCAGCAGCAAGAAATAACTGCCGGAGATGTACCAACTGCGCATGAAGGAGTGTCCATTCGCCTTTTCTTCAAGGTTGTAGTAGTAGCCGGCATCAAATTCTTCTGTTTTTGTATTGATACGCACCACTCCGGCAGGCAACGTAGTCCGCTGGCGGGCATCGGCCATGGTCTTGGCATAGCTCGGAGAAAATACATATACATAGCCGTCGTCAGCAAGCCAGTTCATCTGGTAGTACTGTGAACGGTTGCGTCCGGCAGCATAGCTTATTTTATCGGTAGTGATGACTTTATGAGACTTCAGATTCCAATCAGCAAAGATAGCAATATGGCATTCATTAGGATACTGAGTCCATTGCAACTCGTCCTTTTCATAGGCACTGCTACCCTGTCCGCCAGATTCTGCCTTTATTAAATCCTCATTACCGGGAAGCACCCACTTGTAGCTACCGTCTTCGTTCTTCTGCATGCAACCATACTGGCTAAGCCCCATGGGAATGGCTGCCGCATAAACCTTGCTGCCCACTTGTTCTATACCGGCCAGTGTCACGTATTCACCATTTTCAAGGAAATTTTCGGCAAGAAACGGAGTATCTTTTGTTACCGAATTCTTTGTATAAGTCTGTTTCTCGACATCCAGATAGGAAATCAAAAAAGATTGGGGAGTATACCCATTTGCATCATTCAGCTCCGTTGGGCCGTCACCGGTAGAAGCTGTCATTATAAATTGGTCACAATAGCCGTAGGTAGTGAAACGATTGACGTTATACTCCTGGCTACGTTTTTCCAGTTCACCGTTTGCATTCATAATGAACGACTGGGTAGTGCCTGCATTTCCCTGATTGTAGTTCAAGGCATACAGATATTTGTTTCCGTAGAACACCCAGTAAGTAGCACCCTCATTCACAAGGCCATTACCAGCAGCAGTAATCTCACCGCTTTCCAGCGACTCGGCTGTCAGCAGGACAGGAACGGAGCTACCTGAAACTGTAGCCGTGGCAGCTATCACATAGTTACCCTTTGAACCGGAACCGGAGCCGGAACCCGGTTCGTCTGTGTCTGTACAAGAAACTAAAGCCATTCCGGTCATTGCCATTGCAAAGAGGCCGGACAAAAGATAATTCTTCTTCATTTGTTCTTCTTATTAATTACACCTATTAAAACCATTATATTTATTAATCACCAAAATGTACACGTATCTTGCCATAGAACGCACGCCCGGCTTTCTGAAGGCTGAAGTTGTCATACAAATCCTCGTTTGTAAAGTTACGGCACTCAAACGAGAGATTGTAACGGCCGTTCTTCAGACTATAGCTCAATGTCAGATTGTGGGAGAACTGGTCGGGCACCATAAAATCATTGTTCTTGCTACCGACGGCCTGCGAATAGTAGGAAAAGCTATGCATGTACTGGTTGTCGTAGGTCATGGAGAGCACATTCTCTTTTTTTCCAAAGTCGCGCCAGTAGAAGTTCACGTCAAAATCGGCAAACTGATAGGGTACATTGGGAATACGTGCTTCATAGCCAAGATTCTGTACGGAGTTTCCCGTACTTCCAATCTGCCACTTCTCATTGTCACGCACATTCATTCGCGTGAAGTTGCCGCCCACACTCAACCAGCGTCCGAAGCCATAACGCGCCGATACATTGTATCCCTTCGTCAGCACTTTGCCGTAGTTGGTATAAGTGGCCCCTTCTTTTCCTCCGCTCAAGTCCTGAATATTACGCTGGATATAATCCTTCGTATTGCGGTATACCACACCGCCTTCCACGTAGACGGAATGTTTTCCAAAACTCCGAGAATAACTCAGGTTCAAGTTGATGTTGTCACTTTTCTCGGGACGGATGCCGATGTCTCCACTCTCCAGATCTTCGTCACCAAACATCTCTTCGATAGTGGGCAGGCGGTAAGCTTTTTCGTAAGAGAACTTTGCCTGCAAGCCGGACAGAATGAAGTAGGTCCCGGCAGCACCATATCCCCAAGAGTCTACCGTACGGCTGGTGCGTACATAATTACTACCGGTATCATCCTCGGCCATAGGTCCTGCCACATACTGGCGGTAGTATTTGCCGAATGCCGAGAAGTTCCACTTTTCGGAAGGCATCAGGCGGTATGACAAACCAGAGATATTCTTGCGGGTCTGCTTGGCAATGGCATCCGTCTGTTCTTCCACCGCCAACAGTGAAGTATTATCACGCCGGAAAGCGTTCAGCACATGATTGAAAGTCAGCATGTGGACTCTGGCAATGCGGTAATTCAAGGTCAATGTACCGTTCCAATTGTCATTATCGGCACGGGAATACTGGCGGGACTGTTCGCCGGGACTGTTCAGCGGATGTTTCTCACCAAGCCAGTTGTATTCATAGCGGGCAGTATCCACATTCGTAGTGGCATTGCGATTGTAGTTGGCTGTCAGCACCATATCCAGCCCCTTGATTATCAAGTTGCGTTTGCTGTATTCCATCGAAGGCATCAGTGAATGGCCGAAGCGGTGCTTTTCTCCGAAGACTGTCTTCTGGCGTACGCCGGTCTGTATGTCCTTGTACATGTGCGAATAGGTGAAACCAAACATCAGCCGGTCTGCCCAACTTTTGTCTACAATACCCGCTTTAGCCACAATGGCTTCGTTATGGTAAGTATCATTGAAACGCCTCACACGCACCTTTTCACTTTCGTTGAAACTGCCCGTCTCAAAGTTCTTTACCGGTGCATCTACATGATAATCGTTGTCCGAGTAGTTCTGAAAGGCATTGATTTCATAGCTGAAACCGTTCTTGAAAGTCTGTCCGAAGTCTATGTATGAGCGGTGGGTATTGAACGATCCGTAAGAATAAGAAGCATCCAGAAACCAGTTCCGACGTTTCTTGTTGGTAACGATGTTGATGACACCGCCAATGGCATCCGTTCCGAAGCCTACGGGAACCACACCCTTGTATACCTCTATACGGTCGGCAAAGCTCACCGGAATATTGTTCAGACTGAAGGAGCTTCCCACGCCTTCCTGCGGCACACCGTCAATGAATACCTTGACGTGCTTTCCGCTAAAACCGTCCAGCATAAGCTGCATGTCCGAACCTACCCCACCCGACTCACGGAGTTTCATACCCGGAGCCTTGGTCAAGGCATCGCTCAGGTTCTTCGTGGTATTCTGGAGTTCCTTCGTATCGACTGCCACAGCATTGAATGCCGACCTCTTCATACGACTCACTCCGGTAGAAACGATAGTCACCTCATCCAGCTGTTGTGTTTCGGGAGCGATGGTTATATTCAGCTTCATCCGCTCATCATTGACCAGCTTCACCTTCTTTTCCACCTTTGTATAACCTACGGCAGACACCACCAGCGTATAGTCGCCGGCAGGCGCCTTGATATGATAGAGGCCTTCCTGATTCGTGATTCCTCCATAACTTGTCCCTTTCAGATAAACAGTCGCAAAATCCACCGTTTCTTTTTCCGTAGAAATGATTCTACCCGAAATCATCCCTCCTCCCCTCTGCGAACGTGCAGACAGAGAAACCGACAGAAGAAGAAACAACAGAGAGAATTTAAGTGTATATGCTTTCAATTTTACAATGATTATATGTTGTTAATAAATCGCTGCAAAGGTCATTATTAACAGCCAGCTGTGCAATCGCTTATTGTAGGTAATTGCATGGAGAGTTTTCATCGTATATATCATACCGCGCAATCACCATTGATAGGTATTATCAATAATAAAACAGATAAAAAAAACCGAAAACAAGCTCGGAAGGTGCTGAGGAAATCTCTTAAATAATAAAATCAAAACAGTTTCTTATTCGTCAGCGGCATTTATGCGGATAATCGTAAAAGGGAAAATAAAGATGTAGCAAAACTGATGATAGAGAAGCCTTATATTAGCCGATGAATAAAGACAGACTAACTTCTCATTTACTAAAAACTATTCGTCCGACAAGCGTTACATTATCGTCCGACGGCTGTTTAATTATCGTCCGACAACTGTTGGACGATAATGCAACAACTGTCGGACGAATAAAAATTAGCAAACAAGAAACTAAAGGTCAGTAGACAAGGATATAGAATATAGTGATGCAAAAATTACCTATCCTAACAGCCCCCTTCTATTTATAGGAGCCATCAGATACAGCATCCTATTCACGGTTCATCAAACGATGCTCCGCCATCTGCTCGAACTTCGTGCCGGGACGTCCGTAATTGGCATACGGGTAGATAGAGATGCCGCCACGCGGGGTAAAGATACCTGTCACCTCGATATACTTAGGATTCATCAGATGAATGAGGTCTTTCATTATGATATTCACGCAATCCTCGTGGAAGGCACCATGATTGCGGAAGCTGAACAAGTAGAGTTTCAAACTCTTGCTCTCTACCATCTTGACATCAGGGATATAGCAAATACGGATTTCCGCAAAGTCCGGTTGCCCCGTAATGGGACAGAGGCTGGTAAATTCAGGGCAATTGAAACGTACCCAGTAATCATTGCCGGGATGCTTGTTATCAAATGCCTCCAATACTTCAGGGGCATAGTCCTGACGGTATTCTGTCTTTCTCCCTAAAAGGGAGAGTTGGTCTTTCAATTCTGTCATAGCCATATATTTTTAGTGATACAAGTGTGCCTCATTTAGTAGAAGCCAAAAACTTTTCCAATCCTTCTCTGCGCAACGTGCATGCCGGGCAGTGTCCACAACCATCTCCCGGGATACCATTATAGCAAGTCAGCGTTTCGTGACGTATAAGTTCAAGCACTCCAAGCTCGTCTGCCAGCGCCCAGGTCTCCGCTTTGTCAATCCACATCAGTGGTGTGTGCAGTACGAATTGCTCGTCCATAGCCAGGTTCAGCGTCACGTTAAGCGACTTGATGAAAGCATCCCGGCAATCGGGATAACCGCTGAAATCGGTCTGCGACACCCCCGTCACAATATGATTAATCCCCCGCTCGCGGGCGTAGACGGCGGCTATACTCAGGAAAAACAGATTGCGTCCCGGCACAAAAGTATTCGGAAAGCTGTCTGCCGGCTTCTCCTGGTCCATCTCCATGCCGGCATCTGTCAATGAGTTATGTCCCAGCCGGCCGATAAAGGAAACATCCATTACTTCGAACTCCACACCTGCCTTACGGGCAATGGCCCTCGCCAAGTCCACTTCCTTCTGATGTTTCTGTCCATACAGAAAACTCAGCGCATACACTTTCTTAAATTCACGTTTTGCCCAAAAGAGGCAAGTGGTCGAGTCTTGCCCGCCACTGAATACCACCAAAGCTGTGTCCCTATTCATCTTGTTAAAAGCCTCTCCCCTTGCCCTCCCCCGTAGGGAGGGAAACAGAGAGGGCATTGTTAATTATTTGTTTGACATAATAACTGATTTCCCCTCACTACGGGTAAGGGGCTTTAAATATCGCCTATTTTCCATACTTTATAGGAGATGCCTTCATCATAGACATCACTACCGTCTATCCGCTTAATAGCTTTTACCACACGGATAGTCACAGGCAGTATCAATACCTCGTACATGGACTTCAGCAGAATCTGGATACACATCATCACCAGCAACTCCTGCCATGCAATGATTCCTCCGAACGCAACCGGAAAGAAAATCAACGAGTCTGCCGTCTCACCAACCACCGTCGACCAAATGGCACGTGCGGAGAAATTACGCCCGTTGCTTGCCAGTTTCATGCGGCTCATTACGTAGGCATTCAGAAAAGAGCCCACCAAGAATGCCGTCAGACTGGCTATGACAATACGGGGCGCCATTCCAAAAACGAAATTGAAATGCGCGGCACCATCCCAGAAAGGGGCGGCAGGCAACGCCACGGCTATCAGTCCCAGCATTACCACAAAAAAGTTCATGGCAAAACCGCTCCAGATAATCAGGCGGGCTTTACGAAAGCCCCAAACCTCGGCTATGCAATCGTTGATAATATAAGAAATCGGGAAGACCAGCAATCCAGCTGTTACGGTAATACCAAAAACCTGGATAACTTTAGTCTCAAGAAGATTGGCTGCAATCAAGCATACATTGAACAGAATGCCCAGCAACATAAAAGGTACAGATACTTTTTGTTTCATACTCCTGTTTTTTACGTGGTGTTCTAGAATACACGACCGCTATTCACGGCATCATACTTATTTAATCCGGCTGCAAAGATACAACAAGTTTTGCAAACGAACAAACAACATATATTTTAACCAAAATTCAGGTAAAACGAAAGTCCTTTTTCTATTCCAAGTAATGGCAAACAGCGTAACTATTCAGCGGACACGCCGAAATTGTCCCTCTTAGAAAAGGGCAAGAATGGTGTTGTAAGGTGTGAGACGGTTATCCCAACAACCTGCCAAGTACCTATCATTACAGACAGTATTTCGTAGCCAATGTATTCTGAAATAAGCCCCGAACATGCAGATAGGCGCTGAATATCTGCGTGGCTGGCGCGCCAACTTCGACAATTCCACCAACCATGCCAACCGTATGAACCTGCTTGTACAGTATTCTTTCTAATCCAATATAAAAAGAGAAGCCGCCTCAAATCGACATTTGAGACGGCTTCTTAATATATAAAGGTAGGATTGTGAAATCAGAACTTATAGTTTACACTGACACCAAATACCTTGTTGGTACGGCTATACACATCCTTGTCTACCACATTTGCAGTATTGCCACTTGCAAGACCACGAGGATTATTCTTTGTATAATCGCTGTAAGTAGTCCAGAAGTACGCCACATCCAGGCTCAACGCTTTGCTAAGGTTGATGCGACCACCGAAACCTACTGAATAAGAATCACAAGAGAAGCTGGTATCCGACTGGAAGTCATCACTCAATCCGTAATCAGTCTTCTGATAACCTCCACTGATTGTAAGCAATTTGTTAATATCCCACTCCGCACCAATCAAATACTCGTGCGTACCGTGCGTCAATGCCTTCTGTTTGCCATCTGCCATACCGGCATTCTTGTCGTCAAAGAAATGATACTCTACCGAAGCACGCAGAGAAGGAAGAATCTCATAGCCTGCAGCCATCGACAACATAGAGGGAATATCGCTCGGTGTATTCACGCCGTTCACAAAAGGAGCCATATAAGCTTTGGCTCCCGACGGATAGGTTAATTCGTGCGTATCATTCTCAATGTTCATGTTTGCCTTGAACTCATATTTCGCAGCCAGATTCAGCTTGCCGAACTTGGCATCCACTCCGATAATAGGGGTCAGTCCCCAACCGGTTTGGTCACAATCCAACTCAATCTTCGAGTCATCCAGCTTTTGCATCATAGGAGCTGATATTTCCGCAGCCTTTGCCATTGCCTGCTCTTGGGTAAGTCCTGCCTGCATCAATTTCTGTACAATGGCACCGCCTATCTGCTCGGCCACACCATTATTCAGCCCCACATTGAGGAAACCCTTGTAACCACCAGTAAAATAATTCATGCGCGCACCAGCAAACACAGCAAAGTGTTCATTTATCTTATAGCTTAATCCCAACTGGAAACCATAGATAAACTGACGGCCTTCCATAGCAGAATTAATGGTATATTTGTCCGGAGTCACAGCATAACCGAAGTTTGTAGCCAGTGCTTCCGTTTCTTTTGTCACGAGTCCGATAGCTGCAGCATCAAACATCGGCAATCCCCGGTTGAAAGAGGCTTTTCCACCGCCGCCTACCACAGCAAAGCTACCAGAGAATGCCCAGTCGCCTTTCTTATATACAGCATGTATGGAAGGGATGACAGGAGCGGAAGCCTTTCCTTCATAATAGCGGGTAGTATTCTGCCCATCCATAGTCCATAAGGGACTGGTTGCAGCAATGTCACGCGTCTGATAAGCACTTTGAATGGTAAGGGCCACCTGAAAGCCATCTTTGGGAAGAAATGCCAAACCGGCAGGATTACTGTAAACGCCGTCAACATCAATGGAAGCACCACGTGCAATCATACGCAAGAAAGCAGCATTCTGATTTGTATTAGTCAAATAATCTCCTGCAAAAGTTGTAGTTGAAACGATTAGCATCGCAATGCTAATCAACGAAAATTTTCTCATCTAAATCTTTTTTAATTGTTTTCGGGCGCAAAGGTACAACAATATTGCACATAAAAAAGTATTTTGTGCATAAAGTTATCCTAATATAATACTTTCATTGAAACATCAAATAGTTTCTAATGAAACAAATGGAAACAATTGTCTTTATATAGAAGATTGACTACCACATGCACTGATTGCATCCCGGTGTATACATTTTCGTAATGGAAGATAAAGGCAAAGCGGACGGCGCAATACTCTCATGTCGTGACGGAATGGGGGTATACGAGACCAGCAGTTTTGAACTGGAAAGATTGAAAGACACTCACATTCTCTTCATAGAAGTACTGATGTAGCGTGCTTTTGCATAAAATAACAGCTTAAACCGGAAGTTTGTGTAGCGTTTTTTGTAATATTGCGCTATAATTCAATCCGTAAATGAAACTTGATTACATCTACCATAGCGGCTTCGCGATTGAAGCGGACGGAGTGACGGTCATTATCGATTACTATAAAGATTCCTCGGAAGAGGTTTTCAATAAAGGTATCGTGCACGACTACCTTTTGGAAAAGCCGGGCGTACTCTACGTACTATGCTCACATTTCCATCCCGACCACTTCAATCGCGAAGTTCTTTCATGGAAAAAGCTACGACCCGACATCCGCTACATATTCTCCAAAGACATCCTAAAGCACCGCCGCGCCTCAGCAGAAGATGCCACCTACATCAATAAGGGCGACACCTACGAAGACGAACATATCCGTATCCAAGCCTTCGGTTCTACCGATGTGGGTATTTCCTTCCTGATAAATCTGCAGGGAAGGCGGCTGTTTCATGCCGGTGACCTGAACAACTGGCACTGGAGCGAGGAATCTACTCCGCAGGAAATACGCAAAGCCGAAGGTGACTTTCTGGCCGAAGTGAAAAATCTGCTGCAAACTGTACCTGCCATAGATGTAGCCATGTTTCCGGTGGACAGCCGTATCGGAAAAGATTATATGCGTGGTGCAAAACAATTCGTGGAACGAATAAAAATCACTATATTTGTACCGATGCACTTCGGCGAAGATTATCAAGGAGGCAACGCCTTCCAGCAGTTTGCCGAGAGCAAGGGATGCCGCTTTCTGAGCATTGCACACCGTGGTGAAAGTTTCGAACTCCCCAACTTTTAGCCCGTAACTCGTAAATTAATAATTAAAACACATACTATTATGAAAAATTTAACACAACTTCTTTTTACACTGTTTTGCCTTTGTCTGCCGGCCATGCTGCAGGCACAGGATAGGGACGACAGTAAATATCTGGCCGGTGCCATTCCCGAGGTGGACGGCAAAGTGGTATTCGCCAAAGAATTCAGCATCCCCGGCATGTCTCAGGATGAAATCTACGAACGTCTGCTCGGCTGGATGGATGCCCGTCTGAAAAAGAATGAAAATACCAGCCGCATAGTATTCTCAGACAAAGAGAAAGGACAGATTGTAGGTATCGGAGATGAATGGATTGTATTCAGTTCTACGGCTCTGTCATTAGACCGTACCAAAATCCTTTACCAGCTAACTGTGACCTGCCAACCCGAAAAGAGCGTGCTCGAAGTAGAGAAGATACGGTTTAACTACCGCGAAGGAAAAGAAAAATATACCGCCGAGGAGTGGATTGTAGACAAATATGCCTTGAACAAGACAAGAACCAAACTGGTACGCGGACTTGCCAAGTGGCGCAGAAAAACCGTAGACTTCGTTGATGACCTTTGCCTGGGAGCAGCAGAAGCATTGAGCGCCACCACTGCCAAAGCTCCGGTAGAAGAAAAGAAGGAAGAAAAGAAAGAGGTGAAGGCTGTCGTCAATTCCGGTCCGACGGTAATCACCCCGAAGAAACAAGTTACCGTAGAACCTGCCCAGGCTGCTGAAAAAGTATCCGAAGACATCGTGGAAAACGCCCAAGCCATCGAAGTTTCCCAAGTCAAGAAATCTGCCTCACCGGTTCCTGCCCAAAAGAGCCGGCAGCAAGAATACAAGACCATAGCCCCCGAGCAATTGTCAGCCGATGCCATCCAGACCGGAGCAGGCAAATTAGTTATCGTCATCGGCCAAGAGCCTTTCAACATGACCATGATGACAGCAAACTCCGGAGGTTCTTTGGGTAAAGTCAACGGCAAACCGGTTATATTCAGCATACTGTCGCCCGACCAGCCGTATGAACAAATGGAAAAAGCAGAAAGCTATACCATCCGTTTCTATCCCACGGGACAGACAGAGCCTACGGTCATTCTGGAATGTAAGAAGCTGCCCTCACCCGCAACGATGGAAGGTATGCCACGCACGTATGTAGGCGAAATTCTGAAAACAATGGTCAAATGACCGCATATGCAGACTGTAAATTGCAAATAACCAAATCTGAAATAAACAAATGGAAATAAAAAGTAAATTCGATCATTTTAATATCAATGTCACCAACCTGGAACGTAGCATCGCATTCTACGAAAAGGCACTGGGACTGAAAGAACATCATAGGAAAGAGTCGTCCGACGGCTCTTTCACCCTAGTCTATCTGACCGACGGAAGCACTGGCTTCCTGCTGGAACTGACCTGCTTGAAGGACCACCCACAAGCCTACGAATTAGGAGAGAACGAAAGCCACCTCTGCTTCCGCGTATCCGGCAATTACGACGCCATACGCCAATATCATAAGGAAAACGGATGGATATGCTTCGAAAACACAGCAATGGGACTGTACTTTATCAATGACCCGGATGACTATTGGATTGAAGTACTGCCGGAAAAATGATATTTTACATCACTAAAACAAGGAAATATATGAGTATAGAAGAAGCGATGATGGGTGGTATTGTCTTCAAAGGCAAAAAGGACAAACCTAAAGAAGAAAACAAGATAAAAACCAAAGCCAAGAAGAAAACCTACATTACCGGGCAACACGGTTCCGCCTCAGCCAAAATGAAAGCAGAAATCCGCCGCAAACGCGCTAACAGACATAAGAAATGATAAATACAACCTTATTGCCTGCCGACAAGGACCCGATGGGCGCAGCCATAGCCGATTACTTCAAACGGCATAAAGCCGACCGCCTACGCGTGTTCTCTTCACAATTCGATGAGGACGAAATTCCCGTCGAAGAACTGTTCCGCACAGAAAAGCAAATGCCCTTGCTGGAGCGTACAGCTCTGGAAATGGCAACCGGAAGGATTCTGGATGTGGGTGCCGGCAGCGGTTGCCACAGCCTTGCCCTGCAAGAAGCCGGAAAAGAGGTCCATGCCATTGACATTTCCCCGCTTTCCGTGGAAGTAATGAAGCAGCGGGGTGTGCGTAGCGTGTCACAAACCAATCTGTTTAATGAACTGTTTGTCGATGAATACGATACTATCCTGATGCTGATGAACGGTTCCGGCATTATCGGAAAGTTGGAAAACCTGCCTGTTTTTTTCCGGAAGATGAAGCTGCTGCTCCGGCCTGGAGGCTGTGTTTTAATGGATTCCAGCAACCTGAGCTATCTGTTCGAAGAGGAAGATGGCAGTATTGTTATCGACCTTGCCAGTGATTACTACGGAGAGGTAGACTTCCAGATGCAATACAAGAATGTCAAAGGCAACTCTTTCGACTGGCTCTACATAGACTTCCAGACCTTGAGTCTCTACGCTGCTGAAAACGGCTTCAAAGCAGAACTAGTGAAAGAGGGTACACATTATGACTATCTTGCCAAATTATCCCGACAAGCATAAAAGTGAAGTGCCCCTAAAAGTTTTTGTCTAACTTTTAGGGGCACTTCCTTTTTTACATCTTGCCTATTCCTACTATTCAGAAAGCATTCCGTCAATCTCCTTCACCAGAGAAGCAAATTCTTCAGGGTTATACAGACGTGTCAGCTTCACAATACGCCCTTCCTTATCAATCAGGACATTGCGTGTGATACCTGCCTTGCGGAGCGCATACTTCGCAAATATATCCGCTCCCGGGTCCAGACCCAAAGGATAGGTCACTCCGGTTGACTTACCAAAAGCAATCACTTTCTCCAACGGCTCGTCACGGTCGATGCCAATCAGCATAAAATCCGGATTCGACTTATGCTTCAGCCAAATATCCTTCTCTATGAAAGGCATCTCCTTACGGCATACCCCACACCAGCTTGCAGTAAACTGCAACATGACCACCTTCCCACGAAGTTCCGAAAGGGTAATGCTTTTCCCATCCGTCAACTTCACTGTAAAATCAGGAGCCATCTCCCCTACCTTAACGATGTAGCCGGTACTGTCCGCCACCACATCCTGCGCCTTGCCTGCCATACTGCACATAGCAAACAGACAGAAAATCAAAAATCCTACTTTTTTCATCTTATTCAATCTTCAATAATAGAACTGGGAAAAATTCCCTATAACGAAAAAAAACCGAAACACTTTATAAAAAGTAGTTTCGGGATTTTATTATCGAGGTACCTGGCAGATTCGAACTGCCGTACACGGTTTTGCAGACCGCTGACTAAGCCACTCATCCAAGGTACCAACATTACAAGAGTTCTTTATTTCTTGTTTGCGGATGCAAAGGTAGCACTTTTTTTGAAACCACCAACTATCTACAGCAACTTTTTTTCTTTTTTTTCGTCACCCCACTGCACTCCGCACGTTTCTTATCATACAAATTCTTTAATTCACAGCCACTTGCACAACCATCACACGGATTGCCGTTTTCTTTTACCTGATGAAAAAAAGAATAAATACTCATGCCAATCCGCACAGCGCAGAGCAGTAACAATAGGGCTACTACCCACTCCTGCCAACTATTCCTCATAAAAACAGACCTCCTATCTGATAAATTGCGAAAGACATCAGCCAGGCCAACGCAGTAGTATAAAGCCCCGCAAACACAGGCCACTTCCAACCGCCCGACTCACCTTTAATGGCCGCCAATGTGGCGATGCACGGAAAATAAATCAGCACAAACACCATGTATCCGAAAGCCACCAGAGGCGTTATCGGAATGCGTTCGCCTAGACTTACGGCATCCGCCTCGGCATCGTCTGCATAAAGCACCCCGAGCGTGCTTACCACCAGTTCCTTGGCACCCACGCCGGAGAGGATGCCGATACCCAGCTTCCAGTCGAATCCCAACGGCTCGATGACCGGTTCCATGGCTTTACCAATCCGGCCGATGTAGGAATTCTTCTGCTGTTCCGTCACACTTTCATATTCATCGTGGTTGGGATAATATCCCAATGCCCAGATAACAATGGATGCCACCATAATGATGCCTCCCATCTTGTGGAGATACTGCACCCCCTTCTCCCACGTATGACGGAAGATGACCTTGGAGGTTGGCATACGATAAGGCGGCAATTCCATGACAAACGGCGTATCGTCCCCTTTCACCAGAAAGCGGCAGAAAAGACGTGCCATGACCACTGCCAACAGAATGCCAATGGCATAGATTACTAACAGCACAAAGCTCGCATTGTTCGGGAAGAAAGCGCCTGTCAGCAATAAATAGATGGGCAGACGGGCGCTGCATGACATCAGCGGATTAATGAGCATCGTCACCAAACGGCTCTTGCGATTCTCGATGGTACGCGAAGCCATGATAGCGGGAACATTACAACCAAAGCCCATAATCAACGGGATGAAGGACTTTCCATGCAGACCCATCTTATGCATAATCTTATCCATGATGAAAGCGGCACGCGCCATATAGCCCGAGTCTTCCATCAAGGAAATAAAGAAATAGAGCAGCAGAATATTCGGCAGGAATACAATAACACCTCCCACACCACCTACAATGCCATCCACCAGAAGGTCCTTCAGCGGTCCTTCGGACATGTTGTTGCGTATCAAATCGCCCAATTCGCCTACCAGCCATTCAATCCCCTGCATAGGATAGTCGCCCAGCACAAAGGTACCTTCGAACATCAGATAAAGGAAAAGGAAGAATATAGGATAGCCCCACACGCGGTGTGTAACGATTGAATCTATGATTTGAGTAGTCCTCGACGTATCCTGATGATTGTCCACATAGGTCTCGCGCAAGGCACCGGCTATGAAACCATACTTGGCATCAGTGATAGCTTGCTCGCTCTCTTCGTTCACCACCTCGGCAATCCGTGACTCTTCCCGGTCGCGGACGGCAAGAATTTCATTTCCGTTAGGCAGCTCCTCCACAATCTTTTCCAAGTCTTCGTCGTTCTCCAACAGCTTGATGGCAAGGAAACGCGTGGAATATTTGTGGCGAATGTTTTCATTGACACTGATGACACGCTTCACCTCTTCAATGCTACGCTCCAACTCTGGACCGTGATTGATGTGGATATGGTGGAAAAAGCCGCGCGGCTGCTCCACCTCTTCTTTATGGCTACCGAAGTCATGATCGGGAACATACTCCTGATGCCAGCTGCGAAGGTCATTCAATATCTCGCTACGTATCCTTCCTTTATGGTCGAGGAAATCGCAGCCTTCGTAAATATTGATAATTACATGGAACAGCTGTTCGATACCCTTCCCGCTACGGCTGACCGTAGGCAACATCGGAACTCCGAACAGCTGGCTGAGCTTTACATAATCCAGCATGTTTCCACTGGCTTCCAGCTCATCGTACATGTTCAGCGCAATCACCATGCGCACGTTCATGTCAATCAGCTGGGTGGTGAGATAGAGATTACGTTCCAGATTGGAAGAATCCACCACATTGATGACGATATCCGGCGTTTCATTGATGATGTGCCGACGAACATAGATTTCTTCGGGAGAGTAGGCCGAGAGGGAATAGGTTCCGGGAAGGTCGACAATACGGAAATGGTAACCCTGGAAGTCAAAATAACCCTCCTTTGCATCTACCGTAACGCCACTGTAATTGCCCACATGCTCGTGCGAGCCGGAAGCGATATTGAAAAGAGAAGTTTTACCGCAGTTGGGATTTCCCACCAAAGCCACATTTATGGTGCGGCGTTTGCCGAGAGCCAGTTGTTTCAGCTCATCTTCGCCTAAATGCATGTTTTCGCCCAACCCTTCGTGATAATCGGGCTGCACAGCCTGTTCCTTAGCTTCCTGCTCACTGATAATCTCTATCATCTCAGCCTCCTGCCGACGAAGAGAAATCTCATAGCCCATTACTTTGTATTTGATAGGATCACGTAACGGAGCATTCAGCAAGACCTCCACTGTTTTACCTTTAATAAATCCCATTTCCACAATCCGTTTGCGGAAACCACCGTGTCCCAGCACTTTTACGATTACACCCTTTTCACCGGTATTCAATTCGGACAAACGCATAGTCTTTCTGCCTTTCTTTTCTAAATTTGGGGGCAAAGATAATACTTATGGCTACAAGGTGCAAATAATTTAGAATGTTTTTAAATAAGCAAACATAGCTCTTTCATTCAAAGGTGTTAACTCCCCCCCTTAGCTCCTATAACCCCTCTAAATAAAAAAACCGTGATAAGCGAAAGAAAAAAGATTAAATCATCTTTTAGTTCCCCCCCCAGAAAGACATTAAACAATAATGCCCAGAAGACAGAACACGATTTCCAAAGATACTAAATCGTAATCATACCCCGTCTTTGTCCTTTTCTTACCACAACTATGGTAGGAAAAGAACAAAGACGGGGTATGCAAAAACACAACTGTAGCAAGATTAGCTTTTAGCAAATATGACCTTAACCAATAGAAATTCTGAAAATAGATACTTGCAAATATGGCAATAAAAATCGTTTGCACTATCTTTGCATCACTCTATATTTAAATATGCAGAAGGTAGTACAATACATCAAGCATCACAAGCTATTTTCGCCAGACGACAAAATTCTCGTGGCACTGAGCGGCGGGGCTGACTCCGTGGCGTTGCTGCGTCTGCTCCTCAGCCTGGAATATACATGCGAAGCCGCTCATTGCAACTTCCATCTGCGCGGAGCAGAATCCGATCGCGACGAGCACTTTGTTCGCCAACTTTGCCTAGACCACCGGGTGACGCTGCACACCGTCCACTTCAACACGGAACAGGAAGCAAAGGAACGACATATCTCCATCGAAATGGCTGCAAGAGAATTGCGTTACACGTGGTTCGAAAAAACAAGGAAAGCATGCAGTGCGGCCGTCACTGCCGTCGCCCACCATCAAGATGACAGCGTGGAGACATTGCTGCTCAATCTGATTCGTGGCACCGGCATAAACGGATTGCGGGGCATACGCCCCCGAAACGGACATATAGTCCGTCCTTTGCTCTGCCTAGACAGAAAGGAAATCGTCAGTTATCTGGAAAGTATCGGGCAAGCCTACGTGACGGACAGCACCAATCTGCAGGATGAATACACCCGCAACAAAATACGCTTGAACCTGCTTCCCATGATGCAAGAGATAAACCCCTCTATTAAGGAAAGCATCCTCAAAACGGCAGAGCATCTGGACGATGCCGCCTCTATATATAACATAGGTATAGAAGAAGCCAAACTGCGGGTCAAGACACCGGAAGGCATCAACATCGACGCTCTGATGCAAGAAGCGGCACCGGAAACGGTATTATTTGAGATTCTGCATCCACTTGGGTTCAACACCGCACAAACAAGAGACATCTACCGAACATTGGACGGACAATCCGGCAAAGCCTTTGCCACCTCCGGCTGGCGTGTCATCAAAGACCGCGACTCATTGTTGATAGAACCCATACAAAAAGTCGTAAAGCCTCTATTGGAAATAAAAGAATATCCCTATACACCGGATTTCATGATTCCACGCGACAGAGCAACCGCCTGCTTTGATGCCGACAAGCTCAAGCATCCCCTTTCGCTACGTCTTTGCAGGCAGGGAGACAGATTTGTGCCCTTCGGCATGAGAGGTCGGAAGAAAGTAAGTGACTACCTGACCGACCGCAAGTTCTCCCTTCTGCACAAAGAACGACAATGGGTGCTTTGCTGCGGAGATGACATAATCTGGCTGGTGGGAGAACGAGCGGATAACCGTTTCAGGATAGACGAAAAGACCCGGAAAGTGCTGGTTATATCAACCACTGACCGATAGCCGTCACAGAATGATTCTGTCCTCCTTCTGTTTCTTGAAGCAATCGGAAAGCAACACGGCAAACGGCGTGTCATACGCACGCGCCTTCTGCGGACAACTTTTCACACAGGCACAACACTTGATGCATTTCTCTGCAACCGTATTGCACTCTTCTCCTTTTATAATCGCTCCTGCAGGACAATGCTTCACGCAATATCCACAATGTGTGCAACGTTCCGTATTCACTTCCGGAGTACGGGGCATAAGAACCCCACTCTTACGCAACTTGACGACTCTGCGCAAAAAGCGGAGCAACGGAAAAAAAGGCTGGCGTGGACGCTGGATATGGGCCACATCCACCCCATACAGTTTCTCCACATCTTCGGCCGCTGCAATTTTAGCACGTATCTTTTCACCAAAAAGCTTTGCATACTCCAAGTCATCCGCATCCGGACGTCCGGATGCTACCGGGTATTTCTCACTGCTATAAGAGTGCTCGCCTACAAACGTAGCACCTGCAATTACCTTGAAACCCAAGTTTGTAACAAAAGCATCCAATTCCACCAAAGCCTTCTCATAGGCCCGGTTGCCGTAAACCACCACCACCACAGCAGGCGCACCATCAGTATGAAGCTCCCTCATCCGCTCCAATGCTAAAGGAGCCACATGACCGCCATATACGGGCACCGTGATGATCGCCAAAACATGGGAAGGAACCTCTCTTTTACCCGCTGCCTCCAAAGTAAGGTCCACTTTGGAAACAGACGAAATTCCTGTTCCGTGAACAATTGCCTCTCCCACTTGTTTAGAGGTACAAGTAGGTGAAAAAGTTATCAATTGTACTTCATCTATATTCATAAGCCAATCCTTCATGTTGTTGTTAATACAGCAAAGATAAAGTTTTAAATTAAAAAAAGATGATTTGTTTATGAAACAAAAAATATTTATTACCTTTGCATCGTTGAAACATTCTGCGACTTCTTGCTGTGGCGAGAATTGTTTATCAGATTTCCGGTTCAATAATAAATATCCCATATAAATCATATATCACAAGGTAAACTTGCCCAAGTTGCTTCCTACAACAACTGCAACTGTGCATTTATGCCTTTTCAATAAAAGTAAATTTTAAACCATTCACATATATACTGTATGTATAACATCATTCAACTGAACGACAAAAATTTGTCGGAACTACAAACTATTGCCCAAGAACTGGGTATAAAAAAAACAGACTCACTCAAAAAAGAAGAACTTGTTTACAAGATACTTGACGAACAAGCTATCGCAGGCGCTACCAAGAAAGTTGCCGCCGACAAGATGAAGGAAGAACGCAAAGGGGAAAAACAAAAACGCTCACGCGTTACTGTAAAGACCGTAAAAAAGGAAGGTGCCGACAAAGTGTTCTCCGCCAATAAAAACGGAGACCTCACCAAAGCCAAAACAGAGGAAGCACCGGCTACGAAAGAACAACCCATAACTGTAGAAGCTCCCCAAGAACCAGCCATAAATACTGCAACGCCGCCACCTGCCAAAGAAGCCACCGCCCCCAAACGAAAACCGGGACGTCCCCGTAAGGTAAAGGAAGAAACCGCTGCTCCCAAGGCAACGGAAACCCCGAAAGTCGCCGAACCGGAACTGAACTTCGAAGCCAACAACCCGAAAGCAGAACCCCAGGCGGAAGCCAAAGCTGAAAAGAATATCGTACCGGACAAAAGTCCCATTCTGACCGAGGCGGCAAATGACTTCATTCCTATTGAAGACCTCCCTACAGAAAAAACAGAGTTGCCATCCGAACTTATCGGCAAATTCGAAGCGACCAAAACGGAAACTCCCGCCCCCCCCACACCTGCCGTTGCCCCAGCCGAACCGCAACAGCCACAACGCCCGCGCCTCCGCGCCCGTGACAACAACAACCCATACAATAACAACCGCAACGGTGGCTATAGCCAGCAGCGCCCCATGCAGCAGCGCCCGGTACAATCCTATAACAACGGAGAGAACTATCCGGCTGCTCCGGAACGCAAACCCGTAATAGAACGCGAGAAGGTTTACGAATTCGATGATATCCTCACTGGAACCGGCGTACTGGAAATCATGCAGGATGGCTACGGCTTCCTCCGTTCTTCCGATTACAACTACTTATCTTCACCGGACGATATTTACGTATCACAATCACAAATCAAATTGTTCGGCCTAAAAACCGGTGATGTGGTAGAGGGTGTAATCCGTCCCCCGAAAGAAGGCGAAAAATACTTCCCGCTGGTAAAAGTATCCAAAATAAACGGCCGTAATCCGGCTTTCGTACGCGACCGCGTACCGTTCGAACACCTCACGCCCCTCTTCCCGGACGAGAAGTTCAAACTTTGCAAAGGCGGATACTCCGACTCCATGTCTGCCCGTGTCGTAGACTTGTTTGCCCCCATCGGCAAAGGTCAGCGCGCCTTGATTGTGGCACAGCCCAAAACCGGTAAGACCATCTTGATGAAAGACATTGCCAACGCCATTGCCGCCAATCATCCGGAAGTCTACATGATTATGCTGCTCATCGACGAACGCCCGGAGGAAGTTACTGACATGGCACGTACCGTCAATGCGGAAGTAATCGCCTCTACTTTCGACGAACCGGCAGAACGTCACGTGAAAATTGCTGGCATCGTCCTTGAAAAAGCAAAACGCATGGTGGAATGCGGACACGATGTTGTCATCTTCCTCGACTCCATCACCCGCCTGGCACGTGCCTATAACACCGTATCCCCAGCTTCCGGCAAAGTACTTTCCGGTGGTGTGGACGCCAATGCATTACATAAGCCCAAACGTTTCTTCGGTGCTGCCCGTAACATCGAGGGCGGCGGTTCGCTGACTATCTTGGCTACCGCCTTAATCGACACCGGCTCCAAGATGGACGAAGTTATCTTCGAAGAATTCAAGGGTACGGGTAATATGGAATTGCAGCTCGACCGCAACTTGTCCAACAAGCGTATCTTCCCAGCTGTCAACATCGTTGCTTCCAGCACCCGCCGTGACGATTTGCTGCAAGACAAGCAGACATTAGACCGCATGTGGATTCTCCGCAAATACCTTGCCGACATGAATCCGATAGAAGCCATGGACTTCGTAAAAGACCGTCTGGAGAAGACCAAAGACAACGACGAATTCTTGATGAGTATGAACAGTTAACAACAACTACATACAAATATTGTACAAAAGCTTCTATTTACGTTCATAAACGTAGGTGGAAGTTTTTGTATATCCGTTTTTTCATACATTTGCCGCCATACAATAACCTTGAACAAATAAATTCCAAATCTGATGAAACCGATTTACTCTTTTATGAGAATGGTATTATGAATGCTTTCTGGTGATGGCACAGCAATCACCCAATTTTCTTATTATCCAATGCGACCATTTAATCCAACGGGTAGTAGGCGCATACGATGCCGCCCCCAAACATCTGTTACACGTAGCCTTTTATGGAACTGATACCACATCAAACCAATGTACGTTTTATAAAGCCGAGCACATCAATCTCCCACTGCCCGACAGCATTTCGCCCTAGGGAAGCCTCTTTACTGCCAACGGTTATGCAGCTGTCCACTTAAAAAACGTGGTTCGAAATAAGAGCCTGTTTAAATTTTCCTCAATAATAATCTTATAGTGGCTAATTTGACCATTTCCTCTGCCGAGTCGAATGTTAGTTCATAGTTTCGGCAGAGCCTTCTATTGTAATCCATCCATTAGAATGCTCTTTCCACAATCCATCTCTTTTGAATGGGTCTGAATCCCTGTTCCTTGTACGCACTGATAACAACCTGAATGACATATCCGAATTTCTTTCTTATGTTATCGACAAGTTCTCCTCGGTAACCTCCATCGGCAAGAATGTTTCTTACACTGGAGCACATCTCCTTAAGAACCCTCATCAGCAAATAAGCGGCTTCACTGTCATGTACATTAGCTATGGTGACCATAACGGCAATAAGAAAGCCATTCTTATCCACTATGACATGCCGTTTTATGCCTTTTACCTTTTTGTTTCCATCAATACCGTTCAAAGAAGCATTGTTCCCACATCTGACTGTATTTTCCATTTTCCCTGATTTATATTTGTTTATTGTTGATTCTTACGATTATTTTCCCGATTTCGGTTTTGGATTACTCATTGTCATGATGCGCATTGTTGTTCCCCGGAGAGTGCAACCGGGAAATCACTTTTTCGGCATATTGCCTGCCGATGGGTAAGGTCTGCCCGGTGGTAAGCCGAAGTTCCTGTTTGTTGAAATGCTGAATGCTGTCGAGCTGGACGATGAACGAACGATGTATGCGGATGAAGTTCCGGGGCGGCAACAGTTCCGTTATCGCTTTGAGGTTCATGCGCGAAAGCGTGTAGCATCCCTTGCGACGGAAAATTTTGCAATAGTTTTCCATTGCTTCGATGTAGAGTATGTCGGAAACAGGAATCACTACATTGTTGTATTCCTGCTTGACGATGATGCACTCTTTTTCATTACGGATATATTCCAGCCGCCGCACTGCTTTTTCCACGGCTGTCTTGAACCTTTCGTAGGAGAACGGTTTGTGCAGGAAATCGGCGGCATCGAGGTCGAATCCGTCGAGGGCGTAGCGAATGTAGGCTGTGGTGAAGATGAAGCAGGTCGATGCCGGCAGTTTGCGTGCGATGTCGAGACCGTTCAGGCAGTCCATCTCTATGTCGAGGAAAACGATGTCAGGTTGCCTGTCGATGACGGCTTGCAATCCTTCTTGCGGTTCGCTGCAGGTAAGCAGGTCGAGACCGCCCGTCCGCAAGCAGAATTGGGATATGACGGACAGTGCTATGGGTTCGTCGTCTATGGCGATGCAATTTATCTTTTTCATTTGAGGCGTATGGTCAGATTCAGTTCATACTCGGAGTTTTCTTCCCGGGCGGTCAGCGTGAAACGTCCGGGATAGAGCAGTTCCAACCGTGCGCGGCAGTTTTCGATGCCGACGGCAGGCTCCTTTTCGTGCCGCTTTTTCATGATGCCGTTTTGCGTCGTGAAACGGAGCGCGCCCTCTTCGATTTCCATACGGATGCGTATCGTGCAGTCTTTGCTCGAAGACGCACCGTACTTGAAAGCGTTTTCCACGAAGGTGACAAGCAGCATCGGGGGTATGCGCAGCGTATCGTCGTCCGTTTCGCATTCCCAAACGACTTTCGTGTGGCGGTTCAGACGGAGGGATTGCAAATCGATGTAGTGACCGATGTAGTCTATCTCGTCGCGGACAGCAACCGTGTCGTCTTTGGCATGGGTGTACATGTACTGCACCATGTCGGCGAATTGGGCGAACGCCGATTCGGCCTTTTCGGATTTCTGAATGACAAGCCCGTAAAGGGTGTTGAGCGTGTTGAACAGAAAATGGGGGTCGATCTGTGCCTTGTAGAGTGCCAGCTCGGCCTTGTTCTTCTGGCTTTCCAGTTCCTTCTTGGCCAGCGTTTGCCGGAAAAGCTCGAAAATCAGACTGACAGAAAGGCTGAACCCGCTCACGACAAGAAAAAGGAACCATACCGTCTGGCTGCGCAGGTGCTCTTTCAGATGGGGATGCAGAGCCGAGTTGTCCGCTGCACTTTCAGGATAGGGAAACAGTGACAACAGATAGGTTGTCCCCAGGAACAGCAGAATGAATGCCGCCATCCTGCCGTACCGGCGATTCATGAAAAGTTGCGGAAAATTGACTTTGCGTATGGCGAAGTAAAGGACGTACATATAAGCCACGAGACTTACGGCGAAGAGTGTGTATTTTTCTATCCATTTTTCCACCGGAACCATCGTGATGATGAGCGGCAGGATAATGACGCAAAAAATCAGGTCGATGGACAAGGTTATATTTTTTTCTTTCATATTCCGTTCATTATAAATAATTTATTTGCAAAGATACTTATTCCGGAAGTCGCGTACAAGAATTGTCCCCGACGTTTACCACCGCAATTCCACCGTTCGTCAACGCTATTTTCCCGACCCGTCGATTTCTTCGTAATATTGTGTCCAAAAAAACTTTCGGTATGAATAACGGATATAAAACAAAAATGATTTTTGCCGCTTGTGCCCTGTGCCTTTTCGCCTGCAACGGAGGCCGCGACGGGCGGCAGCAGGGAACTGCGGCTTACCGGACGGATACGGTAACGTTGAGCAGCCGCACGCTCCGCAGTGGTTATACGGCTACCATACGGGGGTATCAGACCGTGGAGATTCGCCCGCAGGTAAGCGGTCAGATTACGGACATCCGGATGAAGGAGGGCGATGCGGTACGTAAGGACAGCGTATTGTTCGTCATCGACCAAGTGCCTTACAAGGCTGCGCACGACATCGCCGTCGCCAATGTAAAAAGTGCCGAAGCGGTGCTCTCCACCGCCCGGCTGGTCTGGAGAGCAACAAGGGGCTTTTGGAAGAAGAGGTGGTTTCGGAGTTCGACTTGCAGACCGCCCGCAACGAGGTCATGGAAGCGGAAGCCAAGCTCGCATTGGCCGAGGCCGAAGAGAAGAGCGCCCACAACAACCTGTCGTACACAGAGGTGGAGTCGCCCGTGAATGGTGTGGCGAGCATGATTCCCTACCGGGTAGGCGTATTGGTCAGCAGCACATCCGGCGACCCGTTAGTCACGGTGTCGGACGACAGCCGGGTGTATGCTTATTTTTCGATGGCCGAAAATCAGATGTTGGACATGATTCAGCGATACGGCTCCCTGAAGCATGCCATCGAGGAGATGCCTGAAGTGGAGTTGAAAATGAGCAACGGGCAGATGTATTCCTGCAAAGGCCATATCGACGCTGTGAGCGGCACCATCGACGAGAGTACGGGAGCTGTGAGCCTACGTGCCGTCTTCCCGAACAAGGAGAGGCTGCTGCGCAACGGTGGCAGCGGCACGGTGCTGATTCCTTCCGTGCGCGAAAACTGCATCGTCATTCCGCAGGCTGCCACGTATGAATTGCAGGACCGCATCTTCGTCTATAAGGTGGTGGACGGCAGGGCCGTCTCTACCCGTATCGAAGTTTTCCCGCAGAACGACGGAAAAGAATATATCGTGGAATCGGGGCTGAAAGCGGGCGACGTCATTATCGCCGAAGGTGCCGGACTGGTGCGCGAAGGTGCTGTTGTCGAACCTAAAAACACACGGGGAGAATAACTTATGAAGATACAAACGTTTATCGACCGACCGATACTGGCCGGTGTCATTTCGGTCTTCATTACGCTGTTGGGCATCATCTGCCTCGTCCAGTTGCCGGTGGAACAGTTCCCGGAAATCGCGCCTCCCACTGTGCTTGTGTCGGCTACCTATCCCGGTGCGAATGCCGAGACGGTGCAGAAAAGCGTGGTGGTGCCGCTCGAAGAGGCCATCAACGGTGTGGAGAACATGATGTACATGGTGTCGTCCGCCACGAACACGGGTTCCGCCACGATCCAGATTTATTTCCGGCAGGGAACGGACGGCGACATGGCAATGGTCAATGTGCAGAACCGGTTGGCTTCGGCACAAGGGCAACTGCCCGCCGAAGTGACCAAGAGCGGCCTGACCGTGCGTAAACGCCAGACGAGCCGCATCAAGACGCTAGCTCTCTACAGTCCCGACGATTCGTTCGACGAAAAGTTCCTGTGCAACTATATGAAAATAAACGTCGAGCCCCGTTTCGCCCGTATTGCGGGTGTCGGCGAGGTGGACGTCAAGGGTGCGGACTACTCCTTGCGGATATGGCTCGATCCGGGCAAGATGGCGCAATACGGTCTTGTTCCGTCAGACATACGCAAGGTGCTCGACGAGCAGAATCTGGAATCGCCGACCGGAACGCTGGGTGCCGAATCGGAACATACGTTCCGTTATGTGCTGAAATATCGCGGACGTTACGACAAGGAGACCGACTACGAGAATCTGGTGGTCAGCGCGCAGGAAAACGGAACCGTCCTGCGCCTGAAAGACGTGGCGCGGGTCGAACTGGGCTCGAAAACCTACGAGTACATCGGTTCCGTGAACGGGCATCCGGGCACTACCTGCATGATTTCCCAGACCTCCGGCTCGAATGCCAACGAAATTATCGAAGAGATCGACAAGGTGGTGGCGGAAATATCCGAGAATCTTCCCAAGGGGATGGCAATCGCCGACCTGATGAGTACGAAGGATTTTCTGGACGCCTCCATCCGGAATGTGGTCAAGACCCTGATTGAAGCCGTCCTGCTGGTGGTGCTCGTAGTCTATGTGTTCCTCCAGAACATACGTTCCACGCTTATACCGACCGTCTCAATCATCGTTTCGCTGATAGGCACCTTCGCCTTCCTGTACGTGGCGGGATTCAGCTTGAACATGATTACGCTCTTCGCTCTCGTACTGGTCATCGACACGGTGGTGGACGATGCCATCGTGGTGGTCGAAGCGGTGCAGGCCAAGTTCGACGAGGGGTACCGTTCGCCTTACGAAGCCACAATCCGGGCGATGGACGGCATATCGTCCGCACTGCTGACCTCCACGTTCGTTTTCATGGCGGTGTTTATTCCCGTCAGTTTCATGGGCGGTACGACAGGCACGTTCTATATGCAGTTCGGACTGACGATGGCCGTTGCCGTCGGCATTTCGCTGCTCAATGCACTTACGCTCAGTCCGGCTCTTTGCGCCCTGCTCATGACGCCCCACACGGAGGTTACCGCAGGAGAACGGCCCGGTTTCTCTACCCGTTCCCATCTGGCTTTCGATGCGGCTTTCAACCGAATGCTCGTGCGCTACAAGAGCGGAGTGCTCTTTCTGTTCCGCCGCAAATGGCTGGCCGGACTGTCATTACTGCTGGCGTGCGGCGGGCTGGTATATCTGATGCAGACGACGAAAACCGGACTGGTCCCGAACGAGGATATGGGTACGATCAATATTGACGTTCAGACGCCTCCCGGCACCAATTTGCAGCAGACCGCCAGAATCATGGAGGAAATAGACCGTAAAATCGGCGACATTCCGCAAATCAAGGTATGTGCAAAGACCACAGGTATGGGCATGTTGAGCGGTATGGGTTCGTCGAGCGGTATGTTTACTATCCGTCTGCATCCCTGGGACGAGCGCACGGAAAAGGGAGATGACATCCAATCCGTCATCGACGAGATATACCGCCGCACGGCGGACATCACAGCCGCGAAAGTCATCGTCTTCACCCAAGCCATGATTCCTGGCTATGGTGCGAGCAACGGTTTCGAGATTCATTTGCAGGACCAGAAGGGAGGCAGCATCGAGGATTTGCAGAAAGTGGCCAATCGGCTGATAGAGGGGCTGAACGAGCGGCCGGAGATAGCCAAGGCTACCACCGCATTCGATACGAAATATCCCCAATATCTGTTGGAGGTCGATGCCGCACGGTGTAAACAGGCAGGTGTGTCGCCTGCCGATGTGCTGGATGTGTTGTCCGGGTATGTCGGAGGTATCTATGCCTCGAACATGAACAGGTTCTCCAAATTGTATCGTGTCATGGTACAGGCATCTCCGGAGTTCCGCCTCGACACCAAAGCGTTGAATAATATGTTCGTACGCAATGACAAGGGCGGCATGAGTCCCGTCGGACAATATCTGACCCTGACGAAAGTGTACGGGGCGCAGTCGCTGGCGCGTTTCAATCTCTTCTCCGCCATTGCCATCAACGGTTCGGCGGCGGGCGGTTACAGTTCGGGCGAAGCCATTCAGGCTGTGCGGGAGGTGGCTGCCGAGGTATTGCCTGCGGGCTACGGTTACGAGTTCGGCGGCATGTCGCGCGAGGAGGCCGGTTCGGGCAGTTCGACGGTAATCATCTTCATCATCTGCTTCGTTTTCATCTATCTGATTTTTTGTGCTCTTTACGAGAGCCTTTTCATGCCGGTAGTCATATTGCTCTCCGTACCTTTCGGGCTGGCGGGAAGTTTTCTCTTTGCCCGCATGTTCTCTCTGGAGAACAACATCTATATGCAAGTGGGGTTGTTGATGCTCATCGGTCTGTTGGCCAAGACCGCTATCCTGCTGACCGAATATGCCACCAAGCACCGTAAAATGGGAATGAGTATCGCCGCTGCCGCCATGTCTGCGGCAAAAGCCCGTCTGCGGCCTATCCTGATGACTTCGCTGACGATGGTTTTCGGTATGTTGCCGATGATGTTCGCCAGCGGCGTGGGAGCCAACGGCAACATATCCATCGGCGTGGGTACGGTAGGCGGAATGCTTATCGGCACGGTGGCATTGCTGTTCATCGTTCCGGTGCTGTTCATCGTGTTCCAACGTATGGAGGAGGCCGTCATGCCCCGGCGTACCCTAAAACAGAAATAATCATGAAGAAAACAGTTCATTATATATTCCTTTTGCTTTTTCTGCTGCCGTTCATGAACGGTTGCGGAATCTATACGCGCTACGAACGGCCCGACTTGTCGTTCGCCGACAGTCTGTACACCGGTATCCGACAAGAGACGCAACAGACGGATAGCGCATCGTTCGCCAATCTTTCGTGGCGAGAGGTTTTTACCGATTCTCTGCTTCAACGGTGGATAGAATGCGGCATGGAGCATAACACCGACCTGCGTGTGGCCCGCCTGCGGACGGAAGAGGCGGAAGCCGTCCTGCAATCCTCCCGTCTGGCATTCCTTCCGTCCGTCTCTCTCGGCGGGCAGGGACAAGCAAGTCATTCCGACGGACGTCCTGCGCAACGAACCTATTCGGTCGGCCCTTCGGCAGAGTGGGAATTGGACATCTTCGGCCGGCAGCGCAATGCGAAAGCCGGAGCCAAGGCGGCTCTCGGGCAAAGCCGGGCATACGAGCAGGCGATGCAGACACGTCTGGTCGCCACCGTTGCCGACAGTTACTATACGCTGCTGATGCTCGACGAGCAGTTGCAGATCAGCCGCCGCACGCTGACGACATGGCAGGAGAATATCCGCACGCTTTCCGCGCTCAAACGGGCAGGAAAAACTACGGAAGCTGCCGTGTTGCAGGCACGTGCCAACAAGTTGGAGGTGGAAGGTTCCATCCTCACGTTGGAAAAGCGCATCGGAGAGCTGGAAAATACGGTCTGTGCATTGCTGGGAATTGCTCCTGTAAAGCTGGAACGCGGCGTGCTTGCCGACCGGCACTTTCCCGACAGCTTGTCCGCCGGGCTTCCTCTGTCGCTGGTCAGCAACCGTCCGGATGTGCGGGAGGCGGAGTTTGCCCTGATGCAGTCGTTCTATGCCACCGGCGAAGCCCGTTCGGCTTTTTATCCGCGTATCACGCTTTCCGGCACCATCAGATGGACCAATAATGCGGAGACCATATCCAATCCGGGAACGTGGCTTTTCAATGCGGTCGGTTCGCTGGTGCAGCCCCTTTTCCATAAAGGCGAGAACGTTGCCCGGCTGAAAATAGCCCGCGCACAGCAGCAGGAGGCATTGCTGCAATTCCGGCAGAGCCTGCTCGATGCCGGCAACGAGGTGAACAATGCACTTATCCTCTGGCAGACGGCCCGCAAGCGGCTGGGTATAGACCGCAAGCGGATTCTGAATCTGAAAGCCGCCGTATGGAATACCAAGTTGCTGATGAAGTACGGGCGAACCCACTATTTGGAAGTGCTCACCGCCCAGCAGAAACTTTTGCAGGCCGAACTGGCGGAATCGGAAGACCGCTATGACGAGATACAGGGCGTCATCACGCTTTACCATGCCCTCGGAGGCGAGACGAAATAGAACCCGGGAAACATCCGTCATCGGAAAAATGCCGTTCATAATCACTTGCTTGGATTGTGCTCGGGATGTCGATAAATTTGTATCAGCAACTTTGAAAAAAGGAGATTTTAAGTTTAATTAAACACATTACGAAAATGAAAAAAGTATTTATCGCTGCTGCTCTTTTCGCAGCCCTCGGCTTCAATGCCGCGTATGCCAACACTGTAATCGCACCGAAGGCTCAGATTTCGGTAACCGCCGAAAATGAATTCGAGGCTATCGAAACCGACCAGCTTCCGCAGGCTGTCAAGGATGCCGTAGCCAAGAGCTACGAGGGACAGACCATCAAGGCCGCCTATGTGAAGAACGAGGAGGGTGTCAAGACCTACAAGGTGACACTTGCCGATGCTGAAGGAAAGACTTCGGACGTGCTCTTCAACGAGAAGGGTGAGGTGCTGCCTGCCAAGTAAAAGTTCTGTTTTGCACAGGATTTTATTCTCAAAAGAAGCGTGATTGCATTTGGCATTCGCACTTCTTTTTCAAAGTCGAATAACATACCATCTGTGACGATGGCTTTCATCTCTGGGAACCGATAATCTGTATTCTCAACGAGAATGGCATAGGCGTCTTGCATTATGATTTCAACGATTGCGGCAAGAGTGAAGGCGAGTTTCAGAATATGACAGTACTCAATGAGAATGAAGACCTCATAAGTATAATTTCCTATGTCAAGGCATTAACGATAACTGAAAACATATATCTTGTTGGACATTCACAAGGCGGGGCGTCACTTCAATTGCAAGCGAAGAGTATGACAACAAACAGATAAAGACCATAATATACCGTTGCTTCTGATTATGCGGTGAAGCTTGTCACTGACTGGCTAATTTCAAAATTGAAATAGCCTAATCAAACAACATTAACCGTTGATGCTGTTCCAAAAATCAAAATATTCCTTGTAGAAGCGGATATTTGATTTCAGCCTTCAACAGGGATACAACAAAAACGAGGGTGCCACATTTTGACACCCTCGTTTTTATTCTTTCACTTCACCGCGACGATATAGTAATCGAGCCAATCCGAACAGGTAACGCCGGAAGCCTGGGCGATAGGTTAGAAGGCGGTCGAACCAACCCAAATGCGGAGCGATAAATTTCACTACCAGTCCGACATAAATCATAGCGAACAGCGTTCCGATACCGATAACATTCCATTGCCAGCTCCCGAAAAAGAGATAACACCCAGCAACGGCGAGCAGTACGAGGGTCGTATCCACCCATATCTTTACTTTGGCGAAAGGACGCTTCGTTACCTGACTGACGGTAATGGAAATGCCCTCGCCCGGCATGGTTACCGAGCCGCACCGCACCTCGAAGGCGATGCCGATGCCCATGATGGTACATCCAGCGAATTGGGCGAATATTTGCGAAGACCAAGTCGTGCATTCCAAACCGGCTGTCAATGCCATGTTAATATCTATAAGCCATCCGAATACGAATCCGATGACAAGCTGGAAGAGCTGCATGAAGTCGAAATTGCGGCGCAGTATGAGTATTTGGCAAAATACCAAGATAAAGTTCATCGCAATCGTGTATCCGCCAATTGTCCACTCAGGGACACGACTTATCAATCCCGCCAGCGAAAAAACGAACGGCAGTGAGGAGATTACGCTGCTGCCCAAAGAGGATTTTACACATAGAACGACTCCCAATGTCATCAGATACAATGAAATCAGAAGCAGGAGATGTTGCCAGAGGAATAATATTGCTTTTTCTTTTCTCTCAGTTGTTAAAGTCATACTCATATTCGATTATTTTATGGCAAAGTTACAAAAAAAAGTGAAATGCGGAAAGATATAGTAATAGGGAACTCAATCTGATAACACCGAGGTTCAAGATTGAGGTAAAAGATTATAAAGGTTTTGGAGAATTCGGTGAAGGTGCATTCCGCATCTCACCTAAAGACTATGACCATCAGGCCATATTGCACGTATTACCACATCACTAACGAGATACAGGAAACTGTATCTACAAAGAACAACCGAATCTCCCGGAAAATCTGCGAGATGTAGCTTATTACACGCAAGTAAAGTTCGTAGATGCAGATAGACTATACGACATTAACAGCCCAGAAGTTTTTATACAGTTTACAACAGATCATTATGGTGAACTGGAACTTTTACGCTTGAATGTCATTGCAACGAAGGTGGCGTAACAGAGTTAGATGAAAGTGATGAAATTACACAATTCCTGAAAGATTTTCCTGCAACATACACCACATTAGAATTTCGGAAAGCAACATCGCTCTCCCAATAATATAATCCCAGACGCTTGCTGCCAAAGACAATCTCCTCCATATCCAAACCGCAAGCACGGAAAGAAGCAATACAAGCATGCGCTATGGCATTGTCCGGCAGACAGGTGACAAATTCCATAGGGATGCTGAAATGTGCCAACGACATAGCAACATTAGCCTACCTGCCACCATAGATTGCAATAACTCATTGAACTGGGAGAAACGGCGAAATCTTGGAGTAATCAGACGAAACATCACTTCACCAAAAGTCAACACTTTCCTGTCTGTTACAGTTTTTTATTCATAAATATACAATTTAAAGTCAAATATATCAATTGAAAGTCAAAAATACTATCATTTTTTCAAGCAAACGCAAAGATTTGATAATTTTTATTTGTCATACAGAGGATAAGAAAGATATTAAACAGAATTGTTATACCTTTGCCACATCAAACTGTAAACGGCAGAGTGATAATAGATTCGTCAACCAAGCATAGTAAAAACGATCCAATGAATTCAGCAAAGAAAATACCCTCTCCACTCGTTTCTCTATTTCCCATCGCTTTTCTCGTAGGAATGCTGTTCGCCACCATCCATACTTTCGGAAGTGACGCCTTGAGTGGAGGAAGCCAGATTTCCCTGCTTGCCACCACTGGTATGTGTGTCTTTATCGGCATGGCTTTCTACCGCATCCCTTGGAAAGATTATGAACTTGCCATCACCAACAACATTTCAGGTGTTGCCACAGCTATCATTATTCTATTGATTATCGGTGCTTTGAGCGGCACATGGATGATAAGTGGGGTGGTACCTACCCTTATATATTATGGTATGCAGATTATCCATCCGAATTTTTTCCTTGCTTCTACCTGCATTATTTGTGCATTGGTATCAGTAATGACGGGAAGTTCATGGACCACTATCGCCACCATCGGTATCGCCCTTTTGGGCATAGGCAAGGCACAAGGTTTTGAAGAGGGATGGATAGCCGGTGCCATCATTTCGGGAGCCTATTTCGGAGACAAAATTTCACCGTTATCGGATACCACGGTCCTTGCCTCATCCGTAACGGAAACACCGTTATTCAGCCATATCCGCTATATGATGATTACCACCGTCCCCTCTCTCCTCATCACCCTTGTCATCTTTACAGTAATGGGACTCACACACGAAACGAACAATACACAACAGATTGCGGAATTTACGGCAGCATTGGACGCCAAATTCAACATTACTTCCTGGTTACTGGCTGTTCCCGTGATTACGGGAATACTGATTGCCCGGAGAGTGCCTTCCGTCATCACACTCTTTCTCTCCACTCTGCTGGCAGGGATATTCGCCTTCATCTTCCAACCGGGACTACTGAATGAGATAGCGGAAGATGGGAATATGTTCAAAGGGATAATGATGACATTCTATGGCAGTACCAGCCTACAAACTGACAGTGACATGTTGACAGAACTTATTGCTACACGAGGCATGGCAGGAATGATGAATACCATCTGGCTTATCATCTGCGCCATGTGTTTCGGCGGAGCCATGACGGCAAGCGGCATGCTGAGAAGCATCACTTCCCTATTCGTCTGCTTCATGAAGAATACAGCCAGCATGGTAGCATCCACTGTATGTTCCGGATTGTTCCTGAACCTTGCCACAGCAGACCAGTATATCAGCATTATCCTCACCGGAAACATGTTCAGCAACGTCTACGCAAAGAAAGGCTACGAAAGCCGGCTACTTAGCCGTACTACGGAGGATGCCGTGACCGTTACATCTCCATTAATTCCGTGGAATACTTGCGGAATGACACAAGCCACTATCTTGAGCGTACCTACGCTGACCTACCTTCCCTATTGCTTCTTCAACCTTATCAGTCCGGTAATGAGTATCTTTATTGCTGCTATCGGATATAAAATAATTAAAAAACCGGTGAACAATCCTGGATAGGCATTGTTCTTGCAATAAACTTATAACGAACAATTTATTTAAACCTAAACAAAAAAAGATTCGATTATGAAAAAGTTTATTGCATTAGCAGCAGTAGTATTGGTAAGCATGGCAACAACGACCATGTATGCACAAGAGAGTAGAGCTGAAAAGCGCGCAGACCGTAAAGCCCAAAGAGACGCAGAACGTGCACGCCTGAAAGCTGAAGAACAAGCACAGGATGCCATTTCGTACGATGACGCAATGGCGGCCTTGAAAGCTCACCAGTTCGTAATGGAGGCAGACCAAGTGATGTTCCGCAACGGACAGACCGCATTTGTAAACTCCAACACCAACTTCGTATTGGTCAACCAAGGACGTGGCACCGTGCAGGTAGCCTTCAACACCGTATACCCAGGTCCTAACGGCATTGGCGGTGTAACAGTAGACGGAACCGTATCGGACATCCAAATAACTACCGACAAACGGGGCAACGTGAATTGTAACTTCAGCATCCAGGGTATCGGCATTTCCGCCCAGATATTCCTTACGCTGACCGATGGCGGGAACAACGCAACCGTAACCATCAGCCCGAACTTCAACTCCAACACCATGACTTTGAGCGGGAACCTGGTTCCGCTGGAACAATCCAACATATTCAAGGGACGTTCCTGGTAAAACCCTTATATAAATATATATATTCCCACTCCGCCACAAATCACACTAAAAAGTGTACATTTGTAGCGGAGTTTTTTATATACCAATGTCATGAGAGAATTTATCATTGCAGACAATCAAGATATCACCAAAGCAGGCATGATGTTCCTATTGGGCAGACAGAAAGACACCTCCCTGCTGCTGGAAGCCGACAACAAGGCAGAACTGATACAGCAACTACGCCTGCATCCCACCGCCGTTGTCATTCTGGACTATACCCTTTTTGATTTTTCAGGAGCTGAAGAGCTGATGGTACTTCACGAACGCTTCAAAGAAACCGATTGGCTACTCTTTTCCGACGAATTGAGTATACCGTTCCTGCGCCAGGTATTGTTCAGCAGCATGGCATTCGGCGTAGTGCTGAAAGATAATTCCAAAGAAGAGATACTAACCGCACTACAATGTGCCTCACGCAAGGAGCGATTTATCTGTAATCACGTCAGTAACCTGCTGCTCGCAGGCAACGGTTCCTCCTCCCCCACTCATCCTACCATCAAAGATGATTTACTGACTACTGCCGAACGGAGCATCCTAAAAGAGATAGCCCTGGGGAAAACAACCAAAGAAATAGCTGCCGAACGAAACCTCAGCTTCCATACGGTAAACAGCCACCGGAAGAATATCTTCCGGAAACTGGGTGTAAACAATGCGCACGAAGCCACCAAATATGCCATGAAGGCAGGCATCGTAGACTTGGTGGAATATTATATATAAATCTCCCCGCTCCCGACACACAGCCGGGCATCAGCATCATACACCACTCCGAACTGGCCCGGAGCAATGCCTTGCAGCTTTTCTTCCGAAACAATGCGGTAACCCTCCGCCTCCTTTTGCAACCTGCCTTTGACAAACTCCGGCGTATGGCGTATCTTGAAAGTCACCTCCACCTCTTCCTGCGCTCCCTTCCAGGGATTATCCGTAATGAAATGAAAATCGTACATACGGAATTCATAGCCGTATTGCAATGCCGTATCACATCCGCGGGACACGTAAATCACATTCTCCTCCACATCCTTGCGGACAACAAACCACGGTCCTCCACCCAACCCCAATCCTTTACGCTGGCCAATGGTATGAAACCAATAGCCCCGATGCTTGCCCAACTTTCTACCCGTTTCCAACTCCACAATATCCCCTTCCCTTTCGCCAAGGAAACGGCGCACAAAATCATTATAATCAATCTTTCCCAGAAAGCAGATGCCCTGACTGTCACGACGTCTGGCGCTGGGCAATCCGGCACGCAGGGCTATGTCACGAACCTCATTCTTCATCAGTCTGCCCAATGGAAACATCAGTTTGGAAACTTGCAGATAATCTATCTGTGCCAGAAAGTCGGTCTGGTCTTTCACGGAATCGGCAGCGGTACCGAGCCATGTCTTTCCATCCCTCAACACCGTAGTGGCGTAGTGCCCGGTTGCCGTGACATCGAAATCCTTCCCCACACGTTGCTCAAAGCACCCGAACTTTATCAGCTTGTTGCACATCACATCCGGATTGGGAGTCAAGCCACGTCTTATTTTATCAATGGCATAAGCCGCCACCTGGTCCCAATACTCCCGGTGCAGGTCCACTACTTCCAACGATAATCCATAACGCCGGGCAATGGCAGAAGCCATCTCCATATCCTCTTCCGCAGAGCAGTCCATATAATCGGCATCGTCCCTCCCTATTTTGATATAAAATAGAGAAGGACGGTAACCTTGTTCGCAAAGGAGATGTACCACCACGGAGCTGTCTACACCTCCCGACAATAATACAGCAATATTCATTCTATCGTATACTGTTATTCTTTTAAATTCTGTCAAATGCCTGGGACAAGTCGTCCAGCAAATCATCGATATGTTCTGTCCCGATGGAGAGGCGGACCGTGCCCGGTTTGATGCCTTGTTCTTCCAATTCCCGTGCACTCAATTGGGAATGGGTAGTGGTGGCAGGATGGATAACCAGGGATTTCACATCAGCCACATTGGCAAGCAACGAGAATATCTGTAAACTGTCAATAAACGTCTGCGCTTCCTTCACACCGCCCCGCACCTCAAACGTAAAGATAGAACCGCCTCCATTCGGAAAGTATTTCCCGTAAAGCGCGTGGTCAGGATGCTCGGGCAGGGACGGGTGGTTCACGGCAACCACTTTGGGATGCTTCTTCAAGAATTCAACCACTTTCAAGGCATTCTCCACATGACGTTCCACGCGAAGCGACAACGTCTCCAATCCTTGCAACAGAATGAAAGCATTGAAAGGACTGATTGTGGCACCGGTATCACGCAACAATACGGCACGGATACGGATGGCATAGGCAGCAGGACCGGCAGCGTCGACGAAACGTACTCCATGATAACTCGGGTCCGGTTCCGTCAGTTGGGGAAACTTCCCCGAGGCCACCCAGTCGAACTTGCCGCTATCTACAATAACACCACCCAAGGACGTACCATGCCCTCCGATGAACTTCGTTGCCGAATGGACTACAATATCTGCCCCATGCTCTATGGGACGAATCAAGTAAGGAGTACCGAAGGTGTTATCTATAATCAGAGGAATCCGGTGACGGTGTGCTATTTCAGCAACGGCATCAATGTCAATGATGTTGCAATTCGGATTTCCCAGCGTTTCAATGAATACTGCCTTGGTATTCTCCTGAATCGCTTTCTCGAAATTGTCCAGATTGCCCGGGTCCACAAAAGTAGTGGTAACCCCGTAGGCAGGCAATGTGTGGGCCAGCAGATTATACGTTCCGCCGTAGATGGTCTTAGCTGCCACGATATGGTCGCCTGCACGGGTGATATTCTCAAAGGCATAAGTGATGGCTGCCGCACCCGAGGCTACGGCCAATCCGGCAACACCGCCTTCCAGAGCCGCCACACGTTTCTCGAACACATCCTGGGTGGAATTCGTCAACCGCCCGTAAATATTCCCCGGGTCCTGCAAGCCAAAGCGAGCTGCCGCATGGGCCGAATTACGGAATACATACGAAGTTGTCTGATAGATAGGTACGGCGCGGGCATCAGTTGCCGGGTCGGGTTGTTCTTGTCCAACGTGAAGTTGTAGAGTCTCAAAGTGCAATTTCTTTGTTTCCATTGTCGTTTGTATTTTAGGTGAATAAACCGTTTCTCATTCGGATGTTGCAAAGATAGAGCGATAAGCTGGGGCAGACAATGACACAGGTTAGGGAATTTTATACCACAATTGTGGTAGATAAGCAAGCTATTTTCTATCTTTAGATAAGATAAGCTGCATTTCGGCAAAACTTTTTCATGCAAGCATGAAAGTTCTGCACTCAATTTGCACTATCTTTGCCCCCATGAAAGCAAAAAATATACTGATACTCATATTGGGAACCCTGATTCTTCCCATTTATCTGACTTCCTGCGGAGTGGACCGTTGGAAAGAGTATGCCGGACAGACCCAGACAGACCGCTGGATTGACGACACCATGCGTGTGTGGTACTATTGGGTAGACGCTATCCCCCATACCAACGACCTGAACTATTTCCAAGCCCCTTTCACTTTCTTTGCCTCGCTCAAATCCGAAGAGGACAAATTCTCCACCATCGACAGTCTGGTCAGCGTCACCACTACCCGCAGCATCCCCTATACGGATTACAGCTACGGATTCCAGTTCACTACCAACCAGATAGAAGTAGAAGGAGAAAATAATGCCATTGTTGCACAGATTCTTTACGTTGCCGACGGAAGCCCGGCCTCGGAAATCGGGCTGAAACGGGGTGACTGGATTATGAAGATGGACGGGAACTTTATTACTGAACAGAATTATAAGAAACTGTATGGAAGTAGTGCCATGGAACTTACAGTAGGTTATTACGACGTGGAGAAAAATGCCATCGTTGCTTACGACAAACCCAGACAGATAGCATCGGCGCGTCCCGTCAACGACAACCCGGTGCACTATAAGAATGTATATACATCAGGCAGCAAGAAAATAGGTTATCTGGTCTACAACCACTTCAGTTCCGGCCCCACGGACAACAGTAATGAATATGACAACGACCTGCGCAGCGCATTCCAATATTTCGCATCACAGCAAGTCAACGAATTCATCCTTGACTTGCGCTACAACAACGGTGGATTACTGAGTTGCGCAGAATTGCTGTGTACCATGCTTGCACCTTCCTCCGCCTTGGGACAAGAGTTGGGGTACCTGGAATTCAACAACCGCTTCAATCCGCAGATAGTACCGTTCACCCTGAACTCCGGACTCATCGGAAACGGAGCAAACCTAAACCTGAATACTCTCTACGTACTTACCAGCAGCCAGACTGCCTCCGCCTCCGAAATGGTGATTAACTGCCTCGCCCCGTATATGGATGTTGTCATCATCGGCGGTACTACCGTAGGCAAGAATGTAGGTTCCAGGAATTTCTCCAGCCCCGAACTGATGATAACGATGAATCCCATCGTCTGCAAGATATACAATTCGGAAGGGAAATCTGATTATGAATCCGGATTCCAACCGGCCTACTCGGGATATGTAGTGAATGAGATGAGCGACATGTCACGTTTCCTGCCCTTTGGAGATACCAACGAAGCCTTATTGAGCACTGCACTCGGCGCCATCGACGGAAGCATACAACCGCCCGCACAAGAAGATACCCGTTCTTTAAGAGTGACCACTCTCGCAAACTCCATTGAACGCCGGGCAAGCCATGCCGTACGCATCAAATAAAAAGACCAATAGGATGAAACTAAACAGAAGAGTTACAATCATCACCCGATTTTCGGGAATCATGTTCAGCCTGCTGTTGCTCGGCGGACTGGCAGCTTGCAGCGATGATAACAATGGCAATGATACGCCAGAACCGGAGCCGTCAACCTACCCCACCACTCCTTTCTCCAAAATCGAACTAAAAGAAGTGATAGAGAGCGATGCGCAACCGGTTACTGCCACCCACACCTACCTTTACAACAGTGCAGGCAGGCTGACCAGCTACACCGGCAAACAGAGCTTTACAGCAGGAGACGAACTCTTCGAGATAGAGAATACCACTACTGTCGAATACAAGGACCATCAAGCCGTGATAACCGACGAAGCAGGTACAGTATCAACCTACACGCTGAATGACAAAGGTTATGCCACCACTTGTACCAGTCAGGATATGGCAGGAAATACCCGTACTTACACCTTCTCCTACCTCATCAACACCGAAGACAAATACTATCTGGAAAACATCACAGAAAAGCTGGACGACGGAAAAGAATACTCATTCATTACAATAGACTACAGCAACTTCCGGGCATTGCGCATACAGCAAAAGGTTGACACTTTTGAGCACAACAGTACGGCTACCACACCATCAGGCAATGAAATTGCAAATATCTCCGAAATACCAAGCCTATTCATTACGGACATGTATCCGCTTTCCATGCATGCGGTTGCCATATACGGGAAGATATTGGGAGAACCTGCAAACTATCTGATTACCCAACTCATCCCGGACAGCAACGGAGAAAGTGAAGAGACCACCACCTATACTTATACGTTAGATAACCGGGGTATCGTCACTTCCTGCCATGCAGTCGTCAGGCATATAAGGAACGGCTACGAGCAGGACTACACACGCACCGTGAACTATACCATCGAATAATAAACTACTTACTTCTTAAAGAACTTGTCGAAGAAAAGGACATGATAGTCTATGGAGTTGTTCCAATACGTTCCGGTATGTCCACCGGGACGGGTGATGAAGTCATGGTCTATCTTCCTTGCCAGCAGCCGGTTGTGCAAGTCCTTGTTCACTTCAAGAAAGAAATCGGCCTCACCGCAGTCGATGATTAGCGCCAAGTCTCCATTCTCAATCTTATCCAGCTGGTTGACCACCGTATGCGCATCCCAAGATGCCTTGTTGGCAGCAAACTCTCCCAACTGCTTGCTCATTTTCCAATTCTGGGGGAACGGCCGTATATCCACTCCTCCACTCATACTGCCCGCTGCACCGAACACATCCTTATGACGGATAGCACTCCACAAAGCACCGTGGCCGCCCATACTCAATCCACTGATGGCACGCGCCTTTCTGTCGGGAATGGTAGCATAGTTCCCGTCTGTATACTTCACCAATTCCGAGGTGACAAAAGTCTCATAACGGTAGGCAGGATTCTCCGGACTGTCCCAATACCAACTGTTCTTGCCGTCCGGACATACAAATATGATTCCTTTCTCATCTGCCATCTGCGGCAATTCCGGCTTCAGCTGCACCCAGCTCCGCGCATTGCCGCCATAACCGTGCAACAGATAAACCACCGGACAAGCCTGCTTGCCGATAGCCTTATCAGGCAATACATACACAACTTTTACATCCTTATTCATGGCTGCACTTCTCACCAACACCGTGTCTACACGTGCCGCCTGCAACATTACGGCAGACAGACACCACAAAAGCCCCAAGGCAATAATTCTTTTTTTCATCTATTTATTGTTTATTTTTTCTAACGGATGGCAATATTAACAATAAATACTGAAAAATCATTATCTTTGCCTCACAAACTATTCAAAATCCACTATGGAGTTTATTATCATTCTACTTTTACTTATTCTGAACGGCATTTTTGCCATGTATGAAATCGCCTTAGTCTCCTCAAGTAAAGCACGCCTTGAAACTCTTGTCGGAAAAGGGAACAAAAGAGCCAAAGGAGTATTGAAACAACTGGAAGAACCCGAAAAGTTCCTCTCCACTATCCAAATTGGTATTACCCTTATCGGTATCGTATCCGGTGCCTATGGTGGTGCCACCATCGCTGATGACGTAGAACCGCTGTTCGCCTTCATTCCGGGAGCAGCCGCCTATGCCAAGACTCTCGCCATGATTACCGTAGTAGCCATCATCACCTATCTGTCGCTCATCATAGGCGAACTGGTGCCCAAGTCCATCGCCTTGAACAACCCGGAACGATGGGCCACTATGCTCAGCCCCTTCATGATTGTGCTGACCAAGATTTCCTATCCGTTTGTATGCCTGCTGAGTGCATCCACCAAACTGATGAACAAAATCATCGGACTGAACAGCGGCGAGGAACGCCAAATGACACAAGACGAACTGAAGATGATTCTGCACCAAAGCTCGGAACAAGGCGTCATCGACAAAGACGAAACGGAAATGTTGCGTGACGTGTTCCGTTTCTCGGACAAAAGAGCGAATGACCTGATGACCTATCGCCGCGACATCGTCGTGCTCCATCCCACAGACACCCCAAAAGAGGTGCTACGTATCATCCACGAAGAACACTTCAGCAAATATCTCCTGGTGGAGCGAGGAAAAGACGAGATTATCGGTGTGGTTTCCGTAAAGGACATCATCTTGATGATGGGCGGCGAACAACCCTTCAACCTACGCAATATTGCCCGCCCTGCCCTATTTATTCCGGAAAGCTTGTATGCAAAGAAAGTTTTAGAGCTGTTTAAGAAGAACAAAAACAAGTTTGGAGTTGTTGTAGACGAGTATGGAAATACAGAAGGTATCATCACCCTGCACGATCTGACGGAAAGCATCTTCGGAGACATCCTCGAAGAGAATGAAACGGAAGAAGAGGAGATCGTTGTCCGTCAGGACGGTTCCATGCTGGTGGAGGCTTCCATGAATCTGGATGACTTTATGGAGGCGATGGGCATTATGAACTATGATGACTTGAAAGAAGAAGACTTCACCACCTTGAGCGGTCTTGCCATGTTCCTGATAGGACGGGTGCCGAAAGCCGGAGACTTGTTCAGCTACAAAAACCTGGACTTCGAAGTAGTGGATATGGACCGCGGACGAGTGGACAAACTGCTTGTCATCAAGAAAGAAGAAGATGAATAACGAACGCTATTGCGTCTTTATAATTAATTTAAACCATTAAAACCATGAAAAAAGTAATGATGATTGCAACCTTTACAGCTGCATTGGTATCCTGCCAATCAAAAGGAACCCCAAACAATGATGCTGTCGCCGTAGACGAAGGGATAATGACAGTTGCCGGCAATGACTCGTCTGCCGTGGCCGTATACGAGGGAATTCTTCCTGCTGCCGACGGTCCGGGCATCCGGTATGTATTGAGCGTAAGTCCTGATGGAGAAAGCGGTTATACGTTGGTAACAACTTATTTGGATGCCGAAGGCCCCGGAAAAAACAAAAGCTTTACTTCCAAAGGAAAGAAAGAAGTTATCCAGAAAGACGTCGACAACAAGAAGAAAACAGCCATCAAGCTGACCCCGAACGACGGGGACACTCCGGTGTACTTCGTAGTAGTGAACGACACTACCCTGCACCTTGTCAACGACAGCCTGCAGGAAGCAGTGAGTGACTTGAATTATGACATCATCCAGGTGAAATAGTCCATCCTTGCTTATAAGAAAGAACGGTATAGCCGGAATTACTGGATTCAGTGGTTCCGGCTACTGTTTTTTCAATGAAGAGGCATTTCAAACAAGAGAACAGAAGGCTATATCAAAAAGTTAGTGTTATCTTTGTAGCTTCATCAAAGTATATATAAACATGAAACATTCTTCCGAAAAACCTTTAGCACCTGCCAACTACTCACGCTGTTTCAACAACCAATGCCCGAAAGCCGACAACTGCCTGCATCGCTTAGCCGCCCTTCGCGATACCCCCGAGTACCCGTCCATCCGCATCATCAATCCACTGTGCATTCCAGAGGATAGCAGTCAATGCGCCTATTTCCAATCGACACAAAAGATACATGTTGCATGGGGAATCAGCCACTTGCTCGATGAAGTTCCCTACAAGAATCTCCAACCTCTGAAAAGCCAGTTGATAGCCCATTTCGGCCGCGGAAAATACTACCGCTTCTACCGGGAAGAATCTTACCTTTCCCCCGAAGACCAGAACTATATCCGCAGAACTTTCCACCAATACAACATTCCGGGAGAACCGGCTTTCGACTCTTACAGCGAGGAATACAAATGGTAGAAAGGTAATCTTCAGCCCCCTTTTCATGTCATTTTATCACTGAAAATATAGATAACACTTTAGTTCACAACGGTGAACACTTTGTTACAACAGTAAGAAACAAAGTGTTCACATACTATGAAACAAAGTGTTCACATACTATGAAACAAACTGTTCGCACTCAATAAAACAAACTGTTTTCTTTAACGGAACAAACTGTTTCCTACTAATGAAACAAACTGTTCTCCATATTGAAACAAACCGTTCTCCTTAGGGAAACAGACGGATTCCCTTTTGAAGCCCTACAAGGGGAATAATTATCGCCTGCGAAAATATAGGAGGAAATACAGCGACATAGTGCGATACCTATTCTCTGCAAAACGGGTGAACGTGTTCGGGAGGATATTGCAGCAACACGGGATGAGGTAAAGGAAAAAGAGGGGGAGATGGTATATTGTGTGGTAAAAGTGGAGAGGTAGAAAAGACGGAAAGGATTACAGTTGAAATAAATTCTTTTTCTTAACTTTGTGAAATAGAAACATCGAATATGACGATGAAGAAAATAAAAATATGAAAACAGCACTATCTATAAATCAACCATTCAAGGATTGGGTAAACCACCTAAAACAAGACATTCGTAGTGCACAGATTAAAGCGGCTGTACGCGTGAACAGCGAACTGCTTCACCTTTACTGGCAACTGGGGACAGAAATTATAGAACGGCAGAAAGAAATGACTTGGGGAAGCGGATTTCTCGAAGAGTTGAGTCGTGAGCTGATGGCAGAATTTCCTGATATGAAAGGGTTCTCATATAGAAACATACGCAGTATAAAGCAGTGGTATCTATTTTATAATGAGCCATATACAATTTGGCAACAAGTTGTTTCCAAATTAGGTGAAGAGAAATTTTTCTCCATCCCTTGGGGGCATCATCTCTATATCATCTCCCAATGCAAGGAAGTGGATAAGGCTCTATTCTATCTGAATGAAACTGTAGAAAACGGCTGGAGTCGTGCCGTTTTGCTCAACTTTCTTGATACCAATCTCTATGAGCGGCAAGGCAAAGCGGTAAACAATTTCAGTCGTCTGCTACCCAAACCGCAAAGTGACCCAGCTCTACAGACACTCAAAGACCCCTATAACTTCGATTTCCTGACCATTACCAAAGATTTTCAAGAATTAGAGTTAGAAAAGGTTTTGACACAGAATATCACTCGTTTTCTGCTTGAATTGGGTAAAGGATTTGCATTCGTAGGACGTCAAATGCCTTTGGAAGTAGGCGATGAAACAATCTATCCCGACTTGCTTTTCTACCACTTGGAACTGCGTTGTTATTGCGTAATCGAGCTAAAAGTACAGAAGTTCAAACCTGAATTTATAGGTCAACTCGGTACTTATATCAGTGCCGTAAACCATCTAAAATGTAAACCTGGCGATAACCCCACCATCGGCTTGCTTATCTGCAAGACAAAAAAACAAGTAATGGCGCAATATGCACTGGAATCAACAAATCAGCCTATCGGCATATCAGAGTGTAAGCTGTCTAAGCTGATTCCCGAAGATATTAAAAGTCAACTGCCTTCGATTGAGGAAATAGAGGAACAAGTAAAGAGAATTCAAGGAAAAAAGAAGGAAGAGAGATGAAGGTTATTTTGTATCAATATAGTGAACTTATCCGAAGAAAAGACAAGTCTATTGATGAAGCATGTGAATATACCACATGACTCAATAGAGTAAAAAAATCAAAAACGACTGAAAGAGCCTAAAAAGGAAATGCCACCGTTTACAGCCACAGAAGTCAGAAGTTATTTTTGTAATTTAAATAAGAACTGGGAGCAAGTATTCAATCTACTAAATAGTTCTACATTAACAAGATTAAGTTTAAGTATCTTAGGATTATATATTGGAACAAAAATCATAGGGAAACTCACTCATTCATCACCGTTATCCATATCTAACTTTAATAAATACATACAAATATGAGCAATCCAGTAGAATTCATACAAAATAATAAAGAGTGGTTAGTTCCCATCATTATAGCCATTTTGACAGTTCTAATTACAGAAATATGTAACTTATTTCGTAGAAGTGGGAAAAGCCACAAACAAAAAGTAGGAAAAATCAGTAAAAGCCATCATATAACTCTCATTAATGGAGAGGTGAATCACCACATTGAAAAAAATAATATGACAAAAGGAAAGAAAATATAATGCTACCCCTATAGCCTTTTCAATACTTTCTCTACCTTTGTAACATTAAACCAAATAAAGTCAAAATGACATGAAGAAACAGATTGCCATACTGACCACTTCCCTGCTCATATTGAACGGATGCGGTTACGTACCCGCCATCGGACAATACTTGAAACAGAACGGACTGGCAGTAGTCATCGGATACGAAGTGACACACACCGTAGTTAAACAATAAAACCGAAACAGACATGGCCGATAATTATCTTGAAAATCAGTACGAGCAATACCAGGCACGCAAAGCAGCTTGGGAGAAAGCGAAAAAATCCGGCAAGGTACAAACGCTACATAAGCCGACACTTCCCCTCAAAAAAGGCGGAAAGAAAGTTTTCGTGACCGGAGGTGCCGGGGGGATTGGCAAAGCCATTGTAGAAGCCTTCTGCAAGCTTAATTACCAAGTAGCCTTTTGTGACAAGAATGAACTGGAAGGACAACAAACCGCCCAAGCCACCGGAGCACAATTTCACCCCGTCGACCTAAACAGCAAAGAAGCATTGGAACTTTGCCTGCAAAATATTTTCAAGGAATGGGGGGATATTGACATCATTATAAACAATGCCGGCATCAGTGAATTCTCTCCCATCACAGAAACGAGTGTGGAGACGTTCGATAAAATATTGTCTGTGAATTTACGTCCGGTATTCATTACTTCACATGCGTTGGCAGTACACCGCAAAAGTCAAAACAGCACGAATACCTACGGAAGAATCATTAATCTCTGTTCTACCCGCTATCTGATGAGTGAACCGGGCAGTGAAGGATATGCAGCTTCCAAAGGAGGTATCTATTCATTGACGCATGCGTTGGCTTTATCGCTTGCAGAGTGGCACATCACGGTCAACTCCATCTCTCCGGGCTGGATTCAGACACACGATTATGAACAATTACGGGTAGAAGACCATTCACAACATCCCTCCGGACGGGTTGGCAAACCGGAAGATATTGCCCGTATGTGCCTATTCCTATGTCAAGACGAAAACGACTTCATCAATGGCGAAAACATCACCATTGACGGAGGCATGACCAAAAAGATGATTTATCGGGAATAGCCCTTTTATAAAACAATCTGCCCAACATAATAATTATAGGATATGAACATGAAAAAGTCTTTTATAGGAATCCTGGCAGCAACCATCATCCTCAGCGGATGCGGCACAAGCCAGATGGCTGCAGGCGACCCTAACGCAGTGCTCGCAGGAGCTGCCATCGGAAGTAATGTAGGCGGTGCCATCGGCGGGCTGATAGGTGACAGTAACGGAGGCTGGCGAGGAGGATACCGGGGTTCCGCCATCGGCACCATCATAGGGACCATTGCGGGAGCTGCCATTGCCAATGCAGCCACAGCCCCCCAAAAGCAGGAGGAGTACAGCTACCGGATAGAAAGGACACAGCCCTATCCCCCGCAATCCGGAAGACAGCCGCAAGCATCGGCTATCGACCACTTGAGGATACGGAATATACGTTTCATTGACGACAGCCGCAACCACGTCATCAATTCGGGCGAAAACTGTAAAGTGATTTTTGAAATCATGAACGAAGGAAACAAAACAGCCTACAACGTAGTGCCGGTGGTGGTGGAAACCACGGGCATGAAGCGTATTTACATATCGCCGTCGGTCATGATAGAGCAAATAACTCCGCGCAACGGTGTGAAATACACCGCCAACATCAGTGCCGGAGAACGGATAAAGACGGGTAACGTCACCATACGCATAGCCATAGCCGACGAGTACGGAGACGAATATGACTGGCAGGAGTTTTCGTTGCCCACACAACGGTAGAACAATGTCTTAACAGTAGTTTTTCAAAGAAATGGAACAACAGCAATCTTCTTTCAAAGAAAAAGAACGCATAGAACTACGGGAACCCCGACGCTTTAAAGTCACCATCTACAATGATGACTTCACCACCATGGAGTTTGTGGTAAAGGTACTCACCACCGTCTTTTACAAATCATCGGTAGAAGCGGAAACACTGATGCTGCAGGTGCACAAGAGCAACTCCGCGGTAGTGGGCATCTACTCATACGACATCGCCCACTCCAAAGTACAGAAAGCCACCCGCATGGCACGCAATGAAGGTTTCCCCCTCCGGCTCACCGTCACCCCGGAGGAAGAAGAATAAGAAGAAAGAAACAATATGGATATAAAAAATACGATATTCGTAAACCAAGCATTCGCTTCCGCACAAAGAAAGGCCGAGTCTTACCGGCACGAGTTCATCATGCCCGAACATCTGCTGAGCGCCATTATAGAGCAGGAACCCTTTATCCACACCCTGCAAGATACCTTCTACAATTATGTGGAGCTCAGCATCTCGCTGGAAAACTATCTGACGGAAGAAGTGGACACTGTCCCCGACAATGTGGAATACGAGTTGGGACTTTCCGTCCAGCTCAGCTCACTCCTGCAACATGCCTATACGGTGACAGAGTATTCCAGCGCCGAAGAGCTGGATGTTCCTCATCTGATACAAGGCTTGCTGCAACTGGAAGATTCCTGGGCATGCCATTTCCTAAAGGAAGCAGTCGGCGGCGACCTGTCCGAATTCCTCAGTCTGCTCATTACCCACTACGAAGAAGCGGAGCTGGCAGAAGAAGCAGGCGATACGCCATCTCCCGATGAACAAGAGAAAACAGAACCATGGCGTAACTACGTGACCTGCCTCAACGACCGCCTGGCAGACCACAACCCGCTTATCGGCAGGGAGATGGAGTTGGAGCGAACCATACAAGTGCTCTGCCGCAAAGAAAAGAACAACCCGTTGCATGTGGGCGAACCCGGCGTAGGCAAAACAGCCCTTGCCTATGGGCTTGCCGCCCGTATCGAAGCGGGCAACGTCCCCGAACGGCTTGCCGGTTGCCGCATCTACGAGCTGGACTTGGGCAATCTGCTGGCAGGCACGCAATATCGCGGCGATTTCGAGAAGCGGTTGAAAACCATCATGGAGGGCATAGGCCGTGAAGGACACGCCATCGTCTACATCGACGAGATACACAACCTGATAGGCGCCGGACGCACGGGTGAAGGCTCCATGGATGCCTCCAACATGCTGAAACCCTATCTGGAAACCGGGGCAATACGTTTCATCGGCTCTACCACCTACGACGAGTACAACCGCTACTTCGCACGCAGCAAGGGACTGGTACGCCGCTTCCAGCAGATAGACATACTGGAACCGAGCATTGAAGAAGCCATACATATCGTAGAAGGCCTGAAAGAGAAATACGAAACCTACCACGGCGTCACCTACGAGCCCGACGTCATCCCCTACGCCGTAAAGGCAAGCGCCCGCTACATCAGCGACCGTTTCCTGCCCGACAAAGCCATCGACCTGGTGGACGAAGCAGGAGCTTACCGGGAAATACATCCCACAGACTCCGGAGAACAGACCGTGGACAAGGCACTGATAACCGACATACTGGCACGTACCTGCAAAGTCAATGCCCTCGCCATGAAAGAGGACGACACCACCGCCTTGGAAAGCCTGCACGAACGCATCAGCTCCCGCATCTACGGGCAGGAAGAAGCCGTCCGTCAGGTGGTGGAAGCTGTGCAAATGTCCAAAGCCGGACTGCTGGACGAAAACAAACCGCTGGCAAGCCTGCTCTTTGTAGGCCCCACCGGAGTAGGAAAGACCGAAGTTGCCAAAGTGCTCGCCGCCGAGCTGGGCATCGCCCTGCAACGTTTTGACATGAGCGAATATACCGAAAAGCATACCGTAGCCAAACTGATTGGCTCGCCTGCCGGCTACGTGGGTTACGAGGACGGCGGTCTGCTGACCGACGCCATACGCAAGACCCCAAACTGCGTGTTGCTGCTCGACGAAATAGAAAAAGCGCATCCTGACGTATTCAACATCCTGCTGCAAGTAATGGACTATGCCATACTGACCGACAACAAAGGGCGGAAAGCCGACTGTCGCCACGTGGTTCTCATCATGACCTCCAATGCCGGAGCACAATATGCCCGCCAAGCATCCATCGGCTTCAATAGTCAGGTCACCGCCGGAGAAGCCATGCTGAAACAAGTCAAGAAAACCTTTAAGCCCGAATTCATCAACCGCCTTTCAGCCACAGTTGTCTTCCATGACATGGACCGCCCGATGGCATCACTTATCCTCGACAAGAAACTCGGAGAACTGGGCAGCAAGCTGTCTTCCCGCCAGGTGGAAATGGTATTGAGCCAGGAAGCACACGAATGGCTGCTCCAACGGGGCTTTATCCCCGAATACGGTGCCCGAGAGATGGACCGCGTGATAGCCTCGCACTTGAAACCTTTATTGATGCGCGAAATTTTGTTCGGCACACTGAAGGAGGGAGGGAAAGTCCGCGTGCAAGTGGAAAACGGAGCATTGAAACTACAACCCGCAACCGAATAACGATATGGTCTTTCAACTGACGAATAAACTTGCTTTCCCCGATCCTCACTACGGCGACCCCGACGGGTTGCTCGCCGTGGGCGGTGACCTCTCCATCGACCGCCTCATCTTGGCGTACTCCAACGGTATATTCCCCTGGTACGCATTTCGGGAAGAACTGATACAATGGTGGTGCCCGATGGACCGTTTTGTCATCTTTCCGGACGAAATACATATCTCCCACTCCATGCGTACACTCATCAACAAAGGAAAGTACGAAATCACCTTCAACGAAGCTTTTGAAGACGTCATACAAACCTGCGGAGAATTGCGGATGGAACAAGAAGGAGCCTGGCTTGGAACGCAGATGATGGAAGCCTATACACACCTGCACGAACAAGGCTTCGCCGCCAGCGTGGAAGTATGGGAAGAAGAACAACTGGTAGGTGGGCTGTACGGAGTGACCCTGGGACGTTGTTTCTTTGGAGAGAGCATGTTCTCACTTGTTCCCAGCGCCTCAAAGCTGGCCCTCATCCGTCTGGCCCAATTCTTCAGGGAACATGGAGGCGTCATGATAGATTGCCAGTTCGAAACCCCTCACCTCAAGACAATGGGAGGCAGGCACATCAGTTACGACGAATATATGACATACATCGAACAAGACTACCGCTTCTAAAAGTAATAACGAAAGAAAGATTTGCAGTACAAACAATCTGTTATGAGAGAAATGTAGTATCTTTGCAACATCATGTTGCATCGTTTTACTACTCCCATAACCGACATTCCGCTTCCGGAAAGGTTCACCTATCCTTTCTGCTATACTCCGCACCCGTTATGTATATTGGCAGCCAAAGAAGTACAAAGCTATCTTACCCGACAAACTGCATGGAAGGACGAACTGCGCCAAGGCAAAATGTTCGGGGTACTGATTGTACAAACCGAGCATGGAGAAACCGGATATTTAGCTGCATTCTCAGGCATATTGGCCGGAAAGAACCTACATCCCTTTTTTGTTCCTCCCGTATATGACTTGCTACAGCCACAAGGCTTTTTCAAGATAGAAGAAGAGAACATCTCTTCCATCAACCGCAACATCCGGCAATTGGAAAATGACAAAGCATATGCCGCCTTATCAGCAGAGCTTGCCCGGACTATCCAGTCAGCAGAAGACATACTGGCAACAGCCAAAGCACAGTTGAAAGAAGCCAAAACTGCCAGAGAACAGCGCAGAAAAGAAAAAGAACTCAATGCGCAGGAAGAAGCCGAACTGATACGGGAAAGCCAGTTTCAAAAGGCGGAATATAAACGCCTGGAACGTTCATGGAAAGCAAGGATTGCCACACTGCAAACGCAGACGGAAGACTGGGAAAGACGGATTTCAGCATTGAAGTCTGAACGTAAAACCCGCTCTGCAGCATTGCAGCAAAAGCTATTCGAACAGTTCGGGATGCTGAATTACCGAGGAGAAGTCAAGAATCTCTGTGAGATATTCGGGCAGACCGTGCACAAGACACCTCCTGCCGGCGCGGGTGAATGTGCAGCCCCCAAATTGCTACAACAAGCTTATTTGCATGGATGGAAACCGATTGCCATGGCCGAGTTCTGGTGGGGTGACTCCCCCAAGACAGAGATACGCCATCACGGGCACTATTATCCGGCTTGCAAAGGAAAGTGCGAACCTATACTGCAGCATATGCTGCAAGGTCTGCAAGTAGAGGAAAACCCCATGCTGAAAAGAATGCAGGTGCCCTCCAAGAATTTGGAGATTGTTTACGAGGATTCATGGCTTTCGGTCATCAACAAACCGGCAGGAATGCTGTCTGTTCCCGGCAAGGAAGATGCAGTCTCCGTCTATAGCCTGATGCGTGGGCAATATCCAGAAGCTGACGGTCCACTGACGGTACATCGTCTCGACATGGCCACTTCCGGTTTAATGCTCATTGCCAAGACCAAGCGTGTACACCAGAACCTGCAGGCCCAGTTCAAGAACCGCCTGGTCAGGAAACGTTATGTCGCATTGCTCGAGGGTGTTGTTCCAAAGGACAAAGGTACGGTCGACCTCCCGCTTTGCTTGAATCCACTTGACCGTCCACGACAAATGGTACACACCGAACACGGGAAGCCCGCCATCACCGATTATCAAGTTCTGGAACGTCTGGACGGGAAACAGACCCGTATCGCTTTCTATCCGCGCACGGGAAGAACCCATCAGCTACGTATACATGCAGCACACCCGCTTGGCTTGCACTGCCCCATCATCGGTGATGAACTTTACGGGGAGAAAGCAAAACGGCTTTATCTGCATGCCGAGTATTTGGAATTTACGCATCCTATCACGGGAGAAACCCTAAGGATTACCAAAGAAGCTGAATTCTGACTGCCTACTGATTAATAACCAGCAAAGTAATGCAATAAATGATGATATTCCGACCTACCCCACAAGATTATGACGAACTGTTGACCGTCTGGGAAGCCTCTGTCCGCAGCACACACCACTTCCTGGCAGAAAAGGATATACAGTTTTACAAACCGCTGATAAGAGAGCAGTCCTTTCTCGCCGTAGAGCTTTACATCATCCGCAACGAAAAAGAAGAAATTGCCGCCTTTATGGGACTGAGCGATGAACTCATCGAGATGTTGTTTGTCCGTCCTGACCAACAAGGTAAGGGATACGGAAAACGGCTCATGGAGTACGCCGTCCACCAAAAACACATCCACAAAGTGGATGTAAACGAGCAGAACGGACAAGCTTGCCGATTTTACCAACATATGGGATTCCAAGTGGCCGGCCGGGACGAAACCGACCCGACGGGAAAGCCTTTCCCTATTCTGCATCTGCAATTACCAACCCCACCACAGATTACTCGGGTAGAACACAGATTATAATTTAGCAAACTTATGAAGATACATCACATCGCCATCTAGACCTTCCAACTGGAAGAGATGAAAGAGTTCTACACACGTTACTTCAACGGGAGCAGCAATGAAAAGTACATCAACCCCAAAAAAGGATTCGAATCTTATTTCCTTCACTTCGATGAAGGAACGGATTTGGAACTGATGAGCCGTACGGACATACAGAATACCCCTATTGAGGAAAACAGACTGGGACTGACCCACTTTGCCTTTGCCTTCGACAGCCAGGAAGCTGTCCTCCGACAGACAGAACGGCTACGTACAGCGGGATATACCATCGCAGGAGAGCCCCGTACCTCCGGCGACGGATATTTTGAAAGTGTCGTCCTCGACCCGGACGGTAACCGTATAGAATGCGTATTCAGGGCATAGTCTCTCAATCAGAGGAAACAAAGCTTCTCAACAGTTTTATCTCCTCTGCCCAAAGCGATTCATCGGGCGTCTCCAAAATAATAGGTATACCGTCAAAACGCACATCTTGCATAAAACGCCGGAAGAAATCCATACCTATCAGCCCCTTGCCGATGCTGTCGTGACGGTCTACTCTGGAGCCGAGTGCTTTCTTGGAGTCATTCAGGTGTATACCGCGCAGATAGCCGAAGCCTACCGCTGCGTCAAACTCCTCAAACACCTTGTCATACTCATTCACTATATCATAGCCTGCTGTATACGTGTGGCAGGTATCAAGGCAAACTCCAACGCGAGACTTGTCATCCACCCGGTCAATGATATGTCCCAGCTGCCAGAACTCGTTTCCCACATTGCTACCCTGCCCGGCTGTGTTCTCTATGACAGCCACCACATCGTGCGTCTTGCCCAATATAAGATTAATGGATTCAGCGACCCTATCCAGACACTCTTCCACGGAAATCTTATTCAGATGGCTGCCCGGATGAAAATTCAGCAACTTCAGCCCTAATTGTTCGCAGCGCTGCATCTCATCCAGAAAAGCGGCGCGGCTTTTCTGTAGCCCTTCTTCTTCGGGATGCCCTAAATTTATCAGATAACTGTCGTGAGGCAGGATGCAGCGGGAATCGAAACCAAGCTTCCCGCAATTTTCCTTAAACAATTCAATACTATCAGCCGCCAGCGGCTTTGCCACCCACTGACGCTGGTTCTTGGTAAACAAGGCAAAAGCATTTGCCCCTATCTCACCGGCATTGACGGGAGCCGCTTCCACTCCCCCACTGGCCGATACATGTGCACCTATAAATTTCATAATCTTATTGTATTTGTTCTTTCATGAATTCCCACTGGCATTTTTTCATGTCTACACACCCATTCTTTCTGAACGTCACGCCCTCTGCCTCCAGCAAAGCCCGCTGTTCAGTCCAGCACGGTGCCAGCCTGCCCTGGCTGTTCACTACCCGATGGCAGGGCAGACACATGCCGTCGGGCACATCGTGCATGGCATGTCCCACCATGCGCGAACATAGAGGTCTTCCGACAAGATAGGCAATCTGTCCGTACGTCACCACCCGCCCCGGAGGGATTGCGGCCACTACATTATAAACCTCCTGCTGAAAAGTGTCTTTGTCCATAAAAGTCTGGTTTGGGAAGGCAAAGATATGATAAATTCAGCAGGTATGCGAACAGACGTTACAAGAAAGTGGCTGCCCCGAGCGGATTGTATGTATAGGTGACATTACGGGCACGGATGATTTCGCCCGTCGGGGTAAACAATATCTGATATTTCGTCTGGAGATTTGCCATCCCTACCTCTACCGCCACGATGGACTGCCATTTGGGAAACTGTACCCAAGTGACATTCTGCACCATCCCTCCGGAATATTCACTGGCGGCAAAAGCATTGTAAACGGCAGGGGGCACTTCGTCCATTGTCTCCCAGTCCGTCTGTTGCATTACCCATTGCGCCTGCCCGTCAAACCAGACTTTCGTATCAAAACCAGAAAAGAGAATTTCAACTTACTCATAACTTCATCAGATTATCATGTTATGAGAAGAACGGCGTATGGCAGATTTTGTTCACCGGCAACTCTCAACCATTCAACAGTTAAAAAGAGATATCCATTGTAATTCAATAGAAAATGACTAACTTCACACCAGAAATTCAGAAATATGATAAGAATACATCCCATATCCGGCAACAAAAAGCAATATCTTGACCTGCTGCTGCTTGCCGACGAACAAGAGTCCATGATTGACCGTTATCTGGAACGGGGAGAGATGTTCATCCTATCCGATAATGATACAGTCAAAGCGTCTTGTGTAATCACCTGCGAGGATAAAGGAATCTACGAAATAAAGAGCATAGCTGTCTATCCGGAATACCAGCGCCAGGGATATGGAAGACAACTGATAGCATTCGTTCTTGAACATTATAAAGACCGGTGCCATACTATGCTTGTCGGCACTGGAGACAGTCCGCTAACCATCCCCTTCTATGAAAGCTGCGGATTTGCATACTCACACCGGGTACCCGATTTCTTTATCGATAATTACGACCACCCCATATTTGAAGGAGGCAAGCAACTGAAAGACATGATTTATCTGAAAAGGACGCTTCAACCAAAATAATATCCTATATTTGCATATCACTTAACTCCACACATTATGGAAGCTAAACTTTGCCAAAGCTGCGGAATGCCCTTGTCATCTGCAGAAGTACTCGGAACCAATGCCGACGGTAGCCTCAACGAGGAATATTGCACCTATTGCTACCAGCACGGCAATTTTGCACAAGACTGCACTATGGACGAAATGATAGAACATTGTGCACAGTTCACCGACGAATTCAACAAGGATTCCGGAATGAATTTCACTAAAGAGGAAGCCATTGCCGGTATGAAAGAATTCTTCCCGACCTTGAAACGCTGGCAGTCCAAACAATAAACATGCCATCCCGTATCGAGCAGGAAAAACAGACAGTAGAACGGATGGTCCGCCTCTACTGCCGGAAAAAGGAAGGTAACAAGCAATTGTGTCCCCGATGCGAGGAATTGCTGGGATATGCCCGCATTCGTCTTTCACGCTGTCCTTTCGGTGAGAATAAATCCACCTGCAGGCAATGCAGCATTCACTGCTACAAGCCCGAAATGAAAGAACGGATGCGTAAAGTCATGCGGTATGCCGGACCACGGATGCTGTTATACCATCCCGTGGCGGCAATCTGCCATTTGTGGCAGGAATATGTCCATCAGTATCTCACCAAACGTTTCGGAGTTCCGCGCCAGGAACAGCACAAACAATAAACCGTATCCAGGTCGTATCCTTCCAATGAAGAGGTGCTGTCTTTAGGCACAATCTCGCCTTTGTCAGAGATGTAGACCGGCAGGCGCTCACCTTGTCCGTTCATCACAAAAAATGCCCCCACCTTGCATTGGGGGCATACCATCTTACGCATCATCAATTGAAATAATACAAAAATATAGCCACCCCTTCCAGTGCCTTCTTCTTTTCACCTTGTATCTCGATGGCAAACTTTATTTCCGCCTTTGCCACACCGCGCAGATTCGACAGAGATTGCAAATGGGCAACCAGTCGGATGCTCTGTCCGGACAATACCGCCTGACCGAACTTCATCTTGTCCATACCATAATTAATCATCATCTTCAGGTTGTTCACTTCAATAATCTGGTTCCACAGATATGGCAACATGGACAAGGTGAGATACCCATGTGCAATGGTGCTCTTAAAAGGGCTTTCCACTTTGGCACGTTCCGTATCGACGTGTATCCACTGATGGTCCAATGTCGCATCAGCAAACAGATTGATACGCTCCTGAGGGAGCTCTACATATTCCGAAACACCGATTTGCTGGCCTACCAGCTTTTCAAAATCCTCGTACGAGTTGATAATCACTTTTTCCATTACTCTCTATTTTATTGATAAATTATAAATTCACGCGCTTTATCCACATATCTGCCATTCGTTTATGCCCTGCAGGAGTGGGGTGGATACCGTCCCAAATCCAATAGGGGTCTTGAGAAGCCGGAGAGTGTTTCCACTGATGCCACGATTAAAAAAGCATATTCCTTTTCCGGGAAATTTCCTTGATAATGACTTGCACACAAATACATATAGCCGCTACCATAAATATGGTTCATATCACAGAATCTCCGATAAACAAGACACGCAGACCACTTGCATGGAGCAAGAGTGACATGCAGAAAAAACCATTACAAAGAGTCCAATACGCTTCATGTCATTTTCTTGTCAGGATGCAAAAATTGCAACAAATATACGTCTTATTCCCGCAAGTACAAAAACTCGGGTATCTTTTTCCCATTTCCTCAAAACAGATACAACCTTTATTTTTTATTTCCGTTCATCACATATTAATTTGGAAATAATATATCTTTGTCAATATCTTAATTGTTGTGACAGAACAAAAACATCACTATTAAAGAGTGATTGCCGTAGATTCGACAATGGGCGTGGGAAGTACATTCACCGTGGAACTGCCCTGCCAGACAAGATAAGCCTGACAACAAACGAAAAACAATGATTTATGACCGCACAGAAAGAATTTACCCTGACCCCTCGCCGGCGTGGCTTTCACCTGGTGACAGAGGAGATTATACGTAACCTTCCCCCTCTTCCACCTGCCGGAATCCTGCATCTGTTCATCAAGCATACAAGCGCAGGCCTCACCATCAACGAAAATGCAGACCCTGACGTACAGACAGACATGGAAGCCATCTTCAACCGCCTCGTAAAAGAGCGGGAACCTTATTACCAACATACATGCGAAGGGGATGACGACATGCCCGCCCATGCCAAAGCAACTCTCAGCGGAACCAGCCTTACGATTCCCATCACCAACGGACGCCTGAACATGGGTACCTGGCAAGGCATCTATCTCTGCGAGTTCCGCAACCGGGGCGGAGGAAGAAGAATTGTAGCAACCGTCATCGGATAATCCCCTATCATCATGCAGAAAGCCATCATCATCGGTGCCACTTCAGGCATCGGACAAGAAGTAGCCAGGATACTTGTACAACAAGGCTGGCATATAGGCATTGCCGGCAGAAGGAAAGAGGCATTGCATGCCCTGCAAACCACCGCACCCGACCGGATAGTCACGGAACAGCTGGACGTTACGGAAGAGACCGCGACCCTACACCTCCATAACCTGATAGAAAAGCTGGGAGGTATGGACTTGTTTTTCCTCAGTTCCGGCGTGGGACATCAAAACCGGGACTTACAACCGGACATCGAACTGAACACGGCACGTACCAATGTAGAGGGATTTACCCGCATGGTGACTGCCGCCTTCAACTATTTCAAGGAAAAAGGCTCCGGACATATTGCTGTCATCAGTTCCATTGCAGGCACTAAAGGACTAGGCGTTGCACCGGCCTACTCTGCCACCAAACGCTTCCAGAATACCTATATCGAAGCGCTGGCACAACTTGCCCGGATGCAGCATCTTGATATACACTTCACCGACATCCGTCCGGGATTTGTTGCCACCGATTTACTGAAAAGCGGGAAATACCCGATGCTGATGAAAGCAGACCGTGTAGCACAGCACATAATCAAGGCTTTAAGAGAAAAGAGACGGGTAGTTGTCATTGACGGACGCTACCGGGTACTGGTGTTTTTTTGGCGTATGATTCCACGATGGCTATGGGAAAGGTTGCCTATAACGAATTGATTTCGTATCTTCACGTCTCCAAACAGAAATATACATACAGACATGAAGAAAAATTCAAAATATATCGTGCTTACGGCTGCCATTGCACTGTGTGCAGGTTCCAGCCTCCCCTTCCTCGCAGGCAGCAGTGCGCTGAACCCCGAACGCGATTCCGTGAAATCCGAAGTTCCCTACTGCGTGACCTCTCCCAGCGTACCGGACAAGATTACTTTTGCCGGGCAGGATATTGACCTGCTGCGCTATGACCATCGCGAGCGTATGGACCGCGAACTGATGTCATTCACCTACATGCACTCCACCACCATGCTCATGGTGAAGCGTGCCAACCGCTACTTCCCCGTCATAGAACCTATACTGAAAGCCAACGGCCTGCCCGATGACTTCAAGTACCTCGCTGTGATAGAAAGCAACCTGAACCCGCTAGCCAAATCGCCTGCGGGTGCTGCAGGCCTATGGCAGTTCATGCCTGCCACCGGACGTGAATTCGGCCTGGAGGTGAACAGCAACATCGACGAACGATACCATATCGAGAAGGAAACCAAGGCAGCCTGCAAATACCTGAAAGACGCCTATCAGAAATATGGAAACTGGCTGTGCGTGGCTGCCGCCTACAATGCCGGACAAGGGCGCATCTCCACACAGATGCAAAGACAAATGGTAGACCAAGCCGTCGACTTGTGGCTGGTAGAAGAAACTTCGCGTTACATGTTCCGCCTGCTGGCAGCCAAAGCCGTCATCAGCAATCCGCAACAGTACGGTTTTCTGCTGAAACGGGAACATCTTTATCCGCCCATACCCTGCACGGAAGTGGCTGTCACAACGGGTATTGCCAACCTGGCACAGTTTGCCAAAAGTAAAGGCATCACCTATGCCCAACTGAAAGACGCCAACCCTTGGCTACGGGATACCTTACTGATGAATAAAAGCGGACGTACTTATACACTGAAGATACCTACGCAGGATGGAATGCATTACGACCCCAAGAAAACAGTACCCCACGACAAGAACTGGGTCATCAATTAACAATGCGAATCAGTAGTTGAAACTAATTCCTTTTTTTATCGGTCATGAGCCGAGACAGAAGTCGGATGGCAATCTGCATTATTTACAAATAATACAGATTCGAGATACAGTGCCATATTGAACCTAATTCAGTCGTATACTGAATGCCATTCAATCGTATACTGAATAGGGTTCAGTCGTATACTGAATGCAGGTCATCTTAAACACGCAGATAATCAGAATATTACAAACCGCCATCATCACTTCATTAAATCACAACAATTCATCAAAATATCATTGTACTCGTTTCAGGGCCGTTATGCCCCGTTTCAACCACAGATTCGTATTAATAAACTATGATGAGGGATATTTGCTGCAACTGGGCAGGAATTTCCCGAGATGACAGTGGAAAATCGAATAAAAGGAATCACTGCTGTTTCTCCGTCAGATATTTCCAATAGCGCACGGGCATGTCTTGCTTGTGCTTTCGGGGATTGAGGCGTTCCTTGATGCAGATTGCCTTGAAATAGGTTTTCCAGAGAGACTGGAAAAGCCGTTCGTCTTTGTCCATCAGACTTTCGTCGAGCATGCCGGTGACAAGATGCCCCTCGCAGCTGTCCTCACCAAAAGTCACTTGGCGCACCTCCTTCAAGTCGTAATAGTACCCATAGGCTCGCCTGATGTCATAAATCAGCCAACGCTGGTCGGAAAAACGATCCTTGAAATGCTCCGTCACCAAAGGAAGGGCATTCTTCTCGGGCTCGACGGCCGCAAAGAAAGTACCGTCCGCAGCCTTCTGAAAACGGACAAACTGAAGCAGGCGTATACGCTCCCAATCCACCCGCTTCCACATACGGGAGAACTCCAGCACATCAGGATCGGCAAAATTCGTTTCAATGGAGCGAAGAGCATCTATCGCCTTGCGGATATAGCGGAACAGCAGCATGGGAGTTTCCGGTTCCTCCGCCAGCCAGCACTGGGCGAGGCAGGCAAGTGCCGCAGACGACAGTTTCTTCTGCAATCCCCGCCAGACGCGGCCGGATTTCTCTTCATCGGTTATCACTGTAAATATTTCATCGCAGAACAATGGAAGAGGCTCTCCTTCCAACAACAGTGCATCGGGGAAAGTGCGGCGGGAATAGGCTTCAAAAACAGAAGTCAACAATCCCTCAAAAGTCTTATCGTATAAAAAAATATTCATTCGCCAAAATCAAGCATCAACTGCCTCTCATCCACTTTTTTCTTGTTCGGTTTGGGCAACAGCAGGCTGCGTACCCCTTGCGGAGTCAGCTCATTGACCGTGTGCATCGGCAACTCGCAGCAGGTAATGAAATACTGTGCCTTCTTCATCACCACCCCTATCTTCTTCAACTGATAGAAACCTATCTTGGAGAAACGCCGGGAAGCCACTATCAGCCGTGCCGACTTCACGCCGATGCCCGGCACGCGAAGCAACAGTTCATAATCCGCCTTGTTCACATCGACTGGAAACTGCTCGGGATGACGCAAAGCCCAGGACAGCTTGGGGTCAATCTCCAAATCAAGGTCCGGATAGGCATCATCCACTATTTCCTCCACCTTGAACTGATAAAAACGCATCAACCAATCAGCCTGGTAGAGCCGGTTTTCACGTACTAAAGGGGGCTGTTTTAAGGCCGGCAGGCGCTTATCGTAGGTATTGACGGAAATATAGCCCGAATAGTAGACACGTCGCATCGTAGGTCCCTTGTAGAGGGCTGACGAAAGATACAGAATATCCTTGTCCGTCTCGGCAGTAGCACCTACTATCATCTGTGTGCTTTGTCCGGCAGGAGCGAAACGAGGAGCATGGCGGTGTTTCTTGCGTTCTTCCGAACTTTCAAGGACACCCTGCTGGATGTAGCGCATAGGCGCATATACACTCTTATGGTCTTTCTCCGGAGCAAGCAGTTTCAGATTCTCTTCCTTCGGTATTTCGACATTGACGCTGAGACGGTCGGCATAAAGCCCTGCCTCATTCACCAGTTCGCGGCTGGCGCCGGGAATGCTTTTCAGATGGATATAACCGTTGAAACGATGGATGGTACGGAGATCCTTGGCAACACGCACCAGGCGTTCCATTGTGTAATCGGGATTACGCACCACCCCACTGCTCAGAAAAAGCCCTTCGATATAGTTGCGGCGATAGAACTCCATGGTGAGGCCTACAAGCTCGGTCACCGACAGCGTGGCACGCGGCAGGTCGTTGCTGCGGCGGTTGATGCAGTAGGCACAATCGTAGATGCAATAATTGGTAAGCATCACTTTGAGCAGAGAGATGCAACGGCCGTCCTCGGCAAAACTATGGCAGATGCCCCAGCCACCCACAGCATTCCCCAGCATGCCTGCCTTGCCGGAGCGTACCGTACCACTGGAGGAGCAAGAGACGTCATACTTTGCCGACTCTGCCAGTATCTTCAGTTTATTGAGAACGTTTTCATCCATAATACCTGCGCCAAAAGTAATAATAATACTTTTAAAAACAAAAAAGACCGCCAAACGTGGCAGTCTTTCACAGCATAAGATATGCTTTTTTTCTTACTTCTTAGAAGCTTCCAAAGATGCTTTGCGGAATTCCTTCATAGCTTTTTCGATTTCCAAAGAAGCCTTACGAGCACGAGTTCCTGCTGCCTTATTACCGTTTTCCAACTGAGCGTTTGCATCTTTTGAGAAGTCTGCATATAATGCAGCTACTTTTTCAACTAATTCTTTCATAATCCTTTTCAAATTACTTCGTTAATAATGTCTGGCAAAAATACATTCTTTCTTGAAATAAATACAGAAAAACGATATTTTTTTTGAAATATTCGGTAAAATCGCCTCAAAAACGGGCTCTTACGCGTTTTTTATCTACTTTTGCAAGCATGAAAACGCTTACTGACACCGAGTATATACACGCTCTCATAGCTGAAGGAGAGCATCAACAACAGGATTTCAAGTTCGAAATATCCGACGCCCGCAAGATAGCCAAAACCCTTTCAGCCTTTGCCAATACAGACGGCGGAAAACTGCTCATTGGAGTGAAAGACAACGGGAAAATTGCCGGTGTCCGTTCGGACGAAGAACAATATATGATAGAAGCGGCTGCCGGACTTTATTGCAGTCCCGAAGTGAACTACACCATGCAGACCTATCTGGTGGAAGGACGCAGTGTGCTGGTGGTACAAATCGAGGAAAGTGACCGGAAGCCGGTATACGCCAAGGACGAAACAGGAAAATACTTGGCCTATCTGCGCATCAAGGACGAAAACATCCTGGCTACTCCCGTTCATCTACGCGTCTGGCAGCAAAGCGGAAGTCTGAAAGGAGAACTGATAGAATATACCGAACGGGAACAACTGCTGCTCAATCTGCTGGAAGAAGACAACCGCCTTTCACTGAACCGTTACTGCCGCCTAGCGCATCTTTCCCGACGCACCGCCGAACATCTGCTGGCAAAGTTTGTTCGTTATGACATCGTGGAGCCTGTGTTTGAAGGGCACAAATTTCACTTCAGGCTGAAATAGGCAAGGAGATTCCATCAGGTTCGTCCAGATTTGCCCATGCCGCAAGTTGCAGCACAACAGACTTCATATTGCTGATTATCAAAAATTTGCAAAAGCTCATCTCTATAACAACAGAAGCAATCTTGAATAACGACAGAGGATAGTAGTTGTTTTGTGCAAGTTTTTTACTGCAAATAGATTACTGTATATATACATTGATGCGAATAATAAATCTGATAAACGACCTGCTCCGGATCTACATCCTCATCGCCCTGCTGTTGGGATAATCGGAAAATATGCTTTCAGGCTGCCTTAAGACTACCGCGCACAGAAAAGCACCGATATCCAAGACCCCGTTTTCACCAAGAACTGCCTGAAAGAGGTAGAAAAAGACATAGAGTGCTGGTGATAACCAACTTATTTCGTACTTTTGCAGCCGAAACCGCCGGATGACCTGCGATTTTGTAAATTGTAATCAATAATTCGTAATTTGATATGAGTTTATTTGCCAAACTATTCAACAAGAATACCGAAGAAGTATCTTCGAAGAATGTAGAAGATTTCGTGTCACTGACACGCGTCTACTTCCAGTCTGTAATAGCCGCCAATCTGGGCATCACCAACATCCGCTTTGTGCCGGATGTAGCCAATTTCAAGCGTCTGTTCAAAATCCCCACGCAGGGAGGACGCTTGGGACAAGCGGAAAAGGCCGCTTCGCGCAAAATGCTGATGCAGGACTACGGTATCAGTGAAAACTTCTTCAAGGAAATTGACACTTCTGTCAAAAAGCACTGTCGTACACAAAATGACGTACAAGGCTACCTCTTCATGTATCAGGGCTTCTCCAATGATCTTATGATGCTGATGGGAAACCTGATGCAGTGGAAATTCCGCATGCCTTCCATCTTCAAGGGAGCACTGCGCAGCATGACCGAAAAAACCGTACACGATGTCTGCACAAAAACCGTATGGAAAAAGGACGATGTACACAAGACGGCAGCGGCAGTACGCCAGTACAAAGAGCGTCTGGGATATTCGGAACAATGGATGACCGAGTACGTTTACAACGTAGTGATGCTGGCCAAAAAGGAACCGAAACAGAAAGCCAACGAAGAGAAATAAAAGAATAAGAATTCTAACTGGAAACAGTAGAATATGGTGGAGTCCGGCAAGCCTAATGCCGCCGGCTGGCGGCTGGCTGGTTCATTGACAACCAAAGCCTCCTGCCTCCACCAACTGCAAGCCATGGGAGAAGACGCCGAAGAATATGCCATCATCCGGAACTATACGAAAGGCAAGACGATTGGAAAGTATGGAAATAGAACAACACCCTTTAGAACCCTTCCTTCCCGGCAATGCCCGTCTGCTTATGCTGGGAAGTTTTCCTCCGCAGAAAAAACGGTGGTCCATGGAGTTTTACTATCCCAACTGGAACAATGACATGTGGAGGATTACCGGATTACTTTTCTTCAATGACAAGGATTATTTTGTAGACAAGACGAAGAAGGCTTTCTGCAAAGCACGCCTCATCAGTTTCCTGCAGGAAAAAGGTATTGCCTTGTTCGACACAGCCTCTGCCATACGGCGCCTGCAAGACAACGCCTCGGATAAGTTTCTGGAAGTGGTGCAACCCACGGACATCCCTGCCCTGCTACACCGGATACCTCAATGCAAGGCTATCGTCACCACCGGCGAGAAGGCGACGGATACGCTGTGCACACAGTTCTCCATCGACAAACCCAAAGTAGGAGACTTCACAGAGTTTCTTTTTGAAAACCATCCGATGCGTCTCTACCGGATGCCTTCTTCCTCGAGAGCCTACCCGCTGGCACTGGAAAAAAAGGCAGCTGCCTATCGCATTATGTATCAGGACTTACAGATGCTATAAGCAACTTTCTTTATAAAATAAGTACGTATATTACTTGTATATTTGAAAGTTTACATTACCTTTGCAGCCGCAAACACGGGAGTAGCTCAGTTGGTAGAGCACCGGTCTCCAAAACCGGGTGTCGGGAGTTCGAGCCTCTCCTCCCGTGCATGAACGATAAAGGCTGTAAGCAATGCTTACAGCCTTTATCGTTTTATAAACGCCTACCGGATATCTATCAGCTTATGTGTCTGCAAACTAAGCCTCCACTTAGGATGCTTCATCACGCAATCCACCGTTTCGGCCGTATTGCTGCAAGAGCAAGGCTGGAGAAAGAAATGCCTGGCAGGCAGCTGCTCATAAACAGTAATATCCTGCCCTTCATACACCACCTTCACTTCATCCATACGCGTAATTTCCAGCTTTGCCCCCTGCTTGGGAGAACAGGTCACCCAATCTATATTATCCGGCAGCGGACGGGTACCGTTTGTTTCAATGCAGACATACTTTCCTGCCCGGTGCAGACAATCCACAAATTCATGGTCAATCCAAAGGGAGGGTTCTCCACCGGTCAATATCACGGTAGCGGCAGTGTATTTACTGACTTCTGTTACGATATCTTCATCGGACATCAGTATGCCGTCCTCATGCTGCGTATCACAAAAGGGGCACTTCAGGTTGCAACCGGAAAAACGGATAAAGACAGCCGGAGTACCCGTATGGTATCCTTCTCCCTGCAAACTGTAGAATATCTCATTAATCTTCCTCATAGACGGCAATGTTTGATTCCGACTCCTGCACCTCTACCTTGAAGCAAGTGGGTATCTGGTCGCATATCCAACGGGCTATGTTCTCGGCTGTGGGATTGAAGGAAAGCACTTCATTAAGATTGTGATGGTCCAGCTGTTCCTTTACCACCTGCTTGATGTGACTGAAGTCTACCACCATTCCGTCCGCATTCAGCTCTTTGGAACGGCAATAGACAGTGATAATCCAGTTGTGACCGTGCAGATTCTCACACTTGCTGCGATAAGAAAGTTTCAGGCTATGGGCAGCCGACACTTCCATGCGTTTGATGACTGTGTACATACTTGTTAATACGCTAATTAATATAATATAAGTTATCGCATCTAATGTCACCTCGATGCGACGGCAAAATTACAAAAAACTTAAGATTTATCCATTTACTTCCCTAACTTATTCGTACACACAAAGAGAATTGGCAACCTTACGCTCGGCACTGCCACTCGGGGTATTGGCTATTCCCTTATCCGGCAACGCCCCACTCCACAGCGTAGAAGAACCGCCACCATCCAGATTCAACGCATCCTCCCCGCCCAATATACGAATCATATGAGCAAGCTCGGGTATATTGATACCTTCCGATTTTCCCTTCCGACGTCCGTCAACAACAATAAGCAGGATTTTTCCTTCTCTTGTCAGCGCCACAGCACTGCGGGGATGCTTGGTATTTACAAAATTCCGGTTAGTCCCGGACAAGTCGCACATTTGCCCGTCCTTCAGCATCAAAGGACCGGAAGCCAGCACAGTGCCCTTTTTCAAAGTACACGTCTTTTCATCCTGCCTGCTCCAGGGAATCAGTTCCAGCCTACCCTTCCTTATGAACACAGCTCCATTGGACACTGTTGCCACCCCCCCGGTAGAGGTAGTGTCTATCACCACCCCGTCCTTACGCAGATAACAGACGGAATTACCGGCTTTCATATCAAAATAGGAACCATTGATGGCCGCCACCGCACCTGCATGCCGGGCGGCTACGCTGGTCTCCTCCTTGGGATTGTGGACGAGCACATCGAAACGGTAGCGTTTCGGGGATATTTCAAGAATGGACACTTCCTGAGGAACTCCATACAAAGAACTGAATACTGCCTTTTTATAAAGCATCCCTTTCTGCAGGGGCTCAGTCTGCCAGGTGGCAGAAACGATGGCAAGAGAGTCGGCAGCAGTCTGCGCCATTGCTGCAAACATGCCGCAGCAGAGAAACACTGCCAGGAATATTTTCTTTTTCATAAGATGGGATTGGTTTAAATTAATTCATAGCTGCAGATTTGAATCGGCATGTCGAGATTATGCAACACCTTTTCAAGCTGTATACCTTCACGGTTGTCGTACTCGTATCCGAAAGTAGCACGGATACCTTGCAGAATGAACTGCGTGGCACGGTCCAGGGCAATGGGCAAACTGTCGCCTTGCAACAGTGCTCCGGTGATGACACTGGTAAACGTATCCCCCGTTCCGGGATAATGGGCCGGCAAGTAAGGACACGTAACCTTCCAGTAGCGGTTACCGTTCCGGTTATAGGCATATACGGACGTCTTATGCTTATCATCCCATACAGGCACACTGGTAATAATCACCACTTCGGGACCACAATCGGAAAGCTGGCGAAGATATGACTTCAACTCCTCATCCGTATTCATCTCCTTATAAGGAATGCCCAGCAGATAGAACAGTTCCGTCAGATTGGGAGTAACGACATCGGCCTTGGTGATGAGATGTTTCATTTCATCAATCATGGACTCGTGGAAGTTCGCATAAAGCCGTCCGTTATCGCCCAACACCGGGTCTACCACAACCAGACCGTCCGGTCGGTGGAAGTCATCAATAAAGTCAGAAACAATATGTATCTGCCGCGGAGAACCCAGATAGCCGGTATAAAAGGCATCAAACTGCATTTCCAGCTTTTTCCACTCGGAAATAATCTTCGGCATTTCATCCGTCAGGTCCAGAAAAGAGAATTCCGGATACTGGGTATGGCTTGACAATACGGCTGTAGGCAATGGGCACACCTGGAAACCCATAGACGAAAGAATGGGAATGACCACCGTCAGAGACACCCGTCCGACTCCCGACAAGTCGTGGACGGCAACAACCTTCTTTACTTTATTCGCATACATATTATCTATATTATTATTTTTCCTACATTTGCTGCATGAAAACAGTCTACATCATTTTAGGAACACTTTCTTTGGCACTCGGCATCATCGGTATCTTCCTGCCGTTGCTGCCCACTACGCCTTTCCTGCTGCTCACGGCTACGCTCTATTTCAGAGGCTCACCCAGACTGTACCAATGGCTGCTGAACCACAAATGCCTCGGCCCCTACATCCGCAACTTCCGCGAGAACAAAGCCATCCCTCTACGTGCCAAAATCATCTCCCTACTGCTGATGTGGGGAACAATGGTTTACTGCATCTTCTTCCTGATTCCACTAACAGAAATAAAGATAGTATTGTTTCTTGTCGCTGTGGGGGTGACTTGGCATATTCTGTCATTCAAGACGTTGAGGTAACGTGCTAAATTCCTCCCAATTTTTCAAAGAATTCTCCCAACCCTTTCCGGGCATCGGCAAGCTTGTCTTCCCAATGTTTCACGGAGTTCTGTCCGATAATATCCGTCACGTACTTCACCGAAATGAAAGGAACATTCTTGGCACGGCATACCAAAGCCTGGGCATAGGCTTCCATATCCACAACATCACCGGACACATCCGAGAGTTCTGTCAGGAAAGTATCCCCCGTATTGCATACACCGCCTGCCGGCCAGTGCAAACAATATCCTTTTTGGGACAACAAATCCGTTGAATCAATCTCATGCTCCATACCAAGCTCCACCAGCTTCTGCATATCGCGGTCTACGAAATGGCGACATACGAAAATATCTCCTACCTGATGACAGATAGTCCCTGCCGTACCTACATTGACCACCAAGTCCGGTTGCGCATGGTTTATCGCTTCAGAAAGATAAAAAGCCGATTTCACCTTTCCCACGCCGGTACGGAGATAGCCAATCTGCACCTCTTCCTCCCCTATCAGTCCGGGAAATTTCAATTCAGTAAATTCGCCTTGTACGGCATAAGTAACCAAGATTCTCATATCAATTCATTGTTTTTAATCAGACACTGCCATTTTCCATCAATCTCATCAAATTCTCAGGAAAATCATAATTTTCCCACCAGATAAGATTTCAACGCCTCTATATATTCTTCAAAGGCATCCACTCCCTGCGGAGTAATCCTACAAAGTGTACAAGGCATTTTTCCTTTAAAAGTTTTTGTTATCTCCACATAACCCGCCTTGCTGAGCTTGTCCAACTGCACACTGAGGTTTCCTGCCGTAGCTTTCGTTTGTTGACGGATATAGACAAAATCCGCTTCCTCGACACTGATGAGCAACGATATCACCGCAAGCCGCAGTTCACTGTGAAGCAAAGGGTTCAGTTCTTTAAACATATCAAATTTTATTCTTCCGTTTACTTTTCAACAATGCATAGAGAGATATTCCCACCAAAGGAAGGTGATACAATCCCAAATAAAACCCTGCATCGGTTGCAAAATTGCCCATGTTATAACAGCCGATGATAAACCCCACCAACGCCGTTACCCGCAGCAAAGTTAAATCAATATTTTCTTTACTCAATAGAAGCAGGACCAGAAAAACCGGAGTCATCGGACAAAATGCCATCGCCGAGCCTCCGGCAAACAGATGTATCGGGCTGAAATCGGGTTCTGCGCCACGCATCATGTCCATAGGCCACCATAGGCAAAAGAGTGCCACGGGTATCAGCCATGCCGTCCTTCGGTTCAGATTGCCGAAGGTCAGCCTGCTGCTCCCCCGCCAGGCTTCCCTCATCCAAAGCAGGGCAACCAAGAGCATCATCACCACATTGACCGTCACTATGCTGAAACCATATTTATCTGTTACTGCCACATTCTGTACAATGGCATACAGCACATAGCAACCTCCCACATAAAACATAAACCAGCGCGACATCGTCACGCGCCGAAGCACAAGCAGCATCAGCATGACAAGGGAAACAATCTGAAAAGTCCACGCATAAGGATACATCCCTTGTATAAGTGCATGGCTCAAGGTATAAATTATCAGATCACCGATGTTCTCCCACCGAAATCCTTTAGTAGCAATCGGCAATAGAATAAATTGCAAAACAATTATACACACAATAAACTTTCGGGAAAGCAGGAATTTGTCTAAAGCACTGTTTCGTGTCATCATACTTCACCCCACTCTCCGTTTCGATTTTCTTTCCGCGCCTTATAATTCAGTATATGCCCGGGAATAATCAGCGAAAATACCAGTACACCGACAAACCAAAGCAGGGATGAGAGGAAAGGCACTTCTCCCCAAGTATACAACAAATTCTTCAGCCCCCATAAAAAGCCAAACAGCGGGAAGATAAAAAACGTAGTATAGCGAATGATGCAGCCCGTAATGATGCTGCCCAACGAGAAGAAGATGGCACACAAAGGCAGAATAGTTTCGTAACGTCCGGCATCCGTTGCCGCCAGCACCCCCATCATACATACCATCCCGAACACCCCCCACACCCGCTCCAGTATCTTGTCAAGATAAAACTTCACAGGTTTTTGCCGCTTACGCAATAAGAGGAACATCAACAGATACCCCACAACCGGAATCCCCCAGAATCCCCACATCCAGACAGGATTGCCCGTAAACGTGACACCTGCCCATACGGCCAAAGTCACCAACACACCTACATATCCCCACACTAAAAAAACATTTCCGCTACCCGTATCCAGGTTGCGACGCGTATTGCGTATCATTCGAGCGATAAGTTCCAAACTCTCTTTCTCGTTCAATTCTTTATCTTTCATAATTATACCCGATATGATTACTTCTTCATTCCCTTTCGGACATCCACCAACGGCACAACCACCGTCTCCGTATTTTCTTTTACCTCCCAATCGACAATGGCACAATACTCCATCGGTACTCCGTCCTCTCTGTCGAGCCGGTAATTACCGTTTTCATCGTGATAGACGTAAATTTTGCACTTGCCCGCAGGCACATCCTTCAGCTCCAGCACGACATCGCTCACAGCGGCATCCACCATATTATATTGCCCCTTGTCGGTAGCCGCCATCAGCTTCCCCTTGGCAGAAGGAACATTCGTCACTTTCAGCGTCAGAACACTCTGCGCCGACACACCCACTACAAACATACTAAAAAGAACGATTACCATACCTTTATAACCCATTGTTTTCATAATCACACTTCATTTTAAAGTTACACACATATTAACAAAAACACTTTTTAGGTTCGAACTCCAATGCAAATACAATTAGTTTATTTTATAAACCAAACTATTATATAAATTATTTTATTTATTTCTTTGCATCCTCCTTTACTGTAGATTATTCCAATCATTCCCAAGCAGTAGTTCCGGAAACAGCAAAAAGTAATTCCTGCCTTACTAACTATTAATCGTCCGATAACCGTTTTATTATCGTCCGACATATGTCTAATTATCATCCGACAGTTGTTGGACGATAATTCAACAACTGTCGGACGATTAATAGTTAGCAACAGAAATACTAAGCGTTTGAAAAGAAAGGAAGAGAATCCTTGCAGAAAACCAATAGTCCCACACATATCCTATCTTTTGATAAACAGTCCGCCCCTTTTTCAATCCCCCGAAAGCAGGTTTTCATAGGCCATTTCGGTTATTTCGATACCTCTACAACACATTTTCTCCGAAAAGTTTTTGTAATCTCCAAGTAAATCGTATTTTTGTGTACAATTTTGGTGTAGTAATGACAGACGAAGAAAAGAAGCTATTAAGTACCTTTGAAGCCAGACTGCGGCATTTAATCTATCTGCACGATGAATTAAAACGCGAAAATACTGAGCTAAAGCAACTTCTTAAAGCCAAAGAGGAAGAATACGGGAAGGTACAGGCTGAATACCGCGAACTGGAACTTAACTACACGAACCTAAAAACAGCTATGACAATCAGCCTTAACGGCAGCGACGTGAAAGAGACGAAACTGCGATTGTCCAAATTAGTGCGTGAAATCGATAAATGCATCGCTTTGTTGAATGAATAAAGAAAAGAGGATGTATGAACGATAAAATAAAGATAAACCTGAAGATGGCAGGGGCCTCCTACCCTCTCACAATCAACCGTGAGGACGAGGAAATGGTAAGAGAAGCCGCCAAGCAGGTAGATATCAGACTCAATGCGTATCGGGAGCATTATCTGAATGTGTCTCTAGAGAGAATTATAGCTATGGTGGCCTATCAGTTCGCTTTAGAAAACCTTCGGTTGAAGGATTGTAATGATACTGAACCCTATACAGCTAAAATAAAGGAACTGACAGAGGTATTGGAGACCTATTTCAAGGAACAATAAGCTGCAATCCCTCCGTCGGGTCGGTAAAAGAGAGAAATTCGCGCACTGTACAAAAGTTTGCCCTTCATCGAAGCAAGCTTTTATGCAGTGCTTTTTTATTTATATATTAAAAACAAATTAATAAAATGACAGTAGTTACAATAGTATTATCCATTGCCTGCCTCATTGTCGGAGGGTTTGCCTCGTACTTGTTCTTCAAGCACGGGCTGAAAAACAAATACGACGGTATCCTGAAAGATGCGGAAGCGGAAGCGGAAGTGATTAAGAAGAACAAGTTGCTGGAAGTAAAGGAAAAATTCTTAAACAAGAAGGCAGACCTGGAAAAAGAAGTGGCCCAACGTAACCAAAAGATACAGCAGGCAGAAAACAAGCTGAAACAACGTGAATTGGTACTGAACCAACGCCAGGAAGAAATCCAGCGCAAGAAGATGGAAGCAGAAGCCGTGAAAGAAAATCTAGAAGCCCAGCTGTCCATCGTAGACAAGAAGAAAGAAGAACTGGAGCACATGCAGCGCCAGGAAATAGAAAAACTGGAAGCTATCTCCGGACTTTCTGCCGAAGAAGCCAAAGAGCGCATGGTGGAATCCCTGAAGGAAGAAGCCAAAACGCAGGCCCAGTCCTACATCAACGACATCATGGACGACGCCAAGCTGACAGCAAGCAAAGAGGCCAAGCGCATCGTGATACAGAGCATCCAGCGTGTAGCTACGGAAACAGCCATTGAAAACTCAGTAACCGTGTTCCACATCGAATCAGATGAAATAAAGGGACGTATCATCGGTCGCGAAGGCCGCAACATCCGTGCTCTGGAAGCCGCTACCGGTGTAGAAATCGTAGTAGACGATACTCCGGAAGCTATCGTATTGTCAGCCTTCGACCCAGTTCGCCGTGAGATTGCACGTCTGGCATTGCACCAGCTGGTGACGGACGGACGTATCCATCCGGCACGCATTGAAGAGGTAGTTGCCAAAGTACGCAAGCAGGTAGAAGAGGAAATCATCGAAACCGGTAAACGTACTACTATCGACCTGGGCATCCACGGTCTGCACCCGGAACTTATCCGCATTATCGGTAAGATGAAATACCGTTCTTCGTACGGCCAGAACCTTTTGCAGCATGCACGCGAGACAGCCAATCTTTGCGCTGTGATGGCATCAGAGCTGGGACTCAACCCGAAGAAAGCAAAACGTGCCGGACTGCTGCACGATATAGGTAAGGTGCCCGATGAAGAACCGGAATTGCCGCATGCACTCTATGGTATGAAGCTGGCAGAAAAGTTTAAGGAAAAACCGGACATCTGCAACGCCATCGGTGCCCACCACGACGAAGTGGAAATGACCAGCCTGCTGGCCCCCATCGTACAAGTATGCGACGCCATTTCAGGAGCACGCCCGGGAGCACGCCGCGAAATTGTAGAAGCATACATCAAGCGCCTGAACGACCTTGAACAATTGGCCATGTCCTATCCGGGAGTGACAAAGACATATGCCATCCAGGCAGGTCGTGAGTTGCGCGTCATTGTCGGTGCCGACAAGATTGACGACAAGCAGACGGAGAGTCTTTCCGGCGAAATCGCCAAGAAGATTCAGGATGAAATGACTTATCCGGGCCAGGTGAAGATTACCGTTATCCGCGAGACGCGTGCAGTGAGCTACGCAAAGTAACATCGGAAAAGAAAATAAATGCAGAAAAGGGTGAATTCATATTCACCCTTTTCTTATTTTTGCACTATAACCATAACTTTACAAAAATGAAAGATTATCAGTTTGAAGTTTGTGCCAACTCCGTAGAGAGTTGCATTGCCGCACAAGCCGGCGGAGCAGACCGAGTAGAACTATGTGCAGGCATCCCCGAGGGAGGAACAACCCCCTCATACGGCGATATCCTCATCGCACGGGAAGTATTGCAGCAGACCAAATTGCATATCATTGTCCGTCCCCGCGGAGGAGACTTCCTTTACTCCTCCACCGAACAGCGCATCATGCTGAAAGACATAGAGAATGCCCGCCGTCTAGGCGCTGACGGAGTCGTGTTCGGTTGCCTGACGGCAGAAGGAGATGTAGACCTCCCATTGATGGAGCAACTTATGAAAGCCTCACAAGGGATGTCCGTCACCTTCCACCGTGCTTTCGATGTATGCAGAAATCCACGAAAAGCAATAGAAGATATTATCGCATTAGGATGCAACCGCATCCTAACTTCCGGACAGCAATCTACAGCAGAGCAAGGCATCCCTCTGCTAGAAGAACTCCAACAACAAGCAGCAGGCCGAATCATTCTATTGGCAGGCTGTGGGGTGAATGAAACCAACATAGCCCACATTGCCCGAGAAACCGGTATCCGCGAGTTCCATTTCTCCGCCAGGGAAAATATCGAGAGTTCCATGCTCTATCATAATTCCAACGTCTCTATGGGAGGAACGGTACATATTGATGAATATACACACACCATCACTACGACGGAACGGGTAAGGCAAACAATCGGAGCATTGAAAACCTCTCTCCTAGCCCCTCCTCATGGGGAGGAGGACAAAGATAGTCCTACAAAATACAAACAAGGGTAACTTCAAAACAGGGTGTCAAAACACCAAAAATATGAAAATCACCCCTGCCACAGATATCTGTAGCAAGGGTGATTTTGTTAAAAAGAGGGTTTTGACACACCCTCCTATAAAAAAGGATGTACCGAAAGTACATCCTTATTTCTTATATCATTAGGATATATATTATTTCTTCACCGGAGAAGAGTATCTTGCATTCAGACCATCCAGAATCTCACGAGTGATGTTGTAGACACTGTCTGCATAGAGCAGATTATCAAAACCCGTATTGCTGATAATCATGCTGTAACCTTTTGTCTTATTGTACTCCTTCAGGAAAGCATTGATAGAATCACGCAACTGCAAGCTGTTCTTTTCATTCTCACTCATCAGCTCAGACTGCAGCTTGTTGCTCAAATTTTGCAAATCCTGCTCCAATTTGGCAATGCGGTTGTATTCCTGCTGCGCTCTCTCCTGAGAAAGATAAGCGTTGTTCTGGTACTTTGTCTGGAATTCCTGTTTCTGCTTCTCCAGCTCGCTGGCTTTCTGGTTCAGGGTCAGGCGGACATTCTCTCCTTTCTTCACCATAGCCTCATTCAAGTCTATGCAATAGTTGTATTTTGCCAAAAGCGTATCTATTTCAACATAAGCAATTTTCATTTCCGATAATCCGCCGGCTTGTGCAGGAGCGTTTGTTGTCTGTTTATCAGTATTGCCGGCACATTGAGCAAATAAAACGATCAGTGCGAGAGCTGCCAGACCGTTCATGAGGTAGTTTAATCTCTTCATAATTGATAAATATTGTTTTTAAAATTTAGTTCATACTATCGTTTAAGGCTTTTTCCAGTTCATCAATGGAAAAACGGGATTTGCGTTGCGCTTCCCTATCCTGCGACTGCACACAGCCGATACCTCTATCGCGCATAGCCTTATTGCCACTGACATGCCCATTAGGAAACCTGCCGCCTTTCACAAAAAAGACCTTTACACCCAATAAAACAATGCAAATAGCAACTATTAACAGAGTTATCAATATTGTATCAAGCATTTCCATTAATTTTGTTACATGAAAATAGCGTTTTTACTATTTTTGTGGGTGCAAATATAGGGCTTTGGTTGGACTAACACGCCTTTTTTACTCTAAAAAAAGAGAAAGGGGAATAAAATAGCCAACCATTTTAACCATATTTAGCAATAAGCGGTTAATTTAATGGAGAATTAATAATTGACAATTGATAATGAAGGCTGCATAAACGCATGTAAGGCAGCTGTTAATTCAGATAATTATGGAAGAAAAAGACTTGAAACCGGCCGGTGTATTTCACTATTTCGAGGAAATCTGCCAAGTGCCGCGTCCTTCTAAGGAGGAGGAGAAAATCATTGCTTACTTAAAAGCATTCGGAGAAAAACATAAGTTGGAAACAAAAGTGGACGGAGCCGGAAACGTTCTGATAAAGAAACCCGCCACTCCGGGCATGGAAAACCGCAAGACTGTCGTACTTCAATCGCACATCGACATGGTATGCGAAAAGAACAACGACGTGAAGCACGATTTCCTGACCGACCCTATCGAAACCGAAATTGACGGCGAATGGCTGAAAGCCAAAGGTACTACCTTGGGAGCCGACAACGGCATCGGTGTAGCCACCGAACTGGCTATCCTTGCCGACGACAGCATTGAACACGGTCCTGTCGAATGCTTATTCACCGTGGACGAGGAGACCGGACTGACCGGTGCCTTTGCACTGAAAGAAGGTTTCATGAACGGAGACATTCTGCTGAACCTTGATTCCGAAGATGAAGGCGAGCTCTTCATCGGCTGCGCAGGAGGCATAGATTCCGTTGGCGAGTTCACCTACCGGGAAGTGGACGTACCTGCAGGATACTTCTGCTGCAAAGTGCAGGTAAAGGGGCTGAAAGGCGGACACTCCGGCGGCGACATACACCTGGGGCGTGGCAATGCCAACAAACTGCTGAACCGCTTCCTGAGCCAGGCATCCCAGAAGTACGACATGTACCTTTGCGAAATAGACGGTGGTAACCTGCGCAATGCCATTGCCCGCGAAGCACACGCGGTAATTGCCATACCCGATGCCGACAAGCATGCCCTGCGCACAGACTTGAATGTCTTTGCCGCCGAAGTGGAGGCAGAATATGCCGTCGTTGACCCAGACCTCCAATTCGTGCTCGAATCGGAAGCAGCCCGTCCCAAAGCCATTGACAAAGATACCGCCAAGCGATTGCTGCAAACCATCTATGCCGCACCTCACGGTGTATATGCCATGAGCCAAGACATTCCGGGGTTGGTGGAAACCTCTACCAATCTGGCCTCCGTAAAGATGAAACCCGGCCATATCATCCGCATCGAGACCAGCCAGCGCAGTTCTACCGCCTCCTCCAAACAAGACATTGCCAATATGGTACGCACTGTATTCGAAATGGGTGGAGCAGCCGTATCCTTCGGAGACGGATATCCGGGCTGGAAACCCAACCCGCATTCAGAAATTCTGGAAGTGGCTGTCGAGTCCTACAAACGCTTGTTCGGTGTAGATGCCAAGGTAAAAGCTATCCATGCAGGTTTGGAATGCGGACTGTTCCTTGACAAATACCCGGCACTGGACATGATTTCCTTCGGACCTACCCTGCAGGGTGTACACTCTCCCGACGAACGGATGCTGATTCCTACCGTACAGAAGTTCTGGGACCATCTGCTGGATATACTGAAGCACATACCGGTGAAATAAATATCCCACGTTCCTTAAAAGGGAACGGGAATAGTTTGTATGAACGTTATCTATAAGATAGGAGTTATACTCTTCCTTCTATGCCCGTACATCACTCTGTACGGGCAAGAAGGAAAAGATACCCTCACGTTTCGGATAGTAAGCTACAACGTAGAAAACCTATTCGACTGCCGACATGATACACTAAAGAATGACTACGAGTTCCTGCCGGATGCCGTCCGGCATTGGAACTACTCTAAATACAGAAAGAAACTGGACAATATAGCCCGCGTCATCATCGCCACCGGAGGATGGACGCCGCCTGCCCTTGTTGCCTTGTGTGAGGTGGAGAATGACAGTGTGATGCGCGACCTTACCCGCTACTCCGCCTTGCGCGAAGCAGACTACCGGTATGTGATGACACAGTCTCCCGACGAACGCGGCATCGACATAGCGCTGCTTTATCAACGTAATCTTTTCAAGCTGCTTTCCTATCAGAGCCTCCCCGTAGACAAGCCCCGGAAGAATAGCCGTCCCACACGGGACATTCTTCACGTCAGCGGATTGTTGCTGAATCGGGATACGCTTGATGTACTGGTAGCTCACTTCCCATCCCGTTCGGGAGGGGCAAGAGAGTCTGAACCTTACCGGCTACTGGCTGCCCGAAAGGTGAAGTATGCCATAGACAGTCTATACACGATACGCCGACATCCGCAAATTGTCCTTTTAGGGGATTTCAACGATTATCCGGAGAATAAATCGGTAAAGGAGGTGTTGGAGGCGGTAGCACCGTCAACATTGCAAGACTCTCTACGTCCACAAAAGCTTTATCATCTGCTGGCAGAAAAAGCCAAGACACACAAGCACTTCGGCAGCTACAGGTATCAAGGAGAATGGGGACTGCTGGACCACATCATCGTATCGGGCACGCTGTTGCAAGAACACTCATCACTACGTACGGAGGAAGCAAAGTCGGATGTATTCCGCCCGCCCTTCCTACTGACAAGAGACAAGAAATACGGAGGGCAGCAACCTTTCCGCACCTACTACGGGATGAAGTATCAAGGAGGATACAGCGACCACTTGCCTGTATATGCGGAGTTCCGGTTGATATATTAATCGGAATACTGATACAGCTTCAAATCAAACTTCTGCGCTATAACCAACAAATGGTCGAGATGTCGGACTGAATGCGCTCGTACTCTTTCCAAACTTTGTTGCGCGAAGAGAAATACATTTCGGCAAACCTCGGGTCTATCCCCCAACTTGTCAGGACTTTGTTCATTCATCCTCCTAAACTCATCACAAGCTCTCTTTTTTGAAGTCTCTTGTTTGTATAACAATCCAAAGATAAAGATGGTTTCAGGGAACGGCAAGCATATACCCCTTTTTCATCAACGACTCAATCCTCACGGCCGGGTCGTTTTTCAATGCCCGCCTCAGATAGGACACCTGCACATTCAAGGCAAGGGAATTGGCATATGAGGCAGTGCCCCACACGGCATCCAGCAACATATCGCGGCCGACAGTCTTATTCACATTCAGCGCAAGCAAGCGAAGGATATCGGCTTGACGGGAAGTAATCAGCACCTTACTATTTCCCGTACGAATCTCGTTCGTACTGTAATTGAATACGGAATGGCCGAAAGCATACATCTCATTCTCCGCCACGCCGGACAACTGCGAAGTGAAACGCTCGCGGATACGCGCTGTCAGCTCTTCCGGATAGAAGGGTTTGGCAAGATAATCGTTCGCCTTCAGTTGGAATCCTTGCAGGCGGTCGGCCTTATCGCTACGGTCGGAAAGGAAAAAAATCAGGACGTGTTTATCCGTCTCGCGAATGCGTTCAGCCACTTCAAAGCCATTGTAACCGGGCATATTGATATCGAGCAATACCAAATCAGGCTTTATGAGCGGAAATTGTTCCAGAGCAATTTCCCCGTTTCCGGCATAAGTCACTTCATAGCCTTCCTTCTCAAGAAAGCGCTTCAGCAGCATTGAATATTTCAAATCATCATCGGCAAAAAGTATTTTCAAGGCTTTCATATCATTGGTTATTTTAGAGTAGGGATTATGCGGGTTAGCACGGACTTATTGAGGAATATTAATTTCAATCATTGTTCCCTTGCCTGCCTGACTATTTAAAGAAATGCTTCCATGATGCGCCTCTACCAGCAACTTTACATAGCTCAACCCCAGACCAATGCCGGGCAACGAACGGTCGGGAAGATTACTACCCCGATAAAACTTATCGAATACACGGTTCTGTTCGGAAACCGGAATGCCGATGCCATCATCAGACACCCGTATCGTCAATTGGTAATCCTGCAAAAGGCAATCTACAACAATATGCACAGACTTGCCCGAATACTTTACGGCGTTCTCTATCAAATTACTGATAATATTAGAAACATGCACCGGGTCTGCCGTTACCAGAGTCTCCGAACTGAAATGGGTTTCAATAGCAACATCCTTATCCTCAGGAACATGGTAAAGCCGGACAAGCTTTTCCAAACTCGTCTTTATATCAAATGTACGGACGGAAAGCTGCGTGTGTTCATCATCGGCACGCGTCATATCACGTAGTTTTGAAAGATAGGCCGACAAGTTATCCAGCTCGGACATGGAATCGTGAATCACTTCATCCATCGCTTTCTCATCTGTTCGCATAGACTTGTCATTGAGAAAGGCTATACACATTTTCAGAGCCTGGACGGGACGTTTCAGTTCATGTATCATAGTGTTTACAAAGCTTTTTCGCAGTTCGTCTATCCGCCGTTGCTTCAAGATGGTTTTTATCTGAAACAGCAGACAAAGCCCCAGCAGAAATATCAGACATGTACTGCCCACTAACTGCCAACCCATACGCACAAGTACCACATGAGGTGAAACCTTCACGGAAACAAGCACAAACTGGCGTTTCAGGGGATTATAAGGATACATTACTTCTATATATGGATTGAACAATGTACCTTGCCGTTTCAGTTCCGCATTCCACTGGTAAATGGAATCTTCGGAAACCACCAGATGCGTAGTAAACGTTTGTTCGTCCAAACGTATGGCAAGCAAGGAATCAAATTGCTGCAACGCAAAAGGCACATCCAACTCCAAACGATAAAGATTAATAATAGAGTTCAAATTAGGAGCATCTTTATCGGACATATTGATTTTGAATGAATCCTTCGCAATGAGCCGCTCTTCCGGCAAAAGGGTGTCTAACGCCAATGCCCATTCCCTACGCTTTGCCTCTCTCTCTTTATCATCTGTACTGGCAGAGTCCTGCTGCTCTATTTTGAGAATTTCTGTATTCTTTTGGCCCAAGCTCTCCAAGTCCCGCCCTTTCAGAACACCCAAAATTAATTCGTCGATAGTAGTCCGCTTTTCCAAATCAATGGATTTGCTAAGCTGATAGAAGAACATATTGGTATTGCTAAGCACCTTTTTGGGTTGGGGAGTACGGATAGAGTCATACTGTTGGGTGGTCTGCAAGATGCAATCATAAATATCATTGATTTGTTCATCATTCATATACTGATACTGATTACGCAACCAGTAGACCTGTCCGCAGGTAATAAGCAGTATCGATGCGATGGAGAATATCCAAACGATCTTAATCCGTTGTTCCATAATTGTTCTTTTTTAGTCTCACTTAGAAAGACTTTCATTTAGTACCGGCAAAGGTAGAAGTTAGCTTGCAAATATAGGTACGTGCGAGGCAGATATTATGCATTGAGTAATATTTCAGTAATAACTTTCAGCCTCTTCTGAAGCAAAATCCGCATAGTTTTGCAGTACAATAATCGCTGGAAGCAATATGTAAAACCTCTAAAAATGTAAAAACTATGAGTGCAAGAATTATTTTCCTCAATCTGTGTCTCGCTATATTGTTCGCATCACAAGCGAAGGCACAAATCATCGTTTCTGATGGAACGAAAATACAGAATGATACCATCGGTGAAGCACAAATCCTTGTGCAATATGAAACGCGCTGTATCAGTAATACGGAAAAGCCGGAAAATATTACGGAAGAAACCATGATGCTGGAAGTCGGTAAAAATCTCTCTAAATTCTACAGTTACACCAAGTATGTTTGCGACTCTGTACTGGCAGTAGACTTCGCCAATAAAGCCTCGCAGGAAACGATTAATGAACATCTGAAACAATACGGAACAAGCAAACTGAGCGAACGAACCTTCAGAGGTTATCCTGCCGGAAAAGTAACGACTCTCGATGAAGTGGCAGGCATATCCCGCCTACGTTGCGAAGAAACGGATGAACGTCCGCAGTGGAAGATACTGGCAGAAAACGATAGTGTCCTCTCCTACCTTTGCAGCAAAGCCGAATGTCAATTAAAAGGCCGTACATGGACGGCATGGTTTACTGCAGAAATACCCGTCAGCGAAGGTCCATGGAAGCTTTGCGGACTGCCCGGACTGATACTGAAAGCCGAAGACAGTGAAGGGCATTATTCATTCACTGCCACAGGTGTAGAGCAATGCCACACATATCGGCCGATACTTTTCGACGGAAAGAAGCACGAACCGATGAACCGCAAAGCATACAACAAAGTGCACGAACGTTATTATGCCAATCCGGTAGGATTTATCACCGGAAGCATGCCGAACGTCACCATTAAGGTTAGTGATGAACACGGCAATGCAACCAAGAACCCGAAAAACGTTCCTTATAATCCACTGGAACGATAATATTTCTCCACACCCGTAAGCATTCGTGAAATCTATCGCATACTGAATGCATTTCAGTCGTATACTGAACCCTATTCAGTCGTATAGTGAATGCCATTCAGTCGTATACTTAAATACCCTCTTTTTTACGCATTGATAATCAACGGATTATGAAACTATCATAATTGTATAAAAATTACAACAAACTTCAATTGCCAAACAATCAATTATTGCAGTGTATGAATAAAAAAACTATCATTCTATTTTCCCTGTTTCTCTTTCGTTTCTTGTCGCCTACCTGCGCACAGACGTTGAGCGGCAAGATAACAGATGCAGAAACCAATCAACCGCTAGAAGCTGTAATGATTAGTGTATTACGCGGAAACATAACGATAGACTATGCATTGACCGATGCCAAAGGACAATTTTCTTTGCCGTGGAAGCATAGCGGAATGCTGCAACTCAATATTTCTTTGTTAGGCTATAAGAGAGAAATGCGGAATATCAATGCGGCAGGAATCCTGAACCTCAGCCTACAACCGGAAGCCATCGTATTAAAAGAAGTACAAATACGTCCCGGACGTATCAATACCCGAAAAGATACGGTGAGATATGACTTGGCGCAGTTTGCATCATCTAAAGATGTGCACATAAAGGATGTATTGAAGAAACTTCCGGGCGTAGATGTAGATGAAAACGGACAGGTTAAGTATAAAGGGAAAGCCATCGACCACTACTTTGTGGAAGGAATGGACGTGACAGGCGGACGTTATAACCAAATCAACAACAACCTGAGTGCCAAAGCCGTAAAGAGTGCGGAAATCATGGAGAACTATCAGTCAGTAAAGGCCTTGAAAGGAAAAATCAATTCCGATGAGGTGGCATTGAACCTGAAACTGGATCCGAAAGCACGCGATCAATGGATAGCAAACGGTACTCTGGGAACCGGATGGAGTGACAACAACAAAATCCTGTGGGAAGGCAGACTGAATGCCCTTCAACTGGGTAAAGGAAAACAGAGTGTCTATAATTACAAGACAAATAACAATGGCAAGGACCTCAGCAACGAGCAAACCAAACTGACCGGAAATGGCCAGCAACAAGTTCCGCTTTCCGGTTTTCTCTCCCAGCCGGGCATCAGCGCACCATTAGACAAGAATCGCTTATTATTCAATGAAACCCACACCCTGAACGGCAACCGTATGTACAAATGGAATGATGACCGCAGCTTACGCCTGCAAGCCGGATATACTCGTGAGCTAATCCGACAGCAACGGGGAAATACCCAAATCTACTATCAACCGACAGATACCATACAAATAGACGAAACCTACCATTATCGTCTGAGAAGTGACATCGCTAATCTGGAACTGCGTTATGAAGACAACAGCAGCCGGAATTATATATCCAACCGCTTCACCGTAGACGGAGAAACAAATCGCGGACATTCGGAGGAACTGGGACAAACTCTGCAAACTTCACAGCTAAGTGCCGGAAACTACTTCAATCTTATCCGAAACCGGGAAAGCGGAACCTGGGAATTTCGTTCGACGACACAGTATGCTTACCAGCCTGCATCCTTACTACTCGAAGAAGGAAAAAGTAAATTCAACCAGCACAACTTCTACACAGATAACAGTGCCGCATATCTACGAAAGTATGATGGATTTACCCAACAATATAAGGCAGGAATACAAGGAGAACGGGCTACCCTGAAATATACTCTGACAAGACAGCCCAATGATTTCAATGCTTCGCATCTGTCATTGCATATTACCCCCTACTTCCAGCTGGAACGTGGAAAATGGCTGGCTACACTTTCGCTTCCTCTGAAAGCAGATCGGTATTTCTCACAACAGCGTTCGTTCCTGTTCTTCAATCCGTCCATGTATTTGCGCTATAAACTGGATTATCATTGGACGTTCTCCCTTTATGGCAGTCTGAAACGCTCGGCAGGAGACTTCTCCGACTTGTATCCGGGACTCTACCAAACTGATTACCGCACCTGGCGAGACGGCAACGGACTCTTCCCTACCAGCCTCACGCAAACCTACAATCTCTACGGAGAGTACAAAAACACTGTACAGGAATTTTTCATCACTGCCGCACTAACCTACAGCCGCAGCAACCGGAATACTCTTTTCGAACAGAGTGTTTCCGAAAATGCCATTGTCTACACTCGTCGTGAACTACCGAACCATAACGATAGCTGGAATCTCAGCAGTACTTTGTCCAAAGGTATATACGACTGGCATTTGAAAACCTCACTCACCCTACTACTCAGTCGCAGCAATGGCGAACAGCTTACCCGCCTGGCTGACAGCGAGGGTAACCGGCAAAGTCTTCTGCAGACCTATCGTTATGATTATCTGAAAGCAGAGCCTAAAATAATCTGGTCGCCCGCAGATGTTTTTGAAGCGGAATATCATGCCACATTAGGCTATGGCGGCAGTAAGATAGGAAGTGATACCCGTCTCACCCCGTTACTGGACTTCGTACAACGGCTACATCTCACATTCAGTATCGGGCAGGTAGACCTACGGCTATCCGGCGAGCATTACCGGAATGACTTAGGAGGGGACGCACATCTCAACACCGTGTTCGCAGATGCATCCCTTATCTATAAAAGAAAAAAATGGAGATTGGAAGCAAGCCTCAACAACCTGTTCAACAAAAAAGAGTATGCTTACACCACGTATTCCACCACGCAAAGCTACACTTCACGACTAAATATACGTCCGAGGGAAGCAATGGTGACGATAAATCATCAGTTCTAAGCCTGCAATATCATCACCGTGGAATATATCAATATCCCAACTATCGTCAATCCGCCCACCAATATGGGAGCATAAATATGGGGGACTTTCTTCATGGTCTTATACCCGCTGACTTTCAGGAAAAGGCGATATACAATGTATGCGGCAATCAATCCAACCAATGTTCCCACGATGAGATCGCCCGGATAATGCACTCCCAAGTAGATACGTGAATAGCAGGTCAGCAACGCCCATCCCATCATAAACACAGTGAGCCATCGTTTACGGAAAAGAAACCAGACAAAGAATGCCAGGCCAAAAGTATTGGCAGCATGACAGGAGGGGAATCCATAACGCCCTCCCCGATACCCGTTTACGATATGCACCATGTCGGATATGGGATTTTCCAGATTGGCGGGACGAAGGCGTTCCACATACGGGCGTATCAATGTTGCCCCCGTCTGGTCGGCAATGGTAATTACGAGTGCCAGACCGACCATGCAGCACAAAGTCACTTTCCAATGGAAGTTGCGCAGCATCACATACCAAATGGCAGCATACATCGGCACCCAGACCCACTTACCGCTGTAGGCGCTCATAAAATAATCGAAAAAGGTGTTGTGCATCCCATTGATGAAAAGGAATATGTTTGTGTCTATATCTATCGCCCTTTGCAAGGCATCCATAAGTGCTGTCATACTTTATACTCTTATACTTTAATTATCTTCCTCTATCTTTTTGCTATATCGTCATACAATTTTTGCAGATAGGCTTTGCCCAAAGGCAGATTCTTCCCCTTTGCCGTACCCTCATCCAATACCACAGCACCTGCCTGGCAATTGAATATCACCCGGTTGTCCGCTGTCACCATACCGAAAGCATCGGGTACGGTAAAGAACGCAAAATGAGGGGAAGCGGGATTAAGCATATCTTTACTGAAAACAAACTCTTCATGGGGCAGCGCCAATTGGGCCAGCAACGTGGCTGCAATGTCATGTTGCGAGCCATAGACGTCAATGCGCCTCGGCTCTCGGACGGCACCGCCCACCATCAACAGAGGTATCCGGTAGCGTTCTACCGACAAATTGTCGATATGTTCGGGATAAGCTCCCAAGTGGTCTGGAACAAACACAATCACCGTATTCTTCCACTGGGGGAGCTCACGAAACTGTCTTACAAAATCGCCTGCACAACTATCCGTATAGGCAAAGGCGTTCAGCCGGTCATTCTCCAGACGACGGAAAGGTACTTCAAAAGGCTCGTGGCTGCTGGAGGTCTGCAAGACACGGAAATGAGGAGTTTTCTCTTCGGCAGTTCCTTCGGCTGCTTCGGTTTTCAAGTCTTCCAGCAGACGGTTGAATACGAGATGGTCGTGCGCCCCCCACTTACTTAAACGTTCCGTTACGGGAAAGTCCTGGTCGGAAACAATATCTTCAAAGCCCGATGACATCAGGTAGGAACGCATATTGGTAAAGTCGGCATCACCGCCATAATAATACTTGGTACCATAACCCGCCTTCCGCAAGCTGCCTGCAATGGCAGGAATAGACTGCGTCTTGCGGGGATATTTCATGATACTCGTGGTGGGCTGGGCAGGATAACCGCTCAAGATAGCCACCAGTCCACGGTCCGTACGGAAACTGTTGGCGTAGAAGTTCGTAAAGAGTACCCCTTCTTTACTCAGACTATCCAGATGGATGGCAATATTCGGCTCACCTCCCAAAGCTGTCATCAACCTGGAGGAAAAACTCTCAAGAATCACAAAGAGTACATCGGGACGCTGAGTATTGAATAAAGTATGCAGCGAGTCAGTAGCTTGCAGCACAGAGTCAGTCTCTTCCGTTTGACCACCGACTACTGCAGGCTCAAGCATGTCTTTAAAAATCCGGTCGGCCTTCGCAGCTTCCATAAAACGGTACTGCTTGCTGAAGTCCTTCTGCTTGGCAAGAGATTCCATCAGACTGAATGCAGGGTTGATAGCTGCATGGTTCAGACGCTGCTCGGCACTGAAATAGACTTTCCCCACATTCATGGTAGATACCGTAAAGCCTCCACGGATAGGAATAAACAGCAACCCCGTCATCAGCAACAGTATGCCCGACATCTTCAGACGACGATAAGGCAGTTTCATCCGCAGCAGCTGTTTCTTCTGCAACAAGATGCTGTAAAAAACAGCATAGAGTACGACAGCATACACAACCATTGCCACAATTCCTCCCAGCACCATCCAGATGCTGACGCTGGCCACTGCATCTTTAGGAGAAGAAAAGAAATAGAATAACGGAGTAGCATCCAAACGAAATCCCCAATACTCGTACAGTCCTAAATCGACAGTAAAAATTATGGAAATAAGAACTGAAACAAAGAGGAAATACCCGCACCAGATGCGATGAAGGGATTTAGAAAGCGTCCATACGGAAGCAATGAAAAGGAAACCTGGAATAGCCGTCAGATAACCAGCCAAAGACAAGTCCAAAGGTAACCCATGCCAAGCGACACTGAACCAGTCCGCACACGAGGCGTCCGGATACAGCGACTTGTAAAACAGCATAAATAGTGGTTTCTGCAACACAAAAATACAGACAAACAAGCAGTATGTCTTAATAAATCCTATGAGCCTATCTTTCATCAGTGCCTTATCATATATTTAATATAAGGCGCAAAAATAAACCTTTTTATTCTATTTCTCGCCAATATCAGTCAATAATTACATTGAAAGATAGGCTTATAGCATTTATAGTGCTTGTTGACCACGCAATACATCTTCCGGCAACTCATAAAGGAAGTCTCCTATATAAGCAGCCCACCCCTTGTGTTTTTTACTGAAAGAGAGATTGTAAATCTGCTCCGTCACCGTTGAGTCACCTTGCAATACCATGCGGAAAAGTGCCTTGCCTCCCCTGACGTTATCTACCGAATAGAGTGTATCAGGCGCCGCCATGACTATTTGCTTGCTAGAATAGCTGCTCCCTTTTATGGCCTCGAATTTTACAGGAACCGACTTTAGAGTGCCGGTAGTATCTGCGGCATACAGCTTAGAAGCAGTCGTTTCATACAAATATGCCGTTCCGCGAGCACTACCGCAACTCTGCACTAAATCATCCTCGCTCAAAGTGACACTTCCGGCAACCAAAGACGGTTCAACAGAACGTACCGGTTCTACGGTCACAGACAGAGTATCGGCAACAACCGGTTCTTTTTTCCGCTCTCTATTTGCAAGTCGAAAAAGAGAAAAGTACCAACAAGAAAACAAACATATTTCATGGTTTATCTCAATTTAGCATATAATATATAGTTATTGTCATTCTCATGGATGCTATCTGCCAACTTCTGCAAGCGTTCGCGTTCTTTGGAAGAAAGATTTGTCTTGATTTCCAGATGTTTCTCCAAAGCATCTTTTAGCTTGGCTGGCTCCATATTGAGAATATAGTAATCACCATTCACCGTAAGATAGGCGGGCATGTCTCCCAGATAGTCATTCACCAATCTGTAGAAAGCACCTTTCAACGTCTTCTTGTCCATGATATAACAGGACGGAGCCTCAGTGACATAGCTATTCTCACTTACCTGCTTCTTTACCGTCACGTCGCCCACAAAACAGTGGGGCAATTCCTGATAAAAATGTATCGGGATTTCCTTCATCTCGAAATCCACCGTAAAACGCGGATTCAAACGTCCCTCTTCAAAATGATAAAGCGTATCGGGACGAAGTTCAAAGAAAGTAAATAAAGATACATCGAACTTTCCGTTCACCTTGTTACTAAATACCTCGTTACTGAAGTCCGGACGCACCGCCAAATGACGTCCGGGAATGGTATCCAGCAGATTCCCCTGAAAGTCCTGACGCCATGCCGCATAGAGCAGATTATTGAAAGGAAGGATGAATACCGATAGAGTGGAATTTTTACTGTCCACTTTAAATTTCCCCTTCGGAACCAGTGTGGGCAGAGGAATGCTCTGTACATACTGACCTTTCAAGTCATAAGCAAGCAAAGCTTTTGCATTCCAGGGCAGGATATAAATACGCTCCGACGCCTCGTCAATCTGTGCATCATACACCAGCTGATACTCACCCGGCCCTTGTCCGAAAGAGCCTATATTCGCCAGAAACCTGCCGAACTTGTCAAATAGTTTAAAAGGTGTCTGCTGCCTGCCATATACCAATATATAATTGTCCGAAACCAAAACACCTCCTGCCGGAACCAGCGCCTCGTCACTGTTATCCAATTTCACCACTTGAAACTCTTCCGCAATAGCACTTAAAGGCAAAGTAACCGTATCTTTTAATTTAGAAAAGTCACAGACCCATACCGAATCGCCATCCATTACCTCCACAGAACCTACCACCGACTGCCCGGCCAAAGAATTTACCATCGGATAGTCAGCCAAACCATCCGTCGCTTTTTTACCGGCTCCATTGCAACCCGCCAATAAAGCCACCCCCATCAATAAGGAAAAGACCCTCATCTGTTTTTTGTTTTTCATGTCCTCATTCTTTTTAAATTCATGAATAGAATGAGAACAAAATTAGAGTAGAAATTGCAATAACACAATTCTCGCGATAGACAAAAGCGGAAGTTTCTTTCTTTTATATTTCACTATAATACAGATATATAACCTATATACAAAGAAAGTATCATATAGACATTTTGCCACATAGTTCTAAAAATGCCGCAAAAAAGAATCCAAAGTATCATCTTCGGCAGTCAATCCGAACTTATCTTTTTTCACCCGCTGCTTTTTACGGCTGACGGATGTGCGACTGATACAATAAATATCTGAAAGGTCTTTTATACTGACTCCAATCTTCACCAGACAACAAAAATTGACATCCTTCTCCGACAAAGAAGGAAAACTCCGTTTCAGCCGTTGCGTAAAGTTATCATAACTCTTATCCACCGTCTGCCGGATATCGTCCCAGTCCTCTTTACTCAAAGCAATGCGCAGGTTGGTATCTGTTTCTTTCCGGTCGTTGTCTTCCAAAGAAGGAATCTTATGAAAAGACTTCATACGGCGAAATAAAGACTCGCGCAACTGCGATTCCTTTTCACGCAAAAGCGTCAACTCCTCTGCCTGCACCAGCAACTGTCGGGTCTGTTCCAGTCGAATCGTTTTCTCCTGCAACAACAAGAGGTCGGTCTGGCGTTTTCGACGCTGCGATACAAAATAGAAAACAAAAACAATCAGAACCACAATCAGTCCAAGGGATAATACCATGATTTCTTGCCGCTGCTTGTCTATCCTCAAACGATTCAGTTCATTCTGCATTTTCTCTTTCTCATAATTCTCACGATTTTCTGTAGCTTCTTCCTTTTGGATTTCACGTATCAGTATCTTATCCGCTTTCAATGCCAGATTATAAGCTAAGCTATCCTTGCCACGCGAAGCATGAAAAGCACTCAATCGCCGCGAAGCTACACCTGCCACCCAACGATTCAGCGAACGAGCAGCACTTTCATAGTAACGGCAGGCCGAATCAACTTGTCCTGTCATGGCATACAGGTTTCCCTTAGCCAGGCAATAATGCGGTATGACGGAACGAGACTGCCTGCAATCGCGTATGGAATCCAGACAACGGACTGCATCCAAATAACGCCCCATACCGGCATAAGCCTCGGGCATGGCCCTACACACTTCTCCCTGTATCCAAGTATCTGCCCCGTCACCTGTTTTCCTATAATAGACCAAAGCCCGTTCAAACATTCCTAACTTCATGCAACGAAGCGCCACACCGTAATTCACTCTTGCTGTGAGTTCTTTATCCGAAAGATAACGACATGTCAGATTTGCATATCTTTCCACACTATCCAATGCGGATACAGCCCAGATTTTCTTATAAAAAATCCAAGCCACTCTAGCAGAATCGGGACGCATAGGCTCCGATGCCAGACGCTGTTTTCCACAAGAAACCAACAAGAAAAGCAGAAGCAACAGGTAAAGAATTCCGTACTTCATTTTTTTGTAGTATTATTATCAGTTGCGTTTCAAAAATAGCCGATTCGTAATCGTACCCGGCAACTCGTTTTCATAATGAGTCACCATAATCATCGTTTTATCTCTTCGGTGGCAGAATGCTTCTATAATCTTCTTGACCCGACGACGGTTGTAAGTATCAAGTCCATGAAGCGGTTCATCCAAAATCAGCAATTCCGGGTCTTTCACGAAAGCACGCGCCAACAACGCCAGACGTTGTTCACCACTGGAAAGTTGCAGAAAAGGCTTGTCTTTCAAGGCGGCAATACCGAAAATATCCATCCACCACTCGCATACCGACATCTGTTCTGCGTGAGGACGCTTATACAGTCCGATACTGTCGTGCAGACCGGAAGCTACAATCTCCATGGCAGGCAGGTTCTTCAGATAAGAACGATGCATCTCCGGACTGACGTAACCGATGTGTCTCTTGATTTCCCAAATACTCTCCCCCGTCCCGCGCTTCCGTCCGAAAAGACTAATATCACAAGCGTACGACTGTGGATTATCGGCACATACCAGACTGAGTAACGTAGACTTACCGGAACCGTTCTCGCCACTCAACGCCCACTTCTCCCCACGCATCACTGTCCAATCCAGCTCCTTCAGAATGATACGGTCATCGTAACGGATACTGACCCCGTTCAACTTCACCACTTCATCGGAAGTAAAATCCGTATGCTCATAGGGTAAATCAAAAATACGCCGCCGCAATTCCTCCAAAGCACCGGCTTCTTCCCGAATATGTATCTGATTGTCCACACAGAATGCCTGCACATACTCCTCGCGCTTCATCTTCCCGCTCACCTTCATACCATCTACCGAAACAACGTGTGTAACAAATGAAGGTATATCATCCAACATGGAAAGCACAAGGACAATTTGCAACCCGCCCAGCCTGGTAAGCTGTTCCAACAAACCGGAGAGCAGTTCGCGTGTAGGCGCATCCAACCCGATGAAAGGATTATCCATGATAAGAATTCGGGGAGCGGACAATAGAGCCTTAGTCAGCTGAAACTTACGGAGTTCCCCACTACTGAGAAGAATGATTTTCTTGTCAAGCATCGGCTCTATGCTGAAAAGTTCAAATAGTCGTTGCCTCAAGGCATCGTCCTTTACTTCTCCCAGTACTTCGCGTATCGACGGAGCATCCTCCAGGTCGTGGGCATTCCAACGCTGTTGATAGTAATAATTGGCATCGGCGGAACCGTAAGTATCACGGAAAGCAATGTATCTGATATTGTCATAGGCAGTTTTCGTGAGGGAGGGAGAGAAATCATAGGTAAGCTCACCATCACGCAATGGATACTTTCCCGTCAGCATATCCACCAAAAGACTCTTTCCGGCTCCGTTCGGTCCTACAATGGCAATGTGTTCTCCTGCCAGAAAATCAAGGGTGACAGGCTCTGTCAAACGAACAAGCGGGTTGCGTACTACGCCCCCCGCTATGTGTATTGTATGTTGCTGCATCATCCAATCATCATTTATACATAATCAGTGCCGATTGGGCCGGAACAACAACTTCGGGGCCGTACAGTGTACCCAAACCTTGTTCATTGATAAAGCCATCCTTGCAGACCACTGTATATTTACCTTCGGGTACGGTAAGTTTGGCAGGCTCCTTACGGGCATTCAAGACTACTATAATATCTCCCCAAGCATCACCGTTGGCATTTTCTTTCAGACGGTAAGCCACCACATTGCTGCCGTCAACCGGTAGAAATTCCAAATGTTTACGCACCAAATCCGCATCACCCATACGGAAAGCCGGATGCTTCTTACGAAGCTGTATCAAACCTTTATAATAAGCAAATACATCTGCATGCTCCGCCTTTCGTCTCCAATCAATCGCATTGATGGAATCGGGACTCTCAAAACTATTGTGTACTCCCTTCTTGTCACGCATCACTTCCTCACCGGCATAAATAAACGGTACACCTTGGGAAGTGAATACGGCTGTTTGCGCCAGTTTGTCAAGCTTTGCCAATTCTACGGGAGTAATACCCGGGATACTTGCTTTCAGCCTATCCACCAAGCACATATCATCATGGCAGGAAACATAGCTAATCATCTGTGTAGGTTGTTCCGCCCACGGAGCCTTACTATAATTCACAGAGTCATTATTTACTTGCGGATGCCTGATGGCTCCTACAATACCAAACTTTATGCTCTCCTCTCCTCCCGGCAATCCGGCAAGGAAAGCACCTTGATGATTGTCATTGAACGGACCGCGCAAAGCATCACGCATTTCGTCAGAGAAAGCAGCAACACCCGGCATCTTATAAGTATTGGCTTTCATTGCCAGAGAATCTTCCGCCATCTGTGGAGCCGACGCCGCCCATCCTTCACCATATATAAATATAGTCGAATCTACAGACGTTGCCGCCTTACGGATTTCGTTCATTGTCTCGATGTCATGGATACCCATCAAGTCAAAACGGAAGCCGTCAATGTGATATTCATTAATCCAATGTAACACAGACTCTATCATGTATTTACGCATCATCGGACGGTTGCTGGCAGTTTCATTGCCACAAGCCGAACCGTTTGCATACGTTCCATCCGGCCGCTGACGATAAAAGTATCCTGGAACTGTACGTTCGAAATTGCTGTCAGATGTATTGAAAGTATGGTTATACACCACATCCAGAACAACACGGATACCAGCTTTGTGCAAAGCCTGCACCATCTGCTTGAATTCGCGGATACGAACATCCGGCTTATAAGGGTCAGTGGAATAAGAGCCGTCAGGCACATTGTAGTTCTGCGGATCATATCCCCAATTATACTTGTTCTCGTCCAGCTTTGTCTCATCAACGGAGGCATAGTCATAAGACGGAAGGAGATGTACATGTGTCACTCCCAATTCTTTCAGATGGTCAATGCCGGTTGCCAGCCCATCAGGACTTACCGTTCCCTGTTCTGTCAATGCCAGGAACTTTCCTTTATGCTCAATACCCGACGACGAATCAATGGATATATCACGATGGTGCATTTCATAAAGAATCACATCGGCAGGAGAGTCCAATGCCGGACGTTTATCATCTGCCCATCCTTCGGGGTCTGTGGATTTCATGTCGATGATGGCGGCACGCTTTCCATTCACCCCTACAGCTTTGGCATTGATACCCGGAGTATCCCCCAACCACTTATCATTGATTTTCACATTGAATGTGTAGAATTTACCTATCAAGTCCTTTTCAACTTTAGCTTTCCAAGTCCCTTCTTCAGATGATTCCATTGAAATAGTTTCGTAGGCATGACCTCCATCTCCTGCTTCGAACAACATCAGGCGAACTTCATCCGCCGTAGGCGCCCATAATGTGAATTGCGTGGCAGCAGGTGTATATTCCATCTCTGTCAGACTACCCGAACGGACAGGGTAAAGTTCGTACGAAGCATACTCCGTCTTCGCGGGAGTGCAGCTTACAACCGTTGTCGCAGCCACTCCAATGATAGCAAGTTCATTCAATTTCATGATATTATTTTTATATTCTACATTTCAATTCTTATACTTCTTCACCTTATCCGGATTTTTGGCAATAAAGTCTTTCCAGCCATGATAGCCTTTCTCCACCGTGGGACGCCCCATCTGCAGAAAGTGACAATAGGCAGCAGCAAGCCCGTCCGTTGCATCCATAAAAGTAGGCATATCCTCTTTAGGAAAATGCAGCATACGCTGCAACATGTTCGCCACCTGTTCCTTGGATGCTTGTCCGTTTCCGGTGATTGCCATCTTTATTTTTAAAGGAGCATATTCCGTAATGGGAATATCCCTACTCAAAGCAGCTGCCATTGCTACGCCTTGCGCACGCCCCAACTTCAACATGGACTGTACATTCTTTCCAAAGAAAGGGGCTTCAATAGCAAGCTCATCAGGCAAATAACTCTCTATGATACTCAGTATCCGTTCATGAATATGGCGTAACTTCAGATAGTGGTCTCCAAATTTGCGGAGGTCAATAATTCCCATAGCTATCATTTCTGGCTTGACACCTGCCACACGCAATACTCCATACCCCATAATGGTGGTACCAGGGTCTATACCCAATATTATTTTCTCTTTGACCGGTTGTATCACATTATTACCTCCATCAATGTAGGAAATCCAATCACTTTATTCTTAAAGATATTCAGTAATTCCTCATTCAGTTTCACTCCTTGCTCTTGATGCCAACGATGCAATTTGGCAGAGTTTTCTACCTCAAACTGAACAGAATAACAGATACTTCCTTCCTCAATATGACTCAAGATACGGGCTATACGTGGAGCATACAATATTCCATTCTTTTCTACCTCGGGAAGATAGTGTTCCTGCATCCATATCAGGAAGTTTTTGTCTTCTCCTTTCTCTACATGATAAGTGGTATTATATATCAGCATAACTTATTTTTTCAAATTCTTTCGCAAACATAGCAATTATTTCAGAATAATGCATTATATTTGCACCATCAAAAATGAAAGCAAGCCCGCAAACGTTGGCAACGGGGCGTTAGCTCATCTGGCTAGAGCGCGACACTGGCAGTGTCGAGGTGATGAGTTCGAGTCTCATACGCTCCACTTAGACCACTGATTCACAATGAGTCAGTGGTTTTCTTTTTGTTAAGGATTACGGGAGTTTTACGGGTCACCCGTAAATCATGTTCGGGTCAGTCCGAAAACCCTGTGGGTATGTTAAATCTACACTGTTAGTTTGCATAATCTAAAAATAAAGAATGGTATATCTCCGACTCCCCTAAACTGTGCTCTGAACGCTTTAATTTTTGCATTGAATGATTCAGCAAATGCATTCGTTTCTCTGTTAACGAAATAGTTTAGTATTGTTTCATAATAGTTCTGCATGGTATTTGTTACGGTTCTGAAACATCCGTATCCAAGCTTTTCTATTTTATTGTACCACAAGGCAAGCTTTCCACGTGCCACATCCTTGTCATAGTGCTTATTATATATATTGGTCAACTCTATAGCTAAGTCGTAAACAGATTTCAGTTCCGGATAATGGTCGAATATGATTTCCGCACGTATTCTTTGGGATTCAGTCCATTTACTGGAATGCTTGACAAGTACATGTTTGGCCCTTGCCAGCAGCTGCTTGCGGGTATCACCATTGGTATATCGAAACGGAACATACTCTATGTTTTGCTCTTTGCACCGCTGAATTTCATCGTTCTCCAAATCCCGTGCCATCCAGCGATAAGTAATCCTGAGCTCATCAATTGCCTCATAAAAGAGTTTCTGTACATGAAACCGGTCATTGGTCATAGTGGCATTGGGAAAAGTCGTTCGGACAATCCGCATCATGGTCGGTAAAAGATCCAAAGTAACCTCTTTGACCGTCTTGCGCCTGGAGAGATGAATCATTTC
>NZ_SRYZ01000079.1 GCF_004793475.1 Bacteroides muris (ex Afrizal et al. 2022) | reverse complement strand
GTGCCTGTAATGCAACTCTCAAAATAGTTTGAGAGTTGTTTCGTTTTATACCCGTAATTTTGCAACAAAAAAAACTTGCAAATCTTATGAGAAGATTAAGTGCTATTTTTCTAATGTTATGCAGTGCTTTATGTTCCCCAGTATGGAGCCAGCACACAATAAAAGGAGTTGTTAAAAACAAGGAAACGCAGCCCATATCCGGTGCAAGCATAATAATACATTTATTACAAGACACGCTGAACCATAAAGGATGTATAACTGATGATAACGGACAATTCATCATCGAGAAAATAGAATCCGGCAAATACAGCGTTGAAATATCATTTCTCGGTTATGCAGACTACCGACAGGAATTAGTATTAGACCAATCTCTTGATTTAGGGGAAATAATATTGGCTGAAAATAATATGATATTGAATGAAGTCGTAGTGGCTGCAAGCATGGTCAAAAGATTTGCTGATAAAAAAGAATATAAACTTACCAACATAGAAAAAAAGCAATATAGCAGTGCTTTGTTGGCATTGGAACACCTGCCCAAAATACAGGTTATTGATTATAATGTAAATTCAGTCGATGGAAAGGCTGTCAAGATTCTTATAAACGGCATACCGTCAACGCCGACTGACCTTTCTGTGATTTCTTCCGAAAATATTTCTAAATTAGATTATTACACCCAACCGCCTATCCAATATTCCAACATGGGGTTGGGTGCAGTAATCAATGTTATAACCAAAGAAAAACACAATGGAGGTTCTGTAGGCATCAATACCCAAAATGCTGTTACTACCGGATTTGGTAATAATGCAATGAATTTCAAATATAACTGGGGTAATTCACAGCTTGGAGTAACATATAACATTAATTACCGCAACTACAACAAACGCATATTGGATGAAGATATAAGTTATGCTGTAGAAGGCACAATTTATCAAAAGCAAAAAAATGGCAAGAAAAGTCCATACGCATATGAGCAGCAAATGGCTGAAATCAGTTTCAACAACTCCAAATCGGACAACTACATCTTCAGCACCAAACTCTCATTCAATTCCCTGAATCGCAGACGCTCTTCCGCTCAGGATATTATATCTACCGTCAATGATAGGATATTTGAAAAGATCGGGCAAAGTTCTGATAAAGACAAATACATTAGCCCTGTATTGGATATGTATTTCAGCAAAACATTTAATGCCAGGCATGAGTTGACGATGAACCTTGTCGGGACTTACTACAAATCTGATTATGATTATCAATATTCCGAGTTGAGCGATGGGTTGACTGACTTTGAAACGGCAACAGATATAAATCTCGACAAGTATTCGCTTATCGGAGAAGCCATATATAACTACAATATGAAGACGGCACAGTTATATGTCGGTTCCCGGTATATGCACAACAACAGTACACAGCAGAATCTCTCTTCAAACAATCAGACACTGACGAATGAAATCTATTCTTATATAGGAGCTACAGGTATGCTTGGAAAAAAAATCAATTATAGTGTCAGTGCCGGAGTAAACGGAAATATATTTACCACAATAGATAACAAGGAATACAAGTTCATTTATTTCAGACCACAAGTAAAACTTGGCTATTTCATAGACGAAAGTTCAGACTTGACATTCAATTATGAAGTGAATACAGACAACCCTGCCGTTTCTTCATTGACATATAATCCTTATTACAAGGATGCCAATTATCTGTTTGCTGGTAATCCGAATCTAAAGCCAAGCAACAACCATGATCTGTCTTTGTCATATTTCAAAGGCTTTAAGAAATTTGTTCTCAATGCAGAAGTCGCGTACTCTTATGACAAAGATGCCATAGCTCCAGTTTTTCAATCAGACGATACGAATATCATTGAGACATTCGGAAATTTGGATAATGCACAGAACATGAAAGCCAGCCTGTTTTTACAGTGGTATCCATTTTCAAATAATATTTTACGACTAAGACTGTATTCCGAAGTATTCCACCAAATCAACGTTTTTGGAAACGAAAAATGGAATCATACAGGATACTCTTTTATCCCATCCATAAATTTAGCTTACAAAAAATGGGGCGTTTCGGTATTCTATCAGACTGAAAAGAAATCTCTTGTAGGTCAGACAATGAAAACAATTCCAAGTATGGCAAGCGTAGAAGTGTCGTACTGTCCGATTAAAAACCTCACTTTGACAGGAGGAATAAGATATCCATTCTATGACTCGTGGAAACAGACAACATCTGTATCAGGGACATCACTCCTACAACGAACTGAAACAGAACGCATAATCAATAATGCCAATATGGTCTATATCAACATTGTATATAATTTCACATTCGGCAAAAACAAGCCCAACTTGAAATTAAAAATGCAAAACAAAGACAATGATTCAGGAATACTTAATAGATACTGATTTATTCTTCAAAAGATATTATAATAGCAACAATATGAAAAAGAAACTTACCCTACTTGCGTCAATCATCGCCTGCACCCTTCTCAGCCTCACCTCCTGCGAAAAGCATGACGGCATCAACTACCTCAAATCCAAATGTACAGCCGAACTGAACGGACAAACGTACATTGACCAACAACCTTACACATATATATTTGGTCCGACGCACCCCACACCTTTTTTGGAATATAGCCAATATGAAGCTACGTTTGAAACCTATCTAAGTACAGAGAGAGGGGGCAAGATTGCCTATATTGTGAGAATCAATCTGTTTGTGGATACACCGGAAGAATTTTTTCTCCAGCCGCAAACGATAGAAAAGATAGATATAGCAGATGCCGATGCCCTGATTTCGTATCGGGATTACCGCCAGTATTGCAAGGACAACAAAGTGTCATACGCCACAGTGAATGGCGAAGTGATAGACGAGGGTACTTTCCAAATCACTCCCTACAACAAGACCGAAGGGCAAATCTACTGCACTAACGGCAATGGTACATTTACTTTACAGTTCAGCGAAGGAACATTAAAAGGAGAATTCTATTTAGAATAACATAGAGATACATATTAGGAATGTCCGTAATCTATATGTGAAATACAACCTCTATTTATAACCTGGGTACAGTGATAATTGTTTCATTTTCTTGACTCTGCTAATAGTAATTGGCTTCGTGCCTGATACTCATAGGGGGAGAGTGTTTTTTCTTCATAAAGTTACGCATAAAAAGTGGAATATGGAAAAGTAGGGCAACGATATTGATAGGTAGGCGTTTTACGCAATATCCTCAAAAAGCATGAAGGCGATAAAAGCCTATTTCAGTCAGGTTAGGACTTCGCTACGTTACTTGTCCGTAACCATACGGAAGATGAACTTTCCGACTGCTTGCAAAATGGCGAAGATTGCTATTTTATAGTGAGTTCCAATTGCCTCCTATCTACAAATCACACCGACCTATCTTAGCCGTATCCGTAAGGAAATTGCTTTTGGCAAGGAATAATACTCCCCAATATGTGCCTGTAATGCAACTCTCAAAATAGTTTGAGAGTTGTTTCGTTTTATACCCGTAATTTTGCAGTAGTATTTAAAACTAAAAAATTGGATAATATGAACTATCAACTTAAATTGTGGAGCATGATATTGCTTCTAAATATTGGACTATTGGCAAGTTGCAGTGATGATGACAATGATTCTGAGCCAATATTGGCCGCTTCGGAACTGTTGCAAACAACCTGGAATGCTTGTGTTTGCGATTATGACGCGGATGGAAAAGAGGTCGTAAACGAAGAGTATCTGATTGTGGAATTTCTCACTGAGACTCAGGGTAAAAGTATCAATGGTGAAGGTAGCGGTGATCCTTCTGCAGTATGGGACTTATACTATTGCATAGATGGTAGAATCATTACTTTTAAGAATAGTGCTTTGGTAGGCAATTGGACAGTTATTGAAAAGTCCAAGAATCGCATTGTACTTCAGTCTTATCGTCCGGAAAAATCAGTGGCGGCATTGACCAAACTGCATTGATATGATGAAAACTTTTAGAAATGCACAAACCGCAATAAGAGTAATAGGCTGCTGTTTATTCATCTTTGTGGTCTCATGTAAGCAGGCTTCGATGCTGCATCAGGAAAACGGTTGGTATCTTATCACAGACGGACAGAAGGATAGTCTTGCAAGCAGGCCGATTGTAACCGTCAAGGATTTTGCTGCGATAGAACTTGTTTCTGATGATTATGGTCTCCGAGCTATATCGGGAAGTGTAAATAAGCAGAAACAAAAAGTCTGGGCAGATGCTACAGAACAAGCTATTGGGCAACGGATAGGTTTTGTATTTAATGATACAGTTATTACCGCCCCGATGGTCAATGCAAGAATAGAAAGCGGTACTTTTCAAATCAGTCCCCCGCACAGGCATGATTTAGAACGTATCTTTGAGATTCTACAAAAAGAAATTGAGACATCAAGGTTGGAACATTAAATATTAACTATAAAATGGGGACATTAGGCTGTGTGAGCGATATGCTCCAGCGAGATAAGGAGAACAGGGCACTGTGCAAGATAGGGCGTGAGCGGATGAAGGAAACTCGTCGCCGATTGCTCGAAGTAAGTGTCTCCTCTCCCTCCTCCCACCTCTCGTTGGAACAATTGGAGGATATTCGAAAGAATACATTGGAAAAGGAGGAATTGGAGCGTAAGAAACTCAATAGAGCCTTTTTAGAGGGTGTTTAATAACAAAAGTTAAAACCTGAGTGGTGTATCTTTTGATTAAATGACTGGCTGTGAGGAGGAAGCATAGCGGTGCTATGTGACCGACGAGCAACAGCCAGTTAACAAAAGAGACACCAAGGCGATGGTAATTTCAAAAAATCACAAAAGAATGAAACATATGACTGACATAAAGATAGCATCATGTCTGCGGCTTTTGAGCGTATTCGGCTTTATGCCTCAGTCACATAGCCCGCTATGCTCCTTCTGCATAGAACCGAATCCATCTCAAAATCCGCAGCTCAGGATTTAACTTTTGTTATTAAACACCCTCTTAGTCATAGGCTGCATTGTATTGGCAGGCCTTCTCTTTCTTTGCTTATTTATTACCTGCCAACTAACGTAAGTTCCACATCGGACAAACGGGCAAATCCACGAAGAATTTTGGCGTTAGTGAAAGTCGCAGTAATAAAACAAAAGGAATAGATATGGATAAATGCAAAATAAGACGTTGGCTTAAAGATGATTTTTCCACTTTGGCTAAATATCTTAATAATAAAAAGATATGGGATAATTGCCGTGATAGTCTGCCATATCCTTACTTTGAGAGCGATGCGCAACAATTTATCCGATTCGTTTTAAATCAAAGCGAACAAAATAATTATTGCATCGAAGTAAATCAGGAGGCTGTCGGCAACATAAGTTTTTCTCGTGGCATTAACGTGGAACGCTACAATGCTGAATTAGGGTATTGGCTTGCCGAACCTTATTGGGGTAAAGGGATTATGACTCAAATGTTAGTACTTGCTATTCGTAGCTATTTTTTTCATACAGATGTGATACGTGTTTATGCAAATGTTTATGCTGGTAATATGCCATCAATGAGAGTATTAGAGAAAATAGGATTTCGCAAATGTGGCATACATCGTAATGCCTATTTCAAGAATGGGAATTTTTTAGATTGCCACTGTTATGAATTGCTAAAAGCTGATTTTAGGATATGAATATTATGATACGCAAATTAACACAAGATGAATATAACAATGCTGCCGATTTGTCCTATCAAGTATGTATGGAATGTGGCAGGAATGATTTCACCCAAGAAGGTATCGAAACCTTTAAAAGTTTCGTGTATGACACATCGTTGATGAATGCACTTGACATATATGGAGCTTTTGACAAGCATTTATTGATAGGAATAATTGGTGTACATCGGGAAAAGCAACATATATCCCTCTTCTTTGTCTTGCCGCACTATCATCGGCAAGGAATAGGAAAATCGCTATTTGATTATGTGATGAGTGATTGTAATTTTACTTATATAACAGTTCATTCTTCAACCTATGCAGAAACTTTCTATGCATCTTTAGGTTTCAAAAAAGTGGGTAAAAAAGAGCTTAATAAGGGTATTGTAAGTATCCCTATGGAGAGAAATATATAATTATTGCCCAAAAGGTCTTCAAAGGTGGAATTTACTATAAAGAAACAATAAAATGAAGAAACAAAATTATTTCACAATACTATTGGTAGCTATTCTTACTATAGCAGGGCTGACTGCGTGTAATGATAATGATGAAGAAGGTAGGAAGATAACCGGTTATAAGGAATACACGCTTACGGTAGCTTCTGTAAAACTCCCCGGTGTTTTAACATCGAGTGGTAGCAATGTACTTGCAGATGTATATGCTGTAAAAAACGAGCAGTCCACTGATTGGGAGGCTCATGGACGCATCGGTAAGTTTGAATATGAAGAAGGATATGAGTACCAAATACGCATCAGTGAAACGAGCTGTCTGGATTATAACATGGGCGATCCGGCATGGACTGAATACGAGCTATTGAAAGTCATATCGAAAGAACGCAAGGTCTCTGAAAATTTACCTCCTCATTTCATCCCGGACTGGTATTTTGAGCAACGTTGTCCGTATATCAATCCTGAATTTGCTTATGCCATTGAAGCCGACCAAAAAGATGAGATTGAAAATGACCTTAAAACCGATGCAACCTATAAATTCGGAGGCTTGCGTTGTTATATTGCTTTTACAGGAACACGTAAATGGTTCTTATTGGATGTCGATATGCACATTGTTAATCAAGGATTTTTGATTAGCAGGGGCAAGGAACCAACAGAGTTCCCTGAATCATATAAACTCCTTCCGCCGGAAAGTAAAGTTGCCGGATATGGAGAGTTTAATTTTGTAACAGGCGATGATATAGAAGACACTGTAATGCAATATGATGTGTTTATATATGCTCAGAATCGAACACCTGCACCGCAGAATGTTGAGATATGGCTATATAAAGACCTTACGGCATATTACCAAAACAAATACCCGGAAGCTAATGTCAAAGCTGTTGTGATTCGCTATATGGTGAAGAATTTGTGATAGTAAAATCTTTTTATGCATCATGGAACTAAACAAGCATTTTGATTATACTGATAATTACAGTGAGATAGTCCATACCACACGGCTGATAAGTGCAGAAGAATTGACTGATAGATTCTTCTGCGCACCGCAGTGGATTACTGCCTTGATGAAGTTTCGTAATGCCATAGTAAAACCTTTTGGTCTGAAAGGAGAGAAGAATTTATCGGATTTTGTCATTGTCGAATCCGATCGCCTTGCGACAATAAGCAAAAACGACAAACACCTTGATTTTGTTATTGCATTTATGACCGGAAAGCGTATGAATGACAGTCTATATCTATCGGTTAGTACAAAAGTCAGATACAATAACCGTATGGGAAAATTCTATTTTACAATAATAAAACCATTTCATAGGTTAATCTGCAAGATACTGTTAAAACGGGTCAGGAGAAATTTATAATAATGCCTATCCTTGTCCTTTGCCACATCGCCAATTTTATCTATTGATGATATGAGTTCAACTAAAAACATAGCGGTCTTATGATGTCTCATGAAACAGGTTATTGAAATAAAAAATATCCGTACACTGACGGCTATGGGTTATCTGCTGATAGCTTTGTTGATGAGCGGTATCGTTTACACTTGGTTCAGCGAATGGCGGGACATGGAGAGACTAGAAACTATGAACCGGCAGATAGAGAGTTTCCGTAAGGAAATAAACATTATCCATATCCAGCTGATAAAGTTTTCTCTTTTAGGCGAAAGCGTATTGGAATGGGATGATGAAGATTTAGAATGTTACCATATTCAGCGTATGGCGATGGACAGTATGCTGTGCCGTTTCAAAACGATTTATCCGGTAGAGCGCATCGACAGCGTGCGCCATCTTCTTGCAGATAAAGAACTGCAGATGCGCTGGATTGTTCAAGTACTTGACGAACAGCAGGCTCTCAACGAGAAGATAGCCCGTCAGGTACCTGTAATCGTGCAGAAAAGCGTACAGGAGCAGCCACAAAAGCCCAAGCGAAAAGGATTCCTTGGCATATTCGGCAAGAAGGAAAGACCAAAACCAACCGTAACCACCACGATGCTCCATTCCCTCAACCGGGATATGATAGCCGAGCAACGGGCGCAAAGCCACCATCTATCGGAACACGCCGACAGTCTTGCTGCAAGGAATATGGAACTTAACCGACAACTGCAAGAACTAATTCGCCAAATGGATGAAAAAGTACAAGCTGACTTGCAAAAGCGAAACACAGAGATAACTACCATGCGTGAGCAGTCGTTTATACAGATTGGAGGTCTGACTGGCTTCGTTCTATTACTTTTGATTATCTCCTATATAATCATACACAGGGATGCCAAACGTATCAAGCGGTACAAACGAAAAACGACAGATCTAATCGAGCAACTGAAGCTATCAATCGAGCAAAATGAGGCACTCATAGCCTCCCGCAAGAAAGTGGTACATACTATTACCCATGAGTTACGTACACCATTGACGACAATAATCGGCTATACCGAATTGTTATGGAAGGAATGCAGCAATGGAAACAATGTGCATTTTCTTCAAAGCATACAGCAATCCTCAGACCGTATGCGGGATATGCTCAATACCCTGCTGAGTTTCTTCCGGCTGGACAATGGCAAGGAGCAGCCGA
>NZ_SRYZ01000078.1 GCF_004793475.1 Bacteroides muris (ex Afrizal et al. 2022) | reverse complement strand
GAAGCAAAGATAATGTAATTTCGACATAGGTGAAATAATTATGAATAACTACTTATCAACAGTTTCTATTATATGTCTGTATTCATGCGCTCATAAATCAGGACATGGTGAAAGGAATGATAAGATTGTAACTTCACAACAGTCACAGTCAGTACTAGTGTCTCCTAATAAAAAAGCAAGGAACGTCACAATATCAGTTGTAAATAATCGTGGTGATAAAAATAAGCTTGATGGTTCTCAAATTTTTTCGAAATATAATACGTCAGTTTTTATGGTGTTTACTTCGGATGGCTACAATATGTACCAAGGTTCTGGATTCTTTATCAACAAAGATGGTTTGGCTGTCAGCAATTATCATGTGTTCAAAGGAACTGGCATTGGTGAGGAAGGGATTAAATTAGCTGGAAGCGATAAGGTGTACAAAGTAGAGGAAGTGATCATGAGCAGTGAAAATGAAGATTTTATTCTATTCCGTGTAGATGTTTCCGATGCAGCATATTTACATCACTGATTATCAGTGACTATTCATTTTAATCGGTACAACCTCTGTTTTTACAAATACACAGAATGTAGGGACAAATGCAAACCGTTGTATTTCATTGCTTTGCATATACGTGTTGTACCGCCTCTTTTCAGCCCTTTTGTGGAATGCCCGCTATCAGATACAAGGTATTGAGTGATAGGGCATTTCCGCAGGTATGTTACAGAACGCTTGTTGTATGCAAAGGTAGTGGTTTTCTTGGAATTTCTGTGGGTTGCAGCAGATTTTTGCACGAAAAAATGTGATTGGCTTGAAAAAATGTATCTATATGTGACTTATTCGTTTGAAAAAGTGTGCTAACTTGAATGTTATTCACTGGAAAAAGTGTAACTTTGCGTATGGAAAGAATATGATTGCGCTATGCTCAAAAGGAAAATAGAAACATATTTAGCTAAATGGAAAGAGTCCAAGGACAGAAAGCCCCTTGTGATAAAAGGTATCCGCCAATGTGGAAAGACATACATTGTCCAGAAGTTCGCAAGAGAGAATTATGAGAGTGTAGTCTATATGAACTTCATACTTGAACCGGATAAGAAGTCCGCTTTTACGGGTAATATAGATGTCGATACCATTATTCTCAACCTATCTGCTTTGATACAAGGTAGTCGTTTCATTGAGGGGAAAACTTGTATTATCCTTGATGAGATTCAGGAGTGCAAGGAAGCAAGGACTGCCTTGAAGTCATTCCATATAGACGGACGTTTCGATGTTATTGCTACGGGTTCTCTTTTGGGAGTGAAAGGCTACGGCAAAAGCAGAAAGAAAAACGAAGAGGAAGGACAAGATTCGGTTCCAGTCGGATATGAAACCGTGATAGATATGTATCCGTTGGACTTTGAGGAATTTCTATGGGCAAATGGAATCGGTAAGGCGGTCATTGATTCTGTCAAATTATGCTTTGAGAGCGAAAAGGTTGTTCCCGATGGAATTCACAAGGCAATGATGGAGTTGCTGTATAGATATGTCGTTGTCGGAGGTCTGCCGGAGGTGGTGAACTGTTTCCTTGAAACCAAGAATATCGAACTTATCTATAAGGCGCAACGCAATCTTATTGCCGAATACGAAGAGGATATGGTTAAATATGCGGATGATGCGGACAAGCCTAACATTCGTGAATGTTTTGAATCTATTCCGAAACAATTAGCCAAAGAGAACAAGAAATTTCAATATTCCATCGTCAAGAAAGGTGGAAGGGCTTCGCAATACATCGGTAGCATCCAATGGTTGGAGGATGCCGGGATAGTCCGTAGATGCTATAACACGCAGATTACAGAACTGCCTTTAGAAGGCAATTCCGTCAAAGAGTGTTTCAAGGTATATACCACTGACATAGGTGTTTTAATGGCAATGCTCGATTATGGAACACAGGCAGATATTTTGAAGGGTAATCTTCTTGGATACAAGGGGGCTATTTTTGAGAATCTGATGGCTGATTTCTTATGCAAGTCCGGGCAAAAACTATACTACTTCCATAAGGATAGCGGGCTTGAACTGGACTTCTTGGTGAGATTCAAAGGAGAATGCGTTATTCTTGAAGTCAAGGCAAAGTCGGGAAAGGCAAAAAGTATGACTACGGTTCTGAAGAACAAGGATGTGTATCATGTCAAGAATGCAATCAAGTTAGGACAATATAATGTAGGACGTGAGGGGGATATACTCACCATTCCGCTTTATATGGGATTCCTTGTTGAAGATAAGCTTACGGATGTTATCATTCCCGATGTTGATTTGAGTTTATTGACAGTTTGATGGCATTAATTATAGAATTTTGAAATATGGATATTCTGACACATTTCAGAAGCATAGAAGAACTGACCAAAACACTCTCGCGTGAGCAAGGTTTGCTGAGTGAGATGTTTGAGAAACGTAAACTAATAAAGTTTCCGTTGGGACTTGCTATAGATCTTGTCGGAGGGAATGAAACCAGATTGAGAAAGTTGGTTGACTATGGCGTATTGGTGGAGACAGGCAATACGCTTGAAATTGAAAGTGACTATCTGAACTTCTTCGAGGAGGTGCTGAATGTAAACGAGGAGATTAGCGTATTGAGTGTGCAGGAATGTATCAACACTTTAAAAGAACATATTGGATATTTTCTGCAAGAGACTAATGTCAATCGCAAAGCCGGATATCAAGACAATGTACGGCAACTTTTAAAGAAGACTGGATTCAGAACGTTGAAGAATGTGGTGGATTTGAAACGTAACATGGATAATGCTTATAAGCAGGAACCCAACTATATTATCAAGAAGAAGAAACTACAGAATCTGGATGAGAAGAGCCATAGCATCCGTGTCATGATCCGTGAATGTGAAAAGTTGATGGACAACGAGCATGCTTTCTTCATTATGGCCAATGATCCGCACATGGCCAAGACCTGTAGCGATGTGAAACATGATTTTGTGGAAGCTTATCACGCACTCATGGAGATTGACCGACAGATTATTTCCTACATCAACCAGATAGACCAGCAGAATCAACTTTATAAAAAGATACGAAAGTTGAAATATCTGCAAGATCAGTTACTTATTAAGACGGATACGAACCTTATGCAGGTATTGGAAGAGAGAAGTCCTCTTTGGACGGAATCCCGCCAATACAACAAGACACGTTTGTCTTTGGAGATGCTACGGGAAAATGAGCAGGTCGTAAAGTTATTGAGACGAATGGCTGAACGCAATGGAATACAGAAAACAACAAGAGCAGAAGCCGAACCTTTGACAGAGGAAGATTTACAAGAGCATATCCAACAACTGGAGGAGGTGGATTCCACGGAAGTATGGAATGCGTTCTTAGCCTCAAGCTATGATCTGTTTAAGTTCATTTTGAGGTATGACTATAAAGTAAAATGTACGATGGAAGACCTAGTAACTCTCTTTTGCCAATTGGTTATCTTACATTCTGACGAATGCAGGATGACAGGAGAATATGCAATTTATCAAGACATCGAATATCCCATAATTTATGCGAAATAATACTCAAAGAATATACGAACGGTTGAGCCGAGGAGAGTTTCTTTCGGTGGACAGCACAGATACCTCCATCCGCCATTTGTATGAAGATATCGAGGAGAATATGGAGGATTATACTGATTACTTCAAGGAAATTGGTCTGCAATTGGAATGCGGCAATGGTTTCTTCTATTTTTCGCGAAAAGGAGAAAGTAAGCAAACCATAGAACAGAAATTGGAAAGCTTTTCAAAATGGCTTGACTATCTGGACTTTTTGAAATGCTATAACCAATCATTTACAGCCGGATATCAGTTCCGTAAAAGTCATTTGATAGAACAGATTAGTCTGGATATAGAACTAAAAGAAAAGGCTAATCATCTATTCAAGAAGTACGGTGCAGGGTCTAATATTGAGATTGTAAACAAACTGCTTCAAGAGATGCAGAATATGGGTTTTGCCGAGTGTATTAGCGAACAAGACGAGACTTATAAGATTACTTCGGCATTTCGCTATGTTGAAGAATTAGTGGAAATCATTCAAATAGTTAATGAAGATGAAGTACCTGAATAAGATTATTTTTATTAATAGTGCTAATATCCCTTATGCTGAGATTTCCGTGGATGGCAATGTACATTTTACAGGAACACAAGGTGTGGGCAAAAGTACTGTGTTGAGGGCATTGCTGTTTTTCTATAATGCCGACAAACACCGTTTAGGTATTCAACAGGGACAGAAGTCGTTTGATGAATTCTATTTTCGCCAGTCAAATTCGTATATACTTTATGAGGTGATGCGTGATAATGGCGCATATACCATATTGGTCAGCAGATACCAAGGACGTGCTTCATGGCGATTTATAGATGCACCCTATCAACGTGAATGGTTCATTACCGAAGACAAGCAGGTGTTGAGTGATTGGGTGAAGATTCGTGAACGTATAGACAAGAATGTAGGGGTTTCTGCAAGAATAGAATCCGGTGTGATGTTCAAAGATATTATCTTCGGCAATACACATGACCATAAATACGCACGTTATTCTTTAGTTCAGAGTTCGCATTATCAGAATATCCCGCGAAGCATTCAAAACGTATTTCTGAATACCAAACTGGATGCAGACTTTGTAAAGAACACGATCATACAATCCATGACAGATGAAGATTTGCCCATTGATTTACAAACCTACAGACGACTTGTTTCAAACTTTGAACGAGAGTATGATGAAATTGATTGCTGGTTCCGTCAAACACGTGACGGCAATTATCCGGTGCGCCAACAGGCATTGAATATTGCCGAACAAGGTCGCAAAATTGTCGCGCTCGACCAACAATTGTCGGATGTATGGCATATGATGAATCATGCGGTAGCATATAGCGAGCAACGGATACCACTATTGGAAGTGGAAGCGGAAGAAGTTAAAACGGCCATAGAAAAGGAACATAGTCGTAAGAAAGAACTTACAACTGACTATGATAAAGAAAAAGACTCGCTCAATCAAGAACTTGGCGCCAAGAAAAGCAAACTGAAAGAAATAGCACAGGCAAGGAAGGATTTCGATGCTCTTGGCATTGAAGACAAACTCTCTCTTTCCGACCGGGAGTCTGCGATCAAGCAAGAAGCGATTAATAAACAAACTCTATTGGATGATTTATTGAAAACGCATGCTTCAATAGAGGAAAAGTACAACATTGCAAAGGCTAAACTGGAGAATGCGCGTCAAGCATTCGAAAATGTTCAAAAAGAGGCATATTATCAAAAACAAGCCATACTCCAGATAGAGCGTAAGAGACTAGAAGAAGACCGTTCCAAGAATAGAAATCAGATTATGGAAGCGTTCGACAATTGGCGACATGAGTCTGATGAGCGTTTACAAGTCTTGTTGGCCGAACAAAACAGGGCTGATAGTGCGTTGAAGGAACTCCGTCATTGGCATCCTATGGCCGATGAAATAAAGCAAACGGATGAACAACTTCAACAGCTGAATTTGAAAGAGAAAGAGAATACCGCACAACAGATAGCGGTAAAAAGCCAGATAACACAGATTATCGCCGAGTATGAGATGAAAGAGGCTGAAATAAAACATGCCTCACAACGTGAGCAGGAACGGCTTGAAGCCGACCGGACACAAATCAGGGAACAAATTGCAAAGATTAATAATTTGCTTACCCATTTAGACGGCTCTTTTTATAAATGGCTTTGCGAGAATACGGAAGGCTGGGAAAACACGATAGGCAAAGTGATTGACGAAGAACGGGTCCTATACGCACAAGGGCTTGAACCTCAGTTTTGTGTTGCATCTGACAACTTGTTCGGGATAAGGTTGAACCTAGACAATATAGCCTCCGTGCATCGTACGCCTGACGAGTATAGATTGGAGAAAAAGAACTTGGAAGAGCAAGTGAAGCAAATAAACCGCCAGCTCATGCAATCGCCTATTACCCTTGAGGAAGAGATATCGAAACTCGGAAAAAAATATGCGACACAACTCAATCCGCTTCGGCAGAATGTAACTTTGTTAAAGGTGGAAGAAGAACAAATACCTGTCAAACGACAAAATCTGCAAAACCATCGGCATAAGCTGGAGATGGAAGAACTGGAACAGATTGCTCAAGAAAAAGAGATCCGTGAACGTTCCTTCAACGAAGCTCTGCTAAACGTGCAATCGGAGAAGGATGTCCGTGAGAAAAATGAAGCAAGGAATAAAAAAGAACTTAAAAACCTTGACTCCTCATTCGGTAAAACCTCAAAAGCACTTGATGAGGAACTGCGCATTTTTAACGAATCACAAAATGCGGAAGCGACCGTGCGTTATAAGGAGTTTGCCGTACAGAAGAAGCAACTCGATGAACAACAGAAAGCAGAACTTGCAGGCAAAGGTGTTGATATGGATTTGCTTGAACAATATCGTAAAGCTTTGAAGGATTTGCAGACATTGTTGGCGAGGATTGAAGAGGAACGTTCTATTGTTATCAGGTATCGCGACGCTGAACAAAACCTTTTTGCCAAGGAGCCGGAAATCAGAAAAACGATTAAGACTATCGAGCAACGACTCTCTATGATACGCCAGCGTTATGAGGATAAACGAACACGCATCGAGAAAAAATGCAGAGAAATGGAAGAGCGTCAGCATATAGTCCTCAAGGAGCTGGCGCACAGAAAAGAGGGGTTGAACTTTTATCATCAAATGGTCGAGAACGAACATTTGGTACCCGACACTTATCTCTCTGATGACAAGACAATGGAGACACATTTGGATTGTCAGCAACTCCTGAGCCAACTTAGAGGTACTGTCAATCAAAAACGCGAGTCAATCGACAAACTTAAAGATATAGTGGTTAGTTTCAATCGCAACTTCAAGCCTCAAAATACTTTCCGTTTCAACACGATGCCTGTGACGGACAATGATTATCTGCAAATTGCCGTTGATTTGCAGGAGTTCATGGACAATAACAAAATCGATGAGTTCCGCCGACGTACCAGCGAGCATTATAAAGACATTTTGGGACGTATCTCAACCGAAATTGGTTCGCTGATGAAACGTAGATCGGATGTGGACGGAGTGATACTTGACATCAATCGTGATTTTGTAGAAAAGAACTTTGCTGGAGTCATCAAGAGCATTGAGCTAAGAGCGAATGAATCCTCAGACAAGCTCATGCAACTGCTTATATCCATTCATGATTATACCGTAGAAAATGCGCTCTCTATCGGTGAACTTAATCTTTTCTCAAGCAATAATCGGGATGAAGTGAACCTCAAGGTCGTGGATTATCTGAAGAGTTTATCTCATCAGTTGCAGAACGAACCGAATCGTTCATCTGTATCATTGAGTGACGCATTCCGCTTACAATTTCGAGTAAAGGAAAACGATAACGACACGAACTGGGTCGAGCGTATTAATAATGTAGGGTCAGATGGTACGGACATTCTTGTGAAGGCAATGGTCAATATCATGCTCATCAACGTCTTTAAGAAAAAGGCAGCCCGAAAGAGTGGTGATTTCATTGTACATTGCATGATGGATGAGATAGGACGCTTGCATCCTAACAATATCAAAGGTATTCTCCAATTTGCCAATTTACGCAATATCTATCTCATCAATAGTTCCCCCACATCCTATAATCCTTACGACTATCGTTATACCTATCTTCTGAGTAAGTATGGAGTGAAGACGAGAGTGGAAAAATTATTGAAACGAATAAAATAGTCGGATACAATATGGCAATAAGTGCGTCTATACAAGCATTGATAGCAGGTGAACAAGTCACAGGTTCAAAACTAAGCAGTAAGTTACGGGATGAACTATTGACCGAGGGTATGCTATTAGTTACCTCCCACGGCTCAAGAAAATCATATCGTGCCCGTGATACTGAAGCTTTAAAAAGATTTCTGATCGATAAGGATGAAAACTATCGCATTCTCGAAGTAAATATCTCAGATTCACGCGCTTCTATGGCGACAGAAACAGGTAACTCCAAACTTGTTATGGTTCGTTCCTGCCCAGGATTCCCTGTAAACAGCTATGAGCCTATTGGGTGTAGGCTTAACGGAGAACCTTTTATGGTAAAACCACAAAAAGGGAGTTTTGTTTTTGTCGCAGAATGGGAGACGTTCACAATACCTAAAGACGTAGTAGTGATAGGTATCGAGAATATGGAAAATTTCAGAATGATTCGCAATCAAAGAGTATTTTTCGAAAAATATCTTCAAGCGCATAAGCTTCCGAAAAAAGCACTCTTTGTGTCCCGCTACCCACAATCAACAGATCTTAGAAGATGGCTATGTACTATTCCCAATCATTATCTTCATTTCGGTGATTTTGATTTAGCAGGTATTGGCATATTTCTCTTTGAATTTCAACAATATTTAGGAGCGGAACGTTCTTCATTTCTAATTCCTTCCGATATTGACTCTCGTTTGAAGTCCGGTTCCGGAAAAAGATACGATGAACAGTATTGTCGTTTTAAGGACATTAAGTCAGATGAGAGTGATTTGCAGCAGTTGATAGATCGTATCCATCATGAACGAAAAGGTTATGACCAAGAAGGATATATTATGTTTGAATATTGATATTGCTCCCTCATCTTTTATTCGTTTTAAAAAGTGTAATAAGTCAGATTTATTCGCTTGAAAAAATGTAATTGCTTCCGTTGTCCACTATGGAAAATATTTGTATGCCCTAATAGGAACACTTATATTCAGGTAACAACTATTATATTCTATCGGGTATAATTCTGTCTATTGCATCATTATTATACCCGAAATGGTATAAATCAATATATTTGACAGAATTCCATAATATCGAGCATCTGATATAGTATTCCATCAATAGCAGAATGCCAACTTTGATGAAAATGCCCATAATACCAATGATTTATCGGATGATTGTTGGTTTTGAGATGGTTTAGAAGCATATCCATCGCTTTTCGTTCAAATTGTATATCCTCAATTAATGAAGGATCGTTCTCAGCCCATTGGTTAAGATTGCTTTTTGAGAATAGTTCGCAATATGAAGGTGCGGTATGTGTGACAACTGTATCAATCAAGAAGTTTGCACGGATGGTATTCAGCTTATCAGAATCGTAAATAGGAGCTTTGTTCTGCCAATATAAATTGCGAGAAATATCATTTTCTTGCGGTTCATTTGAATGAACACGGTATTTGCGTTTATCCCATTCATTTATGCGATAGATACGGTCAATAGAGATAGCTCCACCAACACAAAGGATGGTATGATTACAGGCTTGTAGAATAGTATAATCTGGAATAGCGATGAAGCGTTTGAAGTTGAACATTGCTCCATCGAAATAAGCTGGATTATCATGATTACCTCGCACAAACACAATCCAATTGTTGGCTTGGTTCATTCGCTTGACATTTCGTCTAACCATCTGTTCATAGTACTCTTTCTTTTCGAAGCCAAAGCCACAATCCCCGGCTACAATTAGCAAGGTGTCCGTAAGCTGATATTGGATGCAGAGTTTGAACACCAACTGATTAAAGTCTCCATGAATATCACCAGAGACAATAATTGTCTTGGCTTCGGGAAAAGATAGTGAGAATATGCCGTTATGGTTTATCTTATGTTCCTGTTAATAGTGTTTATAGATAGAATTAATCTTTACCAAACAATCCTTTCTCTTTCCACCTCTTGAGTTCCTTATCAAAATCCGAAAGAAACTCCTTATCTTGAATCAAGCGGAATTTATCATATTCGGCGTATGCCTTTTCTCTTGCTTGCTCGGCGGAAATGGTGCCAGTCTCATTATATTTATCATACTCATATAGAGCTAGGAAATCATCCAATTGCTTTTTCCAATCTGCCATTGTGGAAATGATTTGCCGTTCGGCACGAAGTTCGGCCAAATCAAGGAAAGCGGTTGATAGACGATTGAATGCAGAGACTTCTTTGTCTGATAGGTAATTCTGGGCGATAATTGTATCCGACTTTTGCACTCTGCCGTCAGGAGCGTTTTTCCATGTGGTAAGTCCCATGTGGGGCTTTTGGGCATCTGCTCTTGAATAGATGATTTCGGCTGCCGTTTGATGGGAAGTAGCCCAATACATCATATCTTGCACCATTTTGAAGAATTGTAGGGTAGTCTCAGCCTTAGGATCATAATCGGCACTACATTCGGCATAGACATCGGTGATTTTCTGATAATACCGACGTTCTGAGGCTCGTATCTCTCGGATACGTTCTAATAGGTCGTCAAAATAATCTTTGCCAAAATGTTTGCCCTGTTTCAAGCGTTCATCATCCAATACAAATCCTTTTATGATTATTTCTTTTAGAACCGATGTGGCCCACATCCGAAATTGGCTCGCTTGATAACTGCCCACACGAAAACCAACGGCAATAACCGCATCCAAATTGTAGAACAATGTATCATCGTTCTTGTCATCAAGTTCAGTTGTTCGAATTTTTCGAATAACTGAACTCTCCTCCAATTCTCCGCTCTTGAATATCTCTTTCAGATGGTTATTGATCATATTCGTTTCAACACCAAACAAATCGGCCATTCGCTTTTGCGACATCCAAAATGTTTCATTATAGAAGATGACCTCTATACGACTTTCTCCTTGTTTCGTCTTATATAGCAATATATTGGATGATAAGCTATTGTCGATTAATTCAGGAGTTGATATTTCTTGTTTGAAATATTCTCTTGCCATCTGCACTTGCGGCTTCTTCCCATCGGCATTTTCCGCAATCATCAAACAGGCAATTCGTGAAAGATATATATTTTCTACCTTACAAAAGGAACCGGAATTTAGTTTGCCCATCTCAAACGTAGGATTAAAATGCTCGATAGTGTTACAACCTTTCTTATTGGCTATGCCGATAGCTTTGTTTAGAGTACGATTGAATTTTTGGTATGTGCTATAGCCTAATGCGGTGCACAACTCACGAGAAGTCCAATACTCTAAACCTTTATTATCTTGCTTTTTAATCCGTTCAAAGTCGGATTGAATAGGAGAATTGTTACTTTCTTCCATTATTTCAGCGTATTATTAACATTATAAACTATCGATCATTTAATAGTAACACATGTTATATAGGCTGATTGTTATCATCCACAATTTCAACAATTTCTCTGCAAAAGGCTTCTTGTGAAATTAGCAGACTCAAAACACGTGTGAAGTTATTCAACTCTCTTTCTTCTGTGAGTTGTTGTTCTTGTGTTTTACCTATGTGGCCTACTCTGAAATACATGTCAATTGCCTTGTCAACGCCACTCAGAATAGTTGGCATGTCTGCAATAATTGCTTCGTCCTTAACATTACCTTCTGAGGTGGATTCAACATAAATCGGATAACTACGGTGAACAGTTGTGATTGGACAAGATTCAAAATGTATTTTTCGGAAATATATTGTTGCTTGTCTTTTCATATCAGCATCAAGAGTCCTTGGGATAACTATTCTAATCTTTGCAGATTTGTATATTTTATCCCCAATTTGAATTTTATCACCTTGTCTAATTATCTCATCTGCCAACAATTTGATGAAATTTTCAAAATAGGAAATTGCGATAACAGTAGAAGGCAAAAGCCCCAGATGTCCTAAAGCAACTTTTTCATCAATTTTCTTTTTAAGATTTGACAGTTGTGTTCATTAGTGTCCCATAAAAAATAGGGACTAGTTAAACATTAAATAAATTTGGCCCA
>NZ_SRYZ01000077.1 GCF_004793475.1 Bacteroides muris (ex Afrizal et al. 2022) | reverse complement strand
TCCGGCAAATCTGTGAAGTCCTCACCAATATCTCTATCACCATAAAGCAAAGTCTCACAATATTGCCTAACCGAATCCAAGTTGTTGACTGACTGTACTAAAACGTCTTACTTTGCTTGCAACAATCGGTCAAGGCACAGACCAAGACCACAGTAATAACTTAATCAACCTGTTTTATGACAATGAAAAGAGAACCAAGTATCAGTGAGCAGCAGGCTCGTGAAATCGTGGAAAGAATGGGACGCAGGGAATCCCGCAGTGAGAAGTCTATGGACGACTTCTACAGGAACATCGGTCTGGATCCGGAACAGCTGGCACAACCCGGCAAGACCGTCACGAAAAAAGCGGAAACTGTTACAGCGGATGAACCGTCAGGCGGAACGCCCGAAGAAGTGGCAGTCCCACAGAAGCGTGTCAGCAGCAAACAACGCAAGCTGTCGCTGGACGAGTACCGTACCACTTACCTGCGAGTACCCAAAATAACCGACCGAAAACCCGTGTTCGTCAGCGGTGAGGTGCGTGACCGGCTGGACGGGATTGTCCGCCGTCTCGGCGGGCGTGGCATGAGTGCTTCGGGACTTATCGAGAACCTCGCCCGCCTGCACCTCGATGCCTACCGGGAGGACATCGAGCAGTGGCGCAAACTCTGAGCGAATTACGGTAGAACCAATCAAGTCGGTGGATATACTCCATCGGCTTGACCGATATTCCAAATGAGTTATTATACACACAAACCAATCCGACAGGCGGAGGATTTTTGTGTCCTCAAAGACACAGCAAGGTATGTTTTGGGCTGCTCAAAATACTTCGAGCAGCTCAAAACGCCTTGTCCTTACAGGAAACTGGATTTCCTCCGAAGTCGGAAATCCTTTCAAATCAGCGATGCCATTTTTACTCTTTTGAATGGTCTGAATTATTCTTTATCCACTCTTTTGCTAATTCTGTGAGTCTGTATTTTTGCTTCGGATGATTGGGCTGTTCAGGATACATTGGTTCAATTGCACCATCTTCCAACGCAGGAAGAAAATAATTTTTCCGGAATGATGTACGATGTTTGAATCCCATATTGGACATAATTTCATTCATCGCCATATAGTCGTCACTCATTGAAAGAATCATTTCTTGAACTTGAGCGGTACTTGGTCGGTAGTTGAGCGGTACTTGGTCGGTAGTTGAGCGATACTTGTCATCTTTAGTTGCTTTCTTATCCTCCTTGTCTGTCTTTATTGTACCGGATGCGAAATAAGGTCGCTTGAACGTGATAGTAACAAAACCTCCATCAGAACGCCATGTGGGTGCTTCCACTCCTTGTGCATCACAAGCATCCATGATACGCTTTGCTCCACTACCCCAGTTTTCTAAGTAAGTCATTCGATAAAGAGCTTCCGCCACTTTCAAGTTGTGCGGATATGATTCGTGAGGCTCCTTGATATTCTCTGGAGTAATTTGGGGTGGAAATGTGCCAGGGCTTGCAATCTCGATGCGGTCATCATAGATGGCAAGGCTGATGGTCAGATTATATCTTTCCCAATGACGATGACAAAGAGCATTGATAAGAGCTTCCCTTAACGCATGATAAGGCACTTCAAGCTGTTCCTCCCGTTCCAAACTATGATTGGTGATTCTACCACTGAGAGAAAGATGCTTGAAACAGAACGCAACTCCGGCATCTAACAGTTGGAAGAAATTACCTTCAGCACGTTGATTGTCCCGGAACATATTTTTATTCGTACCCACAAACCGAGCCATTCTTAGCGTAAATTGCGGATACTCGTCTATGTTATTGGAAAACAGCAATACCGCACCATTAGTCGGCACGCCATTCTTAAGCAATTTCCATTTTGAAAGAATATCTCCTGTCGACTCATACAATGCAGATTCAGGAATACGTCCGCCATCTATACCTCGCCGGATGCTGTTGCGAATCAGGTTTTCATCAAGGTCTGCCAATGCTACACCGTCAGCCGCCAACCTTTCCCACGCATACAACTGAGGTTGGTGGGCGCGAATGCGTTCATCATACATATCTTGTGGCATCACTTTCGTAGTGCTCTCAACTTTGAAATAGGGACAACCGTGAAATGTATGTGGGTGCTCACCCCATACCCAACCGTCAAAGTGCATGGCAATAACTTTGTTGCCCGGGTGCTCCGGCACATCAACATACGCCACCCGCACATCTACCGCAGGTTCAAGACCAGCCAATGCCTGAGCGATTTCTTGTTGTGTCTTGTCTGTTACTTCTTGCCCGATTATCTTCAAGGACTTCGGTGCAATACCAAAAATCAGCCAACCACCTTCGGTGTTCAAGAAGGCGCATGCCGAATGCATACCGTCTTTCAATTCGCCGGTAGTCTTCTTCAGTTCCAGAGTTCTTGACTCGTCGGCTGACACAAGGTTCATGATATCGTCAATTGTCATATAGTCGTAAAAATAATAATATCAGCACATATTGGCCTGCTATTTTATTGAAAGAATCCATTTCTCTTCATCATTCTTCCAGTTTTCAATCTCGGTTATATGCTCAGACAAGTAAGCTTCAAGGTGTGGCTTATTTATATATAATAAAAACAGAAGTACACTTTTAGCCGTTTGTATTTTTTCATCCTTTGTAAATCGAGCAGTAATTCCATTAAGTGTGTATATGTTTTCTTCCATATGACTTTCCGTATTTAGAGTTAGACGGTACATAAAATTCGCATAATAAACACGTTTATCCTCTGGTATTTCCATAAGAATATCGTGCTTTCTAAGCATCTTTTCAAAACCAATATCATAGCAGAAGCTTGAATATGCTTCCAATAATCTTCGCATAGTGTTACCAATGCTTATATCACTAATATCGTCAATGTCGTATGTTTCCGCTTTAGAAGCATATTCAAATACACACTCCAATAGTTTTTTATATTCATTTTTAGACTTATGCATCTTTAAGTTGTGGTTCACTAACTCCATAAATGTAGGGTCATTTTTTTCAATTACCTCATTACGTATTTTCATTAAGTCAAAAATTGACTGTAAATCGTGTGACAATACCAATATTCTGCTGTTGGTATTCCCTTTTAGAATATTTCCGAATTGAAACCGTAATAACGACATGACACCCACACGGTTACCATGGTCAAAACTTGATACAGGATCATCTATTACAATTAGATATTCTGAGGAATACTTAGCTGTTTCTGTCTTGCCACCAAATAACTTGGCAAAGAAATAGCATAAACCTAATACGTTTCTTTCGCCCACACTAATCTTCTTTGGTCTTACAGCTTTGCCATTGATTCTAAGCTTATAACAACCATCTCCAGGTTCCAATACGACTTTACGATTACTATAGAATACATATTGAAGTTCATGATTAATATAATCCAAGGCAATATCAGTACGTTCTTTTTGCGTTTTTAGAGATTTTATTTCCATTTGAACTTTCTCACGCTCTTTGCTTTTGGAATCCAAAAGCTCACGATTTTTGTCGCTATTCTCTTTTGCCTGTTTATAACTTCGTAGTAAAGCAGAATGCTGTTTCCGTGCTAATAAGCTATTTTCTGTACGTATCTGTTTGTATAATTTGGTGCGTTTATTCACCGAGTCGTTGAATCGTTTCACGCATTCTTCTATCGCATCTAAAGCTTTTCTCCAAGCAACAACTGCATCTGCATAGGCTCTGCAATCTTCTTCAGAAAAGGGGGATTTTAGAGCCTTATAAATATCACTTTTGCGTTGATTAATTTTCTGTTGCACTGCATAAAGTATACGATTTAAGTTTGCTAGAGCTGTCTGTGCCACATTAAGTTCCTGCTCGTTTAGATGTTCCCTAAACTCTGGTAGAACCGTTTCGATTATAGCAAATGTTTCTAACTCAGTGCAGAGCAAATGTTCATATTGACTTGCTTCTTCATTCAATATGTGTGTTAAAGTTTGAGTAATAGTTGCTTTATCCTGCTCCGTTATCTCACGTAAGCACATTGGACAAAAAGACCACCCTTCGGTTACCATTTGCTTTGTTGCTTCTGTGGAATGTTGTGGATGCTTTGCTAATAATTCCAAGAGCCGATGTTCCCGGTCTGTCAATTCTGGTGTGTCTAATGGTTTAATAAGAATATCAATTAATTGTGTTAATTCTTCAGGAAGTAATACAGTCCCTTTAATCCACGTTAGCACTTGTGCATCTTCAGATCCACGATACAAATTCAGATTATTCATTACACGATTATGTAATGTGTTATAATTTTCTGTTGGTTCTTCCAACCCCAGCAATGTATTAATTACATCCTCGGAAATTCGACTCTTTACTGTATTTCTCTTTACATCTCGGTCAATGTCTGCCCAACCACCATCCGCTCGAAGCGCATCCCGTATTTGGTTGAAATAATATAGGGGTGAGATATTTTCCCTTGCGTTATCATATCTTTTTCGTTCCTCATCCAGTTTGTTAAATTCTTCTTCTAGTTTAGCCAACACTTCCTTTTTTTGTGCTATTTGCTCGTCTAACTCAACTTGCTCTCCTAGCATAACGATAGTGTTAATACCATCCTTTTCAACTCTTACTTGTTCACGTACAAAATCCTCGTTGAAAATAAATACCGAATCTTTCTTGTCAGTTGTGATAGTCGAGGTCGAACTCACAGTAAAATCAGCATTTTTCTCCTCGTCAGATTTTACGAGTTCGCCGATACAATGAGCTATAGTGGTTTTTCCACTACCATTGCGACCATATATTACACTTAGAGCATCTTTTTTAAAAAGCTCCAGTTCGGCTTCATTATCAAAACAGCCTCCTTTTATCTTAATCGTTTTGAACTTTTCAAACATAGTTTCTAATTAACGAATAAATTTATGATTCTGCTACCATAGATGGATAATAATCTGTATTAACACTATATAAGCGTGGGGCAGATTGATGCTCTTTATAGTTTTCCACTTGGTCAAGAACCTGATCAAAAACATCATCGCTCCATTCAGGTGGGTAACCGTTTTCATCAAGCAAAAACCAAAGGTCTTGATTGAGTTTGGCACGAACATTTGTATTTAACAACCAATCGGCAAAGCACGATTGGGTATCAATCAACTCTTTTACTTTTTTGGCGAGAGCCTTACACTTGTCATTGATGATCAGCGAGCCTACTTTGCGGTCTGTACCATACTCAAAGTTATGAACATCGCGCATATGCATCAATATATCGTAAAAGGCTTTCTCCTCAAATGTAAGTCCGAGTTTACGAAAACTCTCTTTATCCTCGCCTAATTTATTAAGGATATCGAGTGCCTGTTGGGTAGCATTACGGATAATCTCATCCACCGTATCTTTCTGCGTCTGGGTAGCCTCAGCAGAAGAGAGTGATGCACGGCGGTTGTGATATTCTTCCAAAGTTTTTTTAAGTAACTCTTCAAATTTCTCTGCGGCGAACTTGTTTGTATTCTTATATTGTGCAATACTTCGACGCAGCATTTTGATAAGCACCTCAAGTCGGGTGGCAGGTAGTTTAACTCCGTTGAGCTGTTCGATAAAGCCAGGGCTAAATATGCTTTCCTCTACATCTGTGTCAAGTATGCTCACCACACTGTTGCATTGTAATGCTTCAGCAACCATACGTTGTACCACACGATTCATACTTTCCGTATCATGTTTCTCGCCCGAAGCCTTGCGAATATAAGTAGCGACACACATAAAGCACTGTGACAGCGACAACTGTTCGTGGTTCAGGGCGTTTGAAGGTTGACAGATGTCATAAGCGGTTTTCAGGCACTTCACGTGAGCCAAGAAGAAAGTCTTAGCATCTACCTCTTTAGGTCTTTTGCCCTCTTTGGCTACATTGTACATTTTGCTCAAAGTCAAAATATGCTCTGACGCTTTGCCAAGACATTCAAGTCGGTCAAGCGGTTTTGAATCTTTATCTATGAATGGTTTTAGGTCAAAACCTGCAAAGAGCTGCTTGATAAGTTCGAGTTCTACAAGCAACGCTTCTAACGCTTGCTGCACATCATCCTCGCTTGGACCAAAAGTATCACCGCCATATTGCTTCATGGCTTCCATCATATTATTGCGAATACCTATGTAGTCAATAATGTAACCAAAGTCTTTACTTGGGTATTTACGGTTGACACGGCTGACTGTTTGTACCAATGTATGCTTTTGCAGCGGCTTATCGTTGTATAGATAGGTGAGGCACGGTACATCGAATCCCGTAATCCACATATCCACAACTATGACGACACGGAAGTTTGAGTATTCCTGTTTAAAGGCATTTTCAAGTGTCTTGGTGCGCTTCTTGTCACCAAGATAGTCGTACATATCTTTTTTGTCGTTTTTGCCACGGGTGGCAACCATGGCAATAGTCGGCATCGGCATCAGTTCTTTCATTTCTTTTTCAGGGACTACATAGCCCTCCGGTGCTTTGCGTTCCTCAAACCACTCGGGATGAAGTTTGCGGAATTTCTGCAATAATGCATAGCCAATTTCTCGCTTGCTACATACAACCATGGCTTTTTGTACCACACCGGGCTTATTGTCACAAGAGGCAGTATAGTGTGCTATGATGTCGGCTGCAAGGCGTTCCAGTCGTTCTTCATCGCCAAGTATCTGCTCCATGGCACTCATCGCCTTTTTACTTGCAACTATGTCAGATTCGGTTGCTCCCTCCTCCGCACATCGGGTATAATAATCCTCTATCTCCTTGACCTTTTCGGAATCGAGTGTTACTTGGGCAATGCGTGGAATATACTTGATGTCTTTAGTAATTTCATCGTCCACCGCTTGTTGTATGGTGTAGCAGTCCACTATTTCACCGAACACTTGAATCGTTTCGGCGATAGGTGTACCTGTAAAGCCGACGAATGTGGCATTAGGAAACGCCGTGCGGAGTTGTTCGGCATAGGGTTTGGTTACAAAAGCACCGATTTTGCTTTCATCAATTATTCTAACGGCAACTGCACCTGCTGAGGTTTGTTCCACCTTGGCTTTGATGTCCTTATGTTCAACAACTTTGATTTTGCTACTAAGGCGAATTTGGGTGCGGTGGGCCTCATCCGAAAAACAGATGATATTACGGCGAGTGTTTAACTCTCCGATTGACTCACAGAATTTCTGAATGGTACAGATGAAGAATCCGCCACTGTCGCGAAGCGAAAGTTCGGTTTTGAGTTCTTCTCGGTCGGAGATGACTTTGACTGTGCCGAGTTGCAAGAAGTCTTGCGAGCGCAAGAACAGTTTTCCAGCTTGTGTCTGCAAGTCGTCGCGGTCAACAATCATAATGACGGTGGGCGAACCGAGCTCTTTGCAGCGCAACGCAAGTTGCCTTGCAATGAACATCATTGTGTATGTTTTGCCGCAACCTGTGGCTCCGAAGTATGTGCCACCTTTAGAGGTCTGCTCTTTAAAGGCACGACGTATGCTGTCACTCATCATTCGAGTGGCAAAGAACTGAGGATAGCGACACACTATTTCTTCCTCCCTTCCACCTTTTTCATCGGGAAAATAGACATAGTCGCGCAGAATTTCCAAGAATCTGGATGGTTCATACACGCCTTTGACAATAGTGCGTACTTGGTCTATACCCTTTTGGGCGGAAGGATCTTCGTTGTTTACCTTTTTCCACGCATAATAGTGTTCGTATGGCGTGTAGGTAGTGCCGAGCCGTGTGTTGTTGTCGGTGGCATCACTGATGCACGACAACGGGCAATAACGCAACAGATGGGGTATGTCGCGCATATACCGGGTGTGTATCTGCTCATAAGCCTGTGCGATGTCAACATCAAGTTTTGTGGGGTTCTTCAATTCAAAGATGCAGAGCGGTATGCCATTGACAAAGAGCAATACATCGGGAATGCGCACATCGTTCTTCATGCCGTATGCGACCTCAAACTGATTGACAACACGGAAAATATTACGGTCTGTATTGTCAAAGTCGATAAAACGAATATCGAAATTCTCACCGTCACCGTGACGGGTATAACGGTAACCGTCACGGACAAGTTGAAAGGTGTTGCGCAGACGCTCAAAGTGGGTTTGTCCTGGAACGTGGCGCAAATAGTTGATTACTTCGGTGACATCGCTGTCAGTGAGATTAGGATAACGATTTTGCAAATAGATGTGCAAATCGTTGACATTAAGGTCTTCGACAAGCAATGACTCACGTAGTTGACGGTGGATATTTCCGCCATTAGTATATTGCCAGCCCTCTGCTTGCAGTAAGTCTATCAGAGCTTCTTCATATTCGCTTTCGTAGAACTTTCCTTTCATGGCATCAGTAATTAAGAGTGAGCTGCCCGCTGTACTAAGGCTGGGCAAAGTGTTTTGAGTTTTTCCCGGGCTTGTGAGGCGATATATTGGGCACGTTCCATGCAATGATAGACATCAACGATTGCTTGTTGTACATTAGGAGGCGGTAACGGAATTTGTACACGTTCCATTTCAGACCAGTCGAAAGTCTCCCTTGCACTGCCCCAAGAATTGAAACGAGCATAGCGGTCAAATTCGGGGCGATTAAGCATCAGAAATAAATACTCAGGGAGTAAGACATTCTTATCAATACTGCGGAATACCGTGTATATCGAAGATATAAGAATGTTTTTGTTGGATAAATTAAGAGCAAGTGCCATCTTATCGCCTCGACGTGAAGTATCAGCAACATATGCAAATTCCGATGGTGCAACTATTTTATATGATAGAACAGAAACTCCGTCCAAATTAGCTTTGGTAGATATAAAACATTTATCCGTACTAATACCTTGAACATCAGTTTCTGTTAAAGCACTATCTGAATTCCTTTTATCTGATTGCTCAATATACTTACCGAGGGGAACTGAGGGATATTTAGCCCGGCAATCCACGATATATGCTTGACAGGCAGCAGACAGTCGAGGTATCAGAGCCTCGTTCTGCTCGGCAAGAGTTTTCAAGCCGTTGTAAGTGGCAACCAATTCACGCTGCACCTCAATCGACGGCAATGGAATTTGTACACGTTCCATCTCTGACCAATCAAAAGTTTCCCTCGCACTACCCCAAGAATTGAATCGAGAATAACGGTCAAATTCGGAGCGATTAAACAACAGGAACATATACTCAGGGAGTAAGATATTCTCATCAGTACTGTGGAATACAGTGTATATTGAAGATATAAGAATGTTTTTTTCAGATGAATTAAGTGCAAGTGCCACCTTATCACCTCGGCGTGAAGTGTCAGCGACATACGCAAATTCCGATTGTGCAACTATTTTATATGATAAAACAGACACTCCGTCCAAATTAGCTTTTGTCGGAATAAAACATTTATCCGTACTAATGCCTTGAACATCAGTTTCTGTTAAAGCACCATCGGAATTCCTTTTATCTGATTGCTCAATATACTCACCGAGTCTCACCCATTTTGTTTCACTTGCACTCATATCCCAACTGTTTTAGTGCGTTACGCAGCATTACATCATTCTCGCATTGGAGCGATAAAAGTTCGGAAACCGCAGAGGCCGTTTCAGTCAACACTTTGTCATAGTCGATATTGTTGTCGCGGTCAACGAACTCGATATAGCGACTAGGGACAAGAGAAAAGTTGTTTGTTTTCAGTTCCTCAAAGCCGACCGAGCGGTAAAGTTCCGGTTCTGCATAGGTCGCACCATTAGTGCCAACCGACTGCCAACGAAAGAAAATGTCGGCAGCTCGTTTCACTTGATCAGCCTTTAATTCCACTTTCTTCTTCTGTTCACCTTTGACCGGGTTTTCAGTCCATGAGCGTAAATCCATAAAGAGGATTTCCCCACGGCGGTCGCGTAGTTGCCGCCCATGGTGCATGCCTCCGCGCTTATTTTGATTGAGAATCCACAGCGTAACCGAAATGTCAGTGGTATAGAACAATTCACGAGGCAGAACGATAATAGCCTCTACTTTGTCGTTCTCTATAAGTTCTTGACGAATGGCAATGGTATCTTCATCACCGAGGGCACCATTTGCAAGCAAGAAACCAGCAATACCTTTGTCTGCCTTAAGTTTGGAAAGCATGTGGAGAATCCATGCGTAGTTGGCATTGCTCTCGGGAGGAGTGCCATAATCAGCCCAGTTCACTCCTTGTTGAGTAACATCTTTGGTGAACCAATGTTTGAGATTGAACGGCGGATTTGCCATGATGTAATCAAAAACAAGTCCGGCATGTTGATCTTTATCGAAAGTAGAAATAGGACCATCACCCAAATGGTGGGATATACCACGCATAGCTAAGTTCATTTTGGCAAGGCGAAAAGTGGAATCCTCCTTCTCTTGACCAAAGACATTTACAGTTGTAATGTCACCTTGCTTTGCCTCAACATATTTAGCGCATTGAATAAACATACCACCTGAGCCACAACATGGGTCGTAGAGAGTACCGTCGAATGGTTCGATAAAGGCGGCTATAAGCTCTACAATATCGTGTGGAGTATAGAATTCACCTTCTTCTTTAGTGGCGTTTACAGCGAACGATTTTAAAAAATATTCATAAACACGACCTATCAAGTCTTTTTCTTCACCGAAGACCTTGTGAGAAATCTTATTTACCTCATCAACAACCTTTTTAAGTTCATTGGATTGGATTTTTACAGAGGTAAACAAACTGAGTTTTACACAACCTTTAAGTGTATCACCACTATCTTCGATTGCTTGCAATGCATCATCAAGCGCAGCGACAAGATTAGATGCAGGCACGTTGATTAGCATCGACCAACGAGCAGCTTCTGGTACATATACTATATTTTTGTAGCGAGAGGGGGAATCAAGGAATCTTGCGATTTTCTCTTCATCAGTAATTCCTCGGTTGATACATTGCTGGCGCATCTCAGCTTGAGCATCATCAAATTTTTCGCCAATAAATCGGAGAAACACAAGCGTAAGTATCACATCGCGCTTATCATTGAGCGATGCGCTACCACGGAGATAGTCGCGGCAGTTAAACAATATGGTTTCAAGATTGAGGGAGTTCTCCTCTTTCTTTGTAGCTTTCTTCTTTGACATAATCAATCATTATTACCGCCATTGATAAGTTGGCGAGGGTCAACATTCAAAAGTCCTGCAATCTTCACAAGCATGTCAAGAGAGGGTTGCATCTTGTTGGAACACCATCGTGAAACGGTTGCTTCGTTCTTTCCGACCTGCTCAGCCAACCATTTCCCTGTTTTACCATTCTCAACTAACACAACCTTTAACCTATTTATTTTTTGCGATTCCATACGTCTTGATTTTGCCTGTTAATTACAATACTTTGATTTACCATGCAAATTTAGCGATATTATCTGAAAATGCGGCATTGAGTTTCAGAAAAGTAGCATAAACGTCCATAAAACCAAGTATATTGAGTATATTTACATTCAAAGAGAAGAAAAACAAGCCAATGAACAAAGAAAACCAAATAATACTCTATCAGGACAATAACGATATAACTCGTGTGTCTGTGCGCTTTGCTGATGAAGACTTGTGGCTGACTCAGGGGCAATTAGTTGAGATATACCAAACAAGCAAATCGAATGTAAGCGAGCACATTAAGCATATATTTGAAGATGGATAACTAGCAAAGAAGGCAACTGTTCGGAAATTCCGAACAGTTCAATATCTCGTATATACAAGCGATTGAGAAGGCTGAAAAGGAGTTTGAAATCTACCGCAAACACGAAATGGAACTGTTAGAAAGCGATTTTGATAAGGAAATCAAAAGATTAAAGAACAAGAATGATAATAGTTCAAAGTAATTCACTACCTTTGCATTCGGAAACCTTCACGCAACCTTGCGCAGAACAACGCAAGTCATTGGTGGAGCAAACGGAGGAGATTACGGTCAAGTCGCTTTTAGAAAACAATGATATTCAACCACTTGGAAATAAATTACGATTCCTGGTGGCACCACTTTTTAAGAAGGCAAAACGATGTAAATCCCTGAATTTCAAAGAAGTTCGGGGGTTTTTCTTTTCCAAGAATAAGCAAAATTAGTGGGATTGAAGCAAACCATACGTCCTTATTCAGGATCAGTCCGAAAACCCTGTGGGTATGTTAAATCTACACTGTTAGTTTGCATAATCT
>NZ_SRYZ01000076.1 GCF_004793475.1 Bacteroides muris (ex Afrizal et al. 2022) | reverse complement strand
CTACAAATTTTGAGCTTTTCTCTACTGGATAAAACACCTGTAAGAGAGATACTTACCAATTGTGATTACAAAAATATCAAAAAACTAAATTATAAACAACTGAAAATCAGCCGGGACTAAGTGCCCAGCAGTGATAATATATCTTTCATTATTCAGGATTTATATCTTTAGAACAGTAAAGACTTTATCTGTTCTAATTTGTGGGGATATTCGGCATAATAGGCTCCTTGCTCGGTTGCCATCTTATTGGGACTTGGTTCTATCCCTACACGGTTCAAGTCCAGCCTGTCCGCATCAAAACAGGTATCGATGGTCGGCTCTCCCGTCTTGTGTTCGGTTGTATGCAGTTCACATGCTTTTTCTAATAATGAGAATTCATTGTCGGATAATTCTTTCAGTAACGTCCTTCTAATGGAGTGAAGCATCTTTGCAGCCCTGATTCCATGTTCAAAATCCCATCCGTCATCCAATCGGCATTTGTCGTGCAGATAGGCGAATAGGCGAACGACTGTTATATTAATATCTTTACGGATACAGAACGTTCCATTTAGTTTTTCCAAACTCAATATGATTCCGTTACGCTCTACCCTTTGCCAATGCGACAGCCCATGAATCTCTCCGAGTTTCCAGTCTGATGAAGCAAACCGTTTTACAATATTTATATTCAGGTCGGGCAGTTCCACAGCGGGAGTGAGTGCCGTTGTCGGGGCTTTTCTTTGGAAGAATTTCATCATGCTTGGATTGAAATATGATTGTTATCTGCCGTAAAATTAGCAATAATTCTGTTATCAAAGGGTGTGATTGTATAATCGGTTATCGTTTTTATTGTACGGCTAAAATAAAGCCGTAACAGAGTATCACTCCATTACGACTTTTCACGATTTCTTCTACTCTACTGTTTTACTAAAGTCATAGTAAATTCATAATCATCATCCCATTTTCCATCATAATCATGCCAAGTATATTTATAAGTAGCTTGATTTTTAGAAATAGCTATCGTACCTTCAATATAATCATCCTGATTCAGTATGATTTTTAGGTTGCTACCGTTCAGAGTATAAGAACAATTAGATGAAGATTCTTCTCCGTGATACCAAATTAAGCCGCCATTACTTTTGAAAGTGAAAGAGCCTGAACGCATATCTTCATCAAAGCTTGAAGTATATTTCCAAGTACCCTCAATTGTAGCGTTTGTTTCTTCATCATCATCATCACTACAAGCTACGAAGTTCACACACATAATTACGGCTATCAAAGCCATTCCGATAAATCTTAATGTTTTCATTTTATTACTGAGTTTACTAATCTAAATGCTATTTCTATTCATTTATGGATTCTTTAATCTAACATCCAATCCCCTCCTTGTTCCAACATAGAATTCATTTCTGATTCCATTTCACGACGAAAGTCCTCTTCCCATTCTTGAGCTCTCATATTTTCATATTCTTCTTGTCTTCTTTCTTCCTCTGCTTCTATCATTTTATCATAATCTTCACATTTCTCCTTGCTGAGAAAGAATTGCATAAAAGTCATACCTCCTTTTATTTCAGCTGAAAGTTCCTTAAATTTATGGTGCATATATGCAAGAACCGCATCGTATCTTCGACCAGTTTTCTTATCCGTAGATACTGCATTACACCATCTTCTATTTAGAAAAACATTACCATTTTTTCTTAAAAACTCGTCAAAACGATAAAAGCAGATACGTTGTCTATATCTATCGTCCTTACCATATTTCCTTAAGATATTCAAAGCATAGTTTGGGAAATCATTTATGTTGAAATAATTTTTTCTCTCTGAATCTAAAACCAGTACGTTTTTCTCCTCGCAGTTATGGATATTCCATATAGGATTGTTGTATTTGCTGTTTATGAAAGTATCAACAACAAAAGTATCTACACAATCCTCATAATGAAAGACAGATTGCTTTATCTTATCAAGAAATCTATAAACTGCATATTTGTATGATATATTTCTTGCTACATTTAAAATAGAATCTAACCCGCAAGAATCAATGAGTAAATTCGCTTTAACAGAAGAAGGTGAAAGGCTATATATTTCACCTATTTTCAAAATATCTACAAAAATCGAAAAATGCTCAGCATTCAATGACTCAGAATCAATAAAGTACACATTCATAGCTACTCAAATAAGCCGACCACCCGAAGTAAGCGGTTTCACCTTAGATATAGGCATAAAAAAGGTGTGGGAACTATTATTTGCTTTATCCTACATTCAGGTCTTCGCATTACCTTTGGAATGGATAAAACAACAGCCCACACCAATTTGATAATATTCAGACCTTTTCAGGTAGGTATATATCAAATGATGTGGTGCTATTGCTATCATCTTCGTGCCAGTATCAAAGTTGCGAAGTTTGAATGTAGAAGATAATTTCAATAACACCTTTTCGTTAATATGTCTGCCCTCCAAACTTGGAGAACGCTGCAAAGTTATAGAAAAGGTGTTGGAACTCAAAAGAAAATACCTCGAATTTCACGAGAATAGGTTGTAGAGCATATTTCAATGAGTATATGAAAAACTAAAGATACCTCTTAATATCTATACGAATAGCGAACCTACAGAAACCGAATGGGGCGATTTTTGAACGGTTTTTAGCATTGGCTATAAGATGGTTACAGAGAAACAGAACTGCCTAAATCGGGCGAGAGTCAAGGGGTGGGAGAGGTTTCTTATGGCTGATTTGGAGTGAGGATGTTACGAAATCCATAGAGGCAATTAGAGGCGGTTCCCGAGCTGTTTATTGGGGCGATGAAACTTTCTCAAGGCTGCTGTTTTTTTGCTACAAGGGCAAAGAAATATAGCTTGGTGATTGGGTATGCTTTATTAATAATATGCAAATCTGTGCTGTTGCCGGATGTGGTATATCTGAGGGTATGATATATATTCATATCTCAGATAAACTGTATCAGCTAATATTTGCAAATATATTATTGTTGGTAACAAAAGAATATGTATCTTTGCATCAAAGAAAGCAGCGATAAGGTGTTTATTAATGTACCTTTTGTTACTGGTTTGTTACCAAAGACTTCTAACAATGCTGTAATCTTTTAAATTTCAGACCGTTATAAAGTCATGGGGTTGACTGGATTTGACAGCGGGCAGAAATGGTAGGTAAGCATGCAGTGCGTCGTTGATTTGCACTTTAATCTCAGTCCTCAAAATTTTATCTGGCGAAACTCGTTACGCTCTCGCTGCTTAATCGAAGTATAGTAGATTGAAGCTTAATCCCGGCACCAGGTGCTGGGACGTGACATCACTCGGAAGCTGTTGCTCCGAAGCATTCCGATAAAGTGGTGCAGTCAAATCGGGGATAGTTCGTGCCAGCCTCGTGGCGCGGATGAAACTTTAGAGGATAAGGCAACGGTTGATGGCTTTGGTTCTGCCGCTGCACGAAAATTTAGGCAAAGATAAGCATGTAGAAAGCTTATGATTTCCTCGTTTGGACGAGGGTTCGATTCCCTCCAGCTCCACAGTTAACGCTGATAACCAGCGTATTATACAAGAAACATCCAATTTTACATCCATAAATGTAAGATTGGGTATTGCTTTTTTCTTGTGGGTCTAAGGTCAAATTGAGAAAGACAAAAGGGAAAAAGAAGGGAAGAAATTTTATTTTCCCTTTCGTTCTTTTCCCTTAAAGCCTAACCAACATCGGCTCACAACTACTTCGGTTTAGTGCCGTATATATAAGGTACGGAGCTAAAGCGGAGCGACTATTTGCCGAAGATTTCCCGAAGTGCGTCAGCAAAGGTTTTGTTGCTTTCGCTTGGCATGTCGCTTATCGGCTGACGGTATTTCGAGCGGTAGAAGCTCATTTTGATGTCGAGGTTCGCAAGTATGCCATTAAGCCACTGTTCACGCTGAGGCGATTCGAGGGTATCAGCAAGACAACTGATAAGGTAGCACACCCGGACTTTCTCTCCATTGTTGATTTGGATTGGGTGTAAATTTGAGTGTAAATTGATGGCGTGGAAAAAATCAATGCTGTCCGTCTCAGCGAACTGCTCCCCATTGCAAACTTCATGTATATTAGCGATGAGACTTAAAGGGAAATAAGAAATCGCTTCCGGCTCTTCTTTCTTTGCGTCCTGCTCCTTTTGAGAATCCGAGTCAACATAATTTTCAACAACGGCAAGAAGCTGATTACATTTGAGGCTGATTCGTTCAAAAATATCGTTGCCGATATTTGACGTCATATTAATGATTGTCTTTCGTTCCTCGTTGATGGCATCCAATCTAACCTTTTCCTTGTCATATTCAGCTTTGAGCCTGTAATATCTTCGTTCAAGTACCGATATTTCACTTGGAGACATACCATTAAACGGTGTCATCTCATAGGAGTTGGAAGTCTCTATCAGATCTTTGTCTATTTTACGGAGTTTATATAGCTGTTCTTCTAATCTACATTCCACGCTTTGAAGGTCGTAGTCCCATAGCTGGGATAGCTTCATATCGTCAAGCAAGATATGATATGTTTTATAAGTGCCGATAACATTCTTCAAGCCAAATGATAGGCTATTGAGCATCAATGAGAATTTTTCGTGAGGTAAGTTCAGTATCGCAGAAATAGTCTCGTGCTCTATCGTTGTGCCATTAGGTATGGTGTCTCTAAACTCCACAAGAATATTCACATCTTCTTTGGATATACCTCTTCCTGCCACAATATTTGAGAATATCCGGCTAACACTCCCAACCTTGGGGATAATATGAGTCAGTGTTTCAAACTCGTTCATTTCATCTACGTTCTATATAAGTGTATAACGCTTCCAATCTCATAATGGTGCATTAATGCCCCCAAGAAAAGTCCATTATGGCACAAATCCTTCGGTGAAACTCAAAAACACCTTCAAAGACAAATAAAATCACTCAAAGATAAGGGATTATCAAAGATAAATTAGTAATTTTGCAATTGAATATGGGGCAACCCGTATCCAAGACATAGATAATCAGAAGCGTTATGCTTATCTTGTAAGTGAAAACGTAGGAAATTTTCGACTGAGCAAGGATAGCATAGTGGTTCTCACGTATATTGCGTGGGCTGCTATTGTTACATCTGCTCAAATGGTTTCCTACGACCTTCACTTAAGACGTGGCATAGTTGGCTCACGTTTCTGCATATAAATTAATCTCTCCATTGAGCCATACGAGAAAAAAATGAAAGAATGAAGCAAATAACCACAATCATTCTGTTCATTGCCCTGGTGTTCATTTCAAGTTGCAATAAGGATGAGCCAAGGTTTTCATCTTCTGAAATTCAAAAAGCACTTTTTGAATTGAAAGGCACTTATCATGGAGAAATGAGGGCCTCTTATTATCATGGGGAAACAATATCAGAAGGTAATGCGTGCAAGGCGGTCTCAAAGGATTCCTTGACAGTAAACATGGACTTGTCTCTAATGGCACTCTCTATTACAGATGAAAAAATTGCATCCCGACTTTGTGACATCGGCACGGTTCAAGTCAAAGCTGCTTACGAATTTTATCAAATGGATGAGCAAATGTATCATTTTGTATTGCTTCCTAAGAATGTGATTTGCCTTGGAGGATTAGGTGCTCCTGAAACTGTCAAAATCGTTTTTGATCAAAGTTTTGGCGGCAGTGCCGATTACTTTCATCATAGCATAATGTTTAATCTGTCTCCTAAAGAGCTATGGTTAGGAAATAAAAAATATGAGCCATTCCAACAGCTCGTATATCATTTTGAAGGAAGTTATGAATAACAAATACAATACTCTATATGAAATCGCATTTTCTTAAGCTTCAATTCATCTTACTTGTCTCTCTTTTAATGTGTGCTTGCACTGACGATAACGAAGAAGGGAAAAAAGTAACTGATTATAGCGAATACACGCTCACGGTAGCATCTGTGAAACTACCCGGTGTTTTGACATCGAGTGGCAATAATATATTTGCTAACGTATATGCTGTTAAAAAAGATAACTCCAACGAGTGGGAAGCTCATGGCGATATTGCCAAGTTTGAATACGAAGAAGGATATGAATACCTAATACGTATCAGTAAAACGAGTTATCTGGATTATAGCATGGGAGACCCGGCATGGACTGAATACGAGCTATTGGAAGTTATATCGAAAGAACACAAGGACTCTGAGAATTTGCCTCCTCATTTCATCCCGAATTGGTATTTTGAAAAACATTGTTCGTATATTAATCCGGAATTTGCCTATGCCATTGACGCTGATAAAAAGGAGGACATTGAGAACGACCTTAAAACCGATGGTACATATAAATTTGGGGGATTGCGTTATTATATTACTATTTCCAATGTGAACAAATGGTTCTTGTTGGATGACGATATGCACACCGTTGGGCATGGCATTCTGATTAGGAAAAGTAAGGAATCAATGGAATTCCCTGAAACATATAAACTACTTCCGCCTGAAAGCAAGATTGCCGGATATGGAGAGTTCGTTTTTGTAAACGATGATACGGAAGACCCAATAATGCAATATGATGTGTTTATATCTGCTAACTCCCGAATGTATCAAACTATGGGTGTATGGTTATACAAAGATCTCACTGCATATTACCAAAGCAAATATCCGGAAGCCAACGTTAAGGCTGTTGCGATTCGCTACACTACGAAAATTGGTTCATAACGCATACCCTCGCCCTCTCTCAATCTTCCAATCATACCGACCTTCTGCAACATCGCCAACCTCATTGAGTGTATGGCGATGTTTTATTTCGTCAAATGGTTGCAAATGCTCCGCATAGTCACAGAGCCATGCACCTATTGCTTTCTGCTGCTCGGTGGTTTCTCCATAGGTCTGCATCACGTTCTTGATGTCGGCGGCTTCGGAGGGGGAAAAGAGTGACTTGTGCCTGTACGTTGCGAAATGAATAATTGCGTCAATGGCCCGCCTGAACACCTCGCTTGCCTTGTAGAGAATATCCGCGCACTAAAACAAAGGAAAAGAAAAATATCCCTCACACGCTCAAGATACTGTTTGGATTGAGGTATTGACAATGTGCGTATCCTTGTCAATTCATCGGTCGTCAGGAATATTACTTTCTTCTGCGTGTTCTTCATCTTTGGTTTGAAAGAGTCGAAAGCGAGATTGGAGTGATAGCCTTTTTTGACCGCCCACCGCAGATACCATTTCAGGAATGATATTTGCTTCCCGACAGTGAGGTTTCTCAAATCCGCAACCTCTCGCAAAAAGTCAACATAGTCATTTAGCCCATTTTCCGAGAAAAATTCAAAAGACAGTTCAACGTTATTGTTGGTTTGAAAATCGGTCAAATGATTTTTGACAGTCTTGAATTTTTGATGAGTGGCGTGTGTCCAGTTGTTCAATCGACCGTTTTCTTTGACAAATTCATCATATAGCTCCCAAAACGAGAGTTTGGCTTCAACGGTTTCAGTTGGTTTTTCCTCAGAGGTGTGAGCTTTTGTCCTCTCGCTGAAAGCTGATTTTATTTGCCCCGGAGTCGGCATGGTTTCAGCGACCTCAAACTCTTTGAATATATTTTGTACTATGTTGTAGAGATTGAGCAAATCCGCATTAATCTCTGCCGAGCTTTGTTTCAGCTTGTTCGTACATCCATTCTTTACACGCTGCTTGTCAGCATCCCATTTGGCGACATCAATACGGTAGCTAGTAGAAAAGTCTATGCGTTTGCCACCGAAGATGACACGCATACGGATTGGGACATTCTCAACGATTGTCACACCGTCTTTCTTTCTACATTCGGGAGAGAAAATGATATTTCGTTTGATATTCATGTTTGGGTGTGCTTGATTTTTACACCCAAAATTACACCCAATTTTTGATATATGCAAATACCATCCTTGAAATCGCATTTTAATTACCTATTGTATTAACCTATTAATCAATAGCAATTTGATAAATAATGAACATCTGTGATTATAATAGGTTAAAGAGCCTTCAGCTCCACAGTTAAATTTGAATACCGCTGATTTTCAGCGGTATTTGATTTTGTAAAATCAAATACTCCCCCTTTTACTCCCCCTGTTTTTATATTCATTTAACTAGTTCCTGTTAAATACCATAAAAAATGAACTTATTTCTTGATTAGATTGGGACTTGATGCTTTTATTATTATGTGTAGATTACTTGTTTCATAAACAAAAAGAGGAACCATACGTAATCTATTGTATAGTTCCTCCTAAATACGATGTAAAAAGTTTATATTATAGTTTTTCAATCTCTTCTTTAGACAATCCAGTAGCTCCAATAATTAATTCCATTGCGGTTCCTGATGACTTTAGATAACGGGCGACTTTGATAGCCTTCTTTCTTTCTCCTTCTTCAATCCCTTCCGCTCTTCCTTCTTCACGTTCAGTATTGATATTATCACGAAGGATTACAATATTATCCAGATGACGGTAATAGGCAGCAAGCTCATTCTTAGTCATGCTATCCAGTTTCAACCTTTCACGAGCCTCCTCAAGACCGGGAGCTGTAGCAGTGGAAGGAATTTCTCCTGTGTTAAGATAGTAGATCCATTCTTCCAGGGGACTTTTCGCTACCTGATTGAAACCGTTCACCTTTAGGATATAGTATTCGGGATATAACTGGCTTACCGTATCCACCTTGAATGCCTGCTTCTGGAATGGAGTGAGTTCTAGAAGATCATTGGTGTGGATACCTCTGAATTCCGTCTTTCCATGATAAACAAAATCAGTTCCATGTCCCAGAGAGAAATAGACAATATTAACGCTATAGACTTTACAGACCTTGTCATAGCTTTCTCCCCTATTGATATACTCGGTCACCAGCTTGGAAGTACCGAACAACATACGCTGGAAGTAGGCGTATTCATTATTGTTCTGCACCTCTATCAACACCAGTTCACCCTTGGAGTTCTCGGCAAGCATATCGACACGGTTATACTTGTCATACTCATCCTCCTGATTGCTCTCGCTCTCAAAGAGTCTCTGGATAATAATTTTCTCACCCAATAATGTAGTGAGCAGACCTTCAAGGATACTGAAGTTCGCCTTGTTCCTGAGCAGACGTTTCATAGCCCAGTCAAAACGGATTATCTGATTCTTATTGTTGCTATTCATAATTGTCTAATATATTGGTTACTACAAAGGTAAACAAAAAGATTCAGAGTACCAAAAAGCAGACCCATTCTCTTCCATTCCCTATCCTGTCATTCAGGTTTTTGACTGAGCAGTTGGATGGATTCTGTAAATTCAGCTATAATCTCCGTCAAATCAGGATTGTCATTACGGAGAATTATCGTTGCAAAGTTTACGACACCTTCTTCATCAACAATCGAAGATGAAATCATTGTAAACAGAGCCTTCCGATTATAAGTGGAAAACCAATACTCAAACAACCGGTTACGCATACTTTGCCTGCTGTCACCAGTCTCGCAGATATAGAGCAATGTTGAGTTGTTATTTCTGAAAAATTCATCAACGATGGCAATAATGGTATCGCGTCCTTTACGGTCACGGGGAGACTTATGGTTATTGATATTGGCTATAATCAATTGATATGAGTTCCGTGACAGTAAAATATCATCTTCCATAAAACCTACGGGATAATGTACTTCTTCATCCGTAAAGAACTGATAAAATCCATCTTCTCCAGCAGTTTCTACCGGATATGAAGAATTTTCGTTAATGTGTTTCAGTGAAAGAAGCTGTTTCATAATGCAAAAAAAGTATCTGCTTCCTTACCGGTACGTTTTTTATAGGTCTCCTTCATTGATTTTTCCAATTTAGCGAGACAAACACGTTTTTTTTCTCTTGCTGCCTGAAATTTGGCTAAAGTCTCTTCTTTCGTTGCTTTTGTTTTTACCATAACATCTGTCCTTCCCTTCTGCAAAGATAATACTTTTTATTGAGAATCAGAGGCTTTTACAGAGTCTTATCTAATCTATACTTTCTCCATTTTCAATCCCCTCAAATCCTTATATATGATAAAAAGCTTGGAGCATTATTCAGCACTGCAATGAAGAGTGCGTTAGCTTCAAGCATTAATGAAAATAAATAATTACCGGGTTAACTCTAATTTCAGATAATGGTTAGAAATTTAATTCGATGGCTAGGAAATCGGGAGTAGTTGTAGCAGCTTTAGTCTCTATATACAAAACCGAACGGAATAGCGGAAAGTCAAGTCAGAGCGAGGAACTGTGACGACGGCTTTTCATTTTTTTCTTCTCCCCCTTCCTTGATTTCCCTTCAAAGCCTTATATATGAGAAAAGTATATAAGAGAAATAGAGAATAGAAACATAATTACTAACAATTTAAAACTAAGAGACATGGGAAATTTAATTGAAGGATTGAAGGTCGCAGCTTATGTGGCCGAAATTATCGTGGCAGGTTCCGTAGTAATTGAGCTTGCAGAAAAGTATGGTGGCAAATTCGGAAAAAAGAAGATTGCCACGGGTGAGGTCAAGGCCGTTGATGCTGCGACTGAAAACTGATAGAACGTCTGTGAATGGATTATGACAAGAAAGCGGACGTGATAATAACAATATTGGAGGTAGCAACTTCAATACTCAAAGGAATAAAGAAGCTAAGAGATATATTCATAAAAGCAAAGAAATGACACCTCTTGGCTTTTTGTTTTTTCACCGCATTTTATTAACCGACTAAAAAATAGCAAGAGTATGGAAACAATGACTAATGAACTTACTGTCATTCCAAGAACAATCGGAATGGTAACAAGAATGATGGATGCAGTTAATATCGAAGATGCTGTAATCGTATCGGAAGAAGAACAGAAAGAACATCCTAATTTTATTGAGAGTAACACTTCGGGCATTACACTTGAAGAACTTGAAAGGAATTGTATTGTATCCCAGCTTCGGAGACAACCGGCCAACAATCAGCCACCAGAAATTTATCCACCAGGTAGAAGATGCCGCAAGAATGTATTTTACTGGTGAGAACTTTGGAAACACAGAAATCAGAGTATCACATAAGATTTTAGGTAGGGTTCCGGGAGCATTGACCAAAAAGAAAGAGGAGCTTAAACCGGAAGATGAAACGATTTATTATCAGAGAATGGCTTTCTGTTTTCACATCAAGTCTATGAGTAGAATGATGAACGGAGAGGAAGTCCATTTATGTATCGGAGGTGTAAGAAGCCTGAACGAGGAAAACTTATACGCCCGAAAATCCCCCGAGAAATTCAAGATCTTTATCGGATGGAGAGTAAAGGTTTGCAGTAATATGATGTTGACAAATGATGGCTTGACCGGACGACTGGAAGTGATGAGTGATGCAGATATATACAGTTCAGCACTCAGACTATTCCAGGATTTCAAACCGGATCAAAATTTGAGATTACTTGAAAACCTGGGAAGAACGAAGATTTCACAAGAGCGGTTCTGTCAGATCATCGGGCGTTTGAGATTGTATCAAGCTTTACCCGCTTCACAACTTAGAGAACTGCCGAAGGTAATCTTGGGTGATTCCAATGTCAATGCAGCTACGAAAGGCTACATAGAGAATCCTAATTTCGGGTTACGCGGCAGGGATAATATTTCATGCTGGAATCTGATGCAGCTTCTTAATGACGCCGCCAAACAATCCTACATAGACAAGTTCCTGGAGAGAAATCAGAATTGCACTGATTTTGCAGTTGGTATCCAGAAAGCCTTGAACGGTGAGGATACGAGAACTACGGATGGTTTTTGAGTTAGACAACTCACAAGGGAGAAAGAACTAAAATATGGCAAACCGATTCTTTCTCCCTTTTTTGTTGAACCCTTTGACAGGTATATGATATGGAAGTGAATGATATTATGACATACATAGACAGATTGCTGCAAGGCTGTTCTGATAAAAGATGTGCCGAGATTCTAAAGGAAGTAATGGAGGAATGTCAGTCACGTATAGATGAATGTAAGAAAGGTGCTTATTCTAAATCATTGCAATAGGAATAATATATAAACAATAATGAATATCATGGAAAGATACGAATTGGAAAACAGCAGGGAATTCAAGGCTGCAAAAGAACTTGAACATGCCCTGAACGACTATGGGTGGAATGAGAAAAGGTTCGCCATTGCAGTTACCACATTCCACAGGACCCTGCAACAGACCTTATTCAGAAGTATGGTTGAAGTGATTAAGATTATGGGAAGTGAAGGTTACGGATATGACCTGAGGAACAGGGCTTCCCATGAGATATGTAAGAAGATAGTGGAATCAGGAGTTCTGGAGGACGAGACGATACCATTTATCTGAAATGGTTGAGACATACCGAACTAATATTCCGGGGAGGGATATTTCCGATAAAAAGGAAGTATCCCTCCTTTTTTATTTACCGACAATTTTAAATTCAGAAGATTATGTTATTTAAGTTTCGCAAGTCAGCATGAAAGTTTATAAGAGGGTATAAAAGAAGGCAT
>NZ_SRYZ01000075.1 GCF_004793475.1 Bacteroides muris (ex Afrizal et al. 2022) | reverse complement strand
ATAACAGGACTATAAATTATAGAAAAAGGTTGTGCCAACGTTTTGACACAACCTCACGTACATCCGAATCCACCACTTGATATGAAACGAATTATCTGGTATTTACCTCCTTGAAGTAATATGTTGTTTGGTAAGTTCATTTGTTATGTCTTAATATAGTATAATTTTAAAAGATAAAGTTTTATATTGCAAATATAGTTTTAAATATGTAACAACTACCAATATATTTATTATTTTACGGAGAATACAATCCACTTTAAGAGCCTGTTTAAATTTTATTCAGCATTCTTTTAAGAGTTCTCTTTGAGGATGTTTTTCTGTTTTAATGAAGAGCATAGCGGGCTATGTGACGAATAGAAACAGAAAAACAGACCGGAAAGAAGCTTGGGAAGAAGCTGAAAAAACTTTTTGAAGAAAATTTAAACTGGCTCTATAACTGTTCTGTAATTTGTCACTGAACGATTCTCTGATAGCTATTCTCAATCCGTTCAAGAACGATTCATGGATATATATTGAAGAAGTCGGACAGTTGTCAGCACATAATCTGCACTGGATACAATTTTTCTCATCAATCGGCAAAACCGTATCTCTTCGTGCGAATATGTGCATTGGACAAACCTTGATACATTTCCCGCAGTTTATACAGGTCGAGGTATTTAGGAACACCACCTTATTACCGGCTACTATATCTGAATTTTTACGGCGTATCGGTATGCCCTCCGAATATCCGGTTACCGGATCTTTATAGATAAGAGCCAACGGATGCAACTTCCATCGAAGTTTTTCTGCAAATAGTCTTGCCTTGAACCTATCCCGTTCATTCGGTCTGGATTTATTGTAGCCGTCCATAAGAACCCACGGCCCGGTGCGGTCAAATCCTCGGCATGAAAATTCGCCGGTTATAATTCCACCTTTCTCTTCTATGATTTTTTTGAGTGGCTTATGATATGCTCCCAAGAAAGGTCTGCAACGGGTGGAGAATACGAACACATTTTTGCCTTTAAGATTTTGACCTGAAACAAATCGTTGAAGTCGTATATCGTGAGCGGCAAAGTTTATAGCGGAGCCAAAGCCGATAAGGTCATAATCCGACAGGTCGATTGACGGATTGCTGTCGATACATACCAATTCGGCAGCAAGGGCATCTGCCATGCTTTGTGCAATTTTTAGCGTGTTGCCTCTGTATGAGGAACGATAGAATATTATTGCTTTCATTTTGCGACTGATATTTTTGTTTCTGGTGTTCCGGGCCCCCCGTTTACGCCCTTATACCCCACAAACATCAAGGTGTTCGTGTCAAAGTAATAGTCACAGCTCCAGAAAGCCGACATAAAGCCGGTAAGACTGACTTCTATTCTTACTGCATTCTTTCCGTCTAATTTCTCAGTTCCTTTCTTTGCTGCCGACATGGTATAGAGCTTCATGTTGTCGGGGCGAAAACACTCATATTCCACAGACCTGCCATTTTTCAGAGTTAATCCCGCATTATAGGCTATGTTTTGATACCACGGCTTGCCTTTACTTTTCACCGTCTTTGAAATCTGTTTCCCATTGAACTTGCCGGATATGGAGTACATACCATTATTTAACCTGATTGATAGATTGGTGTTTGAAGAAGTATTTACTATCTTCCAACTCTCGGTTTTATAATCGGTTCCTAATATATACTCATGCTTCTCACCACCTTGTACCGTATGTAGGTATATCTTTCCATCCTTGTGTTCCTCCGTCCATTTGATAGCGGTTTTTGTCTTGCCGCAGGTGGAAATATAGTTTCTTTCCTGCGCCATTGCAAAAGCTGTAAGAAACAGCGTAAGTGTTATTGTAATGATATGTTTCATAGATTATTGTTGTCAAAGATAAAATCCACATATTTGGAAATCATAGCTTCCATTCTTTCCCATGCTTCCGGTTTGCTGAAATCTATGCCATTGATTTTGTGATATTGCCTTGTGAAAAGAACTATGTAGTTGATTGCGGATATGATTATGGCGATAGACATATTGTTATCGCCGCCTCGATCCAAAAACTTATTAAGTTCCTCCTGCAATTTATGACCGATACGCTCACGTTCTTCTATAATTCCCTTGAAAGACGAATGACCTGAAAGTTCCCATACCAGAAGTTCCTGCATGAGTACATTATCTTTTAGATAGTTAAGCTGACACATAAGCACATCCTTAACAATCTGCTTTATGTTACCGTCTTTAACTCGTTTAATGGTGTCAATAAACTCCGAATAGGCAAACGAATAATAGTCATGACGCTTTGCCCATTCCACGAGCAAACCATCCAACCCACCGAAATAGCGATAAATCAAAACCTTATCGCATCCGGCTTGATTAGCTATGCGATTAACTCCGATTTTGGTAAAACCCTCGTTCTCTACGATATGGCTCACGGCTTCAAGAAGTCTTTTTTCTGTTTCTTTCAATTCCATCTTATGCAATGTCACTAAGTGGTGACAAAATTATAAAAATAATCGGTGACAACCAAATACAAGGCTGTATAAACGCTATTTTTCAGAATGTAAAATAGTCAGAAACAGGAGAGTATCGAGCAATATACTCTTTCGGTGTGTAGCCGGAGAATAGCTTGAATTCTTTAATCATGTGGGATTGGTCGGTGTACCCACACTCGTATGACAGTTGGGCAAAACCTATTCCCGGATTATGCTGCAAGACTGATAAGGTACGTTGCAACCTGACTATACGCATGAAATCTTTGGGTGTCGTTCCTATGTTTTCCGAGAAAATCCGGGAGAATTGCTTTTCGCTCAGGCACGCAATATTCGAAAGAGCCCTGATATTTGTTTGAGTGGAATTGTTGATATGACGTACCACTTCCGCCAGTCGTGGCAGATGATAAGGTGTCCCGTACATCAGGCACTTGTAGAAATAATTCTCTATCAGTTCAATGCAGATGTCGTGATTTTCACTGTCTTCAACTCTGTGTGCCAAATCACGCAAGGCTGGATTTTCAATGTCCGCAACCGCCACATTCCTGTCACGCAGTAAAGTGACTGGCATATGAAAGAATATTTTTGCCGCATGAGGTTGGAATACCACCACTATCATTTCGATGTCACCGGTTGAAGTCACATCTGAATAACCGCTTTCCTGACCGCAAATAAAACTCTGCGGCTGTAATTCATCACGGTTCATGACTTTCAGCCTTTCGCCACGATGGAACACAAGCGACATACAACCCGTCGGCAAAGTGCGTTGCGACACTATGCCTGAGGTACTATCCTGCAATATCCAGTAATACCGTATGAACGGTTTCAGGGCAGGCGTTGGCTGTATGATTCTGAATGTCTGCATCCCGTAAAATTACAACATGACAATTTCCAATGATAGTAAAAAACAGACATTGGTGTTATATGCCTCACTCAACCGTAAATTCCTCTGAATGATAGCTGTTGTAAAAACGACCGGATACATTTGTTCCGAATCTCTCATAATTTATGTGTTATATGGTGATGTGAACAAACTCGCGGTTTATCCAGATGGTAGCCTCATTTCCGATAAAGCGAATAAGCACATAGTTCGAATCTGCCGGGCCGGCGGGGAAATAATTTATAAAATACTCCTGCCACATCCGTTTGCGGGTTACATCATCCGTAATGATTTCGACTGTGCCGCGCAAAGCAACACTATCGCCGTAAAATGAATAGGAAAGCCCGGCTTTGGGATTGAGCCTGAAATCGGCAACCTTTTCGGAGTCTGCTGCGGTCACTGCCCAAACTTCATTGCATCCTAACGAGTGAATTTTATCCAATGGCACAGGGCGAGGAAAACCCTCCGCATTGACCGATGCCAGCGTAACCTCTTTGCATTGGGAAAGAAGATGGATCGCTTTTTCAATCAAACTCCTTTCATCTTTCTCTTTCCAGCGTTTGAGTGTTGGGAAGATTTGTTGCATTTGAGCCTTTGCCTGTTGGGGCGTCAGATTCCAACCCGTTTCCTTGTTAATCTGGTCGGTAAACTGAGTGCAGAACTCTATCATCTGGCTCATGTTGAAATCTTGGAGGAAAGCACCGCCTTTGTAGCAGTAGCCACAATAGTCCTTACTTTTACTGCCGTCTGAATTTGTGCCGATGTTACCCTCTACAAGGGGCATATCGCAGCTTTGACAAAATCTTTGTTCCATATGTTCTATCATCGTTTTCAAATAATCAGTTCACTATCCCGTCATCTTTTTTTGAATTTCTCTTTTGCGTATTCGTAGGATTCAAGGATGTAAGGTTTTAATAATTCAAATGTCGCTTCAGATGGGGTTAAAGCGCAAATCCAGCCCATCCACGCATAAACCGGATGCGGCATAATGACATCCTTTGCGGTAAATTCATACGGCATATCTACAATGCAACCTTTACATGGACGTTTGGGCAGTTCTCCGAATAAAGTGCGGAAAGTCTGTTTTCTGACTCCTATATTTATTCGCCACACATCCTTGCGGTCAAGGTGGGAAGCTCGATCATTGTCGCCATCCTTTTCTTTTATCGTCAAGATATAAACCCCACGTTTCAACACTCCATCCGGATTGTAGAAAATCCCACGCTCGCCCCAACTGTTTACTTCGACCGTCCCTTCAAGGTTGTCAAGGCAATATTTCAAAATATCATCAGGTGCAATAGCCATCTTTAATCAAAACATTTAATTAACCTGTACATCGTTTCTATATCCTTCGATGCCATCTCGAATTTTGACTTTTCAATCAGAATGTTCTGGCCGGTCATAATGTAAGAGGACATAATGCGTATTCCATTATAGAAAATCTCAGTATTACGTAACTTGTAAGTAGATATACTTGGAACGGCATTTTTCTTGGTCGCCTTCTTGCATATCATATTAAAGGCTTTCTTTGCCACATCACCCATAAGCATGATAACCTTGACGTTTGGAAACAAAGCAAGCTCTTTTTCCAGATAGGGCAGGCTATCCTCTATGCTCTCCTTTGAAACTGCATATTCGCTTTTAGGTGTCTTGACAGCATTGGTAATGTAAATTCCATGATCCAGAATATCCTGTATTGAATTTACCTCTATCCCTGCTTTTCTGAACAATGGAATTGTCGTTGACATATACGCGGAATCCTGTTTCCCGTAGAAATCCTCCTCCGGACATGACGGGACAACCTCGTTTATCATGATTGCCCGTATCGTTTCCGGCTCAATATTTACGTCATTAAGCCGTAGATTTTGGGTATCCCCACAGAGTTGTTGTAGTTCCAACTTTATATTCATGATTCTCCTGAGGTTAAACGAATTTAGCTGTTTTCAAAGAGTCCTTCAAAAAACATTGCAGATTCCTCCGACAAACGCCGGGTTGCAGCTATACTTTGAGCCAACACAACTCCTTTTGAATTGATTCGTAATGGCTTCTCTTTACTCTTCGGATAACCGAATCTAAGAAGTGGCACAACCTCATCAGGAATGAGGCGCGGTTGGATAACACTGCCATTTTCTCCCCATACTGCCCATTCGGCACAGCAATTAAACGGTTCCTGATGCTTGCAATGGGGTTTGTCGCCGGGAATAATCATCGTGAGATTCTCAGGCACGCTCTGGAGACTTTTATAAGAAACGTCTTTTGCACAAAAGAATGCGTCAGAGACCTTAACGACAACACCTCCGGGAATAAGAGACCTGTAAGGATTTCCGAGTTCTCTTATGCAATAGTCGAAGGCTCTTTCCTTATGAGTCACTTCCAATCTTGCCATTATGTAGAGATGCCTATCAAGCAATGAGACCGGAAATACGACATCTCCCTCTTTTATTGATGCTATTGACGGCATCCTTGAGTGGATGCTGCCAAACACTACTTTTACAGGCCCTGTGTCATTTGATTTTCTTAGTTCGTCCAACCAGTCCTGAGGCCAGTAAACAGTATAATATGCCATAATATGATGTTACTTGTTTCTATTCAAAAAAGCTGCTGCCAGTTCGGGGCTGTTCAGTGTCATGGCTGATGCGTCTTCGAGATTTTCAGCATCTTCATCATCCGAGATTGAAATGAAGAATGTGATTTCTTCGGTGCGCTCTCCGAATATTCCCGAGCCTTTGACCTGCGCCATCGCTGATATCATTGCGCTGAAGAAAAAGGCTTCGCCCGGCAAAGTGGCGTGGTTTTCCCACAGCGATTTGCTGAGCTTCACCAGTTCGCTGCCATGTCCGTCGGAATATCCCCATTCATCCGGATGCCATTTGCTCTCGTCATCGGGTTCTTCGTCTTCGCTTTGAAGGTACTCCAACGTGTTCACAGCGAGAAAAAGAGAGCAGCAATACCTGTCGGTGACCAAGGCGGCAGTGTATATGTGCTCATCATCTATGCGGCCAAGAATTTCGCGCAGGTCAGTTGTAACCGCATCTCTGATTTTTTCAGTCACTTCCTGCCAGAACGGGGCTACGGGAGTGGCCGGTTCTTCTTTTTTCCGCTCGCGGGCTTCAAAGTCGGGCGAGTTGATATAGCCGATATACTCTTTGGCTTCTTCCGAACCGAGTTTTACAGCATCCTCAAAATACTGGTATCCCAACTCAATATCAGCCTCGGTGCCACGTCCGAAGGCATACGCCACGCCGAGTGCGGTGAGCACCTTGACGGTTATTGACTCCCATAGATTGTCGATGTCTTCACCGGCTTCATGAAGATACTCGAATGCCACATCGTCGTCTTGAACTGTTCCCAGCCCCTCCTGATAGCATAAACCGAGGTAGGCGGCGGTCTGCGTCCGGGTGGTCTCGCTGCATTTCGGGTTTTGGTATGCCTTTTCAAACCATTCCACAGCCTTGGCGTAGTCCTGCTCCACATCACCGAAGCCTTCAAACAGATAATATCCTACCTCAAATTGTCCTGCGGGATGTCCGCATTTGGCAGCCATTTCATAGAGTTGATATGCAAGGTCGATATTCTCATCCACTTCTTCACCGGCTTCGTAGATATGCCCGGCATTGTATGCTCCCTGGGGGTCGCCCCTGCGGGCAGCCTCCACATATCGCAACAGCCCACCGTATGAGTCGCCCTTCTCGGTGCGGAGATAATAGCCGTAGTTGTTGCAGATTACGGGTGAAATATCCGCCAGCATCAAGTAATATTTCTCATAAACATCCCGCGCAATCTCGCAGAGGCCGGATTTGCGTATGTCGCAGTAATTGCCCCATCCGGCACAAAGCCCGCCGTCGAAACTGCGCTCGTACCACGCCTTTGCTATCGGCCAGGCCCATGCGTTATAGTCGCTTTCGTCTTTGAATTGCTTGGCATAGTCTGGCTCGACACGCAGATAGTCGCCCCAATAATACACATTGCCGACCATGTAGCAACAGAAGGCGTCGCCCCGCTCTGCCTGACCGAGAATCTCCTCAAACGCTTCCTTAAACGAGGCGAACGGCATTGCACGTTCCACCGAAGGGGTAAGGTTTGCGCTTCGCGCAGCACAAAGAACGCCCGTGGCACTGCCCATCATCGCGCTCTTCTGCATCAGCTTCGATGCGTTTTCATCGTCAGCTTTGAAGCCTGCCTGCGGCCACACATACGACTCACCCATGAAGCAGCGGGCTATGAATGCCAGCGCATCTGCATCGCCCTGTTGCGCTGCCTGCATGAGCATCGCATAGCCCTGACGTATCTTCTCACGGTCGAAACTCGACCAAATCAGTTTGACAGCCGTTTTCACCGGCTTGCTATATTTACCTTTCATCTTTTTCTTCGTCTAAAAATCTGAACATCAGTCTTTCAAAGTGGTTGTTGACATCAAATTGCTCCCAGCCGGCAATAGGCTCAGGCAATCCATCCACATCAATCAGATCCCAAAGCCAGCTTCGCAATAGTCTGAAATCCGACATTTTTCCTCTATAGCCTATTGGAGTCTGTTCTGTCCATCTGACATATTCAACTTTGTATGCCTGCTCAGGACCTGTATCCTTGTCGCATCGACGTATCTCGACGTACCCGCCGTTATCTTTAGCAAAGCAATAAAGCATACTTCGCGATTTGCCCTCTATGATATTTTCCAATGCACCGATCACATCGGCACAACTGAAATATCGGAAATCCTCATTATCCACTGTCAGTTTGTCGGCATCTTTTTCTTCATCCTCAGAATAGATTTTCTGACAATGCCAATCGGTCATGTCGGGGAGCGATGCGGTGCGGAAAAAAGTGCACATAATATCAGCGGCCTCGTCACAATATACGTCAGACCGCCACATACGGAATAAATATCCTTTAACCCTTAAACACACAGCAATACTGCAATCTTTAAAGTAGTCAATAGAATAAGCCTCGGCATGTCTGACCAATACCACCGGCACACATTTTTCAAGGTATACCGCCACATTGTCCTCTATGTCGTCTATGGCATCACGGATTTTCTCCTCGGTCACATTGGATGTGCGCCTGGTTCCATTCTCTGTCCCCAGCACATATTGCGGCTTGCGGGCTTTAATTCCCGGGAATATACTGCGTGATTCGTTGCTCATTTTCAATTAGCTGTTTTTATGTTCATCAGTCAGTCTGATGCTTTCGATTGATATGTAGGGCATGATTTAATTCTTTGCAATTACCCACTTGTCATTCTTGGATTCTCTTTCTGCACAATGGCCCAGAGGTAAATCTTTCAGGTTGACGATAGTCGGGTCTAAATCCAATACATACTTTAATGAAACTATCCTTGCATCGCTTTCGTTATGTTCTTTACCACAAAGGAATTGCCATGCTCCGTCATCCGCATCGTGAGAAACAAATAATATTTTTTCTCTACCATCCCAAATATGACTGCATATGAAAACAGCCGTATTTGGAGCGTCTGAAAACGGGAAAATATCATTACCCTTATTGGAACTGTTTATATGCTTGCTTATAGCCATTGCAGTCCAACCTATTGCAAGATATACTGTTGCATAGACGACAAACCATAATTCATGTATGTTAAAGAAAATCCATGTCCCGGCAAGAAACGCTACGGCTGACACCAATGGAAGATTCCACATTTTCTTTATGTCTTTCCCGCAGCGATAACCAAGAATCGCAGAATAAATAGGATTCACAATTAAGAAAAGCATCATGCACAGTGCCATTCCGGAACATTCAGACGCAAGCCGGGCAACGGCAAAAGGCAATGCTAACATCACAAGGATTGTGATTGCCAGCCAAATAATTATAGCTCTTTTATTAACCATCAGTATAATACTTATTTTAGTATGTCGGAAAGGCTCGATTCTACAAACATTGTCGGAGTAAACTCCACAATCCGGTAGTCGGCAATTCCGTTGATGTTGAACGGATCTTGAGCGATGATGGAGTCTACCAACGCGCGATTGTCAGACTTTATCATTATCACACCGCCAACGCGGGGAGTCTGCGGACCGGATGCGATGAAATCGCCAGCCGCATAGTGCTCGGCAAGATAGTCACGATGTGCCTGAAGGAAACGGTCGACTTCTTCAAGCGGTTTCTTATATGTCAGAATTGCAATAAACATGGCTGTCCGGTTTTTCCAGCGTTTGAGTTGTGGAAAGAATTGACGCATCATGTCTTTTGCCTGTTCCTGTGTCAAGGTCTGTCCTGACTCCTTGTTTATCTCGTCGGTAAACTGAGCGCAATGTTCAATCATCTGCTCCATAGTGAAGTCTTGTGTGAATCTGCCATCCTTATAGCAGTAGATACAGTAATCCTCGTTGCGACTGCCATCAGCATTAGTACCTTTGTTGTCTGTAGTCAGCGGCATTCCGCAGCTTTGACAAAATTTATGTTCCATATTCTTATCTTATTTTTGTTTAATCAAACCTTCCAAGACAATCTTAGAGACCTCAGCAATGATGGCTGAGGTCGTTGCTATGTCGTAATTGGAATCAGCAACAAACACGGCAACAGAATATCTTGTACCATTAGGCAAGTTCACATATCCACAATCATTTACTGCGGATATGCGACCTTCGGGTGTCGGAAATCCTGTACCTGTCTTATGTCCTATCAGGGCATTAGTAGGCAAAAGGGGGAAAGCAAGCCTGTCAAGCCCCGTGCGACACTGTTCAAGCATGACGGATATTTCAGAATATGACTGTGATGCGTTTCTCAATTCGTGGTAAAACCTATCAAATAGCTGCGCCATTGCCAAAGGTGTGGTACGGTTAAGATAGCTTAGGTATGGATCACGGTGCATATCTTCTTCCGAGGCTCCGATTACAATCTCATCAGAGATACCCATTTGCCTCATTATTGATGTTACTCCCGATGTTCCACCGACGCGATGCAGGAGTATGTCTGCCGCATTGTTGTCACTCTCAACCAAAGACCATTCAAGCAGTTCTCTTACAGTCATGGCATTTAGGCTCTTACCATACTTTTTGAGCATCGGGCTATAGGTATCCTCTTTCATAGCCTTCTCGCTGAATGTTACGGTATCGTTCAGGGACATACCGTTAGTATTTATCCAGTGCGCTACCGTCAGAGCCAGCGGAAATTTGACTACGCTCATCATAGGGAAATCCCGATTGCCGTTGACAGATACGGTGTCTTTGCCATTGATAATGACCGCGACACCTATCCGGGCATCTTTCCCTTTGATATACTCGTGCAAAGCATTCTCTATCGCCTTGTTTCCACCAGCGAAAGCAGGCGATATAAAAGACAAATATATAATTATAAACAGTAACTTTCTCATTTTGAATGCAGTTTGTTTCTAATTAGCATACAGGCATGAATATGAGCCATCCAATGCTCGGAAAACGGCATAAGAATCAGTCCTTTCAAATCCTCGCCACACCAATAATCTATCAACCATTTTGCATTATCGGATTGGCTTACTACACATAAGGATTCAAGACGTAATTTATCTTCGATTGTAAATCTACGCTTCAAATCTGCGAATACCAGATTCTTGAGCATAAGCTCCGTATTAGCTTTGACCTTTGTAGAGTATTGATATAGTGTCTCTAAATCCAATTTCTCCGAAAAGTTACCGATACGCTGTTTTACAAGTTCATTGCCGGTAGTTATTATCGGAGAACCGATGCGCTCTTGAAAATTCTCGGAAAAGAATATTTGGTCATCTCCGTTAATCAGAGCATGGCTGACAATATCCTCAATACGGAATATATGCCAGATGGAATAAGCGATTGTCTTGCTGTGAAAGCCATCCTCTCCTATGAATGGCATAGCATTAAAATCATCACGACATAATTCCGCCTTTAATTGCAATATGGCGTTGAACAATCGTTTACGCAACAGCAACAGATTTTCAATCCCCAAATGAAATGTGTTTTCATTGGAGATTTCTTCTTTTATCTTACTGCATAATTCTATCTGTTCGTTATCCATATTGTCATCAGTCTTATTCTTGGCGATTGCCTTCTATCACCTGATTTATCAACTCCCGGACTTCATCGTCTGACATTTTTCTATCTCTTACAAGAGTGCTTATCACTCCACGAATGGAATTGTTGAAATATCGCTGAACGACATTTTTCAGATTGTTACCACAATACTCCTCTCTTTCTATAAGGGGATAGTAGATGAATCCGTTGTTTCCTGCCGGCTTATGGCCTAAAAAGCCCTTATCAACAAAAAACTTCACGAATGTAGATATGGCGGTTCTGCTTGGACGAGGTTCGGGATAAGTGGCGATAATCTCCTTAACGGTAGCTTCACCCTTCTCCCAAAACTTGTTCATCACTTCTTCTTCACGCTTGGTAAGTTGTTCCATCATAAAATGAAATTTGGTATATGCAAAATTAGTCTAAATAAATTAGTCGGTCAAGCAAATACGGCTATTTTTATGATTAAAGAGCAAACGTTATTATTACGACAATGAAATTTATAGATTAATAAATGAAAATGAAGCAAGAGGACGATATTAAATGATTATATCTCTTGCTTCATTATTGTTTACATTTTTATCCCTTTCGGACGGTTTTCATCCTTAAACAGTCCCATAGGTCGTCCGACAATGATATGGTCGGTAATGAAATTTCCCGATGAACTTCGCTCATTTGCCTGACTGCGTATCTGCGAGAATTATTCCTTCTGTTGTTCCCACTTAGCATACATCTCCCTTGAAAGTTCCACAATCTCTCGGCTCAACTTCACAAGGTCGATGGTATGTTTCTCCAATTTGTAGAGCAATGCCATCGCCTTCTTCTCCGAAAAATGGATGCGCAATTCCTTCACGACTTGATTGTAATTGGTTCCTATACCGCGGAACTGGGCATGGAAGTCCGACAGTTTGGTGTAGTAGTCCACCAGCGTCTTGTCCACCTTCAGCACCCTGAACTTCTGCCCGAAGAAGTGCGCCTTCAGAAAGACGGCTTTCGCATACACGTTCGATTCCTCGTACATCGTCAGGAACCTGTTCCATTCCACATCATCGAAGCGCACCATCACGCAGTGCGTCTTCGGATTCAACTTGGGATTTCTCCCGTACTTGCTCTTCTTTTTCATTCTTCTTATTCTTTTAATTTTATGGCTTGTCCATTGTTTAATCT
>NZ_SRYZ01000074.1 GCF_004793475.1 Bacteroides muris (ex Afrizal et al. 2022) | reverse complement strand
GCAATGCGTTTGCTGTTCCGTTGAAAGGATAGATACGGGGTAAATATTGTTTTATAATTAATTTAAAAGAAAAGCTAAAATGAATAAGATTTTTAAAATAGCACTTGTTGCAGCAGTTGCTGCTGTTGCCGGTTATGGGGTTTATGCAAATCAGAAAACAGAAGGTGTGTCAGATTTGATGCAGGCTAATGTAGAAGCATTGGCTGGTTCTGAAGGAGCAGCACCATGTGGAGGACCTAAGTCAAACGGGGAATGTCAATCTACCAATACGGTTAATTGTAAAGATTTATCAGGCTGCCAATAGCCTGTTGGTATGAACTGTTTTCAATAAGGTTCTTGGTCGTTTAAGGCGAGGAATCTTATTGAAAATTTTATTCACTGTTATTTTGCGAGACAAGTTTATAATGCTTAATTTATGTATCGTATGAAATTGAAGTATGTTGTTTTTATATTAGTACTTTGGGCACTGGGTGCAGGGGGATGTGATAAAGAAAGAAAAAATCATTTATCTGTTCCAATGGAAGTGATAGATTTTACTACATTAGAAATGAGAGTTTTGTCGGAAATTTTAGATGAAAAAGAATCTGAATATGTCTTGTTGAAGAGTGGTAATGTGAAAGAACTATTAGGTAGAATAGACAAAATGAAAGTGGTAGATGATAAAATTTATATAGCAGATACCCGTATGCGTTCATTGGTAGTATATGATTGTATGGGGAATTATTTGGCACAAGTAGGTATACGTGGGCAGGGACCAAAAGAGTATGTCAATTTATCGGATTTTGATGTGGATGCTAATGGGAATGTATATGTGCTGGACGGACGATTAAATAAAATGCTGCAATATAATAATGATTATGAGTGTGTAGAAGAATGTATGTTACCGTTTGAAGCGGATATATTGGCAACTTTGGATAATGATTCATTGCTTTTAGGGCTTTCTTCGTGGAATCGAGGGGATGGAGCCGGGCATAAAATAGCATTGGTGGATAAGAAGGGAAAAATTGGTCAAACTTATTTGGATTATGATAGATTTGTTGATCCTGCTTACTGGATTTCTAATTATACGTTTGCAGATGCAGGTAGTCAGTTGGCTTATAATCAAACGATAGATAATAATATTTATATCTTATCTCGTAAGGGGGAACTGGAAAAAGTCTTTTTTATAGATTTTGGTAAGGATAATGTTCCTAATCAGGATAAAATTGATATAGAAACCAAGCTGAAAAATTATGATAATTATTGCTTGATACGTAAAATATTAGCTGTGACAGATAAGTACATCATTGGCTTTATATGGCAACATCGGCAAACGAAGCCTTTTGTGATAGACTATCGATTAAAAAAATGCTATATGGGTGAAGCAATCTCTGATATTGATAGGAGAGTGGGCTGTGGTTATTCAAATGGTACTATGATTTCATATATAGATTCAGAGAATGAAGAACTTCCTGATTCTGTTAATCAGTTTGTTAGGAATGATGGCTTTGTTTTGAAATTTAGTAAATTGAATTAAGTATTTGATAAATGAAATGTTTTTATTTTCTCTTTGTTCTTTTTGTCTTTTCTTCATGTCAGCATCAAAACGATAGGAAGATTTTAGAATTATTGAAAAAATGGGAAGGACGCGAAATCCTTTTTCCTGATTTGGATGTAATAGATTCTGTGGTAAAAGATGTCAATTGGGATTATAAGATTGTTACTTATATTGATTCTGCAGAGTGCTTTAGTTGTAAATTAAATCTGAGGGATTGGATGGGGATGAAGCAGCAAGTTGATTCCGTTGATAAGAAGGTTGCTTTTTTGTTTTTTTTGCAAACCCGAAGAACTGAGGACTTGGATTATAAAATGAAATGGGATGCTTTTAATTTACCAATTGTGTTTGATGTGCAAAATTTATTTTGCCAGTTAAATCATTTTCCTGAAGATGAAAAATTTAGGACTTTTTTGTTGGATAAAGATAATAAAGTGCTTGCTATCGGCAATCCCATCCACAACCCAAAAGTGAAAGAACTTTATCTGAAAATCATCCAAGGTGAAAAAATAGGAAGTATCAATGAAAGTAACGTGCTAAACACTATGGTCGACATAGATAAAACCGCTGCCTCATTGGGAGATTTCGCTTGGCAGGAAGAGCGAAAAGCAACTTTTACCTTGAAGAACATGGGTAATAAACCTCTGTTTATTTCGGATGTTACCTCCTCCTGCGGTTGCACTTCTGTAGATTACTCCAAAGAACCTGTCAACCCCAGTGAGAGCCTGCGTCTGCATGTCATCTACAAGGCTGACCATCCCGGACACTTCAGCAAGACGATAACCGTCTATTGTAATGCAGATGCTTCTCCGATACGGTTGAAAATAAGTGGTAATGCAAAATAGGAAGATATGTTGAGAGGAATATTATCGGCAGGCATTTGTCTGCTGTTTCTGCTGTCCGGCTGCACTTCGGATGAAGACCGACGCATAGAGGAAGTGCTGGACTTTGCGGGAGACAATAGTGGGGAACTGAAACAGGTGCTTTCCCACTATGAAAGGCAGGGAGGAGCAGGTCTTCTTGTGGGAGAATGGCATGCAGTGGTTTGTGGCACATCTGAGATGGTGAACGTGTGGGATGGAGGAACGGGGCCGGGTGAATTAATCTGGCATTGACACTAACGTCAGTACCGTGATTTCCGGCCATGCCCCGAACCGGAACGGCAGTCCTACATAGCCGATGCCAATATTTACGTACAAAGCCCTCTTGCCTTCGCAGTACATCCCTCTCCATTCCGGATAGATAAGTTCGGCAAGGGAGTGTCCGAACAAGATGCTTTGCATAGCATGGGTATGTCCTGCAAGCATCAGTGAAATGTCCGATTGGGGCAGTACCTCACGTCTCCAGTGCGTAGGGTTATGGCTGAGCAGTATTTGGAACATTCCCTCCGTGCCCTGCATGGCTTGTGGCAAGTTTGCAAATTGGGAGAAAGGAGGCTCACCGTCGTTTTCCACACCGATAAGGGCTATGCTGTCGCCTTTGTGATGAAGGATGTCGTGCTCATTGTTCAGCAGTTTCCATCCCATTGCTTGCTGCTGCCGGATTAAATAGTCCAGATTGGCAATTTCTGCTTTCCCACTTTGCCAGTGATAGTATGAACCATAGTCATGGTTGCCGAGGATGGAGTATACTCCGTCCGGTGCGTGCAGTTGGGAGAGTATTTCTTGGAAACCATCCAGTTCATGACTCTGCTGGTTCACGAGGTCACCGGTAAAGACAATCAAGTCCGGCTTCTGCCTGTTGACCAAATCGACCAGCTGTTTGATGGCTTCCGGATTGCCTTGCCAGCTGCCGATGTGTATGTCCGATAGCTGTACTATGCGGTAGCCGTCGAAACCTTTCGGAATATCGGCAGAACAGTATTCCACCTCTTTTATGTCAAAACGGGTTATGCCGGCAAAAGTCCCGTAAAGTATATTGAGGAAACTGATTATTGCCAGAACCGCTCCTATAGCAGTGAACGGACTGCGGGGACAACGGCGGATGATGAAGTGCGCCAGTACTCCCACCAGCGAGCAGAGCATGAATATGGTTTTGGGAAAAACAAACAACATGATGGTAATTGCCAGTCTGCCTATAGCTTGCGTATGGTTTGACATCGCGTTGTCGCCCGTAAGGAACATGAAGTAGACATAACCTGCCGCCAGCAATAAGGTGGGAAGCCAATAGAGGCCACGTAGAAAAGCCTTTCTGGTTTTTCTTATTACGTAAACCAGATAAATGTAGAGGTCGGGGATGAGAAGGAAAAGGATGAAAACAAGAGTTACTCGGTGCATATATCTTTCAATTCTTCAATGTTCTTTTTGATATGGTCCAGATGTTTGTAAATCACCCTTTTGTAGAGAATATAGATAATCAACGCATCAAATACTACAAAGAGGGTAATCAGCATGGCTTGCACACCGATGGACATCAGATGATATTCCATCGCCCAATAATTAAGGATGTTGAAAAGGACAATCCAAATGGAGACGACTATTATCTCATATTTGGTCCATTGGCGGAAAGTGGTCGTGCGGCGGCTGACTTCGGCAACACTCATTTCCTCAATATGTGTATTCTTGTTCCAACGGTATGTTTTCCAGTCCCACCACATGCCTACGAGAATGCTGATGGCAATGAACCCTAAAAAAGGAACAATCTTTGCTTGCAGTAGTTCGTTGAAACCGAAGGTGGGCAGTAGCAGCCATATAAGAAGAAGGGCAGCCAGACATATCGTGCCTACTCCTATAGAGAATCGTTGTATGGCTACGAGGCGTCGCAGACTTTTGTGGGTATTTGCCTTGTAGCCGGCAATCAGTTCCGTAATCTGCTTTTCATCAGCAATCGGTTCTTTCTGCAACTGTTCATTCAGTGCGTTCCATGATTTTTTCAGTTCATCCAGTTCCATATATTTATTCCTCCTTGTTCATTTTTTTCAGTTTATCCTTGATGCGGCTGAGCTTGGTGGCAACGTTAGTCAAGGTCAGCCCGGTGATTTCGGCAATCTCTTCGTAGCTTTTCTCTTCCAGATAGAGCAGGATGATGGACTTTTCCAATTGTCCCAGCCGGTTTATCATCCGGTAGAGTTGCCGTAGCATGGCTTGTGTCTCGTCGGTTTCTTCAGTCCGGTCGGTCTCTTGGGTGAGGGTAACGATTTCGGGGATGTTCTTTTCTTTTCGGATAAAACTGATGCACGTGTTCAGTGCGATACGGTATATCCATGTGGAAATCTTACATTCCCGCCGGAACTTGGGAAATGCTTTCCATAAGTTGAGTACCACTTCCTGATACAGGTCGTTGAGGGTAGCGTTGGGAGTGGTGTACAGATAGCACACTTTATATATCACGCGCTCATACTCCCGTATCACGGATACAAACTCTTGTTCTGCATTTTCCATCTTTTCGCTTCTTTCGAGTTGCTTTTGCACTGTTGGTCGCGGAAAAGGGCGATAAATCACAGTTCAAAAGGATTTTTTTCTTTGGCACACGGATGATACAGCCGAGACAGATGACTACAGGTGAGGAATTCATGAAGAACAGAATTATCAGTGAAGGTCTGTTTAATCTGTGTCATCTGTGTGCTCTTTTTCCAATGTACCGAATTGTCGGCATTATGATGCGCTTTCTATATTTCCTGCCAGGAATTTCCGCATATTCTCTATCGGCATTCCCCGGCGGCGGGCGTAGTCGTCCAGCTGGTCTTCTCCAATCTTGCCCACTGCAAAGTATCGGGATGCGGGATGTGCCAGCATCATGCCACAGACGGAGGAGTGAGGGTGCATGGCTCCGTTTTCCGTCAGTGTAATGCCGGTCTGTCCCATGTCAAGCAGGTCGTCCAGCAGGAAGTTGACGGACTGGTCGGGTAGGGAAGGGTAGCCCACGGCGGGGCGGATGCCTTGGTATTTCTCGACCAGCAGATCCGGAATGGACAAGGATTCGTCGGGGGCATACCCCCAAGCCTCCTTGCGGACATATTCGTGCATCTTTTCTGTGGCGGCTTCGGCAAGGCGGTCGTTCAGAGTCTGTACAAGGAGATGCTTGTAAGGGTCGCTCTTATAAGTCTCTTCGGCCTCTTCACTGATGGTGGAGGCGAAAAGTCCTACGATGTCGGGCGTGCCCAAAGAGAGGGGACGTACAAAATCACTCAAACAGAGAAAAGGACTGCCATCGGGTTGTGGTGCCTGCTGGCGGAGCAGAGGGAAAGTTCTTCCTTCTATCAATAAGTTGTCACCGTCTGCATTTGCCCGGCAAAGCCTGAAGATGCAACGGATGGAGATTGTTTCATCCAGTTGGTCGAGCATTCTGTTTGCCTCCTTGAAGAGCTGCATGGCTTCGGAAGCTTTGCTGCGTTCCTCCTCGGGAAAGGTCGTCAGCCAAAGTGCACGGCAGGAATCGCAGCCATGGATGTTGGCAATGGCTGCAAAGCGAGGCTGGAAGCCCCAGGCATGGAAGAAATAAATCCAGTTGATGTAAGGGGTTACTTCATGAATCCGATACGAAAGCAATTCATGCCCCGGTGCCAGTATTGTCCTTTTCATCCCATTTAATCCTTAATTCCTAGCCTTCACTCCCCAAATCTCAGTTCCTCGCCACGATAAGCGTCGTCCACCATGCCGTCACTATAAACGGGATGTCCGTTGGCAAAAGTCCTTTCCACTTTCCAGTTGAAGGTATGCCCTTCCAATGGACTCCAGCCGCATTTGCTCAAAACTTTGTCGGCTGTCACTTCCCACGGGGTATCGGGACGTACCAATACAAGGTCTGCCCGGTAGCCTTCGCGGATATAGCCGCGCTCGTTGATGCGGTAGATTTGTGCGGGAGCATGGCACATCTTTTCAACGATGGTCTCGAGTGTAAATACTCCCTCATCCACCAGTTGCAACATGCTGACGAGCGAAAACTGTATCATCGGCATGCCGGACATGGCCTTCGAGGCACCTCCTTCTTTTTCGGAGAGCAGATGGGGCGCATGGTCGGTGGCTATTACGTCTATCAGGCCGGAGTCGACGGCGGCACGCAGAGCATCGCGGTCGGCTTGCTTCTTAATGGCAGGATTGCACTTGATACGTGTACCCAACGTGCGATAATCACTGAGCGTGAAGAGGAGATGGGCGACGCATGCTTCGGCGGTGATATGCTTCTCGGAAAGTGAATAGTCGTTGAATAATTGCAGTTCCTTGGCTGTGGACACATGCAGAATATGCAACCGTGCACCGGCAATTCTTGCCAGCCGTACTGCCAGTTCAGAGGATGCATAGCATGCTGCCGAAGAGCGGATGTAGGGATGCTTGCCTATGGGAATATCATTCTCTCCGGCAAACATATCCTTATACTTGGTAAGATTGTTCTTGATGGTTTCCTGGTCTTCGCAGTGGGCGGCAATCAGCATGTCGGTACCGTTGAAGATGTTCAGCAGGCTGTTCATCTTGTCTACCAGCATGTTTCCGGTACTTGAACCCATAAATAGCTTGATGCCACAGACGCGGTGCTTGTCCAGCTTGCCAAACTCGCTGTAATTGTCGTTTGTTGCACCGAAGTAGCACGAATGGTTTACGATACACTTCTCGTTCAGCAGGTCAAATTTGGCGTTGAGGGCATCCAGCGTAGTGGTTGCCGGGGTGGTATTGGGCATATCCATGATGGAGGTCACACCTCCTGCGGCCGCCGCACGGCTTTCTGTGAGGATGTCCGCCTTGTGGGTCAGTCCAGGGTCGCGAAAATGTACATGGTCGTCGATAATACCCGGCAGCAAATAGCATCCGGTGGCATCTATGGTTTCGTCACAAGGTGCGGAGAGGGGCTTCCGGTTGGTCAGCACCTCCGCAATGCGCCCGTCTTCTATCACTACGGAACCTTTCGCGGATTGTCCTTCGTTGACAATCGTTGCGTTATGTATCAATGTTCTTTTCATACCTTATTATAGTCAAAGCTTGTCACCTCTTCATTTTATCATTCTATACTATCGCTTCATCGCCTTATCGTACAGTAGGATATTTATGAAACCAACTGTTCCATTTCAGCCGAATCACTCCGAATACAGCCTCACCAAAGATACTGCTGTTCATTTTGGAGGTGCCCAGTTCGCGATTGATGAAGATGACGGGTACTTCCTTTACCTTGAAGCCGCATTTGTAGGCGGTGAATTTCATTTCTATCTGGAAGGCATATCCTTTGAAGCGGATACCGTCCAGATTGATAGTGTCCAATACTTGGCGGCGGTAACATACAAATCCGGCTGTAGTGTCATGGATGGGCAGCCCGGTGATGAAGCGTACATATTTGGAGGCAAAATAAGACATCAGTACACGTCCCATGGGCCAGTTCACTACGTTCACACCACTCACATAACGTGAACCGATAGCTACATCGGCACCCTCTTCGGAGCAGGCCCGGTAGAGGCGAGGCAGGTCTTGGGGATTGTGGCTGAAATCGGCATCCATTTCGAAGATATACTCATAGTCTTGTTGCAATGCCCACTTGAAGCCGGCTATATAGGCTGTTCCCAATCCCAGCTTTCCTTTGCGCTCCACCATGAAGAGGCGTCCGGCGAACTCTTGCTGTAAGGTTCTGACGATGTCTGCCGTTCCGTCGGGCGAACCGTCTTCAATGACAAGGATGTGAAAGCCATGTTCCAGAGCAAAAACGGCACGGATGATATTCTCTATATTCTCCCGTTCATTGTAGGTGGGGATGATGACAATGCTGTCTGATGTTTGCATACTTATTGGTAATGGGGGTTATAATTGGGAACAAATGTAATACATTTCTTTTTTATCTGGCAGCATTTTCACACAAATCTTGATTTTGCAAAGTTCTGGCGTCACGACTCTTTCATTAGTGTAGCTCCTTCTGGCTCCTGACTATGAGGGATGCAGGTTGAATGAAAGAACCGTATGCCTGACTTTGAACTTTAGTCTCAATCTTCAGTCATTCCCGTCTCAATCATTAACAAAATACATCCAAACTATTTGCGAAAAACTTCCGAAGTATAAAGGGGAAAGTTGGCAGATATAGGCGTAAAGAGAGTTCCCCGGTTTTGGTCTGTCTATCCCAAGCCTTGGGATAGACAGACCAAACCTTGGGATACATGTTCGCAGGCTGGGGATAAACTTTGTGTAACATAACTCCTGAATAAGGATTGTGAAGGCTATGTTATTCATAATTGGAGGGAAAGAAGTTTCACCGCTTCTCTCTGATAAAAAGGACGATACAGGAAAAGGTGAAGGATGTGCAGGCTGAAAGCGGAAAGATTATTTCGGAGAACATGGTTGCCGACTGGCCAAAGCTAAAGATTATTTGTGTATTTTTGCACCGGATTTATTTCGGTAGGGTACCTCGTAAGGGACAATACCGGGGAAAAAGCGCAAAGCAATGAATATAACCGAACTGCAACAATCTTATGCCTCCCATCCCAATGTAGAGGGGGTGTGCAGGCTTCTGAAAGATAACTCTGTCCGTCATCTGTATTGCGGAGGTTTATGTGCCTCTGCCGCTTCTTTGTTTTCGTCTGTGTTGGTTCAGCGGGCTACCTGTCCGCTCGTTTTCATTCTGGGCGATGTGGAGGAAGCCGGTTATTTCTATCATGATTTGACGCAGGTATTGGGGACGGAGCAGGTGTCGTTTTTTCCTTCCTCGTTCCGTCGTGCCATCAAGTACGGGCAGAAGGATGCGGCAAACGAAATACTCCGCACAGAAGTGCTGAGCCGCCTGCAAAAAGGAGAAGAAGGGCTTTGCGTGGTGACCTATCCGGATGCGCTCGCCGAAAAAGTGGTATCTCGTAAGGAGTTGGGAGATAATACACTGAAATTGCATGCAGGCGAAAGAGTGGACATGAATTTCGTGACGGACGTATTGCGCAGCTACGGTTTCGAGTATGTGGATTACGTTTACGAGCCGGGGCAGTATGCCGTTCGTGGCAGTATTATCGACGTCTTTTCCTTCTCTTCCGAATATCCCTTCCGTATAGACTTCTTCGGCGATGAGGTGGAAAGCGTCCGAACTTTTGAGGTGGAGACACAGCTTTCGAAGGAGAAAAAAGAAAGCATCGTGATAGTTCCCGACTTGAGCCATAGCCTGGAAAAAGGGGGAAGCGGCGGCATGGTGTCGTTCCTCGATTTCCTTCCGTCGGACAGCGTGCTGGCCATGCGCGATTTCCTTTGGTTGCGCGAACGCATCCAGACCGTGCACGACGAATCGCTCACCCCACAGGCCATCGCCGCCCGTGAGTCGGAGGAAAATGGAGCCATCATGCTGGAAGGCAAGCTGATTGATGGTGGCGAGTTCACCCTGCGCGCCCTCGATTTCCGCCGGATGGAGTTCGGCAACAAGCCCACCGGAACACCGGATGCTACCGTCTCATTCCATACTACGGCACAGCCCATCTTCCATAAAAACTTCGACATGGTGGCAGAGAGTTTCCGAGAATACCTCTCCCGCCGGTACACCATCTACATATGCAGTGACAGCTTGAAACAGACCGACCGTATCCGCGCCATCTTTGAAGACCGTGGAGACAACATATCTTTTACTGCCGTAGAACGGACATTGCACGAAGGGTTTGCCGACGACACTTTGCGTATTTGTGCCTTTACCGACCATCAGCTGTTCGACCGTTTTCACAAGTACAACTTGAAGAGTGACAAGGCACGCAGCGGCAAGGTGGCTTTGAGTTTGAAAGAGTTGAATCAGTTTACTCCCGGCGACTATGTGGTGCATACCGACCACGGTGTGGGGCGTTTTGCCGGACTGGTGCGTATTCCTAACGGCGACTCTACGCAGGAGGTGATGAAGATTGTCTATCAGAATGAAGATGTGGTGTTTGTCTCCATCCACTCTCTGCACAAGGTTTCCAAGTACAAGGGGAAGGAGGGTGAATCCCCCCGCCTCAACAAGCTCGGCACCGGAGCCTGGGAGAAACTGAAAGACCGCACCAAGACGAAGATAAAGGATATTGCCCGCGACTTGATAAAGCTTTACTCTCAACGTCGCGAGGAAAAAGGTTTCCAATACAGTCCCGACAGTTTCCTGCAACGGGAATTGGAAGCCTCTTTCATCTACGAAGATACCCCCGATCAAAGCAAGGCTACTTCCGACGTGAAGGCTGACATGGAGAGTGCCCGCCCGATGGACCGTCTGGTGTGTGGTGACGTGGGTTTCGGCAAGACCGAGGTAGCCGTGCGTGCCGCATTCAAGGCAGTGGCGGACAATAAGCAGGTGGCTGTGCTCGTGCCCACCACTGTGCTTGCCTACCAGCATTTCCAGACCTTCAAGGAACGTTTGAAAGGCTTGCCCTGCCGGGTGGATTATCTGAGCCGTGCCCGTACCTCCGCTCAGGCAAAGGCTGCCATCAAGGGCCTTGCCGAGGGAGAAGTGAATATCCTTATCGGCACGCACCGCATTTTGGGCAAGGACGTCAGATTCAAAGACCTCGGCCTGCTCATCATCGACGAAGAGCAGAAGTTCGGCGTGTCTGTCAAGGAGAAACTCCGTCAGCTCAAAGTGAATGTCGATACTCTGACGATGACCGCTACACCCATTCCCCGCACTTTGCAGTTCTCGCTGATGGGTGCCCGCGACCTCAGTGTCATCCAGACTCCGCCCCCCAACCGCTATCCCGTGCAGACCGAAGTGCATACCTTCAACGAGGAAGTTATTGTTGATGCCGTCAACTTCGAGATGAGTCGTAACGGCCAAGTCTTCTTCGTGAACAACCGCATTTCCAACCTCGTCGAACTGAAAGCCTTGATAGAGCGCCACATTCCCGACTGCCGCGTTTGCATCGGCCATGGGCAGATGGAACCGGCCGAGCTGGAGAAGATAATCTTTGATTTCGTCAATTACGACTACGATGTGCTGCTTGCCACCACTATCATCGAGAGCGGCATCGACATACCCAATGCCAATACCATCATCATCAATCAGGCGCAGAACTTCGGCCTTAGTGACCTGCACCAGATGCGCGGACGTGTGGGGCGCAGCAACAAGAAAGCTTTCTGCTACTTGCTGGCACCGCCATTGTCTTCCCTTACTCCCGAAGCAAAACGGCGCCTGCAAGCCATCGAGAACTTCTCCGACCTGGGCAGTGGCATCCACATTGCCATGCAAGATCTTGACATCCGCGGTGCGGGAAATATGCTTGGTGCCGAGCAGAGCGGCTTCATTGCCGACTTGGGCTATGAAACCTATCAGAAGATTCTCTCCGAAGCCGTACGCGAACTGAAGACCGATGAATTTGCCGACCTTTATGCCGACGAACTGAAAGCGGACGGAGGCGTCATCAATGGAGAACAGTTTGTTGATGAATGCCAAGTGGAAAGTGACCTTGAACTTTTGTTGCCTGCCGACTATGTGACCGGCAGCAGCGAACGCATGCTGCTCTATCGCGAGTTGGACGGATTGACGCTCGATAAGGATGTGGATGCTTTCCGTTCCCGTCTCGAAGACCGCTTCGGCCCGATTCCTCCTGAAACAGAAGAATTGCTGCGCATCGTTCCCTTGCGCCGTCTGGCTGCCCGCCTCGGCGTGGAGAAAGTCTTTTTGAAAGGTGGGCGCATGTCTTTGTTCTTTGTGTCCAATCCGGACAGCCTGTACTATCAGAGCCAGGCTTTCGGTAAGGTCATTGCCTACATGATGAAGTGCACCAAGCGTTGTGACCTGCGCGAACAGAACAACAAACGGAGTATGCTGGTGAAGGATGTCAGGACGGTGGAAGAAGCAGTCTGTGTGTTGCAGGAGGTAGTGGCAATGCAGGTGGAGGGGTGAACGGGTACCGGAAAGAAAGACTACCAGGCTGTCTGGTAGATGTGGTTCGCTTCCATAAAAATATGAATGATTTTCTCAGACGACAGATAGAAAAAGATGGAATCCTTATCTCCCTATAAAAGAGAAGTAGCTTTGGGTATTCTGAAGCAGATAGAGCAGGCGATTATACGTTGCGTCGTATGCTGATGCCCTGGTCATCTTTTGTAAAAGCCGTCGTTCCGCCCAGCGTACA
>NZ_SRYZ01000073.1 GCF_004793475.1 Bacteroides muris (ex Afrizal et al. 2022) | reverse complement strand
TTGATATATAAATGGAAATGACTTTGGGCCGGAAGCGTTTTTTAAACGTTCGTTTAATGGACGCAAAGATAAGACTGTTTTTCATATCCTCAAAATGTTTAATAAAAATATTTTAGGAAACCTTTTGCTGCTCGGTTTAATATGCAGTAATACAACATATTAAGCATCCTGTTTAATATTTAAAATTTCCATATCCTTTTGTTAACTGATTCCCTATTTCATTTCCTAAAATTTGACGTTCAAAAAACGAACGTTTAAAAAACGCTTTTTTCTTGTAATCCGTTCGTTTATAGTTTTTTACCGGAAGGTAATGACGAACTGCAAAAAAACTGTTGGCAAGAAGGGCACAATGCTTGCTGTATTTTACATAAGGTGCTCGCAAATGGTTGGATACCAGGTATATATCGAGGGTTCAAAGCCCCAGAGGAACACTCTTTTGTGAACAAAATAACGAAAATGGAAACGGATAACGAGGTTGAAGTCTGGCATGCCATGCGTGCCACATACCGCAGGGAGCTTGATGCGGTGCATCTTCTCGAGAAGGAGAACCTCGGCTGTTTTGTCCCCATGCAATATAAGGTAAGCATCCGTAAGGGTAAGAAAGTCCGTGCTTTGGTTCCCGTCATCCGTAATCTGGTCTTTGTCCATGCACGTCCTTCCGACGTACAGCGTGTAAAGTCTCAAATTACTTACCTGCAATATATCACCGATACCCGCAGTGGTCATAAGATAATTATTCCCGACCATGAGATGCAGCGCTTCATCGCCGTTGCCGGAACCTATAACGACCATTTGCTTTATTTCCAGCCCGAAGAGTTGAATCTGTCGAAAGGAACTAGAGTCCGTATTACGGGTGGTGACTTTGCAGGTCAGGAGGGTATTTTTCTGAAAGTAAAGGGGGCACGTGACCGCCGTGTGGTTATAGAGATACAAGGTGTCATTGCTCTTGCCATGGCCACTATCCATCCGGACCTTATCGAAGTAATCCGCTAATCTTTAATTTATAATTTATAATTTTTAATTACTACTCATGTCTCTTTTAGAAGAAGCACTCCTCCTTCAGCGTGCTGCGCACGATCTGATGTATTTGGGTATGGACGGGAGTCCTATTTATAGTGATGACTTGTCGCGTCGTAATGGTGAAGTTTATCGTTTGGCTACAACTTTATATAATTCCGGCACTTGGGGCACTACAGTGGAGGAACAAGCCAATGTATGTCTCGCTCTTTTAATGGGTTACAGTGCCTCGTTTGTCGACCACGGTGAGAAACAGCAGCATGTGCAGGAGGTTCTGAACCGTTGTTGGGATGTTCTGGATACTCTTCCCGCATCTTTGCTGAAGCTCCGTCTGCTCACTGCCTGCTATGGTGAGGTTTTCGATGAGCCTTTGGCTGAGGAAGCCCGTTCCATCATTGCCTCTTGGGATGCTCCATTGCTGACTGCCGAACAGCAGGAGGCTGTTGATGAGTTTCAGAATGTGATGGAGAATCCTTATCCGTGGGAGGAAGTGGAATGAAAATCTTCATGTAAGTATTCATTTTGTTTCTTTTCCAGAACGGTCTATCTGTCTTTACAATGATTATTTGGTAGTATAGTGATTTGTTTAGAGTAGAAAGCAAATAATAAGCACTTGTTTTAAGGTTAATAAATAAAAAATACTTTTTGGAACCTCATTCGTAAATTGAATACTTGCAAGTTTAAATATATTGAAAGTGATAAATGTAGTGAAAAATGAGCATGTTCGTGATTCTAATATGGAGTTATTGCGCATTATAGCAATGCTTTTGGTCATGGTAGTACATGCAGATTTTAGAGCATTGGGTATACCTGTTTTTGAAGAAGTACAAACGAATCCGTTTTCTTCTAGCTTTCGTTTTTTAACGGAAAGCTTCTCTATTATAAGTGTTAATGTTTTTGTTTTACTTTCAGGTTGGTATGGTATTAAATTTAAATTGGATAGACTTTGGGAATTCTTGTTTCAAGTATTTTTCTTTTCAATCTTTCTTTTTGTCGTGTATTCGTTGGTTAATCCGGAAGAATGTCTGACATTGTCGGGGGGGGCAAGCATATTGCTATTGAAACAATGGGACTATTGGTTCGTTAAAGCCTATATGGGATTATATTTATTTGCTCCCGTTATTAATTCTTTTATTGAAAATGCTTCAAAGAAACAAGTTCAAATATTTCTGATATCTTTTTATCTGTTTCAGACAGTTTATGCGTGGATTTCTCCTAATGGTGCAGCTTTTTTTCAGACAGGATATTCATCAATTTCATTTATAGGATTGTATATGTTGGCACGTTATATACGATTATATCCTTCACCAATTTGGAGGTTGGCATATTATTGGGATTTGATGATATATATTATAATTGCATTGTTTACCACATTTGTAGTTTTGATACTTGTTTATTGTAATATCTCATTGGTAGGTCATTTGTATAATTATACTTCACCTTTGGTGATAATTTCTGCAATATATTTCTTTTTATTTTTTACGAAAATCCAGTTGAAAAGTCGGTTTGTGAATTGGATTGCATGTTCTTGTTTTGCTGTTTATTTGTTGCATTCTAATCGTTTTGGTGCGGCAACTTATGATGGTCTTATTTTTGAATGGTTTCATAATCTATCAACATGTTCCTTTCTATTACATGTTACATTGTTTATACTATTTGTTTTTTTTCTTGCTATTTTCTTAGATAAAGTGCGTATGTGTATTTGGTGTAGATTGTATAGAAAGAATGTTGAAAAACTATGATTTTCTAACAACTCTTATATAAAATGTAAATTATGGATGTAATTTTATTAGCTGCTGGTAATGGCACACGTACTAGATTAGGGTATCCCAAACAATTTATGAAAATTAAGGGAAAACCTATTTTTATCTATTCATTGGAAATCTTTTCTGCAATACCAGAAATTGATCAATTGATAATTACTTGCAATCCTGATTGTTTAGATGTATATAAGAAATATATTGATATGTATCATATACCTAATGTGGTTTATTCTATTGGTGGAGAAACCAGACAAGAATCTGTGTCTAAGGCAATGAGTTATGTAAAAACTGATAGAGTATTGATTCATGAAGCAGCTCGCCCTCTTATATCTAAAGAGTTTGTGGCTGAAATATTGAATACGGAAATGGCAGATGCAATAATACCTACTATTCCTGTTAAGTTTACGGTAGTACAAGGAACAGATGTCATGACTGGAGAATTGAATCGTTCGTTTTTGCATAATGTTCAATTACCTCAATTATTTAAAACTTCAGTTTTGAAAGATGTGCATGAGAAGGCTATAGCTGATAATTATCAGGCAACAGAAGATGGAATGATGGCTTTTCATTATGGTTATGTGGTAAAATTAGTGAAAGGTCGGGAATCTAATATAAAGATAACTACGCAATTAGACATTGAAATGGTCAATAGACTTTTAAATTTATAAAGTAAAGATGGGTAAAAAAGTAATAGTGATTACAGGTGCCAGCTCTGGTATTGGATATCAAACTGCTTTGAAGTTGCAGCAAGAAGGCAATATTGTTGTTTGGACAAGCCGTACTATTGAGTGTAATCAAGCTGTCTTATCGGTATTGTCGGAACAATCTGTTTGCAAAAATGTAGATGTAAGTTCCGAAGAATCAGTAAAGGATTTATTGTGTTTTATTAATGAGAAATTCGGACATATTGATGCTTTGATTAATTGTGCAGGTTATGTTGACCCGGAGCCAATTTTTTCTACAACCTTAGAGAACTGGGAAAAGACGATTTCTATAAATCTGACAGGAACTTTCTTATGTGTAAAATATATGGGATTGTTAATGAAAAAAACAGGTGGTAAAATTGTAAATATTGCATCTACAGCTGGGCTTACCCCAAGACCGGGATGGAGTGCGTATGCTGCTGCTAAAAGTGGTGTAATTAATTTTTCATCGGCAATTGCTGAAGAGTTGGCTGAGTATAATATAAAAGTTTTTGTTATCGCTCCGGGAAGAACTGCTACTCCGTTAAGAAAAATATTGGCTCCGGATGAAAATCCTCGTTCAATAATGCAGCCTGATGTGGTTGCAGATATGATATCTTTCTGTTTGAAACCTGAAGCTGATTGTATTGAGGGACAACCAATCTTAGTACGTGAGAGATTTTGAGGATATGAAACTGGGGTGTTTTTGGGAAAAGCTTCGTTTTTGCTGTAAAAAGCAATGTTATATCCTCTTTGGACGAATCATGGAATATAGGCATGAAGTTTGCGTGCGTCGTTTACAAAAGGAGAATCAAGTTACAGTTGTTTTTTTTGCAATGTGTCTTTCAATGTGGCGTTATCAGTCTCTTTATGAAAGAATGATGCAAAATCGTCATTTTCGTGTATATATAGTATTAGCTCCTTGCATATCGTTTACAGATGAACAACAAAGAAAAGATATCCAAGTATTAAGAGATTATTTTAAGAAACATGGAGTTTGTTATATAGATTATGATTTTGCATCAGAAAGGTGTATTGATATTCGTAAGGATTTGAGGCCGGATATTCTTTTTTACCCTCAACCGTACAAGAGCTTGTTTAGACCGGAATATGATAGTGCTAATTTTTATGATAAATTATTATGCTATTATCCATATGCCTTTTGGACTGTCTTGGGGGAATGGTCGTATAATATGGCTTTCCATAATTTTGCGTGGAAATTATATTATTCGACAGAATTACATCGGCAGGATGCAATACAATTGTCTTTTAATCGTGGTAGAAATGTGGTTGTTGTGGGGTATCCCAATGCGGATATATTTTTGAATGAACCGCCTATTGATGTCTGGAAACCGCAGAAGAGCAAGAAGAAGCGCCTTATCTGGGCACCTCATTTTACTATTTCTCAAGAACGTAGTTTTGTGTGCCATTCTAATTTTTTGTGGATGGCAGATTTAATGTTGGACATTGCGTTTCGTTATTCTGACTGTTTACAATTGGCGTTCAAACCACATCCTCGTTTGTTGACGGAATTATATTTGCATCCGGAATGGGGAAAAGAAAGAGCGGATGCATATTATTCAACTTGGCATACATTGGAAAACACCCAATTGGATGAAGATGAGTTTAAGGATCTTTTTATGACTTCTGATGCGATGATACACGATTGTGGATCTTTTGCTGTGGAATATCACTATTCTTTAAAACCTGTAATGTATGTGCTTCAAGACAAGCAGGCTTATACAGACACTTTATCACAATTTGGTAGGAAGGCAATTGAGGCTCATTATATAGGAAAATGCCAAGACGATATTATTAATTTCATAAAAGATATTGTACTTGATGGACAAGATGTGATGTTGTCTATGCGTCAGAAGTTTTATCAGGAATATCTTTTGCCTCCTAATGGAAAACAAGTTGCAGATAATACAATAGATGACCTTTTAAAATCTTTGGGGAGGATTTGAGTGTGAGTTTGAAATCACAAACTGTACATGGGGTTGTTTGGAGTTTTATTGAGCGTTTCTCAGTACAAATTGTTCAGTTTGTATTAGGAATTATTATAGCTCGCTTGTTGTCTCCTGATGAATATGGATTAATAGGGATGTTGGCCATATTCATTTCGATTTCTCAAGTATTCATTGATGGTGGTTTCTCAACGGCTCTTATTCAGAGGCAAGATAGAGATGAAGTCGATTTTTCTACTGTTTTCTATATTAATCTTGCTATCAGTTTTTTTTGCTATTTTTTGTTGTTTTGTGGAGCGCCTCTTATTGCTTCATTTTATAATCAGCCGTTGTTGATCGCTATTACGAGAGTTTATTCTATAACCTTAGTAATAAATTCTTTAGCTGCTGTGAATAAAGTAAAACTTGTAATAGCACTTGATTTTAAGACTCAGTCTAAAATTTCTTTTGGAGCAGCTTGTATTTCAGGGCTTATTGGAGCTTTATGTGCTTGGAAAGGATTAGGAGTTTGGGCTTTGGTTATCCAAATGTTTATTTCATCTTTGGTGAATGTTTTCTTGAGTTTTTATTATGTAAAATGGTTTCCTTCTTGGATCTTTTCACTCAGTTCTTTTAATAAACTATTTTCTTTTGGCTCTAAATTGCTGATTGCTTCATTAATCAGCAATGTATATACTAATCTTTATACATTGGTTATAGGAAAGAAATTTTCTACGTTTAGTTTAGGACTTTATTCAAGAGCAGATCAGTTTGCCCAGTTTACGAGTTCGAATATTGCAGGCATATTGTCAAGAGTTTCTTTTCCGATATTAAGTCAGATACAAAATGACGATGAGCGTTTGATTAATGTATATAAGAAATATATACAAATGTCTGCTTTAATAGTTTTTCCTCTAATTTTGGGACTATGTGGCATAGCTAAGCCATTGATATTATTATTGTTGACTGAGACTTGGATAGATTGTGTTTTACTGTTGCAAATCCTATGTTTTTCATATTTGTGGAATTGTGTTGTAACAGTGAATCTGAATTTGTTGAATGTGAAGGGACGTTCAGACTTGGTATTGAAATTAGAAATAGTGAAAAAAAGTATTGCTTTTATAATCTTGGCAATATCGCTGTTTTTTAATTTAGTGGTTATTTGTATAGGGCTAGTGGTTTATTCATTTATAGCTTTATATATGAACACTTATTACACAAAAAAACTTTTAAACTATGGTTTTAAAATGCAATTGAAAGAATTGTTGCCTTATTTATTGCTTGCATTACTTATTATGTGTGAAGCTTTATTCTTTAGTTGTTATATTAGCAATTCACTGCTTTCTATTGTAATTTCTCTAATTGTTTGCCCTGTAACGTATATTGTTATTTGTTATAAAACAAGATTGGATGCATTTGTTGAGTTGGAAAATATGATTAAAAAGAGCAATTGAAGATTAGGGATGTTTTAATTTTAGAGTGTTATATCCTTTTTAATGAATTAATAAATAAAATTTGCCGATGACAAAACCGTTGGTCTCTATTATAATCCCAGTGTATAATGTTGAAAAATATCTTCAGAAATGCTTGGATAGTTGCTTTGCTCAGAGCTATGAGAATATTGAAGTAATTGCGGTGAATGATGGTAGTAAAGATGCGTCAGAGGATGTATTGATGAGATATACTCAAAAAGAACATCGTTTAAAATTTGTGACACAGATAAATCAGGGAGTAGTGATAGCTCGTAAAAGGGGGATAGAGCTTTCGACAGGAAGTTGGATTATGTTTGTTGATGCAGATGACTATTTGATGAATGATGCTGTTGAAACTCTTTATAATGGTGTAATCAAGTATAATGCTGATGTCTCGATTGCAAGTTTTGTAAACATTTCTAAGAAAGGTCGTTTGACATATAACCAACTTATGGATTTTAGTGTGAAGAGTTCTTCTGTGGAATTGGCATCTATGCTTTTAAATGAGAAACTTCCTTTTTCTTTGTGCGCAAAATTGTTTTCAAAAGATTTATTTAAGAATGTAATACATCAAAATGCATTGATGATGGGGGAAGATGCGTATGTGACGTTACAATTAATAAATGAAGCTGAAAGGGTTGTTATTTTGCCTCATGTTGTTTATGCCTATTTGCAACATTCATCTTCTGTAACTCATAGTCCTTCTCAAATGGCTTTAGAATCAAGAATTGATTTTATAAATAGAACGATTGAATATTATAAAAGACAACAATACTATGAAAATGAAAATTTTATCCATTGTCTAAATTATTTTATAATGAAGGAATATTTTACATATTTGCGTTATGGAGGAAATTATTCTTATAATGAAATTCATAATTTAGTAAATATTGTGTGTTTGCAAGATAAAGTAGCTTGTTCATTAATGCCTTTTTGGAGAATAATGATGCTTAGAGTATATCGTACAAATATTGACCTCGGCAATCTTATTCGTGATTTAATAGTCTTTTTGAGAAAGTTCAAGTGATGAAAGTAAGAGTTGCCCCACATACATTTTTTTTTCTGCTATTGACATTTTCGTATGGCATTCCTGTTATTTTGACTTTATTTTATAATATCAATGAGGAATATACTTATGTAAATGATAATATTTTGGCAGAATATAGCCATACAGCTTGGACTTTGTTATCTATATATGCAATAGCTACTGTTAGCTTTTTATTAGGAAGTAAGTTGACTCATGATTCGATAAAACGTGTAAGAGTATCAAGTATCTCCCAAGATTTAATTAGCAATTCCTCATCTTCATTACCACTAAACTTTTGGCAAAAAAATGTAATATATGGTTTTATATGCCTTGGTCTTGTAATGCTTTTTAAAATGTTCCGAGCTGGTACTTTTTCATCAGACTATATTGAATCTTTTGGGGCAGGATTTGAATCTCAGAATGTATATACGATGCTTTGTGATGTTTTTTTCTTCTTTTTTCTCTATTTGTATTTAAATTATCAAAATAGTTACAATAAAAGTAAGTTGCTTTTGTTGGTAATGATTTTTGTAACTTTACTTAGAGGTTCTCGTATGTTTACTATTCCACTTATTTTCTTTTTATTATATAAAATGGTGTATATTGATGGTTTGACTAGAAAAAAAATTGGATTTATTTTATTAGGTGGAACGGTGGTTTTATTAGGCCTATGCTTAGTTTTCTTTTTAAGGCATGGGGCATCGTTTGAAAATGTGGATATATTAGGAATGATTTTTTTATTAATTCAATATGAATCATGTGGTGTACATGTACCATTGATGAAAGAAATAATGATGGGATGGCATCTTTCTTTTGCTCCAATGTTTACTTATGTAACAGACACCTTTCTTTTTGTAATACCTCGAATTGTTTTTCCAGAGAAAAATGAATATCTTTTTTTTGATAGAGTGGTAAGTGAGTATAATCTGAGTCCATTTGGTGGAATCAATGGAGAGGCATCTGTCATTTTATATTTTGGAATGTTGTTTCCTTTCTTTTTCTTTTTAGTAGGAGGCTTTCTGTCTTATCTTTATAATCTTGTTAAAAAATCTTCTAATACCTCGATAAAAGTGTTATATACTTTTATTTGTTGTTCGTTAATGTTTACATTTTTGAGAAATGGCATTTTGATTGCAACTAAAAGTATGATTGTAGTTTGGATTATATTGGCTTTTTTCGTTTTTGTTCGTCGTATATCATTGAATTTGAAAGGATGAAAGTTGCATTTATTGTCCCATCGCTTCAAAATTTGGGACCTACTATTGTTGTTAATACTATAATTAAGCATTTGTGCTATAATGGAGTAGAAATGTCAGTGTATTATTTTGATGAATCGGAAGCAATGGATTTTAATTGTCCTGTCTATAAAATCGTTAATAATTCCCCTATTGATTTTGATTCTTTTGATATTATTCACTCAAATATGTATCGTCCAGATAAATATGTTTATCATTGGAAGCATAGAATAAGAAAAGCCAAAATAGTAACAACAATACATCAAGATATATTTAGAAATTTGAGGTATAATTATAATTGTATCATATCGGTTTGTTTCACTCCTTTATGGATAAAATATATAAAAAAATTTGATAGGAAAATCTTTATTTCTAATACAATAAAGAATCTGTATTCTTTTGAGAATTCTTTAGTTATTCATAATGGAATTGACATTGAATATAATCCTCAATTGGCTAACCAATTGTATGTAGAAAAAATTTGGAAGTTAAAGCAGCATGGTTATACACTATTGGGGACTTATGCTGCAATAAATAGAGGTAAGGGCATAGATCAACTAATAGAGTTAGCAAGAATGAGAAAAGATTTAGGAATAGTAATTATTGGTAATGGCAAAGAAAAGCATGCATTGCAGTTGTTAGCAAGACGCTATAATGTTAATGAACAAATATTGTTTCTTCCATATCTTCACTCCCCATATAATTACTTGCAACACATTGATATATATGTTATGCCAAGTCGTAATGAAGGTTTTGGACTAGCCATGATTGAGGCTGCGATGGTTGGTGTTCCTGTTATTTGTTCTAATATTCCAATTTTTCATGAAATATTTAATGAAAATCAAGTCGTTTTTTTTGATTTAGAAAACATTGATTCGTTAAGTGAAGCAGTTAATATCATTTTGAGTAAGTATAAATACTATAAGGATAGTATTTATTCGTATGTGATGAATCATTTTACAGGTGAAATTATGGCAAAGAAATATCTGAATTTATATAATTCAATTGTTGATTAATATTTTGTTATGAGCTTATGGACATATTAAAAAGAAAACATGAAGTTTCAGTTTCCATTGTCGTGTATGAAAATGATAAGAATTTATTGCTCAGAGTTGTTTCTTGTGTGTTAGAATCTCAATTATTGACTTCTTTATATATAATAGATAATTCTTCTACAAATAAGCTCAGAGAAATATTCCCACAAGACTCTCGTCTTGAATATATTTTTATGAATTCCAATAATGGATTTGGAGCTGGGCACAATTTTATTATGAGACAGCCTGAAAAAATGGGCAAATATCATTTGGTGTTAAATCCTGATGTTTCTTTTGCTCCTGGAACTTTGGAAAAACTTTATGATTATATGGAAAACAATCCTGATGTAGGAAATGTGATGCCTAAAATTATCTATCCTAATGGGGATTTACAATATTTGTGTAAACTATTGCCTACACCTATGGATTGGATAGGGCGCATGTTTATTCCTTTTAAAAGCATAAAAAAGAGGATAAATGATAAATTTGAAATGCGTTTTGCTGATTATGAAAGTGAAATGAATGTTCCTTATTTGTCCGGATGTTTCATGTTTCTCCGTAAGTCTGTTATTGAAGAAGTTGGAGTGTTTGATGAAGGAATATTCATGTATGGCGAAGATACGGATTTGAATCGCCGTATTTATCAGAAACACAGAACGATGTATTATCCGAAAGTGACTATTACTCATGCTTTTGAAAAAGGGTCACATAAAAGCTTGCGCTTGTTTTGGATACACGTAAAGGCGGCTATTTATTATCTGAATAAATGGGGATGGTTTTTTGATAAGGAACGACGTGGCATAAATAAAAAAACAAAATTGGCATATACAAGCTTGAAGTAATCTGTTCTTGTCTATTACATATTTTTACGAAAATGTAGTAAAGGAAGTAATTTTGTTATGACTCCGGAACAGCGTTTTAATATTACTTTTCTTTTGAATTAATTTTTTCTACTTGATTATTCATGAAACTTTTATTCACAGGGGCCTCCGGGTTCTTGGGTAACAACGTGCGTCCTCTTTTGGAAGCTATGTACGAAGTTACCACTGTAGGGCTGTTGCCACAGGATGACTATACCGTGAATATCGCACAAGAAGTACCAGAGCTGCGTGAGCGGTATGATATAGTTCTTCATGCAGCTGGAAAAGCGCATTCCGTGCCCAGAACAGAGGCGGAAAAACAGGTGTTTTTTGATGTGAATTTACAGGGTACAAAGAATCTTTGTGCGGCATTGGAAAGAAAAGGTTTTCCCCGGGCTTTTATCTTTATTTCTACAGTGGCCGTGTATGGTTGCGAGTATGGAGAAGAAATTACGGAAGACCATCCTTTGAATGGAGACACACCATACGCCATGAGTAAGCGTCTTGCGGAGGAGTATCTGCAAAAGTGGTGTTACGAACATAATGTTATTTTAGGCATAATCCGTCCTTCCTTGATTGCCGGTCTCAACCCTCCGGGAAATTTGGGGAGCATGATTCATGGTATCCGTAGTGGGAAATACCTCAGCATTGCTGGCGGTCGGGCACGAAAGAGTATATTGATGGTGCAGGATATTGCAAAGTTGGTTCCTCTGTTGGCAGAAAAGGGAGGCATCTACAATGTGTGTGACAGTTACCATCCTTCTTTCAGAGAGTTGGAAGCGGTTATTTGCAAACAGCTGAATAAAAGAATACCATTCTCAATACCTTATTGGGTGGCTAAGTGTATGGCTTTGGTAGGGGACTGCTTAGGGAAGAGAGCGCCTATCAATTCTTTGAAACTGAAGAAAATCACAGAATCGCTTACTTTCAGTAACAAAAAAGCCATGCGTGAATTGGGATGGAAGCCGACCAATGTGTTGGAAAACTTCAATATAGAATGAATGTATATTTAGGTGTCTTATTGATAGGGCTGGGTATTGTATCTTTAGGATTTACATGTGTTCAGCTCTGGTTTTACTGGATAATCAAAAACGGATGATGTATTATTTAATGGTTTTGGTTCTGCTGTTTTTGGCAGAACTTTTTTATTTTAAGGTGGCTGACAGGTGCAATATCATCGACAAGCCCAATGAACGGAGTTCCCATACGAAAGTGACTTTACGCGGCGGTGGGATTATCTTCTATTTCGGGGCGTTGGCCTGTTTCCTGACAAGTGGTTTTGAATATCCCTTTTTCCTGCTTGCCTTGACACTGGTTACGTTCATCAGCTTCGTGGACGATATAAGATCCACGGGGCAGATGACAAGGCTGCTTTTTCATTTCTCCGCCATGGCGTTGATGTTTTATCAGTGGGGACTTTTCTCCTTGTCGTGGTGGTGGATAGTCATAGCCTTGATAGTCTGTACGGGCATCATCAATGCCTACAACTTTATGGACGGGATTAACGGCATAACCGGCGGTTATTCTCTGGTTATTCTTGCTGCTTTGGCTTATGTCAATAAGGAGGTGGTGGCTTTTGTGGAAGCGGATTTCATCTATACCGTTATCTGCTCCGTTCTAGTCTTCTGTTTCTTCAACTTCCGCAAACGGGCCAAGTGCTTTGCGGGTGATGTGGGGTCGGTGAGCATTGCCTTCATCCTTCTTTTCCTGATAGGCAGGCTCGTGATTGAAACGGAAGATTTCAGCTGGATAGTCCTTTTATCCGTTTACGGTGTAGATAGTGTTCTGACTATCATTCATCGCCTGATGCTTCACGAGAATATCGGCTTGCCGCATCGCAAGCATATGTATCAGATTATGGCGAATGAGCTGAAGATTCCTCATGTAATGGTTTCTTCTATTTACATGGCAGTGCAGGCTATCATAATCGTAGGATATATAATGTGTTTGGATTCAGGCTACTGGTATCTGCTATGTACCATCCTTTTGTTAAGTCTTATTTATGTCTGTTTCATGAGAAGGCATTTTGGATTACATCAATCCATTTGAAATAAGCTTTCTTTTTCTTGATTAAGTTGGCTTGCCTAATCTGTTGGATTGTAAATCAATACTTTATAAACTTATCTCAGAAAACAGCTTCAGCGAGGCTGTTT
>NZ_SRYZ01000072.1 GCF_004793475.1 Bacteroides muris (ex Afrizal et al. 2022) | reverse complement strand
TTATTTTAGTTATGGAAACAAAGGAAAAAGAAAGATTGGAAAGCACCAACTAAATAGAGAACAAATATAGGACTACGGGGCGTGAAAAAAAATTCACGCCCTACAACAAAGAATTAAGTACATGGTAAACAATAACTTATATCGATATAACGATTTGATACCCTTCCCTCTCCGGCACAAAACAAATTTGAACGGAACCATCTGCCTTAAACATCTTTTTCAGTAAACTGATTGCTTTCCGGCGGCGCGCATCTAAATTCAAATCCTCTAAATGCCAACCGCAAATGGCGGCAATCTCATCATTGGTCAAAAAGAAATCGGGTGCCTTGGCAAAACCAAGCAACAACTTGGCGGCTTGCGGCGTGCAGTTCATAGTACCTTCTTCATGAATCAGCGTATGGCACACGGCATCAAATATATATTCGCCAAACCGAAAGACTGTTTCCGGCACCTTCGGAGTTTCTTCCTCCTTATGCATCCGCAACCGGACATAAAACACCAATCCTGCCAACAGCACGAGTAAAAAGAAAACGGACAACAGCCGCAATAAGGAATCGGTCCAATCCACGTAACGCCGAAAATCAAGTTGCATATAAGCTGTCAACTTCATTGTGTACATGCCATCCAAGTAATAAGTGCCCAAATCGTATTGCAAGGCCCTGACAGACTCTTCTCCCGCAAACGATTCCTGACAAACAGCTTTTCCCAAGGGATTGACTTTAAGAAAAAGTGCACATGCGACTCTGCCATACCGGACATTCATTTCATCCTCCCACTCCAGACAAATCTTTTCCAATGGGAATTTTCCACAATTGTTCAGCATATTGGCTTTACCTCCTAGTGTCTCTAATGGAAACAACCCCCGCGCTTCTTTCAATGAATCTACCTCTACTTCAAGTTCACCAGTCTCCGATATTGATTTCCGTTTAGCATACTTTTTGCCATCATCAGATTTAAACACATAACACATCTCCAACTTATCAAATTCCCGGTTTATCACCCGTTCTGCAACATTGCGCAGTGTTTGTATCGCCACTTCCCTTGCCTCACCCTGCCCCTGACGGGCATTATCACACCACACTGCTCCCCAAGAAAGCGCCACTACCGCAATGGTACCTATCCATATCATCAGGATATTCTTATTATGTTTCCTTACTTTATATCTTGCAAAGTTAAACATTTTCCCTGCCAATTCTACAAATGCACAAATATTTGCCTCACGGCTTTTCATTTAAACCACATCCTTCAAACACCTCCATCTTTCCCTCAATCGTCCTATCCATCGGCTTTTCCGGTAAAACTTCTTTTATTCGCACTGTCGCATCCCACGATTGAAATATCCTAATCTTCGCCTATCATCGGCCACACACGAAAAATTCAGCAGAAAACAAACAAGTAGTGAATGATTATGTATATCTTTGCAAAAACAACAATGACAACACCCATGAAGATACTTTATTCTATTTATCAGGTATGCTTCGCACTGCCTCTCCTGCTGATACTGACTATCCTTACAGCATTGGTCACCATCATCGGTTCGTTGACAGGAGGAGCGCATATCTGGGGGTACTATCCCGGTAAAATCTGGTCACAGCTCATCTGCTATATCCTGCTTATCCCGGTGGAGGTGCATGGAAGGGAGAAACTGCACAAACATACTTCTTACGTGTTTGTGCCCAATCACCAAGGTTCCTTCGATATATTCCTGATATACGGATTCCTGGGACGGAACTTCAAATGGATGATGAAGAAGAGCCTGCGTAAAATCCCGTTTGTCGGTAAGGCATGCGAAAGCGCAGGACATATCTTCGTCGACCGTTCCAGCCCCAAGAAGGTGCTTGCCACCATGCGGCAGGCAGAATCGTCTTTGAAAGACGGCGTGTCACTGGTAGTTTTCCCCGAAGGGGCACGTACCTTCACGGGACACATGGGTTACTTCAAAAGAGGCGCTTTCCAGCTGGCGGATGAACTGCAACTGGAAGTGGTGCCCGTCACGATAGACGGCTCGTTCGAGATTCTTCCACGTACCGGAAAGTGGATACACCGCCACCGGATGATACTGACCATCCATGAGCCTATTCCTCCCAAAGGGAAAGGGGCAGAAAACATCAAGGCAAGCATGAACGAGGCTTATGCGGCAGTGGAGAGCGCATTGCCGCATAAGTATAAAGGGATGGTGAAGAACGAAGACCAGGACAGATAAAAGCATAATGATAAACGGGAATGCCTGAATATCTTGATAGGATATTCAGGCATTCCCGTTTATCATTATGCTCATTCTTATTTATTTCTGTCCTCCTGCAGAAGCATTTTGCTTCATGCGTTTCTGCTCTTCAATCAACTGCATGTTTTCCTTCGCCTTCGTAAGGTAATCCTTCACCAGTTTGTCTTCTTTAAAAGACAAGGGAGCAGTCCTCATGATGTCCTCAATTTGCGGAGTCATCACCGGATAGGGCAACGTGCTGCACATCATCATAAATACGCTTGGTCCCAGCACATTCTCAAAGTTATCTACGATGAACTGACGGACGTAGTCGTTCATCTCCTTCACAAGTGTTTCGCCCTCCTTTGCCAACTGTCCATGCACATCATCCAGATTGACACCGTCCAGCACCATACGCGCCTCTTTCCGCTCCAGCTCCTCTATCTTCACTTCCAAGGAATTGCGTTTGTCTATAAACTCATACAGTTTGTCATTCAAAGGAGTCCCTTTGGCAATCAACTGGGTATTGGATATGGAAATCACAATCTTACCGTCTTCCAGCACCAAAGGCATAATACCCTCGTGGTCCATATAAAGAGTCACCATCATCACGGAATCGGCCCGCCCCTTCATCTTGAAATGTCCATGGATGACCTCTGCCGAGTCAACGTTCACCCATTGTCCGTCCTGAAGCGTCTTGAGGAACAACATCTTTCCGTCAAGGCTGGCCACCGAAGAACTGCCCTCTATCTTATACTTGCGGTTGCAAGAAGTAAAAAGCACAAGCAAGAGCAAAAAGGGCAAAATGCGGTTCACACTCATTCTAATCATGCAAGAAACTATTTTTGAATTACACCCGGCAAAGGTATTAATATTCCTTATAAACCAAATAGAAAGAAAGGATTTTTCATTCGGTTTACGTATTTTTGCACAAATATAAATTATAAAACATAAAGGAAATACACATGTCAACCTATGCACCTTTTGCTAAACCGCTCTACGTAATGCTGAAACCGGTAGGTGCGGTATGCAACCTGGCATGCGATTATTGCTATTATCTGGAGAAATCCAAACTATATAGAGATAACCCCAAGCATGTAATGAGCGAGGAACTTCTGGAAAAGTTCATCGAGGAGTACATCAACTCACAGACTATGCCCCAGGTATTGTTCACTTGGCACGGCGGAGAGACACTGATGCGTCCGCTCTCTTTCTACAAACGGGCCATGGAACTGCAAAGGAAATACGCCAACGGACGCACCATCGACAACTGTATACAGACCAACGGCACGTTGCTCACCGACGAATGGTGCCGGTTCTTCAGGGAGAACAACTGGCTGGTGGGTGTCTCCATAGACGGGCCGCAGGAGTTCCATGACGAATACCGGAAGAACAAGCAGGGCAAGCCCTCTTTCGTCAAGGTGATGCAGGGCATCAACCTGCTGAAAAAGCACGGTGTGGAATGGAACGGAATGGCAGTGGTCAATGACTACAACGCCGACTATCCGCTGGATTTCTATAACTTCTTCAAGGAGATAGGATGCCATTATATCCAGTTTGCCCCCATCGTGGAGCGCATTGCCCCCCACGGGGACGGACGCCATCTTGCCTCTCTGGCAGACAAGGAAAAGAACACACAGCTGGCGGACTTTTCCGTCACTCCGGAACAATGGGGAGATTTTCTCTGCACCTTGTTCGACGAATGGGTGAAGCAAGATGTGGGCACTTACTACATACAGCTGTTCGACTCTACCCTTGCCAACTGGATAGGCGAACAGCCGGGTGTCTGTTCCATGGCAAAGACTTGCGGACATGCAGGTGTCATGGAGTTCAACGGAGACATATATACGTGCGACCATTTTGTTTTCCCCGAATACAAGCTGGGCAATATCCATCAGAACACTCTGGTGGAGATGATGTACGGCGAACGGCAACAAGCTTTCGGGCTGATGAAGCAGCAATCACTCCCCACTCAATGCAAGGAATGCGAATGGCTGTTTGCCTGCAACGGCGAATGTCCCAAGAACCGTTTTGCACGCACAGCCGACGGGGAGCCGGGGCTGAACTACCTTTGTGCAGGATATCATAAATTCTTCAGTCATGTGGCCCCATACATGGACTTCATGAAGAACGAGCTGATGAACCGGCGCCCGCCTGCAAACATTATGGAAGCAATAAGAAACAACGCCATAAAGCCATAAGACAACAGCAATGGCAATGAAAATCAGGAACATTACTTAACTATTGATTATATGAAGATTACATTTAAGAAAGGTTTACTCGCGGCTGTTGCCGCACTGACAGTCTGCACTGCACGTGCAGACGAAGGAATGTGGTTGCTGCAACTGATGAAGCAGCAGAACTCCATCGACATGATGAAAAAGCAAGGACTGAAGCTGGAGGCTGATGACCTTTACAATCCCAACGGTGTGTCACTGAAGGATGCCGTAGGTATCTTTGGCGGTGGCTGTACCGGCGAAATCATCTCTCCGGAAGGTCTGATTCTGACCAATCACCACTGCGGATATGGTGCCATACAGCAGCACAGTAGCGTAGAACACGATTATCTGACAGATGGTTTCTGGGCTATGAACCGTAGTGAGGAACTACCCACCCCGGGACTGAAATTCCGCTTCGTACATCGCATTGTAGACATCACCGACCTTGTCAACGCTAAGATAAAGGCAGGTGAAGTGACAGAAACCGATGCGCTGACTTATCCCTTCCTCAGCAAACTGGCAAAGGGAGAGCTGGAAAAGAGCGACTTGAAGGGCAAACCCGGCATTGAAGTGCGCGCACTCCCCTTCTATGCGGGAAACAAATTCTATATGTTCTACTATAAGGTATACAGCGACGTGCGTATGGTTGCCGCCCCTCCCTCCTCGGTAGGCAAGTTCGGTGGTGAAACCGACAACTGGATGTGGCCGCGTCACACGGGCGACTTCTCCATGTTCCGCATCTATGCCGATGCCAACGGAGAGCCGGCTGAGTACAATGCGAACAACGTACCCCTGAAAACGCCGAAGTTCCTGCCCATATCCATCAAAGGCCTGAACGAAGGCGACTACGCCATGATTATGGGTTTCCCCGGCAGCACAGAACGCTACCTCACCCAGAGCGAAGTGAAGCAACGCATGAACGCCGTGAACCAAGCGATGATTGACATGCGCGGCGTACGCCTCGAAGTGCTTCGCAAGTATATGGATGCCAGCGACAAGACCCGCATCCAGTACGCCAGCAAGTTTGCCGGAAGCAGTAACTACTGGAAGAACTCCATTGGTATGAACAAGGCAATCATCGACAATGACGTGTTGGGCGCCAAAGCCGAAATCGAGAAAAAGTATGCCGCCTTTGCCCAAGGAAAACCCGAATACGAGGGTGTGGTAGAGAAAATTGACGCCATCATCGAGAAAAGCACCCCCACGCTGCGCCAGCTCTACTATACCAACGAAGCATTGCGCGGTGCTATCGAATTCGGCAGTACCTACCTTATCATGGACAACATAAAAAAAGCGCTCAAAGAGAAAAACGACTCATTGCTGCAAGCTTCGAAAAAGCAGTTGGAAAATGCATACGATGGCATCCACAATAAAGACTACGACCACGAAGTGGACCGCGCCGTGGCCAAAGCCATCCTGCCCGCCCTTGCCAAGGCGCTGAACGCCGACGAGCTGCCCTCCTTCTACCAAACCATCAACGAAGAGTTCAAGGGCGACTACAACGCATACGTAGACAACATTTACGACAACTCCATCCTCTCCAACCGCAAGAACCTGGACAAGTTCCTGGCAAAGCCCACCGTGAAAGCCATCGAGAAAGACCCTGCTACGGCTTACTCACTCTCCAAGAACGAGAAACTGCAGGAACTCGGAAAGAAATACATGGAACTGGGAAGCGGAATGGAACTGCTCCACAAGGCCTACATTCGTGGCTTGGGCGAAATGAAACAGCCCGTCCCCTCCTATCCGGATGCCAACTTCACCATGCGCCTGACTTACGGTAACGTAAAATCATACAGCCCGCGCGATGCCGTACACTACAACTACTATACCACCGCCGACGGTATCCTTGAAAAAGAGAATCCCGAAAACCGCGAGTTCGTGGTACCCGCCAAGCTGAAAGAACTGATCCAGAAGAAGGACTTCGGACGCTACGCCATGAAGGACGGCATCATGCCGGTTTGTTTCCTCACCACGAACGACATCACCGGCGGCAACTCCGGCAGCCCCGTCATCAACGGCGAAGGCCAGCTCATCGGATGTGCCTTCGATGGCAACTGGGAGTCATTGAGCGGTGACATCAACTTCGACAACAACCTGCAACGTTGCATCGCACTGGATATACGCTACGTGCTCTTCATCCTCGACAAGCTGGGCAACTGCGGACATTTGATAAACGAAATGAACATCGTAGAATAAATAAAAGCCTCTGAGAAATTACTCCCCATACTGAATGGCATTCACTATACGACTGAATGCCATTCAGTCGTATACTTAACCCTATTCAGTATACGACTGAATAGTACCCCTCTCAGATACTCTTCTAACGCATATCATCATGAAAAGAATCCTATTATCATTATTTATTACATCCGCCTTTGCCACGGTTCACGCCGACGAAGGGATGTGGATGCTCACCGACCTACAAAAGCAGAACGAAGTAGCCATGACGGAACTCGGACTGCTCATCCCCACCAACCAAATCTACAATCCCGACGGCATTGCCCTGAAGGATGCCGTGGTGCATTTCGGCGGCGGATGTACCGGCGAAGTCATCTCTGCCGAAGGCCTGGTACTGACCAACCACCACTGCGGCTATGGCGCCATACAGCAACATAGCTCGGTGGAACATGACTACCTGACCGACGGTTTCTGGGCCATGTCGCGCGAAGAGGAGCTTCCCTGCAAGGGACTCACCGTCACCTACATCGACCAGATACTGGACGTGACAGACTACGTAAACGAACAACTAAAAACCGACGACGACCCGAACGGCACCAATTATCTGTCTCCCAAATACCTGAAGACAGTAGCCGACCGCTTCGCTCAGGCCGAAGGCATCGCCTTGACGCCCGGTCGCAAACTGGAACTGAAAGCCTTCTACGGTGGAAACAGATACTATCTGTTCGTAAAAACCACCTATAGCGACATCCGCATGGTAGGTGCTCCCCCCTCCTCCATCGGCAAATTCGGAGCAGACACCGACAACTGGATGTGGCCCCGCCACACGGGAGATTTCTCCATGTTCCGCATTTATGCCGACAAAGACGGGAAACCCGCCGCTTACAGCCAAGACAACGTTCCACTGAAAGTGAAGAAACATCTCACCATCAGCCTTGACGGCTATCGCGAGGGCGACTTTACCTTCGTCATGGGATTCCCCGGACGCAACTGGCGCTACATGATTTCCGACGAGGTGGAAGAGCGTATGCAAACCACCAACTTCATGCGCCACCACGTGCGCGACGTACGCCAGAAAGCCCTAATGAAGCAGATGCTGAAAGACGATGCCGTACGCATCCACTACGCCAGCAAGTATGCTTCTTCCGCCAACTACTGGAAAAACGCCATCGGTATGAACGAGGGTCTCGTCCGTCTGAAAGTATTGGACACCAAACGTGCACAACAAGAGGCACTCCTGGCACGCGGCCGCTCGCTGAACGACAATAGCTATCAGCAGGCATTCGACCAGATACGCACCATCGTAAAGCAACGCCGTCTGGCGCTCTACCACCAGCAGGCCATCCAGGAAGCGCTGGTGACGGGACTCGATTTCATGCGTCTCCCCAGTACCGCAGGACTGGTGGCTGCCTTGAAGAACAAGGACAAGGCAGCCATCAAAGCAGCCAAAGACAGCCTCCAGAAGGCAGCCGACCGCTACTTCGCCTCTGTCCCCTTCCCCGAAGTGGAACGTATCGTCGGCAAGGAAATGCTGAAAACCTATATGAAGTATATCCCTGCCGAACAACGCATCGGTATTTTCCAAATCATAGACAAGCGCTTCAAGGGCAACAGCGACGCTTTCATCGACGCCTGCTTCGAGCACTCCATCTTCGGCAACAAGGAGAACTTTGCCAAGTTCATCCGCAAGCCCAGCCTCTACAAGATTAATACAGACTGGATGGTCTTGCTGAAATATTCCATCACCGACGGCCTGCTTCAGACCTCCATTGCCATGATGGATGCCAACAAGAACTACAATGCCGCCCACAAGGTATGGGTAAAGGGAATGATGGACATGAAGCTTGCCAACGGCCGGCCCATCTACCCGGATGCCAACTCCACCCTGCGCCTGACCTACGGAAAAGTGCTTCCCTACACTCCGGCAGATGGTGTGAAATATGATTACTACACCACTCTGAAAGGAGCCATGGAGAAGGAAGACCCTGATAACTGGGAGTTCGTTGTTCCTGCCAAACTGAAACAGCTGTACCAGGCAAAGGATTTCGGACGTTATGCCATGCCGAACGGCGAGATGCCCGTCTGCTTCATTGTCAACACAGACAATACCGGTGGAAACTCCGGCAGCCCCGTGTTCAATGCCAAAGGAGAACTGATAGGTACCGGCTTTGACCGCAATTACGAGGGCCTGACTGGCGACATTGCCTTCCGTCCGTCCTCCCAACGAGCAGCATGTGTAGACATCCGCTACACCTTGTTCATCATCGACAAGTATGCGGGAGCTTCGCATCTCATTGAAGAGATGACGATTAAATGATAATTTAGCGAACAAATCCTCCTCCCATTTTGTTATAAATACAAATAAATAAAATAGAAAGGGAAATATTATGGAAAAATTTAAAGAATTGATACAATCAGAGAAGCCCGTTTTAGTTGATTTCTTTGCAACCTGGTGTGGCCCGTGCAAGGCCATGCATCCGGTACTGGAAGAGCTTAAAAACGAAATAGGAGATGCCGCCCGTATCGCCAAAATAGATGTGGACCAGCACGAAGAACTTGCTGCCCGCTACCGCATACAAGCTGTACCGACATTTATCGTATTCAAGAAAGGTGAAGCCGTATGGCGCCATTCGGGTGTCATCAGCGGCAAGGATTTGAAAGCCGTTATAGAACAAAACTCTTAAAAAGAAGAAATGAAGAAGATTATAACAATGACCATCCTTGTGCTCTCCAGCATGCTGGCCTACGCTCAAACAAGCGGAGAGGTTGTCGTCATGAACAAAGCTATGTTTATCAAGAATGTGTTCGACTATGAGAAATCCCAGGACTGGAAATACAAGGGAAGCAAGCCTGCCATCATAGACTTATATGCCGACTGGTGCGGACCTTGCCGCAGGGTGGCTCCCATTATGAAGGAACTGGCCAAAGAGTATGCCGACAAAATCATTATCTACAAGGTCAATGTGGATAAGGAAAAGGAATTGGCTGCATTGTTCAACGCAACAAGCATCCCTCTTTTTGTATTCATCCCCATGGACGGAGAACCTCAACTCTTCCGCGGAGCAGCCGACAAGGCTACCTACAAAAAGGCGATTGACGACTTCTTACTGAAAACAGAATAGTTCAGAATAGAAATAAAAAACTCCTGACCACCCTACAAAAGGCAAGTCAGGAGTTTTTTATTGTATTCTACGCACTCAAAGCACAATAGGTATCTCTCTCCATTCTCCCCCGTGCAGTTCCATCACCGATTCATATCCGGCCTCCCTCAAGGCACGTAAGGCTTCGGGACGTCCGCTGTTTATCCGTTCCGGATAGTGCGAATCACTGTTTACCTGTACGCGTATACCCAAGTCGTGCAGATAAGAGAAGTATCGCTCATTGGGATAGAAAGTACCCAGGTCATGACAGGCTTTAGTGTTGACTTCTACCTGATAGCCGCGACGGGCAATATCTGCGAAGTACGCCCTGACCAGCTCGTCGTACCAAGGCTCGTCCAGCAATCCCGGGCGATAGCATGCCGCATTGTAGTGCATCTTATCGGCATGACCCACAATATCGAAACCTCCCAGCTCGAGCATCCTCATCAACCGGCCGTAATAGAGACGGACCACATGCTCCAAATCACCGCAGAAATGTCCGTCTATAATGGTCTTAAAGGTATCCGCAGGTACATCTACATCCACCACTTCCCCTTTGTCATTGTAGAGAAGATGTACAGAACCGATACGGTAGTCCAACGGCAATTCCCTGAAACGGGCGATGGACGGATTACTCGCTTCATTCAGATAATCAATCTCCAGACCGATATACAGTTCGATACGTCCGGCATACTTCTCCTTCAGACGGTGGAATTCAGACAGATAATCGTCCATCCTATCCCACTCCATAGTCCATGCCGTAGAAAAAGGCAATGGAGCATGCGATGAAAAGCCGTATGATGTAAAGCCTTCACTCAATGCAAAACGCACAAAGTCCTCCATGCCGGCACGTCCGTCGCAAAAAAGACTATGACTATGATAGTTCGTCAGATTTCTCACTTTCCCAATTCTATAAAATTTTTAATTCTCAATTTCAGGCTTCAGTTCGATTCGATCTCGCTCAACTCCAGCCAGCGCAATGTCTTTTCATCAATCAAGTCCGACAATTCCGGCAAACGTTTCGACTTCTCCGTCAGTTCGTCCACAGACAAAGTACCGCTGCACAAAGCTTCTTCAATCGCTTTCTTTTCGGTTTCCAGGTCGGCTATCTCTTGTTCCAATTGCTCAAACTCGCGCTTTTCCTTGAAAGACATGCGGCGCTTCTCGTTCAGACGCACCTTCACCGTCTTGTCCTCCTGAGTCTTGGCGGCTGTTTTCTCTTTTTCCTTCTCCTGATGGGCTTTCGCATCTTTCCAGTCGCGGTATTGTGTATAGTTGCCGGGAAAGTCGCGAATGTCTCCTTGTCCGTTGAACACCAACAGATGGTCTACCACCTTGTCCATGAAATACCGGTCGTGGCTCACCACCATCACACACCCTTTGAAGTGCTGCAAATACTCTTCCAGCACATTCAACGTCACGATATCAAGGTCATTGGTCGGCTCATCCAGCACCAAGAAGTTGGGATTGCGCATCAGAACCGTACACAGATAGAGGCGGCGGCGTTCTCCCCCACTCAACTTGTAGACATAGCTGTGCTGTGTCTCGGGAGTAAATAGGAAATGTTGCAGGAATTGCGATGCCGTCAGCTTCTTGCCGTTGCCCAGTTCTATGACTTCGGCAATGTCCTGCACTACATCAATCACTTTCATCTGTTCGTCAAACTGCAAGCCGTCCTGCGAATAGTAACCGAAGCGGACTGTCTCGCCAATATCCAGCGTACCGCTGTCTGCCTGCTCCAACCCCATCAGTATCTTGATGAAGGTCGACTTGCCCGTACCATTGTTCCCAACGATACCCATTTTTTCGTAACGGGAGAAGATATAAGAGAAATCATCCAGAATCTTCAAGTCACCAAAAGATTTGTACAGATGGTCTGCCTCGAATATCTTACTGCCTATATAGGAGGCCTTAACATCCAGCTTTACATTGTCGTTATTGAAACGCTGCTTTGCCACCTTCTCCAGCTCATAAAAAGCCTCTTCGCGATAACGCGCCTTGTGTCCGCGGGCTTGCGGCATGCGGCGCATCCACTCCAGCTCCGTGCGATAGAGGTTGTTGGCACGCTCTATCTCCACAGTCTTGGCCTCGATACGCTCCTGGCGCTTCTCCAGATAATAACTGTAATTGCCTTTATATTGATAAATCTGCCGGTTGTCTATCTCTACGATTTCGGAGCATACGCGGTCGAGGAAATAACGGTCGTGCGTCACCATCAACAAGCTGAGGTTATTCCGGCGGAGATATTCCTCCAGCCACTCCGTCATATCAAGGTCGAGGTGGTTGGTAGGCTCGTCCAGTATCAGCAAATCGGGTTCAGTGATAAGAGTATTGGCAAGTGCCACACGCTTCAACTGCCCGCCGGAGAGATGTTTTACGTGCTGGCTGAAATCACGTATCTTAAGCTGAGATAGAATCTGCTTCGCCTTCTGCTCGTACTCCCAAGCTTTTTCATGGTCCATACGCACCAGAATTTCGTCCAGGCCGGGATGCCCCTCCGTCTCCATGCAACGTTCATACTCCTTGATTAGCTCGACAGTACTGTTGCCATGATGGAAGCACGCTTCGAGCACGGTCAGCTCTTCGGGATATTGCGGATCTTGCTCCAGATAACCCACACGCAAGTCACGGCGAAAGGAAATGGTGCCGTTGTCATACCCTTCCTTACCGGAAAGGATATTGAGCAACGTCGTCTTGCCACTGCCGTTCTTGGCTATCAGTCCGACACGCTGCCCCTCGGACAAGCCCAAAGAGATATTTTCGAATAGCACCAAGTCACCGAACGACTTGGTCAGGTTTTCCACCTGAAGGATTGAATTTACTGCTGCCAATGCTTTAATAGTTAAAAAATGAAAATTGAAAGTTGAAAATCACAGTACCGAGATAACCGGACCTTAGAACAAGGAGCTGTATATCTCCGGCAGATTCACTTTACCTCCTGCCTTTACTTTGCTCCAAACCAGCTTCATGGGGTCTATCCATTCACCGGTAGACATGTTCTGCAATATGGGCGCTTCCCGGTTTCCATCCACCAAGGTACGCCATTCCATACCGTCCACTTCATTGGCGAAAATAACACAAAGTACGATGCCAAGAGCCAGCCATGTATCCTTCTTCTTAGGGCTGATGTCACTTTCTTCCATAATCTGCTGCATCTTGACAACGTCTTCCTCGGCTCCCTGGAAATCTTTCTTCAACAGCTCCTTTATAGTAGTATCCACCCATTCGTATGCTTCATTAATCTGATAGATTTCCGAAAGGCGCACCGGAATTATCTCCGCCGGATACTTCACTCCATCCTTACGCGTTTCCAGCGAAGCGATAATCTTCTCCGCTTCTGCAACCGGCTCTCCTTTCTTCACCGTAAACGAGCATTCAAAGGCAACTTCATCCACGCCCGTTATCCATAAATGGGAAGTATAGTACGCACCTTCTTCCTCGAACATCTCCTTGCTATATGCGCATTCCAGCCGGCCTATCCTGACGGGAGTGGCAGAGGGGTTTTCTTTCAACTCCAGCTTCACGGAGTCCTTGCCGTATGTAGCATTCCCTTTGAAAGCCGAAATGCGAAAATTACCGGTCCACTCATTGGGATTATAGAAAAGGAAAGAACCTTCCCCATCTTCGAATTCATTCCAGTCTGCCGGATAAGTCACGGAAAACCATGCTCCCGGAGAGATAAATTTCTTGCTTTGTTCCATATATAGACTAATCTTTGCAAAGACAGTTCATACCATCTCAGCTATTTCTCGCAAAGATAGTACAAACCGAATGCAAAATAAAATGAACTTGTTCATTTTTTATGCTGAGGTGCAACCTATCTTCGCTTTTAGGGCAAAAGTAACATTACCGCCGTTGATATGCAAACAAACGAAAACCGAGTAGGAGGAACGGGATTAATTCCCGTTCCGACCTCTCACACCACCGTACGTG
>NZ_SRYZ01000071.1 GCF_004793475.1 Bacteroides muris (ex Afrizal et al. 2022) | reverse complement strand
CGCTCTTCCCGGTAATCCACCACCCGAACATGAAACGGCACATGAAAGCGTTGGCGGCACTGGCAGGCATCAAGGATGATTTGTGCTATCATCAGGCGAGGCACAGCTTCGCCTCGCTGATTACGCTTGAAGCAGGTGTGCCGATAGAAACCATCAGTAGGATGCTGGGACATTCCGACATTTCTACAACACAGGTCTATGCCCGTGTCAGCCCGAAGAAACTTTTCGAGGACATGGACAAGTTCATAGAAGCCACCAAAGATTTTCAATTAGTTCTTTAATCCTTTAATACAGAAAACTATATGCGAAGCACATTTTCACTTTTACCCTACATTAACCGCAGCAAAGTAAAGGCTGACGGTACGACCGCCATACTCTGCCGCATAACCATTGACGGCAAACAGACTGCCATCAGTACAGGGATTTATTGCCGACCGGAAGAATGGAACAGCAAGAAAAACGAGATTAAATCCGTAAGGGAAAATAACCGCTTACGAGAATATTTACGACTGACAGAGGAAGCCTACAATGAGATACTGAAATCGCAAGGTGTGGTCAGTGCCGAGATTTTGAAGAACCACATATCCTTGAACAACATCCATCCGACCACTCTTCTACAGATGGGAGAATGGGAACGTGAGCGGTTGAAGAAGCATTCCGAAGAAATAGACTCGACTTCTTCCTATCGAAGTTCAATGTATTATCAGAAGTACCTGACGGATTTTCTTACGTCCATCGGTAAAAAGGACATTCCCCTTGAAGAAGTGACGGAGGATTTCGGCAAGTCCTACAAAGCCCACTTGAAGAAATGCAAGAACTTCGGGGCTTCCCAGACCAACCATTGCCTGCGTTGGCTGAACCGACTGTTGTACCTTGCAGTAGACAAGGAGATTCTCCGTGTAAATCCCTGTGAGGACTTGGAATATGAGACAAAGCCGGAAGCAAGGCACAGGTACATCAGCCGTGAGGAGTTCAAGAAGATACTTTCCACACCGATGTATGACAAGCGTATGGAACTGGCAAGACGGGCTTTCATATTTTCCACCCTGACGGGACTGGCGTATGTGGACATCAAACTTCTTCATCCCCACCATATCGGAACAAACGCTGATGGCAGACGGTACATCCGCATCAACCGAAAAAAGACAAAGGTGGAGGCATTCATACCCTTACATCCCATAGCGGAGCGGATATTGTCGCTGTATAACACGACCGATGACGAGAAGCCCGTGTTTCCTCTTCCCAACCGTGATGCCCTATGGTTTGAGGTTCACGAGTTGGGAATAACCATAGGGAAAGAGGAAAACTTGACCTATCACCAAAGTCGGCACAGTTTCGGAACATTTTTGATTTCGGCAGATATACCCATTGAGAGTATCGCCAAGATGATGGGACACTCCAATATCAGGACGACACAGGGATATGCACGGATAACCGATGATAAAATTTCCAAAGATATGGACAAACTGATGGAGCGAAGAAAGGAAATATCGTCTGGCGAAAAGAAGAAATAGCAAATAATCATCATAAAATAAAGGGATTATGAGCAGAGGCATAATAACAATCAGTGAAATGGGTGCAGTCACTATGCCGACCGCACCCGTATGGATGATGCAATTTGAGATTGCCGACCTGTTCGGGGTGTTCTCATGCAATGTCCGCAAGGCAATACGGGCAATCTATAAGAACAATGAACTGAATGAAGCCGATACGATGCGATATATCAGGCAACCGGATGGTATCAGTTATGACGTTTACAACCTTGAACTGGTTATAGCCATTGCATTCAGGATATGCAGTAAAGAAAGTGCTTTGTTCAGACGGTTTATAATAAATGAAATCAGCACTACCAAAAGAGAAACACCTGTTACGTTGTTTGTTTCCTGTGGCAGGAGTAATAACCGATGGTATAGTTGAGGTTCATCCCGTCAGTAACTTGTTTCCGTTGCCACACGTTTGAAAGGCATCCGACAACGAAAAACAAGCAACTGATGGGTAATTATAAGAGCAGAAAAGGAACGGCTTACGGATGAAGTGTCAATACTGCGCTTCGTCTGTAAGCCGTTCCTTTTTTCTTTTTGTCGAAAGTCTATTGCTGCCGCAATACAGGGCATACGGCAAACTGCACTCCTTTAAGAAAAATCAAGTTATCCTTTGTCGGTAGGCGGAGCGGTAGCCGTCATTCAGCATCCGTTCGATGTCGGATTCACGGTAGAGGATTTTACCGCCCAACTGGATATAGGCGATACGCCCTTCATTGCGGTAGTCCTGAAGTGTCCAGCGGCTCACCTTCAGCCGTGCCGACACCTCCTTGTCAGTGAAGAAACGCTCACCGCCCAATGTCGGGCGGTAATTGGCGGTCAGGTGCTCTACATTATCAAGCAGTCGGTCAAGACTGCCCATAAAGTGGATTATCCACTTGTTGTCCTTGTTAATCAACTCATTCATATTACTCTGGATTTAGTGGGTGTTGTCATTATATTTAATTCATATAGTCTTTCCTTTGAACTTCGCTTCCTTTCTTCTATCCTCCACAACGGAGACAATGAGCTCCACGTCTTCGGGACGGTAATACGTCTTGTGGTTTATCTGTGAATAAGCCAGCGTGCCGTTATCCCGAAGCGTCTGTAACGTGCGAGGGCTGATGTTGAGCATACGGCACACGTCCTGATTATCCATCCATTCGCTCATTTTCTTTTCCCCGTGCCGATGGCAGATGGCATCCATACGGCTGACGAAACGGTCGAACTTGGCGACCATTGCCTCAAAGGTCTTTCTTTCGATTGATACAATTTCCATATTGCCTTTCTTTTAATTGTTACTGTTTCTTTTGCCACAAAGAAATACATTATCCGCTGTCATGCAATGGATTTTCAAAAAGTGGCAGCGTGTTGCGCCGATACGGTAGTCATTGTCCGGGGTACTGCTTGCCGGTTATCTGTGAGCAAGCCGGTGGAATACGATTTCCGTTCAGCCTTTAATTCCCTTTTTTTATAAAGAAGCCACAGCCAAAATAAGGGCTTAATTTAAAATTGTCCCCAATCGTACCTTTGTACTTTCAGCTATTCATATCTGGCAAATCGGTGAAGTCCGCACCGATTTGTCAGTCCCCATAAAGCAAAACCGTACAAAAATGACTAAGAAAATCCAAGTGCTTGACTGACTGTATTAAAGCACCTTACTTCGCTCCCGATAATCGGTCGAGGTATAGACCAAGACCACATTCAATAACTTAATTAATTTGTTTTTACAATGAAAAAAGAACCAAACATTACAGAGCGTCAAGCTCGTGAAATCGTGGAAAAAATGGGGCGCAGGGAACCCTACACCTCCAAGTCGATAGACGACTTCTACAGGAGTATCGGTCTGGAACCGGAGGAGCCGGAACAGCCCGGCAAGACCGTCACGGAAGAAGCAGAAATTCATATGGCAGAAGAACCGTCAGGAGTGGCGAGCGGAGAAGCGGCAATGCCGCAGAAGCGTATCAGTGGCAAACAGCGCAGGCTGTCTTTGGATGAGTACCGCACCACCTATCTCAAAGTTCCCAAAATTATCAACCGCAAGCCCGTGTTCGTCAGTGAGACGGTGCGTGACGAGTTGGACAGGGTTGTCCGCTACCTCGGAGGGAAGGGCATGAGCGCATCCGGACTTATCGAGAACCTTGTCCGCCTGCACCTCGATGCCTACCGGAATGACATCGAGCAATGGCGCAAACTCTGACGGGATTACGGTGGAACAGGTTGAGCCGTTGGATGTACTCCATCGGTTCGACCGATACACAAAGTGAGTTATTACACTCGGAAATCAATCCGACAGGCGGAGGATTTTTGTGTCCTCAAAGACACAGCAAGGTATATTTTCAGTTACCCGAATGCTTCCGAGTAACTGAAAATCCCAGCACCGCCGTGGGCAGAATTATCCTCCGCAGTCGGATAATTTCGGGGTTCCTTAATCAAAGATTAAACAATGGACAAGCCATAAAATTGAAAGAATAAGCAGAATGAAAAAGAAGAGCAAGTACGGGAGAAATCCCAAATTAAATCCGAAGACGCACTGCGTGATGGTGCGCTTCGATGATGAGGAATGGAACAAGTTCCTCACGATGTACGAGGAATCAGAGGTGTACGCAAAAGCTGTCTTTCTGAAGGCGCACTTCTTCGGGCAGAAGTTCAAGGTGTTGAAGGTAGACAAGGCAATGGTGGACTACACAACCAAGCTGTCCGATTTCCACGCCCAGTTCCGTGCCATCGGCACGAATTATAATCAAGCCGTAAAAGAGCTGCATTGTCATTTTTCTGAGAAGAAAGCGATGGCTTTGCTTTATAAGTTGGAAAGATGTACCATTGAACTTGTGAAGTTAAGTCGGAAGATTATAGAACTTTCAAGGAATATGGAGAAGTGTTACCAATCAAAATCCGACTGATATGGCATCGGTAAAAGTCAAGTTTCGCCCTTCTACCATAGTCGGCAAGGAGGGTACACTTTACTATCAGGTGATTCACAACCGCGTGGTCAGACAGATATATACCGACTATAAGCTTTTCGCTTCGGAATGGGATATACATTCCGAAGCGGTTGCCATCATGCATTGTACTCCGAACGAACAAGAGCGAAACAACTATCTGCTTTCGATAGGTTCCCGTATCAGATGGGACAAGGAGAGGTTGAATAAGATTATACACACGTTATCTCAATCCGGCACATTCGTAACGGATGATGTAGTCATGCGCTTTCATGAAAACAGGCAAGAACTGTCATTCAATGCTTACATCAGCCAGCAGGTAGCGAGACTGAAACGTTTAGGGAAGATACGCACCTCGGAGACTTATACAGCCGCACTCAGAAGTTTCAGCAGTTTTATGAATGACACAGAGGTTTTATTTGACCAACTTAATGCGGATTTGTTTGCGGAGTACGAGGCTTATTTGAAAGGCAGGGGAAATACGCCCAACACCATATCATTCTATATGCGAATTCTGAAAGCCGTCTATAACCGTGCGGTGGAAAATGGACTGACGGAGCAACGGCATCCGTTCAAGTCTGTCTACACGGGAGTGGAGAAAACCATGAAGCGAGCCTTATCACTCAATGACATCAGACGTATCAAAGGACTGGACTTGTCATTGAAGCCCAATCTTGACTATGCCTGCGATATGTTCCTGTTCTGTTTCTATACAAGGGGAATGTCGTTCATTGACATGGCTTATCTGAGAAAGAAAGACTTGCTGAATGGCACTCTTTCCTATCGTAGACGCAAGACAGGACAACAACTGTTCATCAAATGGGAAAAATGTATGCAGGAGATTGTTGATAAATATCCAATAAACGAAACGGAATACCTCTTGCCTATCATTACAAAACATGATGAAGATTATCGGAAACAATACACCAACGAACTTCATCGGGTAAACCATCTGTTGAAGAAAATCGGGAAACTGCTGGATTTGCCAATACCCTTGACGATGTATGTCGGTCGGCATTCATGGGCAAGTATTGCCAAGAGCCGTAATGTGCCTGTCTCTGTCATCAGCGAAGGTATGGGGCATGATTCTGAGAACACTACGCAGATTTATCTTGCATCGTTGGATACCACCGTGGTAGATAAAGCCAATAAGAAAATACTGGATCTGCTGTGAGGCAGTGGATGTTTAGCGAATCTGTCCAACGCTTGCCAAGAGACGGATATTACAATGCAAAGTTACGCAAAATAATGATTTTTAAGTTATAAAACGCTGAAAATCTTATCTATTATGTTCTTTTTGTTTTGCGAAAAATATCAGATGTTTTGCGAAGTTATCTTTGCAAAAGTAAAATATTACTCATTATCAACGAGATAAAGATGCTTATCCGTCTCTTGGCAAGAGACTATATATAAACTTTATATAATTACATTAAATGAACAACAAAATATTTGCAATCACTGCTATAAGTACTCTTATACTACTGCTTAGTTGTAGTGGAGATGAAATTATAGTCAATTCGGATAATAATCCAAATCAAATTAGTGATATAAAACCTATACTCAAGGTTTATATTGAAAACTCTGGAAGTATGGATGGTTATATGTGCGATGGGTCTCAATTGAAAGATGCCATTTTTGATTATGTAAGTGATTTGAGCACTTGTGTAGATACGACTCAATTATATTATATAAACAATCGTGTTATACCATATCATGCTGATTTGGAGCAATATATTAAGACAATGAATCCAATAACATTCCAAAAGGCTGGTGGCAACCGATCCAATTCGGATTTAAGTAAAATGTTAAGTACAGTATTGGACGCGATGACTGATTCTACAGTGAGTATATTTGTGTCGGATTGCATCTTAGATCTTCCTGTCTCTGATGCACAGAGATTTCTAAGTACTTGTCAAATATCAATTAAGAATACTATAAATAAAGGCAGAAAAAATATTCCTCTTCTTGGCGTTGAAATATTGAAGATGAAATCTGATTTTAATGGTAAGTATTTTTATCAGAATGGAGGAAGTGAAGTTCTGACCAACGTAAAAAGACCATATTATATTTGGATTTTTGGTAATAGCAACGTACTGGCTAAATTAAATACGGAAGTACTTTTCAAGGGATTGGAAAAATATGGATATGATAATATTATCTCATATTGCCCAAAAACCTCTATACCATATGATATAACAAACAGAGCTTTAATAAGCAAGACAATTAATCCCATCAAAGGTGATTATAATGCAACTATTCGTGCCGACTTTTGTACAACATTACAATCAGAAGATGTTCTGCTGAATCTTGATAATTATTCTTTTAATAATCAGAACCTCATAATAGAAAATATTAAACCGATAATAGCGACTGAGAGAGAATATTCTCATTTTATTAATATTACAATACCCAAAGGAGTAAATATTGCAGAAGATTACTTGATACTGAAGGCTCCGAATATGCCAAGTTGGGTTCTTGAATCGAACGATGAATCTGGGGAAAATGTAAAGGGTAATCTCGATAAAACGACAGGTATAAAATATTTAATCGGAGGAGTCTCTGATGCTTATAAAAAAGATAATGTATTAACTACGCTTAAATTCACTGTTAAACGAAAATAAATTATGGGCGAATTATTTGGAAGTATTTATTGCTGGTTTGAAGAATTCTTTGGAATAGAACTAGCGAACTATCTTTGGGGACAGTCCTCTCCATTATCTCAGACTAACTCTTATATAGGAATTGGTTGGACAATGCTTGGCATAAGCTTGGCAATAGTTTTAATATTTTATTATGCAATCAATCACCCTCGCTTGAACCATTGGTGGGGATGGGGGATTTTCCTTATGGTAAATGCTCTAATAAACTTTATTGTGGGCTGGCAATTGGTGCTTAAAGACTATTATGGAGGAAAGATGGTAACAATTGATCCAGCAACAGATTTACAAATTCCTCTCAATATTGGTGGAGCAGAGATAATTTGTTTTGGAGTTTCCAATATGTTTCTCTCTGTCTTAGCTTTTATAGTTTTCACATTTATATTCAAATGGTGGAGTCCCAACTGCTCTGGTGCACCATTCTAATCGTAGAAGTTATGTCTAAAATATTTGTTTTCGGAATAGGGGGGACGGGTTCAAGAATCCTTCGCTCTCTTGCCATGATGTTAGCCTCTGGAGTAAAGTTCGGAGCCAATGAAATTGTACCCATAATAATTGACCCAGATGTTGCAAACGCAGACCTTACTAGAACTGTATCATTATTAAATAATTATACTGCAATCAGAGAAAAATTGCAATTTAGTAACGACAATAGAAGTAGGTTCTTTCATACTGAAATAGAAAGAATTTTACCTAATTACACTCTCCGTATTAACGACACCGATGATAAGTCGTTTCAACAGTTTATCGAATACGCCTCAATGTCAAAGCCTAATAAAGCAATGACCAAGATGCTGTTTTCAGACAAAAATCTTGAATCATCAATGGAAGTGGGATTCAAAGGTAATCCTAATATTGGGAGTGTGGTGTTAAATCAAATAGCCCATTCAGCAGATTTTAATGATTTCGCTAATTCTTTTAGCGACGGAGATAGGATATTCATCATAAGTTCTATCTTTGGAGGAACTGGTGCGAGCGGATTTCCATTACTTTTAAAAACACTACGTGAGGGGAAACATTTTCCCAATTATGACCTCATCAACAAAGCCACAATAGGTGCTGTAACTATACTTCCATATTTTAAGCTAAAGCCGAATGATGAAAGTGAAATAGATTCGTCAACCTTTATTTCTAAAACAAAGTCAGCATTAGCGTATTACGAGAATAACATAAGTAAAAATGGAAGTATTGATGCTTTATATTATCTTGCTGACGATGTGGTAAATACATACGATAATCACGAAGGAGGTTCAGCCCAACAAAACGCAGCTCACTTAATCGAATTTTTGGGAGCTACGGCTATCGTTGATTTCTCTAAATCAAAGTTTGATACCCCGGCAAATATGGAACTTGGGATAAAAGAGACATCTGGAGCTGTATCATTTGATTCATTCTATCGTAAGATGTATGAAATGCTTTACTACCCGTTGGTTCAATTTACGATGACAGCTAATGCGTTGACTCAGAAACTTGATGTTTATCGTTCTAGTGGTTTTAACGCAAATAAGGGTAATTTTGAGAACTTTTATTCTGGAGTTTTTTTCAGTGACTTAGCGACATTTTTGAAAAAGTATCAGGAATGGTTAAGGGAGATGAAAGATAATAAGCGTTCTCTTGATTTGTTCAATCTTGCTTGTGGAAATAAGCCTTTTGACTTAGTAACAGGTGTAAAACCTAAGCGGATTTTTAGCAAATTTTCAGATTACAACTTGATGACAGACCGCTTAAATAGTGCTGTAAAAAATTGCAAGAGTAAAGGTGTTGAAGATAAGTTTCTTGAAATGTTCTTTCTCGGAACGGAAAAACTTGTATCAGAAAAATTAAGTAACTAATTTCACTATGTCAAAAGTATTCAGATTATATAAAGAGGGAACAACAACTTATGAAGACTGGAACAATAGTCCTGCGTTCCCATATAATTCAGCAAGTCGTGATACCATTGAGGATCCTGATGGAGCATCAGCCTGCCATGAAATAACTTCAATACCATCTCCATTCGCTCGGATTGATTTGATAAAAGCCGCCTTTAAGGAAGTTTGTAAATCAGGGAAAAATAATTTGTCCAATCTTGATGGCAATACCATTTTTCATAAGATGGTTTCTGATACTCTTGATGTTGCGGAAATATTTTTCAATATCGATAAATTCAATGGTAAAGTAGAAATCATTAAATGGGATTGGTCAATTATGCTTACTGAACTTGACCAATCTGGCATTTCTGGTCATCGTTATTTTGCAGATGCACTCCGTAAGTATATGTCCTCAGACTCCAAAACGTACAACTTCGAAGCACTGAGAAACATATATTTATTAAATTATGTAGAAGGGCCAGATGAATTAAATATTATCGGTGCTACATCACCAGCTACGTTATTTTTTAGCAATGCCAATGATTTAGGATATGTTAATGATATATTCTTTGGAGAGGATAAACCATTTGATTCTAACTACCAACCATTGTACAGACGAGATTTTGAATTTGTTAAATATTTCTTTGCGTTAAGAAAGAACATACCCAATTTTGCAGGATTGTTCCCTGAATTTGACACCTATCTCACAAAAACATTTTCAGCAATCACAGACCAAAGAAAGAAGAACGAGTTACTTTCTATAACATCAACTGTACTTGATCAGTTGTCTTCAATCTCTGTCGTTGATGTACAACAAAATGACATTGTAGAAGTTTTGGGCTATCCACTATACAAAAAGACTTCTCGCCCTGTAACGACAACTAGTGATTTTACCATAAAAACCACGAAAGAATGTGAGTTCTCTCCATTAGTTCTCCCAATAGAGGCGGGAAACCGCTATGGCGACCTTCAGTATACCACAAGCAAATGGGGTAAGACTAATGTTGCTCCGTATATTGATTCGGAATTGGATTTAATGAAAAGAACACTTCCGTTTGATGGTTCTCTTAATCCATATCTGACAATTAGTGACTTATTGGAAGATACAATTATTCGAGTTCCTCATAGTCTGAATGTTGAAAATTATTTTGATGGAAATTTGAAACTAGAAGAAAAAGAATTGTCATATCTGCTTCCTTTAAAACCTCTGTTGTTTGAATATTTCACCCCGGAAGAGATAAGAGGAAATATGATGGATGGAAAACCAATGTTTGAGATGCAAACACTTGCAGGTAATTCAGGTGTAAAGGTTACACTCCGTGTACCCATTAAAGGAGCTGGAAATATCAGATACGTTGAATACATACGGCTTTACTATAATAATAGATGTGCAGATGTACAGAATAATGAGGGTGGAATGACTGAATTTAAGTTCACAGGATTCATTATGCCGCAAGTTAGATTCAACAATGAACAGGACGCTATTTATACTGTATCATGTGTTCAGTCTGCAACAGGAAGAAACGAATTCCGTTTTTTTAGTGATGGTGAAAAAATCCTACCAAAAAGCTGCACTTGTCGTAATGAAGACCAACAGATTATGGTTAAGGCTGATAATTATTTGTTGGAAAAAAGGAATTTTGATTTCGTTCAAGTTCGTAACACACATGGATATTGTGGTATTTTGCTGCCGATTTTCAAACAGCAAAGGAATGTTGAACGGTTTGAGTTCGCTATAGATTTAGGTACATCTAATACCCACATAGAGCTCCGCAAAGGAAATGAAAAACCAGAGGTTTTTACTTTCACGGCTAAGGATAGACAGTTATGTGAGATGTTCATCCCTATAAAGAATGAATATGGTTCAATTGAAGATTTGATTGAAGAAACCGAACTTATAGAGAAAGATTTTATTCCTTCAGAAATCGGCTTGTCCGATTTTCATTTTCCAACTCGGACTGTGCTTTCCTGCGCAAAGACAATAGATTGGACAAATGTAGTCGAACCATTTACGCTTGTGAATCTTCCATTTACTTATGATAAGCGCAGTGAGTTGTCTTACAACAATTTCAGATGTAACATCAAATGGGGTAATGGTGATGATCTTTGTGTGATGGAGTCGTATGTCAGATGCCTTATGCTTATCATTAGGAATAAGGTCCTTCTTAATAATGGCGATTTGCAGCATACTAAAATCACATGGTTTTATCCTATAAGTATGGCACCTAAGCGATTGCGTAGATTGAAATCTATATGGGATGATGCTTACCAAAAATATTTTGGAAATGGTGTTACTGGATATATGACGGAATCTTCCGCACCAATTCAATATTTCTTCAAGAGATATTCAACGGCTACGGATTTAATCAATGTTGACATTGGTGGAGGCACTACTGATATTGCGTTTGCGAAAGATAAGAATATAAGTCATGTGACATCATTTCGGTTTGCATCAAATACTCTGTTTGAAAATTCATTTTCAGAACTTGATGAAGATAACGGTATAGTTGACTGGCATAAGAATGAAATTCTGAAACTTCTTGAAGAGAAGAATTTAATGGATCTTATTCGCGTGTTCAATAGCCCGAATAACACCAAACCTGCTAATATGGCATCATTCCTATTCGGTCTTAAAGACAACACTATTCCCCAAAGAGCCGGAGTTAATGTCAAAGCTATTGATTTTAATTATATACTCCAAGAAGATGAAGATTTTAAGATTGTATTTATTATTTTCTATACGGCAATAGTATATCACATAGCGCAAATTGTTAAGTCACTTAACCTTGAAGTTCCTCGTCATATCTCTTTTAGTGGCAATGGCAGCAAGGTAATACGTGTTATTACAACCGACTCCAAATTACTCGCGCGATATACCAAAATGGTATTTGAAAAACTGCTCGGAAAACCGTATGGTAAGGAATTGGATTTGCTGGGTCTTGAAAAAGACTCTAACCCTAAAGAATCAACTTGTAAGGGTGGCATTATCGGTACGGAAGATGAAGACAACAGAGATAAGACTATTGTTTTCAAGAGTGATTGTACAGGATTAGTGACACCAAAAGATACCTATGCCAACATTAAAGATGATTACAAGAGGCGTACAGTTACCGCAGTTGAGGATTTCTTCAAGTTCGTACTTGTTGATATGAATTCTGCATTCAATTTTGATAAAAATTTCGGAGTTAAACCATCATCTATTCGTATCGCACAAGAAATGGCAAAGAAAGATCTTCTCACGTTCCTTGAAAAAGGAATAAGTCAGCGTTGTGAAGAAACTGAGGCGGAAGATATGATAGAGGAAACATTCTTCTATTATCCCATAAAAGGGGTGTTAAATGCAATTTCAGCAGAAATATATAACGAATTACAACAATCATAAGAGCACATGAAACAAATTATAATCTCATTACTCACATTAGCCTTGGCGGACATCTGCTTGTGTAGTTGTGGCAATGATGTGGCTGCCAACACTTCTCTGGAAGAGAAGCATAAAAAGAGTTCCATAACGCAATCTGATGAGAAGCATAAAAAAGCGATAACTGATTCTATCAACAATCTACGAGAAAAAATAATGGATTTAACCGAAAAATATGAAAAGGTTTATCAGGAATTAAGCGAAGTAAAAATGGACAATAAGAAAATCAATGATGAAAAAGCAACGAATAAATGGTATATTCTTATTGGTGGAGGTATTGGATTGCTTGGTTTGATAGTATCAATTTTTGCATTTGGAAAAACAGGGAAATGTAATAATAGATTAAGTCGTCATCGTGAAGAAATCGAATCACTGAGACAGCTATTAAATGAGCGTCGATTTGAACCAAATGTTACTGGTACTAAACGTACAAATTATTCAGCCTCGTCATCGATACCCAATAATGAAATCTCTGATTTGTCTCGAAAAATACAACATTTAGAGAATGAACTTTCAAAAATACAAAAGACTACTCTTGTTCATGGAACACCGACTCCATCTACAATTACCCCACCGATAAAACCAACTAGAATAGGTTACTTTGGAACAGCTATAAGTGGTGAAAACGGCACAGGGTATTTTAAAAAAGTACTTGAATCAAAAGATAGTGATGCAAGATTTTCAGCACAAATTATTGATGGTTCAGCTAATTTTGAGCCTATAGCATCTCTTTCCTCTATCAAATCCAGCGACTATATGGACTTGGCTGTAGAATTTGAAGGGGTATCTAAAAATGAGGCAACTGATATGTCCGTTCATTACAAAGGACTGGCTCAACAAATAGGAGATAAATGGATTATTGTAAAAAAAGCAGTTATAACTTTAAAAAAATAATCAACTATTATGCATTCAATAGTACCTATAATAATTATTATTATCATATTTATGCAATTGTTTTTCTTTGTGAAGAACTTTTTGCGTATGCGCCAATTCAGTAACATCTTTACTGGTACAACTTCATGGCGAATAAGACGTAATGCAGAAACCTCTCTTGTGGATGGCATATATGGGGATGGTAACAAAATATTTATCGGCATTATTACATCCATCAATAAATATCTTGGAAATAACTCCGGTTCAGTTATTGATTTTGGTCTTCTGAAAGATGCGGTTGACCGTCACTGTGATTCTGTAGAAAATGACATAGCTACACAGACACCTATTCCACTTTATTGGGGATTGGCTGGTACAATGGCTGGTGTTATTATGGGATTGTGGGATTTGTTACAGTCTAATGCAATAATGACTCTTATGAGCAGCGGTGGCGGAGTTATCGATAATGCTTCACAGAGTGCCGCTTCTGGAATTAATTCTCTTTTAAGTGGTGTCGCATGGGCAATGCTGGCTTCTATTTGTGGTATTCTGCTTACGACAGTCAATTCTCTTCTCTTCAAAAGATGCAAACTTAATGAGGAAGACGGGAAAAATTCTTTTTTTGCTTGGATGCAATCAGAACTTCTTCCTGAATTACCATCTGATACATCCGAGGCACTTAACAATCTCGTAAGAAATCTCAATAAATTCAACAATACATTCGCACAAAACACATCAAATCTTGGGAATACGCTAAATGCCGTTAATCAGTCCTATGCAATACAAGCGGATATAATAAAAGCGGTTCATGACATGGATGTTATGAAAATGGCAAAAGCTAATGTGCGTGTTCTTGAAGAATTACAACAATGCACAGACAAATTGGAAGTATTTAATCAATATCTCAATGATATTGAAGGATACACCGAAGCTATACATAGATTTGAATCATTGTATAATGAACAAGCAAATCGAATCCACATACTTGAAGAAATAAGAGATTTCTTTGGACGTCATAAAGGAGAAATAGCTAAAACAACAGCTGATGCAGACAGGACACTTCAAGAGTCTCTCCAAAATATAAAGGAATCTACATCATCAAATGTCGAAGAACTGCACAAAAGGTTTATTGAACAAAGTGAGTCATTCAAAGAAATTCTTAAATCTGAACGAGAGTCATTTGAACAATTTACAAATGATTTAAAGGCTCAATTTAGTGCCCAAATGACACAAATGCCACAATTGTCTGAACAATTGGAAGAAATTTCAGCAATTCCTGTCAGACTTGACAAGCTGATTGAAAAAATAGAAATGTCAAACATCCGTTTAGCGAATGACATATCCCAGTCTATCAAACAAACCTTGATGACCACAAAGGTAAATAAAATACTTGATACAAATGATAGTGTTCGTGTTGGCGATTCCATACCAGCGTGGATGAAAGTCTCAGGATGGGCTGCATTAGTAATCATTGCCATTACCTGCATTTTAAATATCGTGTTTATGTTTTTCCCCGTTAAAAAGGATAAGAGCCAGCCACAACAAATCCATATTCAGCCAACAGAGTTGCCGATGCAAATAGTTAATAAACAAGCAGAAAATACTACTGATGCGGTCTTAAATACAACAGATTCTATTAAAGATAATAATAAAAAGTAATTATGGCTCAGAAAAAGGAATCGTTTTTTTGGACAAGTTACTCAGACTTGATGACAAGTTTGTTTTTTGTCATGTTAGTATTATTCATTCTTGTAATTGTTCTTCTACATAAGCGTATGGAGGCAACAGAAGCTCAGTTACAAGAGATTAAAAAGGTTGAGCAATCAACAAAAGATTTAAGTCGAGATTATTTTCAATATCGTTCAGATTACAAAAAATATGTTCTAACAATTCAAGTTCGCTATCCTGCCGGAAAGTCTGACTTGAATGATATTGTATCTACGGATAAAGAAGCCCAATTACGTCAATTGGCTGCGGCAGGACGCGAAATACGAGATTTCTTAAAAAACCATAGTGAGAATCAATATATTCTTATAATAGAGGGGCAAGCGTCAAAAGACAACTTCCTTTATAATTATGAATTAAGTTACCAACGGGCATTAGCACTTATGCGTTTTTGGATTGAAGATTCACGTATTACATTTGGGAGTAATTGCGAAATTCTAATATCTGGCAGTGGAGATGGCAAACTTGATACTCATTCTATGCGAGAAACAAATGACGAAAGAGAGAATCAGCGTTTCCTTATTCATATATTGCCAAAAAACATTTTTGAAAACAATGAAAATAAATAATTTCATAATAAGTAACTAATCAAAATTAAGCAGCATAATGGCTAAAGTTAATATTCAGT
>NZ_SRYZ01000070.1 GCF_004793475.1 Bacteroides muris (ex Afrizal et al. 2022) | reverse complement strand
CGTCTGAACAAGACACTCTCTTTACTGCATATCCTGAATGCAACGGCTATAATCATTTCAATATCATAAACGTCATAACTGATACCGTCCGGTCGTTTAATATGTCTCATTGTTTTGGCTTCATTCAGTTCCTTGTTCTTGTAAATAGCATGAATCGCCTTGCGGACATCGAATGAGAACATCCCGAACAGGTCGGCTATCTCAAATTGTGTCATCCATATGGGTGCTGTTGGCATAATGACTACACCCGTTTCACTGATTGTTATTATTCCTCTATCCATATCTATCGCATAACTTTAGACATTATGTTCTTTACATTATTCATATCGCGCAAAATGGAGGAATCCAACACACGTGCATAGTGCTGCGTCATTTTTATATTGGAATGGCCGAGCATTTTTGCCACATTTTCTATGCTCACACCGTTGGCGAGACATACAGAGGTCGCATACGAGTGCCGGGCTACATGTGTGGTCAAGGTCTTGTTTATCAGACATAAGTCTGCAATTTCTTTCAGATAGCTGTTCATCTTCTGATTGCAGGGGACTGGCAGCAGTCTGTTTTTCTTTTGGCAAGCTGGATGTTCCGCATATTTACGGAGAATCTCCAATGGAATATCAAGTAAAGGAATGTTGCACATGTTCTTCGTCTTTTGACGAGGCTTGCGAATCCATAGGTTGCCATTGGAGTCTTCTACGATATGTTCCGGTGACAGTTGTTGCACGTCTATAAAAGCTAACCCCGTGAACGCTGCAAAGATGAAGACATCACGGACAATAGTGATACGCTCTAACGGAAACTCCTTGTGATAGATAGTGAGCAGTTCGTCCATTGTCAAGAACTCACGGATAACCTCTTTCTCATGAAACTTGATGCCGATGAACGGGTCTTTGGTAATCCATTCGTTAGCAAGCGCAAGATTGGTTATCTTCTTCAAGCACTTCATGTAACGGATAACCGTATTCTGCTGGCACTCCTTCTCTGTTTTGAGGTAGAATTCAAAAGAGCGTACCAGCTCTCCATTGACTTCCGATAATGGCAAATCCTCCTTGCCGTATTTCAGTTTGATAAGTTCTGCAAGATAACGCTTACAACTTTCATAACGGCGGACGGTAATCAGGGCATAGTCCTTTCCGACAAGTTCACGGCATTGGTCGTTATGTTCTTGGATAGTTTGAATAAGTGTACGGACAACTTCCGGTGCTTGGTCTTGTCCGAAGAACTTTTTCTGCAACAGGCGGGCGGTGATGAACTGCCCTTGTTCTTCCAGTTCATTGAAAGTCTGGTGGAGTTTGATTCTTGCATCCTCGATATAAACATTCAAGTCGCAGGATTTTCGGCTTTTGCCTTTGGCGCACTCCTTCGCCTGATTCCACAAGGCTGGTTCAATGCTTTTGCGGATATTGTTTTCCACTCGCACACCGTTCACGGTGATACGCATACATACGGAGGCTTCCCCGTTTTTCAGCAGTTTGGCTTTCTTGATAAAGAAAAGCACGTTGAATGAGTCTCTTTTCATGTTCCTACAGTTTTTCGTTGTACAAAAGTAGGAAACCATGCACGCTTTCTTGATACGCAAAATGTTGCAAATCAGAGAGAAGTAATCTTATTCGGTGGAGATTTACGCTCCACCTCTTTTGCTCCACCTTTTGGAACACCAATAACGGTAATATTCTGCCGTTTTTTGCGTCCTCTCGGAAAACAAAAAATCCCGATTTCGTTTGGAAATCAGGATTTTACTGTCTTTTGCTTTTCTTCTAAGTGGTGCCACCAGAACCTGAGTTTCTGAATGAATACGAATGAATTTGAATGGTTTGTTTAGGCAAAATAGTGAATAATAGCATAATATGGACTTTGATGAATTTTGCCGATTTTCAGATTTATTCAAAAAACGTGGTGACCTGCGTGGTGACCCGACTTGACAAATTGCGGTTTGGGTTGTTATATTTGCAGAACCAAAGTGGCTGATTGTGAACGAATGCAAACGCCACCATTCAGAAATTTATAACATCGAAGATATGACAAAATCACCCTCTCCGAAGAAATTGACCCCGTTTCATGTCCGCACCAAGGATTTGAAGAAGGATACCGCGACTCTCTTTATCCGTATCCATACCCGCAAGGTTGACGTGCTTGTTTCTACCCTGCTTCAGGTTGAGGTTGCCGACTGGCAGAAGGCTACGGCATCGCCTCGCGCATGGCTGGCGCATCAGAAGAAGAATTATCAGTTGCACGCCAAGCTGACGCAGATTGAAGGCATCGTCAAGGCTCATCTTACAAAGGTGAATTTTGACCGCGAGGCTCTCGACATGGATGTGCGCTTTATCTCCGAGCCGGAGAAGGTAGAGGCTGAACGCCGGGCGATGGAGGAAGCCGCCGAGGCCGAGCGTAAGGCTATCGCCAAACGTGAGGCGGCGAAAGAAAAAGCCCGCAAGAAAGCCGAGGAAAAGAAGCGCATCGAGGACGAAAAGAACCGCCTTATCTGGCCGTTCCTCGTTCAGTTTGTCGATGACATCAAGAGCGGGGCGCGAAAGATTGGCAGTGACGACTATGCCCCCGGCACCTGCAAGGCATGGAAAAGTTTTATCGGTGTCTATGAAGGTTTTGACCCATTGCACAAATTCGGGTGGGCGGATATTGACCGTGCGTTTGTGTCGCGCTACATCAACTATTTGCAGAAGCACGGTTACATGGCAAAGGTTGTCAACAAGCATCTGACAAACCTGAAGGCTCTTATCAATGCCGCCTTCATTGACGGCGTACATGATAATCAGAGAGCAGCCGCGCTAATTGTCAAGAAGAAGATTGAAGACCGTGACAAGGCTGTCGAGATCTATCTTACCGAGGAGGAATTGCTGGCCCTCTACGAAATGCCGTTGACAGGGAAGAAGGAGCACATACGCGATGTTTTTCTCATCGGCTGCTATACCTGTCAGCGAGTGAGCGATTACAACAACCTTAACGCTGATAATTTCGAGACTACCCGCAAGGGGACGCGCATAATCCGACTTGTCCAGCAGAAGACCAAAACTGAGGTTACCATACCTATTCTCAACGAGAACCTAATCACCATCTGCGAGAAATATGGCTACAACATTCCGAAAGCCAACGAGCAGGTGCTGAACCGCTACATAAAGGATATTCTCAAAGACCTTTCAGAGCAGTTGCCGTCACTGAAAGAGAAGGTGCCGACCAAGCTCACAATGAAACAGAAGGAGGCGTTGAGAAAAGAGAAGAAGGAACCGGAGACCGACCTCAACGGCAACGTGATTGTGCCGCGCTATGAGTGTGTGACGAGCCACACCGCCCGACGCACCGGCATCACGAATATGTACCTCAGTCACAGGTACACCATTCTCCAGATGATGCACGTCAGCGGCCACAAGACTCAAAAGACCTTCATGGACTACATCAAGCTATCATCCGAGGAGATAGCCGACGAAATCGCCGCCATGTCGAAGAAAGAGAATGATATGTGGTAAATTAAATCACTTACAGTTTGTGTAATCAAAAATAATTTTATAATTTTGCACATGAAATGACTTACAGCATGTGTGAACCAATTAAACAAAGAGAGTGAATATTTCGTTTCAAAATAAAAAGCTCGAAAAATTGCTGGACAACCCTTCCAAGTTGACGAGAGAGCTCGGGCCGTTAAGAACAAAATTGTTCCTCACGAGATTAGGAGCTTTGATTAACGCTACGACTCTTGAAGATGTAAGGAATATACCCGGCAATTTTCACGAATTGAAGGCAGACAGGAAAGGTCAGTGGGCATGTGACCTTGACCACCCCTACCGCTTGATATTCGAGCCACACGAAGACCCTATACCGACCGATGCCTCGGGTAGATATGTCTGGCTGGAAATCAAAGGCGTCGAAGTTATCGAGATTACAAACTATCATGGCAAATAAAGATATGGCACAGACAAGACCGTTTTTCGACCCTGCAAAGTTGCCGGTCGTTTATCACCCCGGCGAGACTCTTGATGAAAAGTTACAAGAGATGGGTATGGGAGTGAAGGAATTTGCCACGAGGGTTTCCAAACCCGAAAAGACTATTATAGCAGTCTTAAAAGGCAAGAGTTCCATAACCCCTGATATGGCAGTCGCATTTGAAATGGTAACCAAAATACCTGCACACATGTGGCTTCGCCATCAAAAGAGCTACGATGAGTTCATAGCCCGCAAGAAGAGAGAAAAAACGCTTAAAGAGGGTATGCGGTGGGCAAAAAAGTTTCCTTATGCAGAAATCTCAAGTCTCGGATGGTTTTCGGGTATAAATGACACTCATGGTGACGAGAAGAATATTGTCGACACCTTGTGTACATTCTTTGCCGTAAGCTCCCCAAAAGGATGGGAAGATTTTTACCTCAATCAGCGACTTCGCGTAGCGTTCAGTATCACTCTTGCCGAAGCTTGTGATCCATACGCTCTTTCCGCTTGGCTGCGACAGGGCGAAATACAGGCTGGAGAAATATCCATTGAGGCAAAATATACAGCCAAACTTCTCCGAAGCATTCTTAATGATATTGTTGAAATCCGAAAATCCGAAGCCTCCAACCATCAAGAGGTATTGGCTTCTCTACTTGGCAACGCCGGAGTCAAGATGATTTTCACTGAAACGCTTTCATCCGCACCCGTAAAAGGATGTGCAAGATACATCTATGGAGTTCCTTGTATACAACTTGCCAAGAAGTTTGAAAATGAAGATGATTTCTGGAATACACTCTTCCATGAGATAGGTCATATCTTGCTGCATGGCAAGAAAGACATCTTTATGGAGAATGTCAATTACGGAGACAAAGATCCGGAAAAAGAAAAGGAAGCGGATGAATTTGCCGCTTTGTGGATGAACAAGTGACATAATAAATGACGAGTCACGACCGTAAGAAACTCTCAGAGTTAATTCTGTTTATTCTTGACAAGACTGGTGGTGTTGATTTCTACCATGCTTTCAAGATTCTCTATTTCGCGGAGATGAAGCATCTGGCGAAATGGGGCAGCGGCTTTGTGCCTGATGAGTTTTGCGCATTGAAATATGGTCCGGTTCCCACTCACCTGTATGATGCGGTAAAGGAACTAAATCACCCGCAGATGATTCTTTCGGAAGAATTGTCCGAGGTTATCCAGTATGCTGGAGAGGATGCTCCTGATGTCCTTCTTCCTAAACGCGAGGCAGATTTGAAGTATCTCGCCAAGTCAGAGATTGAGGCATTGGAGCAGTCAATTGAGGAAAATAAATCATTGACCTTCGGACAGCTCATGAGAAAGTCTCATGATGAAGCTTGGGAAGAAGCAAACCGTCGCACTAATGGAACAAATGTCATTTCTCCTGTCTCAATGGCAAGAGTTCTAAATGCCGACGATGCCATGCTTGAATATATTGAAGAGCAAATGCAAATTGAATCAGCTTTGAAATGATGAGCTAAGGGCAAGGAGAGGGCAAAAGATACCCGTAAATCTGTGTCTTTTTCAAAGATTATAAACCACAATCAACTGCTATTCAATATATTTGGGCTATCAATAAACGGCAAAAGAAAGGGCAAAAGAATTGTAAAACCTCGTTATAATCCCCCAAAAAAGTGGGTCAAAAAGTATAGTTTTGGGGGATTATAAGCATATTTGGAGGGCAAGGGGTACTCGAAAGGGAAAAGGAGATACCCAAAACGGAATAACGGGAACCAGGCCCGGAGTAATTTGGAAAGTCCGTTGAGGTGGTATTATCTTTGACGGGGAATCAAGAGGCAACCATCGCCATACCGGTTGTATATCCCGATATACATGTACAACCTTGTGCTATATCCGGCGGAAAATATTTGGCGGGATTGAAAATTCCATTCTATCTTTGCCGCTGAAAAGATGAAAATAGTCCAGAGCCAGCGGGGCGTAATGACCGCTCATGCACTACTTTTGGCTATGGATGACTTTTTTCATCGAATCGTGAACTTTTTTGAACAAAGCTTTGTTAGGAAAGTTGCGGTGGCAAATTTCACGACCATAGCGGAGCCTCAGATTGCTCTGCCGTGACGGTTGCGCCCTTATCCGCCGCAGACATAACCCGCAGCCCAAGAGTGGGCTGACTCTCTATGAGCCGACCCCGATGGGGCGGACAATCGACGCACAACACCCGGAGGTGTGTGCCTGAACTTCGCAACCGGATGCGCAATACCTTGCGAAAAAATCGGTGCCCATGTTCAGGCATGACATTTGTGGACGCTATCGACATACACCTACATCATACACACCCGATAGCCGACAATGTCAACCGCCGACGGGAGATTGTGCAGATTTGGAAATCTCGGAAAATTTTGTTATCTTTATGTAACGATTGAAGGCAGCGCACGCCTTAAGCGACACGTTCAGCTTTATAGACTGGAACAGGAACGATGCTCCCCGACGGATGCCATGCCCGATATTGACACTGTAACAATAATAACGAGGTACCTGATCAGAAGACCGGACTCGGAATCCGGAACCACTATGAAAAGCCCGCCGTTGAATGCGGAACGAACCGCAACGGTTTAACCCGATATCAACTCGCACTAAGGAAGCGATGCTCAACGGATTAAATGCGCGGAACAACGGCAGAAGAAAAAAGAACGGCGCAGACATAAACTGTCATAGAGCCTATACGAGCTGAATTTTGCGACAGCCATAACTGTGCCCGTACAGAATCTGTACGTCAAAAACAATCAATTAAAAAGAAGAAAAACGCGTATGCCTTACCTTATTGCAAAGTAAGACACAACCGCCTTTGTATCTGTCCCGTATAAGGAACAGATGCCCTCATGTCGTTGCCTTTCGGTGCGATGTGGGAAAGGGTGAACTACGCCCTCTGCCGACCCTGACAGGCCGGCAGCAACAACCGTCGGCTTTAACGATACATAGCCGACAGCCCTTCCTATGTCCTTTCGGGGACACGTCACCGCAACCTCTTTCGTCGCCGGGGCTGTGGGTGATGTAAGTTACTCGGCGATATAACTTTTCAAATTCATTTCCCTCAGATGAAATTGAATCTTTTCGACCTCCTTCAGGCGTCAGCACTCGACCCTGACTCTCCAAATATCCTCCTCAACGTCCGCCTCTCTGATCTCCATCAGCTTGTGGTGGACACAATCGAAGCCACCCGCGAGCGTCTGCTCCCCCTCTACATGGAGGCGGAGCAGGACAAATCAATCACCAAGAAAGAGGTTGCCGAGCGGCTCGGCGTCTGCGAGACCACGGTCTATAACATGACCAAAGACGGCAGACTACACCCATTCAAGGTGAACGGAAGCACCCGCTACAGCCTGCGGGAAGTTAACTCTATTATCAACCCCTCTAACGATGACTGAGCCGATGGAAGACGTAACAGTTACACCTCCCGCCGAAGACCGCTTTGAGCGCATCGGCACCACCTACTACAAGATTGTCCGACAGCCAAACGCCGCCGGACAACTCATCGAGCGCAGCATACCGTGGACAATCGAGGCAATCCGTCAGGACTACGGCAAGGACTTTCTCGCCAACGTGCCAAAATACGACGGCTTCTGCTGTGTTCCCTCCCATCTGGACTATCAGCCCGTTGTGGGCAGTTTCAAGAACAAGTATTCGTCACTCAGCCATATCCCCGCCGAAGGAGAATGGCCGTGTATCGAATCGCTCGTGCGCCACATCTTCGGCGACCAGTACAGCCTCGGCCTTGACTACCTGCAAATCCTCTACACCATGCCGTTGCAAAAGCTCCCGATTCTGCTCTTGGTGTCGGAGGAGCGCAACACCGGAAAATCCACCTTTCTCAATTTCCTAAAACTACTCTTTGAGGCTAATGTCACGTTCAACACCAACGAAAACTTCCGCAGCCAGTTCAACGATGATTGGAACGGCAAGCTGGTAATCGTAGTGGACGAGGTGCTGCTCAACAAGCGCGAGGACTCCGAGCGTCTGAAAAACCTCAGCACCACCTACAACTACAAGATGGAGGCAAAAGGACGCGACCGCGAGGAGGTGAGTTTCTTCGCCAAATTCGTGCTGTGCTCCAACAACGAGTATCTCCCCGTGGTCATCGACCCCGGCGAGACACGCTACTGGGTGCGGAAGGTTCCGAGGCTTACCACCGACGACACCACGTTTCTGGAGAAAATCCGCTACGAGATACCGGCATTTCTCCATGCCCTGACCTATCGGCAGCTGATAACCGCCGAGGAAAGCCGCATGTGGTTCAATCCCGAGCTGCTCGACACCGAGGCATTGCAGAAAATCATCCGCGCCAACCGCAACCGTGTGGAGCTGGAGCTTGCCGAGCTGCTGACCGAGATAATGGACTCGCGCAAAATCGACGAGGTTGATTTCTGCTTCAACGACATCCTGAGTTTATTCGGATACCGTCAGGTCAAGGCTGACCGTAGCCAGCTCCGGAAGGTGGTGCAGGACTGCTGGAAGCTCAGACCTGCCTCCAACTCGTTCTGCTATACGACCTACACCGTCGGTATGTTCCTTAACGAAGAAACATACGTCGAGACCCGCCGTTGCGGACGCTACTACACCGTCACCCGGCAGATGTTAGAGAATTTATAATTTTTTCTCGTTGAAATTTGATGAACTGATGAAAAGAGAGACAGACTATTGTTTTTCAGTGCATTTTCTTCTCATCGGTTATTCATCAAGACTTCATCAAAGGATGAAAGGCAATGAGAAAAAATGTGTGGCACCGAGAGAATATGCAATCTCTCTTTTCCCTCGCCAAAATTTTCGTCTCACCGCCCGTAAAATAGTGATGAAACAATGATGAATAGATAACACACTGAGATAATAGTAGATACTCACTCAATTCATCAGTTTATCAAATTCAACACCTCACCCGGTCGCCGGGATTTTCTCTCAGCGGCCACAATTCCAGAATGATATGGCTAAATCAAATCCAGATAGGTTTGCCGAGCCTACGATTATCGGCACAGAGTCCGAGGCGCGTCAGTACGCCAATCGGGCGGGCGCGACTCAGACTGCGCCCAAGAGAGAATCAAGAACAACCAAAAAGTTCGATGCCGAGGAATTTCTCCGACAAGAAGAGGAAAATTCCAAAGCAGAAGCAGAACAACTCAGAAGGACTGAGATTCTCATGAACGAATACTCATTACCGTGGAACGTCGATGATGGCAAGCCTCCGTTTCCCGGCATGGAATTAAATCCTTGTGCGGTCAGATGGGAACCTGCAAATCTCGAAGAGTTCATCCGCGAGTATGGCGAGGAGTTCAAGAGATTCAAAAATGCCAAGCTGACTAATCAGTCATGCAATCAAAGCTCTGACCAATCAGAGCCTCAGCGAGGCAAGGCATCAGGGACTCGAAAGCCGAAAGATATGGTTGAACAGTAACACCAGTGCACCGATACAACGGTTACACCGCCGAAAAAAGCAAAGTCATCTTCAAAAACCGAAGCGGAAGAGAGGCTGGAGGCTATGCCAAAAGATACACCTCCAAGCGACTCTGAGAGCGAACACAAGACCGTATCCGAGGATTTGACAACCGGAAAACAGTCTGACATACTGGTAGAGGATGAGCAGACCGACACCGTGGAACAGTCAAAGAAATCGCGCGTCAGTGCCAAAATGGTGGATGCCGATTTCGATGCGTTAAGACACACCTATCTCCGCATCGTCAGCCTCGGCGAAAAGAAACCGGTGTTTCTTCCTCTCGAACTTCGCGACTCTCTGGAGAAACTCGCACGGGTGAGTGGTGTACCGAATCTCGCACCGTCACATATCGTCATCAACATTCTCAAAGCGTTCTTTGACGATAACCGCGAACTTATCAACCGTAAACTCTCAGGTGAGAAATTAAGCGTTTGAAATCTATGTGATTCAGGGTGCGGTGATATCCATCCACAGGTGTAATGGAGGGGCTAAGCGAGGTTAGATTTTTGTGATACAAAAATCGTCGCAACCATGTTGCTCCCCTCGCCGCCCTCCATTACACTGGGTGGACCAGTACACCGGTGTACCGAATCCGCTTTGCCCCTCCATTTTCAAACCCTCAATCCCCCCACGCCAATGAAACCGAAATCCCCGACCCGCAAATCGAATCTCAAGGCAGGACACCGCAACGGCCGCCCCGCCTTGCCGGAAGAAGAACGTCAGTCCTACGTCCGGCACACGCGATACAACGAGGCTGAAAACACCCTCCTGCTTGCCAATGTCAAGCGCACGGGAATGAAAAATGTCAGCGAATATATCCGTTCGGTGACGCTCAATCCCCACATTGTTCCACGCCTCGATGAATCAGAAATGAGAATCGTCCGGAATCTCTCCGGCATGAGCAACAATTTCAACCAGCTCCTTCGCCTCTGCCATCAGCGAGGACTCGATGCTATGACCCGCGATGTGCAATACTGCCTCAGCCAATTCCGCGAACTTTTCGCAAAATTAAGTTCTTAATTTCCTATGATAGCATATATAATAAGCGGCTCAGGCTTTGGCGGATGTGTCGATTATGTCACCCGCCGCAAGCTCGAAGAAAAGCTCTATAAGGAGCAGTCGAAAGGGCTGAAAGCCGATGAAAGTAAATATGAGAGTAATAAAGGTGAGGATATAATCGACCATCTTTCCAAAGACTGGAAACTCCTGTCTTCCTCCGGCGACATAAGGATATATGAAGGCCGCAAGGCTATGGCTGACGACATCGCCCGACCGTTACGACAACGTAAGCCTATAAAAGACCCGGTCGGTCATATATCCCTCGACTTTCACCCAGACGATGCTCCGAAGATGACGGACGAACTTATGACCGAGGTGGCGCAGGAATACATGAGGCAGATGGGGCTGACCAATACCCCGTACATAGTGGTACGACATTTTGACTCATCGATGAAATCGCTTTGCTCCGCAAAGAACGCACATCCGCACTGTCATATCGTTTTCAGCCGGGTTGACTATGACGGAAAGATTCTGACTCAAACCACCAACTTCAAGAAGAATGAGCGCGTCTGCAAGACTCTCAATCTGAAGCACCGTCTCACGCAGGGCAAGAGCAAACTTAATACAGATGTTTCAAAACTGCGGGGAAAAGATAAAATCCGTTATCCGCTTGTCCACAATATAGCCGGAGTGTACATCCGTCCGGAGATTCAGGACTGGAACTCGTTTCTCATTGCTCTTAAGCAGCAGGGTATAACGGTCAAGGAAAAGACCGGACAATCAGGGAAAACGAATCTGTATTACTGCACAGGCAGACATGAATTCTGGTATAAGAAACTCGATCCCTTTTTCAGCCGCGAGAATCTTGAATTGAAATTCAAGGCTCGTCGAGAGAAACAACAAGCGGCAAAGACTCACCCCGTAACCGCACCACTACCTAAACCGCAACGGCAGTCACAGCCTAAATCAAAGCAGCCGGAGCCTATTGTTATACCGCCATTGCCGGATATAATATGCGGCGTAAAGATTGACCGACTTAAACAACAAGCATATCAGGAAGGCAAGTTCATCAGCATCGGAATCTGTGACCCCGGAGGCGTTGTGCCAATCAACCATTGGGTTTGGTTCGATTTCGACAAACGAGAACCCGTAATGAGCCGTATATATCCCTCCTACCACAAGATTCCGGAAGCCTTCCTGCGACAACTGGCAGCAAAGCAATCCTCAGCATCGTCATCGCCGAGTGCCGGAATCCGCCTATCATCGCCTTCTCTCGGTGGAAACATTCCTGAAGAACAATGTTTCGCTCACGACAGAGGAATGTCGGACGACTTCAAGCACTTCCTTGAAATGCACCCCGGCATGAGCTTTGAGGAAGCCAAACGCCGCTTTAAGGACGAGCAAAAAGCCAAGCAACAACGCAAAGGTCCTAAACTGCACTAATCAAAAATCCACCGAGAGAAAATCGTTTCTTTCGGTGGATTAACTTTGTTTTTTGTGTAATAGTTCGACGAAATAATTTCGTTCTTAGCTCATAAAGTCTGTCCAATATCTATTTTTCTTTGCCTACAAGCCATTGCATACTCATATTCAAAGCCATTGCTTTGATACTATTTGGTGCCTCTGATTAAATTAGTTAAAATTATCAATGACAAATGCCTGTCCAATATTTGATGTCTGATTATTTATAATTTAGACGAATTTTTGCTCTCCCTTTTTTCTTTGTTTCGTAGGTATCTAGTAGCCAACTCATGATATGATGAGTCTGATTTACTTAAAAATAATTTGCGTGTGTCGCTGTCGATATCATATTCATCGATTATATCGAAAGTGTTTTGGAGCATTTTAATCTTGACATTGACTCGATCTATTCGTGACGATATAACCCCCTGCCTTGAAGCCATATCTTCAATTACTGAAAAATCGAGCACTATTTCTTTAAATAGTTTAAGTGCTTCAGGGAGATTTGTCAGAGACAGTTGTCTTTGACATTTTTGTATCAGGCTATGGACGAAAACAAGCATTTCTGAAAGTTTTTGCCCTTCAGATGTTTGTGGGAGTTTATCCCTACGCAAATCCCTAATCTTATACCAAGTTTTTTTATCACGGATATCATTAGCCACGGCTTCCCCCTCATTGTCTACGCTGGTTACATGCCAGGCACAACAAAATGAGCAGTAGTAGCTTCTGGACGGGACTTTCCCAGACAAAGAGGCTATTTCATCTCGATTGAACTTGATGAAATTATCTGCCTTTGCTTGAGTTTCAAAGAGCATCTTTGGATGTCTGCATCCAATGCAGTATACACGGTTCTTCGTTGGCTTCATTGTTTTAGAATCGTTTCCCAGCGGTCTATTTTAGCGTCTAGCGTAAAATGGGTGTTTGTTGAACTGGAACTTGGGAGAGAAACGACACGTATATGTTTCGGTAGTTCATCTATATTTATATATGTTCTAAAATAAGTTGAAGCTTTGTCTCCGTTTAGACCGATGACACGAATATTTGGATGCTTTGAAATAAACCCTAATATATCATTGATAGTTAAGTTTTTGATGTCTGAATCGAGACTACTGATTCTTTCTGCTGATTTGAGCACATCCCACAAAGCGATATGGTGTTTCTCCAAAAATCGTAGCCTGTCTTCGTAAGCGAGTGGTATACTTTCGTCAAACAGACTTGACATGATTTTCCAGAATTGATTACCCTGATTCGCATAGTAACATTGTGTCTCCAATGATACTTTGCCCGGCAATGTCCCTAAGATCAGAAATTCCGATTCTGAATCGGCGATGGGCGCAAGACCCTCTGTGACAACGCTGGATGTCAGGACTTTTGTCATGATGACTTCTGTCTCTGACGTATGTGCCGGGGTGGAAAGCGATGTTTTTTTACAATTTGAATGTCGGATATACCATGATTGTTTTTTACCGCCGGGTTGCTCTGCATTAGGAATTTTGCCATCTCGCAGGTGTTTGCGTAAAGTTTTTCCTCCGTCGGAAGGCAAAGCCCCGTTTTTAGCTAAATAGGCGGCGACTTCACTGGGCCCCACATGATTTAATCTGTTTGATTCGAGGTATTCATCAATCAGATATATGATTCTGTTTATGTTTGCCATAGCTGAAATATTTGTTTTACGGTATTATCATTTTTATGGGGTTATTTAAAAATTCGGTCTTTATAAGGCGTAGATTCAACGCCATTTACTTGAAGTTTACGAACAAGTCCGTCAAGTAGAGCAAGACAGATTCTCTTAAAGATTGCAGTGTTGCCAACCCATTTTACAAGGGTCGGACTAACAGCATAGTAGGTGCGTATGAAAGCGCGCCCATACCAAGTTTCGGCGAGTGTGTAATCGCGGAATCTGCGTAGTGTCCAAACTTCGGGACAATCGTAAGAGCCATATACCGCTGTTGCAACATAGCACGGTCCGGAAGATGGATTTGATATATGCTCCTCATTAAACGTGTCAAGATTTCCGCTTGGAAGACCCTGCTTGATTCTATTAAGTATAGCGCGAAATTCCGTAACGGATTCTTCGTTAAGATTCGATTTAAATACGTTAAAACGAGCGTTAACAGCTTGCGTGAAATTAATCCAGTTTTTTGCCGCAAATCCTACAAGGCAAGAAAGTTCCTCATGTGCGACTTTATCATCCGGGATCACATAGCGTAAACTCAGCAACAATTCATATTGGCTCATTATAAAAGCAAATATTTCATCTGAATCGGCTGTAAGTTCTGATGCTTTAAATGGATTCGATATACAATTCAGTTCATATATCTGCTTTAAAGCCCCTGTGTTTTGTAATTGCTCGGTAAACGACTGAAGGTTTACGTTGAGAACTGTTATATAGAAGCCGTATACGTCTATTTCCAATTCTCCATTGGATTTTTCGATAGCCTTTTTTCCGGCAGATATTATCTCTGTGACTCTAAGGTTGTCAATACTTGAGGATAATCCGATGGCTTTCATCTTAATAAACCATGCCTGAGCATTGTCGCAGTCAATTTCAAGAATACGTTTAACATATGACTCCGCTTCATCAACATTTAAACTGTCAATGGCATTCTGAGCAAGAGACAACAAGTTTGGAACTTTGTCCGATTGATCAATCTTGACTTTCCCTTCAATGTTGACAACTCCTTCGACCATCATTTTCTTGGCTTCTTCAACGGAGTATTTGGTTCCGCATGACTGACATACGAATACACCATCTTGTTTAAGGATATTTGTGCTTCCGCACATTTCACAGGTAAGTGGTTTCATGAGGATTTACAGTCTTGTGAGGGTTTATTTTTGACTTGATTTGCAGAACGTTTGGCAATGGCATAAATGAGACAGCCATTAAATGCCATTAGACAGAGGATAGCAATGATTCCCCAATTGTCTTCTAACTGAGAAGGCATTAATAGTCCCATAATAAATTCTATTAAAGTAAATAACGGGATGATAAAAGCCAGAGATATTGTAAATGCAGATTTAAAAGACCCTTTGTTGACCCAGTAGGAAAACAAGGCTGCAACGCAGATTACAACTGTATTTATTCCCATATTGAACATGGGATAGCAGGATAATATCAATCCGGCTACGATATTTATCATCAGAAAGATGACATATAAGATTGGGAATATTTGTTTCATATTATGGCAAAGGTGGTGGTGTAATAGAATTGATTAACGATGCTAATGTCGGAATCTGAGAGATAGGAAGCCAAGCAGACATTCCAATCGTCCACGCAAGCGTGGAACCATCGACAACACCACTTGAGATGTAAGCCGAAATACTCTCGGTCGTTAGATTGGGGACTTGTTGACCATCTATCAGCAAATAGTATGTCGGAGCGGACTGAGGGATGGGCGGCACATGAGGATTGGTGTTTAGATACTGGCCGGCAATATTACCGGCTGCATTACCCACGCCCATCCCAGCTCCGAGACCTACGCCTAACCCCATCATCTGACCTCCTGCGCCATCATTGTTAGCAGCGGCTTCAAGGACGTTGAAACTACGTTCCATTTGGTATACATCGCGTCCGGTAATACGAAGACGCGCGGCAAGATCTTTGGCGTTTTTTAGCTTAATAACACTTTCGTCATCCTGAGGGAAAGTAATTGACATTATCGAAAATTCGATAATTGAAACTCCGTATTTCCCAAGCAGTTGATTGAGTTGCTCATTAATGGAATCAGACATTGACAACAATAATGTATTGATGTCAAGAATTGATATGCCGTTGGTAACAATTTGCCTCGCGAGCAAAGAGTTTAGGGCGGAAATGATTCTGCCCTTATAAAATTGTTCAATCTGTTCAGATGTAAACGCCCCCATGCTGCCGATAAGAGTTTCCAAGAAGATACGGGGATTAGTGACACGGATACCATATTGACCATGAGCTCGAACAGGCACAATAATATGATACCGAGGATCTTCAATTTGAATTGGGTGCGGAGTGCCCCAGGGAAGATTGAGTTTTGCTGTTTGATTTATAAACCATACCTCGGCTTGGAACGGAGATTCCGAGCCAAAAGGCAAGTTTATAATCTTATTAAGTATCGGTATATTTTCAGTATCAATTCTATATGTTCCCGCAGTAAATTCATCACAGATGGCACCTCCTTTTACAAAGAAAGCTGTTTGAGCTGGGTGTACCACAAGCTGAGTACCCATACGCAGGTCATCGGAGTCGAACTTATGACAAAGTTCACCATCAACCGTTTGATATTTTACAACGTCTATTATTGCCATATACTCAACTTAAAACTGACCAAAAGCCCACTTAGTCATAAATAAAAAAGAGGCGTGGGCTGCTATGCCACGCCTTTACGGATAGGTGGTAGGAATACCTGTATATGAAGATGTGGAAATAACAGCTCCACGCCGTATGGCATGGAGACTGTCATGACTTTCTCTTGCATATACTTGGATGTAAGTTTCCTACGCTTTATCCGTACAAGCAGAAGACATAACGCCTCTTTGATTCAAAAATGTTTGGACAGACCACGGCCTATCCGACTGCAAAGTTACGAAAATATTTTGATATTTTAACCCTAAGGTGTGGTGACCCGGCGAGATTTTGGCTGAGGTCACCACATTTTTATTGCTGGAATATGGTTAAAATCTGTTAATGTTTGGGGTCATCAGGCGGTGATGTGGGGATGAATGACGCTGAACGGATTTAGATGAATTTGAAATACACACTGATTATCAGCGATTTAAGTTATTACACTACAAGATATGCGACTATTCTGACACGCATAATAAGCGATATTTCAATGTGTTAGCGTGGGCGTGGTGACTTTTGTGGTGACTCGGAGGGGTATAATTGAATAAAAGACCGCTAACTCCTTGAGAATTAGCGGTCTTTTGTGGTGCCACCAGGAATCGAACCTTTTGTTTCGGTTTATTCTAATCCCTTGAGTGACTGCACATTTGTTACTTTATCTTTTATAAAAGCCATTGAATTAGCCCTACACTAAATTCATCGCTTTTCTTTATCAATTCAACATTCATTATCTCTTTGACGGTGCAAAGGTAAGTAATTTAAGTTTCGCAAGTTCAGCTTGCTAGTTTTAATTTGTAAATATCGCATATAT
>NZ_SRYZ01000006.1 GCF_004793475.1 Bacteroides muris (ex Afrizal et al. 2022) | reverse complement strand
TGGCATAGTGGCAGAAGCCGCTTAGCCGATATGGTGAATTTTTAACGGACTATTAAAATAACAATATGTACGATTTTAGTAGCATACCAATCATTTCCCATAATGATTATTAGTTCACTGGCAACAAGTGAAAATCTTATATTTGAATAAACAAAACGGATATGTACATGGATAGGGCGGCTTACAATATCAAGAAGTCCGTCCGGGACTGGTTCAGGGAGCTATTGGAAATGCTCTTTCAGGCGGCGGGGCTGATTATAGACACGCTGCGCACGTTCTTCCTGATTGTGCTTTCGATACTGGGTCCGCTGGCATTTGCGATTTCCGTCTATGACGGTTTCCAAAGCACGCTGACCCAGTGGATTTCACGCTATATCTCCATTTACCTGTGGTTGCCCGTGTCGGACTTGTTCAGCAGCGTGCTGGCACGCATACAAACGCTGATGCTCCAAAAGGACATTCAGGAACTTTCAGACCCGAATTTCATTCCTGACGGGAGCAGCACCGTGTATGTAATCTTTATGATAATCGGTATCGTGGGCTACTTCACCATTCCAACGGTGGCAAGCTGGATTGTCTCGGCTGGCGGCACGTCTGCCTATAACCGCAACGTGGCACGGGCGGGGTCAATCGCCGGGGCAGCGGTCGGTGCGGCAAGCGGGAAAGTAACCGGGAAACTACTCAAATAACCAACATCAAAATTTAATATATGGAATTTAAATCATTAACGAACATCGAAACGAGTTTCCGGCAAATCCGGCTCTTTGCGCTGGTATTCATCTGCCTGTGCGCACTGGTGACAGGCTTTGCCGTGTGGAACTCGTACAGCTTCGCCGAAAAGCAGCGGCAGAAGATTTACGTCCTCGACAACGGCAAAAGCCTGATGCTGGCACTCTCGCAGGATTTATCACAGAACAGACCCGTGGAAGCCAAATCGCACGTGCGGCGTTTCCACGAGCTTTTCTTCACGCTCTCGCCTGACAAGGGAGCTATAGAAAGCAACATCAAACGTTCGCTGTTCCTCGCCGACAAGACCGCTTTCAACTATTACAAGGACTTGGCGGAAAAGGGCTACTACAACCGGGTGATTTCCGGAAACGTCACGCAGACGGTGGAGATTGACAGCGTGAAGTGCGACTTCGACCAGTACCCTTACAAGGTGAACACGTATGCCCGCCAGTTGATTGTCCGGGAAAGCAGCCTGACGGTGCGCAGCCTTGTGACCTCGTGCCGGTTGCTCAACGCAACCCGGAGCGACAACAACCCGCACGGCTTCATCATCGAAGCGTTCACCATTACCGAGAACAAGGATTTGCAAACCGTTAAAAGATAGCCGTATGGAAAGGAAACGAAATTACATCGAACAGGTGCAGGACTGGGCGGACGACCGCCTGCGCCGAATGTGCGGACGGATTACGCCGGGCAAAAGGCTGGCGGTTATCCTCGTGATGTTCCTATTTTTCGGCGGCTTGTCTATCTACATCACCGTTTCATCAATCTACAATATCGGGAAACGGGACGGCAGGCGGCTGCAAATAGAACATATCAAACAACTGCCATTGCAAGGCAATGACACAATCAACAGTATCAACCCCTTAAACAAACCGGAATATGGAAGAAGTACAGAAGAATGAGAACGGCATGACCGTACCGCAGACGGACGGGAAGCCTGAAAAGGAAAAGAAGCCCAAACGGGAACTTACCCCGCAGCAGGTACAGCAGCGCAGGAAAATGATAGTCTTCCCGCTGATGTTCCTTGCCTTTGCCGGGTGTATGTACCTGATATTCGCCCCCTCCGGCAAAGAGGACGTGAATGTGGAGAGCGTGGGCGGCTTCAACGCCGACATACCCCTGCCCGCAGAGGACGGGATTATAGCCGACAAGCAAAAGGCTTACGAACAAGCGATGCTGAACCGCAAACAGCAGGACAAGATACAATCCTTGCAGGACTTCGGTTTCACGGGGGACGATGAAACGGAAGAACCGCAAGCGGAAATCGACCTGATGCCGGAAGAAGAACCGAAGCCCCAAAGGGGCGGCGGGGCTTCTTATTCGGCAAACGCTTACCGGGACATCAACCGCCAGTTAAGCACGTTCTATGAAACCCCGGCGGTGGACGAGGAAAAAGAGGACTTGAAGCGGCAGGTGGCGGAACTGACCGACCGACTGCAACAACAGCAGAACGCCACGCCTACCGCTGACGACCAAATGGCACTCTTGGAAAAGTCCTACGAACTGGCGGCAAAGTACATGAATGACGGCGGGCAGGACGGGCAAACGGCACAAGTGCCTGTTGCCGGGACTGTCACCCAAATGCCGCAAGCCCAGCCCGTGCAGGCAATCCGGGAAACGACCGTATCGGGATTGCAGCAGCCCATGAGCGATGCCGACTTCATCCGGGCTTACAGCCAGCCACGAAACTACGGCTTCAACACGGCGGTAGGCACGGGCTACGCTATCGGCAGGAACACGATAGCCGCCTGCATACACCAAGACCAAACCCTGACGGACGGGCAGGCGGTGAAACTACGGCTGCTCGAACCCATGCAAGCAGGGAACATAGTCGTGCCGAAGAATACCCTTGTGGCGGGGACGGCAAAGGTGCAGGGCGAACGGCTTGACATACTGGTGTCCTCGATTGAGTATGCGGGCAACATCATCCCGGTGGAACTTGCCGTGTTTGACATGGACGGGCAAAAGGGATTATCTGTGCCGTCCTCTATGGAGCAGGAAGCGTTCAACGAAGCTATGGCGAATATCGGCAGCGGACTGGGTACAAGCATTTCCTTTGCACGGAGTGCCGGGCAGCAGGTGGCAATGGACGTGACAAGGGGCTTGCTGCAAGGAACGTCCGGCTACCTCGCCAAGAAGTTCCGAACCGTGAAAGTGAAGCTGAAAGCAGGCTATAAAGTCATGCTGTATGCCAAACAACAATAACCATTTTATCAACCACTAAAATTTCAATTAACTATGAAACAGATTTTTGTAATGTTCGCCCTCTTGCTGGGCGTGTGTGTGGCAAACGCACAAACCGCTGACACCGTGAAGTATGCGGCTGGCAACGACTTGTACCGGGGTATTACCCGGAAACTCCCGTACCTCCAAATGGTTACGCCCTACGGCGTGGAAGTGACCTTTGCCAAGACGGTGCATATCATCTTCCCCGCCGCCGTCCGCTACGTGGATTTGGGAAGCAACCACATCATAGCGGGCAAGGCGGACGGTGCGGAGAACGTTATACGGGTGAAAGCCACGACAGAGGGCTTTCCGGGCGAAACGAACTTCTCCGTTATCTGCGAGGACGGGAGTTTCTTTTCATTCAACGCCAAGTACGCCCGTGAACCGGAAATGCTCAATATCGAAATGAAAGACTTCTTGGAAAATGAAGATACGTCCGATTTCTCGCATACCCGCATGAACATCTATTTCCGGGAATTAGGTAATGAAAGCCCGCTGTTGGTGAAACTGATTATGCAGAGCATCTACAAGAATAATGACCGGAAAGTGCGCCACTTGGGTAGCAAACGTTTCGGCATCCAGTTCTTAATCAAGGGCATTTATACCTATAACGGGATGCTCTACGTGCATACGCAGACGAAGAACAGTTCCAACGTGCCTTTCGACACGGACTTCATCAAGTTTAAGATAGTCGATAAGAAAGTGCCCAAGCGCACGGCTATTCAGGAAACGGTGCTGGATGCAGTCAGAAGCTACAACGAGGTGATAGAGATTGCCGGGAAATCGACCGTCCGCACGGTGTACGCTCTGCCGAAGTTCACCATTCCTGACGACAAGCTGCTGTTGGTGGAACTCTACGAGAAGAACGGCGGGCGGCATCAGGTTATCCGGGTGGAGAACACCGACATCGTGAACGCAGAAGTGATTGACGAACTTAAAATCAAATAAGGATGAAACGGTTTCTATTTATCGGAATACTCTTTGTGCTGTGCCTGACCTCGTTTCAGGCACACGCACAAAGATACCTGCCGGGCATGAAAGGCTTGCAGGTCACGGCGGGCATGACGGACGGGGTGCATTGGAACGCCAATACGGATTTTGCCTACCACATCGGGGCGGCGTACAGCGTATACACCAAGAACGCCAACCGCTGGGTGATTGGCGGCGAATACCTGCACAAGAAGTATGACTACAAGGATATGCGTATTCCAGTCGAACAGTTCACCGCAGAGGGCGGCTACTACCTGAAATTCCTTTCGGACAGGCGAAAGACCTTTTTTCTCTCGCTGGGACTGTCGGCACTCGCCGGGTATGAAACAAGCAACCGAAGCGAAAAGCTCTTGCCGGACGGCTCTACCTTGCTGGATAAGGACTGTTTTGTGTACGGCGGGGCTTTAACGCTGGAACTGGAAGCCTACCTGACCGACCGGGTGGCTCTGCTACTGAACGCAAGGGAACGGGCGTTGTTCGGCTCGGACATAGGCAAGTTCCACTCGCAGGTATCTGTGGGACTGAAATTCATTATCAATTAGCCTATGGTACTGCTTGAATTATTTTCAGGTATCGGCGGTTTCAGCAAAGGGCTGGAAGCCGCCGGATATACTTTCGACAAGGTATATTTTTCAGAGATAGACAAACACGCAATCGCTAACTTCAAATACAATTTTCCTTATGCGGAACACATCGGAACGGTTACAAACATCGGGGAAGTCGGCATCGAACGTCCCCACATTGTCACTTTCGGAAGCCCTTGCCAAAATTTTAGCGCAATCGGGGACGGAAAGGGACTGCAAGGGAGAGAAAGCCACCTTGTCAGATATGCAGTCGAAGCCGTTAGGCGTTTCAGACCTGACGTTTTTATCTGGGAGAATGTTAAGGGGATATTCTTCGCAAGACATCGCCCGGATTTTTGGGGCATTGTCAAAGCGTTTGCCGACATTGGCGGTTATAGACTTGAATGGCAACTGTGTAATACGGCATGGTTTCTACCCCAAAACCGGGAGCGGATGTACCTTGTCGGACGTGTTGCAGACAGATGTACCGCAGACCTATTTCCTCTCCCTACGCCGGGCGGAGTGCATGGTAAGGTCGGGGGTGATGAACCCGCTGCTCGTCCAAGTGGTACGATAACAAGGAACTACGGCAGGCAACCTAACATCGGGAACTACGTGCTGTGCCTGAAATCGGGTGAAGCGTACAACGGAACGCCTACACCCGAACAACTGAAGCACGTGCGGATGCTGACCGAAGTAGAGTGCGAAAGGCTGCAAGGCTTTCCCGACAACTATACCCGATACGGGATATATGACGGAGAGAAAAAAGAGATAGCGAAGATACACCGTTATGCCTTACTCGGAAATGCGGTCAGTGTTCCTGTTGTCAGGGAAGTTGCCGCCCGGATTAGGCAAACGACTACTTTATTTTGATAACCCTTATATAATAATGTATATGAAGAATGTAATGTATAAAATCATCATGGGCTGCTACATCGTGGCCGCCCTCGTGCTTGTCACCGCCTGTAATGACAACTTGGATATTCAGCAGGCGTACCCGTTCAGCATCGAAACGATGCCAGTACCCAAAAGGCTGAAAGTCGGGGAAACCGCCGAAATACGCTGCCGACTGGTGCGTGGCGGCTATTACCAGCCGACTACCTATCAAATCAGGTACTTCCAGCCGGACGGCAAAGGGAAGCTGGAAATGGATAACGGCACGGTGTTCCTGCCCAATGACCTGTACCCGCTGGAGAAAGAAACGTTCCGGCTATACTACACCTCGGCATCGACAGACCAGCAGACGATTGACATTTATGTAATTGACAGCTTTGGACAGGTGCGGCAACTTTCTCTATCGTTCAATAATGACAACGGCAAGGAAAAAACGGAAACAATAACGACCCCTAAACAATAAAATGACATGGTAAAAATAGAATTGGATATAAAAGGTATCTCGTGGTACATAGAAACCACGTTGGAAACAGACACGGTTCCGGCAGTAGGTGACATCATCATTGTGGACAAGGACTGCATTTCCGCACGTGACAGGGCTGAATTGTGGAAAACGCCGTCCAATCAGGTTTTCAAATGGGCGGACGAAGAAGATGATGCGCCTGTAATGGAATGGTTCGACTGCGACACGGAAATGCTTGTCTATAAACGAACATGGAAATACGACATCGAGGAAGAAGAAACCGTGTGCATACTTGGTGTAAAATTCTTCCAACATGAAGATTCATAGGTTTTATTTCCTTATCGGTTGCATATATACGTGAAAAGCAACGACAGACAGGGGACACCAAATAGGGAATGATACGCAAGGCGTATGTTATGGCAGTCCACCCGCTGACAGTTCGGCGGGTGGACTTTTCATGTTAGGGAACAGGGCGGGTTTCTTTGCCACTTTATTTCCCGGCACTCACGAAAGAAAGTGGCGGCGGCAAACAGCCGCCGTTCTCTATCAACTGGTTTTAAGGCTCTTTATGGACGTGTATTTCTCTAACCACACCTTTACCTGTTCCATGTTGTATTCGCCCGTAATGATTGCCGTATGGTCGTTTATGGCTACAAACCGGACACTCTCGTAGCTATTTACCCAGCCTTGCAGGGAACAGACACCCCACGTTTCCACATCTTCAAAAACACTGCGGTCTATCCGGCTGATTGGCTCGCCGAAAACTACCGTCATTATCTGAAAGTCCGGTTTGTCCTCTAACAGTTGCAAATGATGCAACGTGCCGAACTCGTCAATTTTGCGTCCCCACGCCCATACATCATTATACAAATCATCACCCCACTGGTGCGGGTGGTCGAAGCGGACTTTTACCTCTATGGTGTGTTCGTTTTCTTCCGTGTCCTCGATAACGCCCGTTACCATTAAGCCCGTAAAAATACACTCGCAACGCCTGCCGATAAGCTCCTTGTTTACTTCTGTCGTTTTCATGTCCCTAAAATTTACTTATTTATTACTCCGTTCTTCTTCGCTATCCACCCGTCACGCCTGCGGCGGCACTCGTCCAGCGTTTTGGCTACCGTGCTGAAAAGTTCGCCGTCCGTGTGGCGGTAGTCATATTGAAAATAAATCTGTCCCCTGAAAGCCCCTAAACAGCATTTCACGAACTTTTCTTCTCCCGGTGTTTGGGTAATGCTTACCCCGTTTTTGTTAAGTGACTGCATGATGTCTTATTTTTTATGGTTATAAACTTGGTTGTTTTAAGCGGGCAGGGCTTTGACACCCCGCCCGGATTAGTATTTGGTTATGCCGCACGGAACACAAAGCCGTCATCAAACCAGTAATCGCACATGAACAGGTCACGGGCAAACTTTTCATAATCGAAATAGGTCTTCGCAAAATCCGGCAGTTCGTAACATTCCTCGATAATTTCGTAGGCGAAATCTTCTTCATCGTTATATTGACCTTGATACTCGTCTTGAAAGTCCCGTACAAGGTCGTCCGCATCTTCCTCGCCCAAATCATGGCTTTTATAGTTGCACCACACGAAAAAGGCTTCCTGCTCGGTGTCGTCCAAATCCTCTACCGCATCACGCAGGGAAAAGAAGTTTTCAGAAATCCAGCTTTCGCCGATTAAGCCCTCCGGCACGTTCTCCCAGTCCTGAAACATATATTCCGCATCTTCCTCGTCCTTGTGAAGTTCCCGGCAGGCTTCGTAAAATTCTTCCTTGTCCGAGTAGTCCGACAGGTCGAGCCATGCGCCGGACAATGAACCGTTGTTATACTTGCCGTAAGTGCCTACATAAACTTTTGCTTCCGATAATACCTTTGCTTCCATATTGCTGTAATTTTTAAGTTTTTGATTTTATGCGGATTCGAGAGGTGAGGGAGTTGAAGTTTCACTGAACTTTTTTCCTGTTTCCCGTAAATCCGACTTTTTTTTTATGCGTCTTCCGGTCGGGTCGGTCGTTTTCGTTTCACATAGGCTTAAAAGGGTAGTGTTTAGAGTTTGCAAGGTTTTGGGCAAAAAATACCTCGCAAGGCAGGGAAGATTTTTTCGCCAAACCGGAACGGCTCGACCTTGCAAAATCGTGAAGAACACGTAACTACCTTTGCCTATTGAAATGATTAAAACGACTGTCCCGGCTGGGGGACTGCGTGAGAGGAAGATTTACATTTAGGGAAACAGGGGAAAAGTGCCTGTTCTCTTTCGTCTTTTAGGGAACACTCCATGCGGGCGGAAAGGCAAGGGTGTTGTGAGCTTGCTTGCAATACGCTTGTGCGGGTTTCCAACGGCTCTTTTCACGAAATACAGTCAGCCATGCCACGCACGGCTGGCGTTTCGGGGAATGTGCCAGTTGGAAAGGGATATAAAAAATGCGGGTAGTCGATGGACTGCCCGCAAGGTGAAAGAGTGTACTTTGTTGGGATATAGTTTATTAGGTGGAATTTCGTTACCGAAATCGTTACCAGTTCTGTTACCAACGGTATATAGGTAACTAAAAACTCACATGGCGACTTCCTTGTAAATCTTTTCGATGCCGACAAATTTCTTGTCAAGCCCCTGCATATCGCTGCCTATCTTGCTGTTGGTGATGCGGGCGTAAATTTGGGTCGTTTCGATATTGGTGTGTCCCAGCATCTTGGAAACCGTTTCAATGGGTACGCCCTTTGATAGTGTGGTAGTCGTTGCGAACGTGTGCCGGGCAAGGTGAAATGTCAGGTTCTTTTTAATACCGCATACATCGGCAATCTCTTTCAGGTACGCATTTAGTTTCTGATTGCTGATTACGGGAAGTATCTTACCGTTCGGCAACTTGCCCTTGTACTTCTTCAAAATCATCTTGGGAATATCCAGCAGGGGAACATTAACGTCCGTATTCGTCTTTTGTCGCTTTGTCATTATCCAAAGGTTGCCGTCAAAGGATTTGCATATATTATCTTGCGTAAGCCCGGCTACATCTATATAGGCAAGCCCGGTGAAGCAGGCAAAGATGAACAAGTCCCTGACGTGTTCCAGCCGCTCGGAAACCATTTTCTTTTTAAGGATGATTTTTATCTCGTCCTCTGTCAGATAACCCCTGTCCACTTTCTCCAGCCGGATTTTGTAGCTGGCGAACGGGTCGCCCACCAGTATGCCGTTGTTGCGGGCAATAATGATGATGCGCTTGAAGAACTGCATGAACTTGGCGGTGGTGTTGTAGCCGCACTTGCAGGCGGTACGCAAATACAACTCAAAATCGGTAATGAACATAGGGGTAATCTCCTTAATGGATATGTCCGATACATTGTACTTGCTGCGGATAAATTCTGCAAGGTGTCGGCGTGTGACTTCATACTTGCGGTAGGTCGCTATCGTCTTGGATATGCCCACAAGCTGCTTCATATCGTCATTGTGCTTTTGGAACAATGAAAGGATTGTTTCGTGGCTCTCGCTGTGTCCCAAAAACTCGTTCTTCACTTTTTCGGCGGTCACGTAGTTGTCACGCCGCTGCATTTCGTGGTAAATGGTGTTCAGGGAAGAACGTATGTCGTCCAAAAGGGCGTTTATCCTCCCGGCATCCCTGCCTTTGGCTTTGCCCGCAGCCGTGTTCCAGTTGTCGGGCTGGATGCTCTGTTTCGTGCTGAACTGGCAAAGTTTTCCGTCTATGGTGATGCGTGCCATAATCATAACCTCGCCGTTTTTCTTTTCAGAACCTTTCTTCAAATAAAAAAGAACCTTGAATGTCGATTTCATAACTCACTTTTTTTAGTTGCAAAATTAATTTTTACCTCTCGTTTTCGAGTTATGCAGACTATGGACTAATCAAGTCATTTTCAGGTCATTTGAGGACAAATCGTTACCGTTTTTGTCCGGTAAGGAATAGGTAACGATTTAGTAACGAAACTTTGTCTTTTACCGTACTTTTGAAGTCTTGGAAGCTGGACTTTCGGGTAATAAAAAAAGCCACAAATCATTGATTTGTAGCTTTTTGTCCGCTTACTGACCATTTCTGTCCAGTAAGTTCAGCGGAGAGACAGGCTCTCGAACTTATACCTTCACAAAATATCATAAAACCGCAAACAACTGATAATCAAGTGCAAATTACAACATAGAGTAAAACTAAATGTTTCTAAATGTCTTTTGCTATCTCAATAATTGGGTGTATATTTGGGTGTAGAATTTCAAACGCACCCAATTATGAATATCAAGCGCAACATCATTTTTGCATTGGAGAGCCGGAAAAAGAACGGTGTGCCAATCGTAGAGAACGTACCTATCCGTATGCGTGTCATCTTTGCCAGCCAACGCATCGAGTTTACAACGGGCTACCGGATTGACGTATCCAAATGGGATGCAGACAAGCAGCGGGTAAAGAATGGATGTACCAACAAGCTAAAGCAAAGTGCAGCCGAAATCAATACGGACTTGCTGAAATACTATGCCGAAATTCAGAATATTTTCAAGGAGTTCGAGGTGCAGGAGGTCATGCCAACGACCCAACAGTTGAAGGAAGCTTTCAACATGAGAATGAAAACCAGCGAAGAACAGCCGGAAGAAGCCCCTGTCAGCTTTTGGGAGGTGTTCGATGAGTTTGTAAAAGAGTGCGGTAACCAGAATAACTGGACGGCATCCACCTATGAAAAATTTGCAGCAGTGAGGAACCACCTCAAAGAGTTCAAGGAGGATGCAACATTTAACTATTTCGATGAGTTTGGATTGAACGAATACGTCAATTTCCTGCGTGATACCAAGGATATGAGAAACAGCACCATCGGCAAGCAAATGGGATTCCTCAAATGGTTCCTGCGCTGGAGCTTCAAGAAAGGACATCATCAGAACATTGCATACGATACATTCAAACCGAAACTGAAAACCACCTCGAAAAAAGTGATCTTCTTGACTTGGGATGAACTGAACAAATTGAAAGATTATCATATACCGCATGACAAACAATATTTGGAACGTGTCAGGGATGTCTTTCTGTTCTGTTGTTTCACGAGTTTACGATATTCGGATGTCCGTAACTTGAAAAGAAGCGATATTAAACCCGACCACATTGAAGTTACCACAGTCAAGACTGCGGACAGCCTGATAATCGAACTGAACGACCACAGCAAAGCCATTCTTGAAAAATACAAGGATGTTCATTTCGAGAATCACATGGCATTGCCCGTCATCAGCAATCAGAAGATGAACGATTATTTGAAGGAACTGGGCGAGCTGGCGGAAATCAACGAACCTGTACGGGAAACCTACTACAAAGGAAATGAGCGCATAGATGAAATCACGCCCAAATATGCATTGTTAAGCACCCATGCCGGAAGAAGAACATTCATCTGCAATGCGTTGGCTCTCGGAATCCCTGCACAAGTGGTTATGAAATGGACGGGACACAGTGACTACAAAGCCATAAAACCCTATATTGACATAGCGGATGACATTAGGGCAAATGCAATGAACAAGTTCAATCAACTATAAAAGTATCAATTAGTTTCATAGATTACCACCTTTGAATTATATTTGTATTCTGAAAATATCATAAGATGAACAACAACGGACATAACATAGAAAAGACGAACTTTGACGCATTTATAAATGCTGTCGGTTCGGAAATACAACAGGCACAAGTACGGCTGATTACCGCAGCCAATGCGCAAATGTTGTTCCATTACTGGAAAATGGGTAACTATATTCTCTATCATCAGCAACTGCACGGATGGGGAAGCAAAACCATCAAACAGTTGGCAAAGGCTATCCGGTTGAATTATCCCGAAAAGAAGGGCTATTCGGAACGCAACCTTACCTATATGTGTCAGTTTGCAAAAGCATATCCTTTGAGGGCATTGCAAAGTTTCATAGAAACGGATGCAAAGTTGATAGCTCCAAGTGTGGAGAAAATAGCAGACGAAGTACGCTACTTAAACGATGCGCAATTTACGTAAGAGCCTCTTACGCAAGTCCAATCCACTGATAACAAGGAAATTATAATCACGCAAGAACCTCTTGCGCAAATTCATAATGTAGCCCAAACCGTATCTGATATTTACCGGATGGAAATTAAGGATATAGAAAGCGTATTCATGGCATCACCTGTTGCAAGAACCAATTGGGCAAGCCATGTGATTATGCTTAACAGTTCACTTCCATTGGGTGTAAGCTATTGGTACATGAAGCAGTCTGTGGAAATGGGCTGGAGCAGCAATGCTCTTAAAATACAAATTGAAACCAACCTGTACAGCAGACAAATCAGCAATAATAAGGTAAACAATTTCACAACCACGCTTCCTGCACCGCAAAGCGACCTCGCCAATTACCTGTTGAAAGACCCGTACATCTTTGATTTGGCTGGAACTAAAGAGAAAGCAGATGAAAGGGACATAGAAGAACAGTTGGTTAAGCACGTTACCCGTTACTTGCTGGAAATGGGCAATGGCTTTGCTTTCGTTGCACGACAGAAGCATTTCCAAGTCGGAAACAGCGATTTCTATGCAGACCTGATATTATATTCTATTCCACTGCACGCATATATCGTGGTAGAATTAAAGGCTACCCCATTCAAACCGGAGTATGCAGGGCAACTGAACTTCTACATCAATGTGGTGGATGATAAACTGAGGGGAGAGAATGACAACAAGACTATCGGGTTGTTGCTGTGCAAGGGAAAAGACGAAGTTGTAGCACAATACGCATTGACAGGCTATGACCAGCCGATAGGCATCAGCGATTACCAACTGAGCAAGGCTATACCTGAAAACTTAAAATCGGCTCTGCCAAGTATAGAAGAAGTGGAAGAAGAACTGGCTTCCTTTCTTGATAAAGACAAAAATCCATAAACCCAAGATATATGGCAGGAGAAATACTGATTATGATTCCCCAATACGGTGAACTCAACCGAATATACAGTGACTTTATTGTAAGCCATACTTTTTCTTTTGACAAGCAGAAATTCATCACGAACTTCTACAAGCAATACAATGACACAAAAGCTTTTGAAGCCGCTATCCTTGAATTGGTACTTGACAAGCAGAAAGAACAGTACACTCTGATTCTCGACAGTCTAAGAGCCGAGATAGAGAAAAACATGATGCTTTACGAAAAATATCCATTGCTTGATGATGAGATAATTTCTCGTGTGTGCTACCATTTCGCTGATAGATATAATATTGATATAGAGGAACAACTGGAGGTTACACAAAGACTAAACAAGCCTTTGAACGAGGCATATAACAGATATGATTTTATTGGTTACAGGGAACATACGGCAGAAGAAGAAAAGCAAGCCGAAAAGGAATATGAACGCTGCAAGGCTGAATATGAGAAAGAAAAAGAAGAACTGAACAGGCTTTATGAATTGCAAAAGCAAGCAAGAAAAGAGGCTTTCCAATATATAGAGAACTGCTGCGGAGATATTTATAAATTGAGTTTCCATTTTATGGAAATATTAGCAAAATATATTCCCGTAGCTAAAGATAAACCGGAAGAGCTAACCAAGCCAAGCGAACCCGATATGCAAGAAGAAGCACCCAAAGAGGAACAACACGAATATTTCGACATGGAGTTGCTTTCGCACGTTTACACGACCTGCGTAGGAGAACAATTCGAGAATATTTCCGAATATGATTTCTATGCTTGTATGAATCTGCACCCCGGCAAATGCAAGCTGAAAATAAAAACGAGAGAGAAAATACGTGTCTGCTACCTGATATTCCTGATGGGTGAACAACTGCCCAAACTTGACAGGGAGAATTGGAAAAAGAATATCCTCAAAATGCTGGATATTGAAGAGAACTATTACAAGTCAAAATACAAGGAACCTGTTTCCGATTTCCCAAGTGACAGCAACCAGAAGTTCGCCAAAGAAATGGACGCAATATTCCGATAATCCGTGATATACCCTGACATATTACGAAATAACCACTTTTACCACTCAAATTAATTTTTGAGTGGTATTTTTATTGTCTGATATTCAAAGAAATAATAAAATATTCCATTTGCACTAACCACATCCTTACCACTTACAAACCTACCTAATTTTGCATCGTTCGAGAACAGAAATAACAGCCAGTGCGCAGGGCTGATTGTTAAACGACTAAATAGATTGGACGATGACAAATCTTCAAGAGTTATTATCAAAACCCGTCTGGCAGATGACAGGCGAAGAGTTCATATTCTTAAGCAAGCACGCTTCCGGTCAAACGGAAATGCAGCCACAGCCCGTTACGGACACAGAAAGGAAGTATGTGTACGGAATACTGGGCATTGCCAAACTGTTCGGGTGCAGCCTGCCCACCGCCAACCGCATCAAGAAAAGCGGAAAGATTGACAAGGCAATCACCCAGATAGGACGCAAGATTATCGTAGATGTGGAGCTTGCCCTTGAACTGGCCGGGAAGAAAACAGGAGGACGAAAATAACGGGAGGCATGGCTATGGACTATATTAAAGAGACTAAGGACATATCGGCAGAAGAAGCCATTATCCTTTGGCAAGCCTCACGTTTGAGCCTGTCGAAAAGTTATGAGAAAGCACCTGAAATCCTCAAAGTACATGGTTCTGTCATTGGGACATTGGGCAATTTCAGCGCATCCATCGGCAAAGCCAAAAGTAAAAAGACATTCAATGTATCGGCTATCGTAGCCGCCGCATTGAAGAACGGCACAGTGTTGCGGTATGTGGCGGAACTGCCGGAAGATAAGCGGAAAGTGCTTTATGTTGATACAGAGCAAAGCCCTTACCATTGCCTGAAAGTCATGACACGCATTTTGCGGATGGCCGGCTTGCCAGATGACAGGGACAATGAGAACCTTGAATTTCTCGCTTTGAGAAAATACACGCCTGAGCAACGTATCAGGATTGTAGAACAGGCTATCTACAACACTCCCGACATTGGTCTTGTAATCATAGACGGCATCCGTGATATGGTGTACGACATCAACAGCCCCGGTGAATCCACACGCATCATATCCAAACTGATGCAGTGGACGGACGACAGGCAGATACACATCCATACGATACTGCATCAGAACAAGGGGGATGAGAATGCGAGAGGGCATATCGGTACGGAGTTGAACAACAAGGCGGAAACCGTATTGCAGGTAGAAAAGGACAAGGGCAACGGTGACATCAGCCATGTTTCAGCCATTCACATACGAGCAATGGACTTTGAGCCTTTTGCGTTCCGCATCAACGACAAAGCCCTTCCCGAACTTATAGAAGGTTACAAACCCGAGACAAAGAAACCGGGAAGACCCGAAGAAGAGAAGTTCGACCCTTACAGGCATATCACCGAGCAGCAGCACCGCATCGCATTGGAAGCCGCATTCGGTCTGAAAGAGGAATATGGTTACAAGGAACTGGAAGATGCTTTAATCAAGACCTATATGTCCGTGGGTGTAAAACTGAACCATAAAAAGGCGGTATCGCTCATCACCATGCTCCGCAACAAGCGGATGATAGTGCAGGAGAACGGCAGGAAATACACCTTCATGCCCGACTTCCACTATTAGCCCATTTCCCTGCAATCACTTCACTTTATTCTCGGGGTGTATATATTAGGAATATAGTGAAGTGATTCTGAAATGGGATTAAATCACTTCACTTTATTACCGTATCCTATATATACGAGAATTTAGTGAAGTGATTATAGACCGTACTTCCTAAAAAGGTACGGGCGAAAAGAAAAACAAATCAATTTACCAACTACTAAAACAATCATTTTATGGATATACAGACAGCCAAGCAAATCAGGATAGCGGATTATCTGCACAGTTTGGGTTATTCACCAGTAAAACAACAAGGTATCAACCTTTGGTACAAATCCCCATTTAGAGAAGAGACTGAAGCATCGTTCAAAGTGAATACCGAACGAGAACAATGGTATGACTTCGGTTTGGGTAAAGGTGGTGGCATCATTGAACTGGCTGCACACCTGTATGCTACCGACCATGTACCTTACATCTTGAAACGGATAGCGGAACAGACACCATATGTGCGCCCGGTATCTTTCTCTTTTGGCAAGCAAAACTCTTCCGAACCGAGCTTCCAACAGTTGGAGATTGTTCCGCTGTCATCTCCTGCCCTGCTTGCCTACTTGCAAGGTAGAGGAATAAATACAGAACTGGCGAAAATAGAATGTAGTGAAGCCCGTTTCACCCACAACGGCAAGCGGTACTTTGCCATCGCCTTTCCCAATGTATCGGATGGATATGAAATCCGCAACCGCTATTTCAAGGGCTGTATCGCCCCAAAGGAAATCTCCCACATCAGACAATCAGGGAAAGCGAGGAATACCTGTTATGTATTCGAGGGGTTCATGGATTACCTCTCCTTTTTGACATTGAGACAGGAGAGCTGCCCGAATTATCCGGAGTTGGACGGGCAGGACTACATTGTATTGAATTCCGTATCGAATATAAACAAGGTTCTCTATCCGTTGGGCAATTACGAACGCATTCACTGCTTTTTCGACAACGACCATGCAGGCATGGAAGCACTCCGGCAAATCCGCAAGGAATACGGCAGAGACAGATACATCCGTGACGCTTCGCAGACTTACAACGGATGCAAGGACTTAAACGAATACTTACAGAAACAGGCTGAGAGAAAAGGGCAAGTCCAATCCGTCAAAGGGGTGCGCAGCCAGTCACCGAAAAAGAAAAACGGCTTTCGGTTATAGCCCACTATAACTACACGCTCCGCTTTCGTAGTTGTGGGCTCTCCCGAGGGGATTAGGGCTTTGCCCTAATGACCCACTCAGGGCGTTTCTCCCCTGAGAACCCCGAGCAAAGAGTGACCCTCTCTTTGCAATCTCCGCTTATGGGTTGTACCCCTAAGAACCCCACTGCGGAAGCGAAGAAACAATCTATTGCGAACAATAAAACAGAACAGCTATGGCAACAAAATCAAGCATACATATCAAGCCTTGCAACATTGCATCAAGCGAGGCTCATAACCGTAGGACTGCCGAGTATATGCGTAACATCGGCAAGTCCAAAATCTATATCGTTTCTGAACTCTCAGCCGACAACGAACAGTGGATAAATCCCGGCTTCGGCACTACCGAATTGCGGACACATTACGACAACATCAAACGGATGGTCAAGGAAAAGACCGGACGTGCCATGCAGGAGAAAGAACGTGAACGCAAAGGCAAGAACGGAAAAATAATCAAAGTGGCAGGGTGTTCGCCAATCCGTGAAGGTGTGCTGCTCGTCAGACCAAACACCACATTGGCAGATGTGCGTAAATTTGGCGAGGAGTGCAAACAACGCTGGGGTATCACTCCGCTGCAAATCTTTCTGCACAAAGATGAAGGACATTGGCTGAGCGGACAACCCGAAGCCGAAGATAGGGAGAGTTTCCAAATTGGTGGAAAGTGGTTCAAGCCGAATTATCACGCTCATATCGTTTTCGATTGGATGAACCACGATACAGGAAAGAGCTGTAAACTAAATGACGAGGATATGACCGAAATGCAGAGTTTGGCTTCTGACATTCTCTTGATGGAACGAGGACAATCTAAAGCCGAAACAGGCAAGAAACATCTGGAACGTAACGATTTCATCATAAAGAAACAGAAAGCCGAACTGCAACGTATAGAGGAAACCCAAAGGTACAAGGAGCAGCAGGTAACTCTTGCTGAACAAGAACTCAAACAGGTAAAATCCGAGATACGCACGAACAAACTCAAAAGCGTAGCCACCGATGCGGCCACCGCCATAGCAAGCGGAGTCGGTTCTCTTTTCGGAAGTGGAAAACTAAAAGAGTTGGAGCATAGCAATTCGGAACTGCATCAGGAAATAGCAAAACGTGATAAAAGCATTAATGGTTTGAAAATCCAAATGAAGCATATGCAGGAACAATATGGCAAACAGATTCGAAATCTTCAAGGAATACATAACCAAGAACTTGAAGCAAAAGACAAAGAAATATCACGATTGAACACCATTCTTGAAAAAGCGTTCAACTGGTTTCCTTTACTCAAAGAGATGTTGAGAATGGAAAAGATGTGTTATGCCGTTGGCTTTACCAAAGATATGGTAAACAGTCTTTTGACAAAAAAAGAGGCTATCAAATGCAATGGAAAAATCTATTCCGAAGAACACAGACGGAAGTTTGAAATCAAAAATGATGTTTTCAAGGTGGAAGAAAATCCGACCGATGAAAACAAATTGATATTGACGATAAACAGACAACCAATAGGCGAATGGTTCAAAGAACAATGGGAGAAACTGCGGCAAGGCTTACAGGAGTCAATAGAAGAACCAAGAAAAAGTAGAGGAATGAGATTCTAATAGCCTTACATCTAATATGATTAATTAGCAAAGAATGAGATTACAAGGCAAGAGCAGGAAACTATAATGTATGTTAAAACAGAAATAGAAATGCAGTCTTTTGCATCTTTTCTATCATATATTAATAAAGTTTACATTGAAAAAGGTAGAACTGTTAAGAACCAACAACCATATTTGATATTTCGCCTAATGCATAATAAATATGACCAAAGAAGAATTAGTAAATCTATGCAAAGAAGGAAATGAGCAGGCTTTAAGTCTGCTCTATAAAATTTATGCAAAAAAGATGAAAAGGATTTGCAGCCGATATGTCTCTAATGAGCAAACAGTAAACGACCTTCTACATGATGGATTTATTATAATTTTTACATCCATTAACACATTACGTTCCTCTGAAAAATTAGAAAGTTGGATGGGGAAGATAATGAAAAATATTTCATTAAAGTATTTGGAACAATGTCATGCCATAACCAATATTCCTTTAGATTGTATAGAAGAATCTGAGGAGCCATTAATTCCGTCATATTCTACTGATTTTCCATCTTATGCAATAATGCTTAAGATGGTAGAGTCATTGCCGAATGGTTATTGTAAAATTTTCAAATTAGCGGTATTGGATGGATTATCTCACAAAGAAATCGGCATATTGCTAAATATAGCGCCTCATTCTTCCTCATCACAACTATCAAGGGCTAAAGAATTGTTACGCAAGCTCCTATCACAATACTATATTGCTGTAGGGTTATTTGTGTTGTTGTCTGTCATTTATCTACGACATCTACTGTATGCGCCAAAAGAAATCGCCGGCACATCTCCCAAAACGGTAATAAATCCCCAAAAAGAACAAGAGTCAGAAAACATCTCACTTGAAGATATTATAAATGTTATTCCTGTTCGTATATCTGCTCACCAATATACACACCTTCAATCAACAAAAGAAGAGATGTACAAACAAGATATTATTAACCAAGATAATGTTATTGAACAAAAAGACAGTAGTCAATTATCTAATAATCCAATAACTAAAGAGCAAGAATTTGAAGAGAGCAAAAACACTCATTACACCATTGTTCCTCAATTCTCGTCCCATAATAAAAAGAAATGGTCATTAGCTTTGTCTTATTCAGGAATAAACAAGCAAACGAATATTCAAAAAACGATAAATTCCGGTGGCATTTCATCCGAAAAGCCACAAGAGGTAATAAAAGAATCATATCATCACATCCCTATCATCTTATCGCTTTCTTTTAGTAAGAAATTTGATGAACGTTGGGGACTTGAAACGGGCTTTCAATACACACACTTACATTCTGATTTTACGACTATTACTGATTCCTACTTAAAAGAAGTACAGAAAATCAACTATATAGGAATTCCCTTGAAAGGAACATTCAATGTACACAGCAAGCAAAGGCTGTCCATTTACTTATCTACGGGAGTAACTTTGGATATCCCTGTAAAAGCAACTTCTGAAAGTATTGCATCTAATGAAAGTGGACAAATTACTTTTTGTGGAAAGAGTGATATATATCCATCTTTGCAGTGGTCAACGAATTTGGGTATAGGCATCCAATATCAGATTACACCATCCGTTGGAATCTATGCGGAACCCAATTTACATTATTACTTCAATAATGGAGATGGAATAAAGACAATTCGAACAGAAAAGCCTTTTAATGTGGCTTTGCCTATAGGAATCCGTCTGTCGTGGTAAAAAAGTTATGGTTATCATGCAGTCTTTTACAAAATAACTTATCATAGTTGTAGAGAACAATTCAAATAAATATTAACTAAAAACAAATCAGTATGAAAGTACGTGTTATCAAATTTTCAAAGGCAATGGAGGATACTCGTATTCAACAACCTCAAACCGTCCTAATGGGACATGGAATAATGAAATGGGGTACGGCTTATGCAATGCTTTTGCAGCAGTTTCTACTGCCGGAGGAGAGATTGTAACCTTTAATGATAAAACAGTATCATCAACACAATCTGTTACAGGTTGGATTATTATGTCAAAAAATGTAACAGTCACCAATGGTGCTAAACTTACATTTAATGCAGGAGAATCCGTAACAATCAATACTCCTTTCACAGTTAATGCAGGCTCACAAATTGAGATTTCCGCAAATTGAACAACAAGAATAGGTAGTAGCAGTTTTTTACTGCTACTACTCTACAAATAATTATTTTATGCAAGAACGTCATAAAAATAGAGCTATCTATTTCAAAGAACTTTCTATTACAAGCAAAAACTATTTTATACCATATATTCAACACTGGCATTCAGTAGAGACAGGAACTGATGTGTTAGAAATAGGCTGTGGTGATGGTGGCAATCTACTTCCTTTTTCTGAAATGGGATGTCGTGTTGTTGGAGTTGATATTGCAGCCTGCCGGATTAAAGATGCAAGAATTTTTTTTGCGGATGCCCATGCAAGAGGGACATTTTACGCACAAGATATTTTTCAACTAAAGGAATTGGAACGGAGTTTTGATATAATCATCTGCCATGATGTCTTTGAGCATATAGACAATAAAAAGCTATTCCTTTCAAATTTGAATAAATATCTAAAGCCTCAGGGCATTGTTTTCATGTCATTCCCGGCCTGGCAAATGCCATTTGGTGGGCATCAGCAGATTTGTCAAAACCCCATACTTTCCCGTCTGCCCTTTGTTCACCTACTTCCCATGACTGTATATCGGGGAGTACTAAAAGCCTTTGGAGAAAACGGAGACTGTATCAAAGAGTTGCTTTCTATTAAAAGAACAAGGGTGTCAATAGAATCTTTTGAAAGCATGCTAAAAACGACTGTTTTACGCATTACAAATAGGCAATTATGGCTTATCAATCCTCATTATCAGGTTAAATTCGGATTATCCCCACGCAAATTGAACAAAGTGATTGCCTACATTCCTATTCTAAGAAACTTCTTTAGTACGAGTTGTTTTTATATTCTGAAAAAAGGAACATAAGCTTTGCTCCATATACCACAATATTATTGGTTAGTCCGAAACCCCGTCTATGTCCCTGCTCTCTTTTTCCAACAGGCAAGACCGATACACAGGAAGAATTTTCAATGTAGAGGTTACGTTTTTTAGAAAGCCTGTTCTGTGGAGCGTTGTTTATACGCTCTGAACTATGCACACAAAAATAGGGGCTGTAACTGGATTTCCGGACAAATCAATATTATTTAGTTACAGAATTCAGGGATTTAGTTAAATAACAAAAAAATACCCAACTTTACATTTTGGGGTGTAAAATTGGGTGTTTCTTTTGTAATTCATTGATTTTCAATGTTTATCGCGGAGAGACAGGGATTCGAACCCCGGGTACCTCGCAGTACAACGGTTTTCAAGACCGCCGCAATCGACCACTCTGCCACCTCTCCAAACTCCTCTTTCAAGAAGTGCTTTTCTCTTAAAGCGGTGCAAAGATACAAATCATTTTTAATTCTGCAAACTTCTTTTCTATTTTTTCATGAATTAATAGTACTTTTGCACCATGATATATCCGCAGAACTTTGAACAGAAAATAGGTTTCGACCAAATACGCCAATTACTGAAAGAAAAATGCCTCAGTACACTTGGCGAAGAACGGGTGATGAACATGACATTTTCCAATTGCTTTGGAGAAGTGGAAGAACGTCTGGACCAAGTCACCGAATTTGTACGTATACTCCAAGAAGAAGATAATTTCCCGGCACAATATTTTTTTGATGTACGCCCATCATTAAAACGCATACGCGTAGAAGGCATGTATCTGGATGAACAAGAGCTTTTTGACCTGCGCCGTTCACTGGAAACCATACGTGATATTGTACGCTTCCTACAAAAAAGCGACGATGATGAGGAAGAAAGGGCTTCCCCCTACCCTTGTCTGAAAAGACTAGCGGGAGACATCACCGTTTTCCCACAGCTCATAACAAAAATAAACGGCATCCTCTCTCCTTACGGAAAAATCAAGGACAATGCCTCTACAGAGTTGGCACGCATCCGCCGGGAACTGGCAAGTACTATGGGAAGCATCTCTCGCTCACTGAACAGCATTCTACGAAATGCTCAGTCCGAGGGCGTTGTGGACAAAGATGTAACGCCCACCATGCGTGACGGTCGTCTGGTCATTCCCGTTGCACCGGCACTGAAACGGAAAATACGTGGTATTGTACACGACGAGTCGGCCAGCGGTAAAACCGTATTCATTGAGCCTGCCGAAGTAGTGGAAGCCAACAATCGCATACGGGAACTGGAAAGTGACGAACGCAGAGAAATTATCCGCATCCTGACGGACTTCTCCAACCAGCTGCGTCCCTCCATCCCCGACGTACTGCTATCATACGAATTCCTTGCTGAAATAGACTTCATACGTACCAAAGCACTGTTTGCTGAGCAGATATCCGGGCTGAAACCAGCTCTCGAAAACAAGCAGTTGCTAGACTGGACAATGGCTGTGCACCCGCTCTTGCAACTTTCTCTTGCCAAACATGGCAAAGAAGTAGTACCACTTGACATCGAACTGAATGAGAAGCAACGTATCCTAATCATCTCTGGTCCAAATGCAGGCGGTAAATCCGTCTGCCTAAAGACAGTGGGCTTACTGCAATACATGCTGCAATCCGGACTGCTCATCCCGATGCACGAACGCAGTCATGCCGGAATATTCAGCAGCATATTCATCGACATAGGTGACGAGCAGTCCATTGAAGATGATTTGAGTACCTACTCCTCCCACCTTACGAACATGAAAATCATGATGAAAAGCTGCAATGAACGGAGCCTCATCTTGATTGATGAATTCGGTGGTGGAACTGAACCCCAGATTGGAGGCGCTGTCGCTGAAGCCGTATTGAAACGTTTCAACCAAAAACAGACGTTCGGTGTCATCACCACACACTATCAGAACCTGAAACATTTTGCCGAAGACCACGAAGGTGTAGTAAACGGTGCCATGCTCTATGACCGCCATCTGATGCAAGCACTGTTCCAGTTGCAGATAGGCAATCCGGGCAGTTCGTTCGCTGTAGAGATTGCCCGCAAGATTGGTCTTCCGGAAGATGTCATTGCCGATGCCTCGGAAATCGTGGGCAGCGAATACATCAATGCCGATAAGTACCTGCAAGACATTGTGCGCGACAAACGCTACTGGGAAAGCAAACGCCAGACAATACGCCAGCGTGAAAAGTACATGGAAGAGACCATAGAGCGCTATCAAACTGAAATAGAAGATTTGCAGAAATCCCGAAAGGAGATTCTGCGCAAAGCAAAGGAAGAAATGGAGCAACTGATGCAGGAAGCCAATGCGCGCATCGAGAACACCATACGCTCCATCAAAGAAGCCCAAGCTGAAAAAGAAAAGACACGCCAGGCCCGCCAAGAGTTGACGGACTTCCGTGAATCAATGGAAGCACTTGCCAACAAGGAACTGGAAGAAAAAATTGCCCGCAAAATGGAAAAGCTGAAAGAGAAGCAAAACCGGAAAAAGGAAAAGAAAGCGGGCAAAGGAAAAGAAAACGGGCTGTCTGCTCAAGCTTTGGCAGAACAGCAGGCACGGAAAGAAGCAGAACGTCTCGCAGCCATCATCCCCGGCTGCAACGTCAGAATAAAGGGACAGACCTCTGTGGGCGAAGTAATGGAAGTAAATGGCAAGAATGCGGTCATCGCGTTCGGCAGTATCAAGACTACCGTAAAGCTGGATAGACTGGAACGTACCAACGCGCAGCCTAAACAAGCTGATGTGTCCACCAAAAGCACTTTTATCAGTGCCCAGACCCAAGACAGCATGTACGAGAAGAAACTGCATTTCAAGCAAGACATCGATGTCCGAGGTATGCGAGGTGACGAGGCCTTGCAAGCCGTAACTTATTTCATTGATGACGCCATCCTTGTCGGCATGTCACGCGTGCGTATCCTTCACGGAACGGGGACAGGCATCCTACGCATGCTCATCCGTCAATATCTGGAAACTGTTCCCGGAGTACGCCACTTTGCCGACGAACATATACAGTTCGGCGGAGCAGGCATCACCGTTGTAGACTTGAATTAATGGATAATTGATAGTTAAAGCTAAATCATAAATTTGATAAATTTTGAAATATATGAAATCAATCAAAGAACTCTACCGTATCGGTACCGGCCCATCCAGCAGCCACACTATGGGGCCACGCAAGGCAGCTCAGATATTCTTGGAAAAACATCCCAAAGCAGCCGCATTCCAAGTAACTCTATACGGAAGCCTCGCTGCTACCGGCAAGGGACACATGACCAATGTTGCCATCACCGAGACACTGCAACCCGCAGCACCGGTAGAAATAATCTGGGAACCCAAAATATTCCTGCCCTTCCATCCCAACGGCATGAAATTCGTCTCCTTGGACAGTGAAGGCAAGGAGACAGACCAATGGACTGTATTCAGTGTCGGTGGCGGTGCCCTGGCAGAGGAGAATGACGGAACCTCATCCGTCAACACCCCGGATGTATACGAAATGAACCGCATGACCGAAATACTGCAATGGTGTGAACGTACCGGAAAAAGTTATTGGGAGTACGTCAAGGAATGCGAGGAAAGCGATATTTGGGATTACCTGCAGGAGGTATGGAAAACCATGCAAGCTGCCGTAAAACGGGGATTGGATAGTGAAGGAGTCTTGCCCGGCCCTCTGAATCTGCGCCGGAAAGCCTCGACCTATTATATACGTGCCAGTGGCTACAAGGCTTCCCTCCAGTCGCGCGGACTGGTATTTGCCTATGCCTTGGCAGTAAGTGAAGAAAATGCGTCAGGCGGGGTCATTGTCACTGCACCTACCTGCGGTTCGTGCGGCATTGTACCTGCAGTGCTCTATCATCTGCAAAAAAGCCGGGAGTTTAGCGACACACGCATACTCCGTGCCCTTGCCACAGCCGGACTGATAGGAAATATCGTGAAGACCAACGCTTCCATTTCGGGAGCGGAAGCCGGATGCCAGGCAGAAGTAGGCGTAGCATGTTCTATGGCATCAGCCGCGGCCAACCAATTGTTTGGAGGTAGTCCGGCACAAATAGAATATGCCGCTGAAATGGGATTGGAGCATCATTTGGGAATGACCTGTGACCCGGTTTGCGGACTGGTACAAATCCCATGTATCGAACGTAATGCCTACGCCGCCGCACGCGCCCTGGATGCCAACCTTTACTCCTCTTTCACCGACGGCATGCACCGCGTATCATTCGACAAGGTGGTAGAAGTCATGAAAGAAACCGGAAACGACCTGCCCTCCCTCTACAAAGAAACCAGTGAAGGAGGACTGGCAAAGGACTATAAACCGATGTAGCCAGAAATTAGGAATTAGGGATTAGGGGGGCAATATGATTACCACAACACTAGTCCCTAATCCCTTATCCTTTAATCAAGTTTTATCGGCCAATACGTATCATCCCTATCACCGCTCACATCTTTTGTCTGCAGCAAGTCGCCTTCTTCCGAATAGAACAATTGATACTCTGCATTTCCCTTTTCAACTTCAATGACAAACTGCATAGGCACTACCGGATACTCCAAAAGAACAATCTCCTCTATCTTCCAGCCAACATATTTACTGCCGCTGAAAGAAGTCAGTACAGTTCCCGGAAGATCGTTCCAAAGCAGTTCTGTCTCCGTCAACACCCATTCTGCCCGATTATTGAACCATACATCCTTTTCCTGGCCATCCACTCTACAGTCTGCCACCAAATAACCTCCTTTCTGTTCCCACTCCACATGGATTGCGGAAGGGTATTTGGACTTCAATGCCTGTGACATTGCTTCAGGCACTTTCACATCATCCTTGTCGTCATCATTACTGCATGCACCAAGTGCCAAGGCGGTGATGAACATCATCGCCAACATTTGAATCTTCATTCTCATCATTTTCATATAAAGTTAAAATATTTACTAAAAAATCAGTCGTCCATACTGACAAATTTTCCTTTTTTGTTGAACTTCAAAGAGTAGTCATTGTTCAGCTCGACTTCCATACCGGTACGTCCGCGCTCAATCTTGGTAATAATCTCTCTCGGGAAGTTGGTCTTCACATATTCCTTTACCGGAGCCGGAATCAATGCTTCGGGAACAGCAGATTTCTTGCAATCCACTTCCAGCCAATTTCCTTTCTTATCGAAATCAATTTCCGTACGGTCGGTCAGCAGCACTTCATATTTCTTGGTCTGCAGTATTTCACTTTCAATCTTGATATGCGAAATATGCGGTTTCGAGAAATACTGATTGATAAAGTTACGCGCTGTCAGCGGAAGCAGCTTGGCATCCTGAGTAATTACATCACCGGCAAAAGCAAACTGAACAGCTACAAGAGCCAATATAAAAATAGACAATACTTTCTTCATAATCGTCATTTTTTAATGTTATTAATAAATTTCATATCATTCACACTGCAAATAACAGTAGAGAATTAGGAAAGATTTGGGAATAATCGCAGTTTACGATTTTTTTAGTTTTCTTTAACCAGACAGAAGCAATGCATGCCATCCTGCCATTCATACGTAAGCTTCAGTGAAGACGACAATGCAATGGAACGCGCAATGGCAAGCCCCAGTCCTGTGGAATCCTTCTTGCCATCCATGCCGCGATAAAAACGCCGGAACAGCTTCTCTCCATCCAAAGGAATATCCCCCGTGTTTCTGATGACCAGCGAAGTTGGAGTGGTAAGCACCTGCAACTCCCCCCCTTCCCTATTGTGCAGCAACGAATTCTTCACCAGATTGGAAACCAGTATTTGCGCCAGCGAATGATTACAACGGATGATAAAAGGTTGTTCCTCCCGTTTCCGTATCAGATTCACGCACTTATGTTCATAAATATCCATCAGGTCGGGCAAGAGTTCATCCAATATTTCATCTACCGAGACATCTTCCATCTCAGTATACTGCCCGTTTTCTATACGGGAAAGCAACAACAGGGACTTATTCAATTTCACGGCACGGTCCAACGTGACATATATCTCGTCCAGTTCCTTCATTTGCTGTTCCGTCATTCCTTCACTCTCAGCCAGCAGTTCCACTTTTCCCCTCACGATGGCAAGCGGTGTCTGCAACTCATGCGAGGCATTCTCGATGAACTGTTTCTGCTCCTCGTATGCCTTGTAGCTGCGGTTTCCCATATCCAATGCGGCGTCACTCAACTGGCGGAACTCCCGTATCTTCGTCGGGTTGTCCAATGAAGGCACCTCCTTGCCGGGCTGAATGCGGTGCAACCAGTCAAGCAGCTTATGTAATGGACGGAACACCCCCTTCAACACCAATTGAATGCCGATGGAAGTACAGATTAGAAACAGCAGGAACAGCGCTCCCAGATACCAAAGCATAGCCTCCACCATATCGTCCCGCTCCAGAATGGAAATCATCAGTTTCAACTCATAATATTGCCCGTCGGGCATACGGAAAGCGGTACACATGACACGTACCGGCTCGTCTTCATCCTCCAGTTCGATATAGACTGTAGCATCATAAAACACTTGCCGGTAATGCCGCCCCTCTTCTTCGGATATTGGAGTGAACTTATAGAAAGACATCAACGAGCCTTCTGTTCCGAGTATCGCGGGGTCGTGAAGCGCACTCTCCATCAATATATCACCGTAATTCTCCAACGTATCGTCCGTCTCATCCACCACCTCGTCGATGATTGCGCAATAGAACAGCACACCCCACACTGCCATCAGCAGAAACATCAGCCATGCAAGTTTGCGGTAGGTGTAGCTTAACAGTTTCATAATTCGGAGAGTTTGTAGCCGAATCCATAAACTGCCTTTAATTCTACGCTAGCCTCAGCTTGTTTCAATTTCTTACGCAGATTTTTCACTTGCGAGTAGATAAAATCCAGCGAATCCGTCTGGTCTATATTATCTCCCCACACCGACTCGGCAAGACTCATCTTATTGATGACCCGGCCGGGGTTGACAACAAAATAATAGAGCAGGTCGAACTCCTTACGGTTCAGTAGCAAAGGCTTTCCGTTTATCTCTACCTGCCGTTTATCGGGATAGAACAGAAGATTTCCAAGAGTGACGGTCACATCTCCCTTCGCCTGCCTTCTACGTATCAATGACTTGACACGTGCATTGAGTTCTGCCAAATGGAAAGGCTTTGTAAGGTAATCGTCGGCTCCCAGTTCCAGCCCATCCACCTTGTCGTCCAGAGAATCTTTGGCCGAGATAATCAGCACGCTGTCACTGCGGTGCAGCCGTTTCAACTCACGCAGCAAGTCCAGACCGTTTCCACCGGGCAACATTATATCCAGTAGAATGCAGTCGTAATCGTAGTCATTGATTTTATCTAATGCCGAGAAATAGTCGGCAGCAGTCTCTACGACAAACTTTTCTTTCAGGAGCGAAGTGCGGATGGTTTCCCGCAAATCTTGCTCATCTTCTACAATCAGGATTTTCATACCGGCAAAGATGGTCTATAAAACAGGAAACAATCTGGAAAACCATCCACTAATCAATGCTGTTTGTCTGATACTCCTCCAGCAGTTCCTCTTTTGCCATGGAGATTTTCCCGTCAGCCGTAATGGTCAGTCTGATGGGAACATAAAGGTCGGATTGCGGATAGCAGACACTGGCCGCATATATGATTCCCTGCGGAGTGGTCTTGTCATAGACCAGCCCCTCAAGAATGGAGTACTTCATAAACTTGGCATCCACCAACGAAGCAAAATTATCTTTGGTGAACACTTTATCCACCACATGCTTCCCATCGCACGTAATGTGCAAGGTAATACGGTTATCCACAAATTTCTCTCCCTGCTCGTTTTTCACTATCGGCAAAGATTCATCCGGCCGACGCACTACAGAAGACTGATACTCTTTTCCCTTATACCTAAAGGATGTTTTTACGTCAGACACCTGCATGCGCTGCAGACCGGCAAATTCTGTACTATCCTGCATCAATAGCAGGCCGTCTTTCTTATTCTTGTCTTGAGACGAACAAGCTGTGAAAAAGACAACCGATGCACATACCAAAATATAGACTATATTCTTCATTGTTTTGTTTTTAGTAATTGACCGGACAAAAATAGTACAAATTGAATGCAATAGAAAATTTATTTTCTTTTAGATTCCATTTTTGCTTTTCTATCCTGCACTTTCTTGCTGTATGCAGCATATTGTTCTTCCGTCATAATCTTCTGGAGTTGTGAATCATAAGCAATACGGGCAGCCTTCATCTCTTCACGTTTCTTTTCCATCTCCGCTTTTTTCTGCGCGCGCTGCTCATCCGTCAATTGATGGCGCTTACCTTCTCTCTTCAAATGCTTGTGTGCTTTGGCACGGTGCATCGGCATATCTTCCATTTTCGCGACCAATGCCAGATTGGCTTCCAGCAGTTGTTGTTTCTGCGTATCGTTCAGGGAGTACTCTTTCACCATCCGTTCCGTCATGCGCTCGGCACGGACTTTCGGTTCGGGCATTTTATCACTGCGGCGGACATGTTGCGCCATTGCCATGCCACCCATCAGGAAGGCGGCCATCCATATCAGAACTATTCTTTTCATCATTTTTCTCTTTTTTTAATTAATACCTTATGTTAGTTATACCTATTGTGTTGCAACGTATCTATGACAAAAACAAAAGCGGGAAGTTTAACCGCAACTTCCCGCTTTAACACAATAAATGAGGTTGAAAAGAATATTAAGGTTCGTCCAGATACTGTACGATGAGGCTCACCTGCTTCGGCATGAATGTCCGTGTCCTTACATTGTAGCCGGTATGCGCCAAGGCTTCATACAGTTCGTGATTCCGCTTTATCCACCGCGTCAGGGTGCGGATGGCGCAACGTGCAGTAGCGTTGGGGCAATAGAGGCATGCCAAATCTTTCTTTTTATAGGTCGTGACACGAAATCCGTTTTTTGTTTCCATAATAACAGTTGGTCTGATTTAAAATGATTGACGTAAAGATACGATATTCAAAAGGCGAAGTCAAGTATTTCAAGGAGAATATGAACCTTTTTCCGAGAAAGTTCATATTCTCCTTATTTACAGAATGCTTATCCTAACGGATTTTCTCCCTGATTACCATCGGAACCTCCGCCATCCGGATTCGGATTGGAGCTGCCGCCGGAAACAGTCCCGTTGCCCGGCCAACTCATCTTCTCCACACTGGCGCGGGTCAGCATATCCTTAAAGTAGAAACCCGGAGTGAAGATAATCTTGCGGCGATAAATCGTACTTGCCGTCACGTCTTCCTGTTTTTCCTGGCTCTTGGCGTTGATGCCGGGACGAAAACAGCCGAACTCCCCCAACTGTACCGAAAATCCCTTGTTGATATTCATATTCAAGGTGTCAATCAATCCGTCCAACACCAACTTCACCACACCGCGAGGCGCCATGCCTATCTTGGAAACCTCGTCACATAAATCTCTGAAAGCGAACACCCCCAAAGTCTTCATCTGCGCCACGTACTTTTCCGTTTTTGTCTCGTCAAAACCGAACACTCTCTTTTTTACTTCATAATTCAAAGCCATAGTTTTTTTTATTTTAAGTTGATTAATAAAAACCGGTCTTGTTCGCTCGTCAGTCTGCAAAACCTATTTCTTTGTGACCACAATGCAAAGATACAACGGGCAGAAAACGAGGTGGTGCTTTAACGGAGGTTTTCGGAGGTTAAAGGAGGTTTAACCTATATTATTCACGGCAGTTATCGGGAGTCAAGGCTTCGCCCGGAGTTATCGGAAGTTAGAAGCCGATAGTTTGGCAGATGAACCAAGAAGGTTAAACCGTAAGACTCAAAAGTTCACGTACGGATGTAAACTCTCTTTCCACTTTTTATGAGAATATTATAAAAAATATTCTTTCTCCGTTTAATGGGCAAAGATAATAAAAAAGCAAGCAACCTTACTTGCGGTCCACTTCTTATTTAAGGAAATAATACATTATTCTATCCACGCAATTTCTCACTTTCCGTAATCCTCCATCCCATCGGCTGCTATCATCCTACCATTTCCCTCTTCATATTCCCGATAAGGTTTCATTTCACCTTTCTTACGCATTCCGTAATTTTCCAGCAATATCCTATTCAGTGCCCATTCAATCCCTTTCAGTGTCATCTCCCGCTCCTTGGGTTTCAACTGGCATTCCCATACCTGCATCACATGCCACCCCATGTAACGCAACTGAATCCGTTCCTTCAAGTCCCTGCGCCGATTCCGTTCAATCTTGTCCTTCCAAAATTCCACATTACTTTTGGGAAGTACAAAATATTTGCATCCCTCGTGCCCATGCCAGAAACATCCGTTCACGAATATCACCGTACGATACTTGCGGAGTACAATGTCGGGCGTGCCAGGCAACCGCTTCACATTGACACGGAAACGGAAACCACGGGAAAAAAGATAACGGCGTACCACCATCTCCGGTTTCGTGTTCTTGCTGCGGATGCTGCTCATGCAGTGATGCCGCTGCTCGGGAGTCATCTTGTCCATAAAAACAATCTATAATTAGTGTAAAGGTACGTTTCTGAATTGCAAATAGCCAAATCTTGCTCACTTTTTCCTTGCATACACCACACTCGGCCCCATCCCATGCCTCATCAGCATCCCCTCTTCTATAAACCTGTTCAAATCGACAACAGCCTGCTTGTAACTGCGTCCTGCCAGCCGTGCATACTGGGCGCGGTTGATGCAAGGATACTGCTGCAAATACTCATCCAGCAACTTCCAGCGCTGCTCCACGCCCAACGCCTCATCGGCAGACGAAGCAGGCGCCGATGCCGATTGCGGACAACGCTCCAACTGCATCTTACCTTTCAAATCCTTATAGAACTCCCTGCCCAGACGGAAATTCAACCCGCGCAAAGCGATGGAGGCAGCACGAAGCTCTTTCTTGTCCGTCGCCTGGCGGGTACAACTCAAAGAGGGGGTGAAGTAACCCAGCTCGCCCAGCTCCACCGTCCAGCCATTGGCAAGGCAGTCGCGCAACTCGTCCATAAAGCCTGCCATCGCTCCTTCCAGCAGGCTGCGGCTGAGGCCGGTAAAAAGATGCACACGCTCGATAAATTCCTTGCGGTCGATGGTTCCCTTGGGGACAAAGCGGGCATAAAGGGATTGTTGCTCGCCGGTCTGGCGGACGTCGGGTTTCTCAAAAAGGTCGTAATACGCACTCATATATATTCTGTTTTTAAATGGTTCTGCAATTCTGTTTTTTTCTTCTTCCCAAACATTAAGGAAAAGAAAAGCGATTCTTTAATCGTTCCATCATGGAGAAAATATCATTCCACCACGGAAGAAAAATCGTTCCACCATGGTGGAACGATTTTTTCCACACGATGGAACGATTTAATAGTAGCATACAAATATACTAATCAAAAGGAGGAAAAACAAGAAAATTTCTACAAAAAGCATATCTTTACACCGAAAAATAAAATTTATAAAGATACACACCAAATTCGCTTTAGCACCATGAAGAAAATATACCCCAAAGAATGGTTGGAACTGCATCCGTACAAGCAGACAAACAGCGTTGACCAGTACTACGTCGGCATTGCAAACGAAATCCACAAAAGACTCTACTCTTCAACGATAGCCAACGCCTTCGAAGAAGAGGAAAACATACGCTATACAAGCCTCTGCCTCGCCGCATGGTTTGAGGACGTCATCTCCCAGACCGGCATCTGGCAGGCATTCACTGCCGAGTGCCGGAAGCGATACGGAGCCTATCTGCCCTTCTACCCCATCAAAGGCGATTATTTTCCGGATGAAATCAATCTGGAGGACATACGCTTTCTGCTTTGGCACCATATACAATATCTGTGCCGGGGAATAAGCGCCATCAACCCCGAGAATCCCGGAATAGAGCAGACTGCACAAGAGATATACGGACTGCTTGCAGAGGAATACGAAACCGCTCCAGAAAATGAAAGGATGCAGGAATTTCTATACCCCTCAGCTATGGGAGAAGAAGACTTCTTCCGCTACCGGGAGATACTGAACTGGTTTCACTACCAATGCTACTTCAACATCGAAAATGTCGCCCAATGCCGGGACGAAGCTGAACGGTTGCTGAATGATGAAAAGATTACCATCGAAATGGCAGAGACCCTCATATATGCCACACGCACCTCACTGACGTTCAAAGGCCGCCGCAACCTGCTGTCGCTGACCTCACCGGAATGGCTGGCTCTCATCGGAAAAGCCCATCCCGAACATCAGCTTTGGGGCAAGGTGAAGGCACGGGAAAACAGTTGCTATCTGCTGGAGAAAGAAGACGACGAGTATCTGTACGTCAAAGATTTGTGTAGTGAAGACGAATGCGAATTCAAGATAACCAAGAAGTCCTTGAACCTCTCGGCCATCCGTAGCAGAGAAGTAGGGAAAAGCACCCTTATCTGCGAACTGATTTATTTTGGCAACGCATGGTGGCAGTGCGGCATGCTTCTCGAAAACAAGTACGACCGGAAAATAGCGGAATATGTGGACGACTTGACGAACCAGAAAGAAAAGACGAATGAAAAGGCTACATTCCATGATTTCATAAAAGCATCCGGCGGGAAATCTTTTGTATTCTGCCAATCGCAAGAGGAAATCTCTGATTTTCTGCTGAACAAGATGGGATACGGCTTGAAAGAAGACCTGGACATACCACGCATACATACAGAAACCGGAGCCATGCTGATGGCCAACCCGCACACCGGCCTACATATCCAATTCAAGCTGTGCGAATGCATCAAATCTCCGGACAACCCCAATTATAATAAGGAGAAAGCAGAGAAAAACGCCATTATGTTCATCATCAACCCCGACATCATCCCTTACCAGCTGAGCTGCATCCTGCAAGACGAAGGCATGCTGCCCGACGCTTATCTGAACAGTTTGCAAGGAAAAGAACACGGGCAAGAGTTCATACGCAAGAATGCACACTTCCTGACTGATTATTTCCATTATCGGTGTCGGGAGAAGGACTTTGATTAGTTGAAAATGGGGGGCAAAATTCACCACTTTTGACACATTTCCAACTACCAATTATCATAGTGCTTTCCAGAACTTCTGGAAAGCCTTATATCGTCCGTAGCACACCAACTGGTCGCCGGCTTGTATCAGGTCATTTTCCGGCAGTTCGTTCCGCACATTGCGTTCCACATAAGAGATGCCCAGACAATTCTTCAAAGTCTCGGCACGCTTCAAGGCGAGCATCTTCAGGCCAAATTCCTCATCAAGATTCAATTCGTTGGCATAATATCCAATGAACTTGTCCGGAACGGTGAACTTGACCACATAATAATCCGGTGCCACGCGGAATGTCTCCATATCGGCACCGAATTCCAGCAACTGCACCAGCCCGCGTGCAGCATCTTCCTCGGGAGTAAGAATGCGCTCCAACTCAAAGGCCTCGAGCACGGAACGGTGAACAGCGTCAATGGCGCGGGCATAGATATGCTGCACCTTCTTCTGCTTCAGCAAAGCCACTACACGGATGGACGCACCGAAATTCTCGCCGATGGCAACAATCACCACATCCACGCTGTTCAGCGGCAACACGGACAGCGCCTGCTCGTCCGTTGCATCGATGATAAAAGCTGTAGCTATCTTCTCCTTCAGACTATCTACCCGGCCGGCGCTCACGTCCGCACCTATCACTTCGTGCCCCAGTGCAGAAAGCTCTTCTGCCAGCACATGACCATAATTCCCTAAACCGATAATAATATATTTCATTCTATTAATGGATAAATGGATAATAAATCTACAAATCAATTATCAGTTGATTATAATCTGACCACTCGGATACTGATACTTCGTATGCTTCTTCTGCTTTATGACGCCAAGCATCAGCGTAATCAGTCCCACACGCCCCACAAACATCAGCAGTGCCACCAGCAGCTTGCTGTCGTCTCCCAACTGCTGGGTAAGGTTCAAACTGGACCCAACCGTACTCAATGCCGACACACACTCGAAGGTAATGGCCAAAAGCGACGTACCCGGCTCCAGAATGCTGATGATGAAAACGAACAGCAACAAGACACCGAACGACATCACCACTGTGGCATTGGAACGGCGGATGGAATCGTGTGACAGTTCACGGCCAAACACCTCTACCCGTTCCGTGCCGCGCAACACAGCCACCAGGTTCAGCACCACTACCGCAAAGGCATTCACCTTGATACCGCCCGCCGTAGACTGGGAACCTCCTCCCACCCACATCAGAAACAGATAAATGAGCAATGTCTGTACCCCCAATCCGGCCAAGTCCACGCTATTGAAGCCTGCCGTACGGGGACATACGGCATTGAAAAACGCCTGAGTCCACTTGTCCGCTACCGGCATACCTGCAAAGGCTGCATTCCACTCAAAGAGGGCAATGCCCGCCGTGCCCAGCACCAGCAGCAGGAAAGTGACAATCAATGCAATCTTTGTATTCAGGTTGTACAGATGGTAGAAACGCCTACTACCATCCCAATGCCACGTACGCAGAAAGTGTCGCAGACGGTGCAGATGATAAAGAATAATATCCTTGAAATTCACCAGGATAGGGAAACCTATACCGCCCAGAATAATCAGCAGCGAGATGTAGATGAAAAAAGGATTGTGCCCCGTCATCACCAGCGGATTGCCCAGATTACCCGGTAACGTGGAGAATCCGGCATTGCAGAAAGCGGAAATGGCATGGAAGGCCGAAAAAGCCAGCTCTTCCTGCAAGTCCATTCCCATCGTCCCATGAATGTCTCCCCAGATGGCAAGCATCCCTACCCCTTCAATCACCAGTGTAAAGGCCAGAATATAGACCAGAGTGGAAAGCAGGGAATTCAGGGAATCGGAACTCACCATATCACGCATCACCAGCTGATTATACAACGAGGTATTACCCATGAAGAACATGGCAAAGAAACTTGTCAGCGTCATCACACCCAGACCGCCAATCTGAATCAGCAGGATGATGACCGTGAAACCGGTCGGGGTGAATGTAGAAGCTACATCGACCGATGTCAGCCCGGTGACACACACCGCGCTGGTGGATATGAACAGCGAGTCGACCCACGATATACCGTTCACCGTGCAACGAGGAAGCATCAGCAACCCCGTCCCCACAAGTATGATTATCAGAAAGCTGACAGCCAAAATAAGAGAAGGGTTCGTACGCCTTCCCAACAGCCGCACAAGCCCGTTTGAAAGACTGAGAAAGGAAAATATCAGCAACAGGACAAGCCTATAGGTCTTCCCATGCAGAAAATCCCAGAATTGCAGAACGGCACCCTCCTCCTCCGGACGATGGAAAATAACCGGAATAAGAGTCAGATAGAGCAGAATGGTCAATATCCATGTGAGCCTACTGAACGTACGCCGGGTATCCTTGTATTCCAGCAAAATGCGCAGAGTGACGTCTATCAGGAAAGCAATCCACACCCCATGATACAAGTGCTGGAGCTGATGCGCCTCAGCTACGGAAATCGTAAAGCCATGCTCATAGACCACACCGACAATCAGCAGGACGGACATCAAATAAGTGATGAAGGTCATTACTCCCACTGTCATCCGTACGTAAGGGTGAATCCATTTATTCTGATACAAAAGGAATTTATGATAAATCTTCATAAATGCATCGATTAATGAAACGCGGCAAACTTAGACAAATCTACCCTCATATACAAAAAACAAAAGAAAAAAGAAATTGGTTCAAAAATAATAGCTACATTTGAGCATTGAATTATTAATCATCATGACCACTATGAGCAATAAAAAGAAAAGATTCATTCTTCCGGAAGAGGAAATTCCACAGTACTGGTATAACATACAAGCCGACATGGTGAACAAGCCCATGCCGCCGCTTCATCCCGGCACCAAGCAACCGTTGAAGGCAGAAGACCTATACCCCATCTTTGCCGAGGAACTCTGCCGCCAGGAGCTGAATCAGACCGACGCGTGGATTGAAATCCCCGAAAAGGTCCGCGAAATGTACAAATACTACCGCAGCACTCCGCTGGTGCGCGCTTACGGATTGGAGAAAGCACTCGGCACGCCGGCACATATCTACTTCAAGAACGAAAGCGTCAGCCCGATGGGCTCGCACAAGCTGAACTCCGCCATTCCCCAGGCATACTATTGCAAACAAGAGGGAGTGACCAATGTAACCACCGAAACCGGTGCCGGACAGTGGGGAGCTTCCCTGGCATACGCCGCCCGCCTCTTCGGACTGGAAGCCGCTGTTTATCAGGTAAAAATCAGCTACGAGCAGAAACCTTACCGCCGCAGCATCATGCAGACGTTCGGTGCGCAGGTTACACCGTCGCCCTCCATGTCGACCCGTGCCGGAAAGAATATTCTGACAGCCCACCCCAACCATCAAGGTTCATTGGGTACAGCTATTTCCGAAGCTATCGAACTGGCGCAAACCACTCCGAACTGTAAATATACTCTTGGTTCCGTATTGAGCCATGTCACCTTGCACCAAACCATAATCGGCCTGGAAGCTGAAAAGCAGATGGCAATGGCAGGCGAATACCCCGATATGGTCATCGCTTGCTTCGGAGGCGGTTCCAATTTTGGCGGTATCACCTTCCCCTTCATGCGCCACAATATTCTTGAAGGAAAGAAAACACGCTTTATTGCCGCCGAACCCGCTTCTTGCCCGAAACTGACACGCGGCAAATTCCAATACGACTTCGGCGACGAGGCAGGATACACTCCACTGCTGCCCATGTTTACACTGGGACATAACTTTGCCCCCGCCAACATTCATGCCGGTGGTCTGCGCTATCATGGCGCAGGTGTCATCGTCTCGCAACTGTTGAAGGACGGATATATGGAAGCTGTAGATATCAAGCAACTCGAATCATTCGATGCCGGTTGTCTTTTTGCACAAGCAGAGGGCATTATCCCCGCTCCCGAGTCTTGCCACGCCATTGCCGCCACCATTCGCGAAGCAAACAAATGCAAGGAAACAGGCGAAGAGAAGGTAATTCTGTTCAACCTCTCCGGCCACGGACTTATCGACATGGCATCCTACGACAAGTATCTCTCCGGCGACTTGGTCAATTATGAATTGACCGACAATGACATCCGGAAGAATCTGGACGAAATAGGCAATCTGGCTTAATAAAAACAACTCCCGCCAACTTGCGCCTTACGGCAACAATCGGCGGGAGCTGTTTTTTTGAAAAACATCATTTACCAAAATCTGTTCTTTGCAGGATTATACTCAAATCCCACTAGCTTCAGTTTCCGTACAATGTCCTCTTTCTCTACGTTCATATCCTCACAGAGTGCATCCAGCGAAGGATAGAAATCACGCAGTTTCATGTTAATGAAGCTGTACAGCATCACCGGATCTTCAGGTAATCTCATAGTTACAATCTTTAAATTAAAACTAATACCGGGTGCAAAATTACAATAAAAAACCAAAGATATGGATGTTCTTAGTGTGGAATATACAATGCATTCACCGCAAACGATTGTAGACTATACTCAGGCTGCTTCTCCGTCTGTTCTATTATCATAGGAAACCGGAAGTCCCCCCCCTCTCCGAAACGTAAATTATCAGTTGAATTCTTGCGGCTTCCGTTGGCTCAGAATAACGTAGATGATGACCGGCGCACCGATAATGGGCGTGACGGCATTCAAGGGGATAATGCCCGCTTCACCGGGCAAGACGCAAATCAGGTTGCAAAGCAGTGCCACTGCACCGCCACTCAGGATGGTGACCGGCAATAGGGAGTTGTGATTGGCCGTCCCCAATATCATGCGGGCCACATGCGGCACGGCCAGACCGATAAAGGCAACCGGACCACAGAAGGCGGTGGTGACAGCCGTCAAGAGCCCGGTGATAATCAAAAGCCAGTTGCGCACACGGCGGATATTTACACCTAGATTTTCGGCATAGCGCTCTCCCAGCAACAAGGCGTTCAGGGGCTTTATCAACAATAATGAGCCGAACAGTCCCACAATGGTGACCAGCGCAAAGGCCGGCATCTGCTGTAGGGAAACTCCGCCGAAGTTGCCCAGCCCCCATATCATATAAGACTGCACCCCCTCTGCCGTAGCAAAGAAGTTCAGCAGGGCAATGGCCGAAGAAGTGATGTAGCCTATCATGATACCCGTTATCAGCAGCATGACATTGCTCTTTATCAGCGTGGAAAAGAAAAGGATAAGTGCCATAATCAGCATGGCTCCGATAAATGCGCCAAGCAGCACGGAGAAAAAGCCGGACAGACTGAACGCCCCTGCCGTGATGCTGCCGCCAAACAGCAGCATGACGAAGGCCACTCCCAGACTTGCCCCGGAGTTGATGCCCAGAATGGATGGTCCTGCCAGCGGATTCTTGAAAGCCGTCTGCAACATCAGTCCGCAGACAGCCAATGCGCCACCGCAAAGCAGCGCCGTCAGCGCTTGGGGCAAACGGGATTCCCAAAGGATGAAGCTCCAGCTTGCCTTCTCCCCTTCTCCACCAAGCAGGATGCGGAAAACATCGGCAGGCGGAATCGAAACCGACCCCACCAGCAGATTGCCCGCAAACAGCAATAAGATGACTACTCCCAGCCCGATACCATATTTCCAGCCTTTACTCATAGTTACATTATTTAGCACACGGAGGCACAGAGTTTTCCATTACTTTCACAAAAGTTCCGTATCTCTGTGTTCATCACTCCTTCAGTCTGCAAAAATAGCGCAAACCTCCCAAATCTCCTATTTCGGGATGCAGAATCTGTATCAGGTCGGATAACAAATAATCGGGACGGAACGGAGTCTCCTCGTAGAAAGGAACTTTCAACGTATTACAACCATAGACATTCCGGGTCTTGAAAGCCTTAAAACCGGTGTAGCCGATATAATCCGCCTCCAAATCAGCATAGCTCATGTCGCGGTCGCGGTTGTACTTCACCAGCCAGACGTCGGCATCGCCCGCCTTGTCGAAAACGGTCTCGAAAGCCAAAGGAACGGAGCCGCTGTGGGTATCGTCGGCAAAGGCGTAACGCCCGCAAGCATCCTGAAAAAGCCTTCCTATGGTGCTACGCCCTCCCGGTACGTACCATGCCGAGCCACTTTTCAACTCACTGACAACGGAGAACGAGGTGGATGAAAGTTGTGCACGCATCTTGAGACGTTGGTAACAACTGTCCACTTCAGCAAAAAGGCTGTCGGCTTGTGGCGCAACCCCGAAGAGCAGTCCGTAGAAACGCATCCACTCGGCACGTCCCAAAGCGGAGGTTTCCATGTAGTCGGCACATTCGATGATGGGAATATCCAGTTTCTCGATACGGCCATAACCGCCACTGTTCTCGAACGGAGACAGAAGGATGGCATCGGGATGCAGGTCGATGATACGCTCCATATCGGGATTCATGCCGTCGCCACAATCGGCGATGGCACCCCGGCGGCAGGCTTCGTGAACGGCGGGTAGCTTTATGTACTTCAAGTCGCAGACGCCGCCGATGCTACCAAACACACCCAGATTATCCATCAGTCCGCAGTGGACGGAAGAGTAGATGACTGATTTGGAGAGCGGGGTACGTACCACAGTACCTGCCGGAAGATGTGCCGGGAGTTCGCGGTCTTTCGGGACCAGTATATAGGTATGTAGCGTGTGCAACGTATCCCAAGGATTGCGCAAGGTGGCAAGGGTATAGCCGGGATAGGACACTAAGGTAAGATTCTCTGCATAACGTAAGGGAATGGTGTCACCGTTGGCCAAAGCAGAGGCAGTCTTGCCCCTTCCTCCGCAGGAGGAAAGAAACAAGACTGCGAACAGACAGATAAGTAAACTATTTCTTTTCATTGATATTAATTGAAGAAGATAGCAGAATTAGGATTCATACCTCCTGCATCGAACTGCTCTATAAAGGTACCGTCTTTCTTGAAACGATAAATGGTGCCGTTCGTGGTATATTCAGAAGTACCAATATAGAAATCACCGTTATTATCATTTACTTCCAACATATAAATCGTAGAAGTTTTCAACTTTTCCGGTATATCCTTCAAGAAAGAAGCTTCATCCATCTTTCCAGTCTTTATATTATAAGTAAAAAAAGAAGCGGTAGGATTGGTGTAATTTGAATAAGTCAAATAGAGAATATCATCAGTAGCACACATACGGGTGGCACTGCCTAATTCCGTCACCTTATTGTTGGCAGCAGGGTCTATCATCTGTAATGAATAGCCAATATCAACATAATTACCCCATGAAATCAAAAAAACCTTATCATCCTCTTCAACCAAAGCATTGGGGTTCAAACCTACCGTCAACGTCTCTTTCAACTTGAAAGTACGCAAATCTATCACCTTTACGTCATTGTGATAAGCGCTCCAATCAGCAGTACAGCTATTCGCCACATAAAGCATATCCTCGCAGATTGCCACACCTTCCAGATTGTCGCCAAGTCCGGTCAATTTATCCACTACCTCCAACGTTTTCGCATTGATTTTAGCAACAACTCCTCCGTAGAAGGAAGCATAGATATATCCATCTTCAGCATCGATATAACGAATACCAGCACTGAGGTCATTATCACCAACAAACGAAACACGTTTCAACTCCACACCTGCGGCATTCAGCTTAGTCAGATAATTAGAGCCATAAACGGCTATATATATTTCATCTTCATACTCAATCATACTCTGACCAAGGTCACCCAACTTGGCATTGTTTTGAATCTTGTAGATATCACTGATAAGATCCGCATCCTTATTGGGTGCATAAAAGGCAAGTCCTGCATTGTTCGCCCCTTGAGAGCCTTCGTTCAGAATATAGACACGCGTCTGCGGCAATGTCACCTTCGACCCGCCGTCATCCAGAGAATCGTCATCGTCGTCACTACAAGATGCCAAAGAGGCACCCAAAGCAAGCATGCAGAGCATACCGAATAATAAACTTCTTACTTTCATAATTACAGTTGTTATTGTTTATAATTAGTTTTTGTTGTTCATAAATAGATTATTCAAAACTTGAAAGTACCCGTCAACCGCCACGAACGGCCCGGCATAGGATAATATTTTATCACGTCATACTGTTCATCGGTCAGATTTATAATCTCGGCCTGCAACAGAAGCCGGCAACCGCCCAAAGCAAACTCATGAGAGAGGCTCATCGTATGCTCCAGATAGCCCTCAATCTCATTCTCTGGAATGTTCTGCGACAAATAGTAACGCTTTCCCACTCCTACCGCCGAGTAGCCCAGATTCACCCACGGCGTTTCTACAATGGCGGACGCGTTTCCGCTATGAAGAGGAGTATAAGGCAATTGGTCCTTATAGTTCTTCGCGTCGGAATCGGTCAGGTCAATGGCCTTTTGCCATGTATATCCGCCCGACATAATCAGCCTTATTTTCTCCGTCAATGGAACGGTTGCCGCCAAAGTGGCATCCACACCTGCGGCATGCACCTTGCCGTAGTTCGCCATCTTCCACGCATAGGTGGTGGGAAAAGCCACAATCTTATCCGTCACATCATTATAGTAACCGTCGAGCGTAACGGAGATATAGTCGAACACAGACAATCCGGATTTGCTCCATGTGATGCCGACATTATATTCGTCTGCCTTCTCGGGCCGCAGATTACGGTTGCCCAGCCGGTAGTAATAGAGGTCGTTGAAAGTGGGCAGACGGAACGTACTCTTATACATCAGCCGGAGATACAGCGACTCGTCCTGCCAAGGCTGCATGCTGACCGACAGAGAAGGGGCAAAACGATGGAAGTCATCGGGGACCGTACCTTTCTCGGCATGCTCCGAAGTGGCAGTATGCACCAGCGAGGCCGTGGCCGTGAGCCATCCTTGCCGGTAGCGTGCATTGAAGGCACTGATGGAAGTATATCTTGTGGGGAAAGGACATTCCGGCAAACTGTTGCGCAACTTGTTTATCACCCCGTCCTGCGCCAACGAAAGGGTCAAAGCTTCCAAAGGACGGTAGAGAACGGTTGCGGAAATATAATATTCGTCTTGCCGGTGATTTTCCCGATAATGTCCGTCGGTATATTCCTTGCCCTCATCCTTATATTTGTTCCAGCCATGATTATACTTTGCCTGTGCCTGCAGACTCCACCGGGGCGAAAAATGCTTCCTATAACGTGCCTGCACAAAAGTATTCTCATCCCAAAGCGTTTCATCGGAAAGGGGATTATAGAGTGTAACCGCCCCCGGAAGTCCCCGGCGGGAATAGAAGTAGTACCCCTTCACATCCAGTTCGCTGTCATCCTTGAAAGTATGATAAAAGGTGGCTTCACCCTGCCAGGAATAGATGCCGGAGTTGTTACGTTTCTCTTCCGTCACGTATTTCCCATTGACCAGCGTGAAAGGGTAATTACCGTCTGCCCTCATATAAGCGGCATCTACCGCCACGCGTGTACGGCTGCCCAGTTTCTGCCACCAGCGCAGCGAGGGGCTGACCATGCCGAACGACCCTCCGCGCACCCGTGCCTGAAAAACGGCACTGCGCCCGTCATCAAAATGAGGCTTTTCCGTCTCTATGCCCAGCACACCGGCCGACGCATACAAGCGGGCGGACTGCAACAAGTCCTCCGACTGCCCGATGGCGAGCGAAAGCATGGAAACATTGTCCAGCGAAAAACGCCCGATATCTATCTGCCCTGCCTGACAATTGCTCACCGCCACCCCGTCATAACTGACAGCTGTATGGGCGGCTCCCATATTGCGTATGGAAACCGTTTTCAGTCCTCCAATGCCTCCATAGTCCTTTACATTGGCTCCGGCAAAACGGCGCACAGCATCTGCCATACTCTGTATTCCCAGCTGGCTGATATCCTGACGTGACATCGTCTGTATAGGTACGGCAGAAGTCACTTTATTGGGCGACCTACGTGCTGTCACTGTCACTTTCTCTATCTGATGCACTTTCCCTGTAATCGTATCTCCCCCCACTTCTTGGGCAGAGAGCCGAAATATGCCTGCGCTCAAGAAAACGGCACAAACCAGTCGTACCTTAGTCTTTCCTGACATAGAATAAATGAAGATTATCTTAAACCATTTGCACACTGCCCACTTTCCTCGAATGGACAATTTTTCGACTTTGTTTTGCAGGTCTTCTGACTCGTTCCCGGTACATCGCCTTCCCGTTCTTTCCGAAGAACAGTGGCACAAGTATGATATACCGCGCATAGAACTCACAGCAGCGGGACTGTTCGGGACTTTCACCCGATTCCCTTTTCATCCGTTTCTCCGGATAGAGAACGCGGAACAAAACGTGGGCAAAGATAGGATAAATAAAAGAAATTTCAGTAAACAATAATACAAATATTACCGTTTTAACAGTCATTTTTCTAACTTTGTAGCATAATAACCCCTAAATCGAATTACCATAAAATATAAATTATTGGTTCTTGATATAGACTGAACGCTACTCAATGATGAAAGAAAAATCAGTAAAAGAACATTAGCTGCTCTGCTAAAGGTTCAGCAGATGGGAGTGCGCATAGTTTTGGCATCCGGTAGGCCGACTTATGGATTGATGGGAAACTTCGGCATTCTGCATGGCGGTGCTACCCTTGCCTTGGCAGAAACCGTTGCCGGAATCGGCTCCATGATTATCTGCGAGCCTGACGAGATTGTCGTGGGAATGCAAGTCAGCGGAAATCATATTTCTTCTGCACACGAAGGAGATTCCGTAAGAGCGGTAGGCACTATCCTGCACAAAGGACGCTCATCCCATATATGGAATGTGGATGTATTTACTTCTACCAACAAACTGGTTTCCTCTGTACGGGTGGTGAATAGTGTGATAAAGAAAAGATAAAACAACACCAGGAGTGGCTGGGTAATTGCAGATAATTGCTCAAGGTGTGGTTGTCGCTTACTTAAAGCCCACCGACTCACTGTGATTTCCGTATGAAGACCTTCCGTGGCAATAGACCAATGTTCTACTAATTCAACTTTCAGTTTTAATATTGTTTACATTTTAGGCAGTGGTACAATTGGTACAGTGGGTACAGCGTCTCTTCTGCTTCACACACATACGCTCGCGTACATTACTTATATACATGCGTGTGTGAGATAGAAGAGACGCTGTACCAACTGTACCAACTGTACCAACTGTACCCATAAACCTCACCTTTACGCCGCTCAAGTTCACCTCTGCACGGCCCAACCTCACCTTTGCTAATGTCACTTCACCTCTTCCAGATAAAGCACACGGCTCGAATAGCCGTTCTGCTTGTGATAGTCCACCTTATGGTTGTAGGGAATCTCCAGCCCGTTTGCCATGAGGTAGGCACCACTGAAACTCTTTCCTTCGTAGTTCAAGGGAACATTATCTATACGGTTCAGCTCATGTACCCGGTATTGCTTGTCAGCACAGAGACCGGCCATCTTCACACGCGGCAGGTGCTGGTTACAGAAATGTTCCGTCTTCCACCAGTAGAAGACTGCCTTGTCCTTCTCCGGAGCCACGTACATCAGAGAAGCCACACCTTGCTTGTCATAAGGAGAGAGCAGGCGGTAGATGTCTCCCAATTGCACCACAGGACGAATGGTCTTGTACTCGGCAATGGCATTTTTGCAAAGCGCCTTTTCCTCTTCCGTCATGTTCTTGGGCTGGATTTCCATACCCAGACGACCGCTCATGGCCACGTCGATGCGGTATTTCAGAGGGATGGTGCGGAATGTCTGATGGTTGGGGGCAGCACTGATGTGCGATGCCATGGCGATGGCAGGGAAGAAATAGGAAGTTCCCCACTGCATATAAACACGCTGGAGGGCATCGGTATTGTCACTCACCCAGAACTCATCAAAGTAAGGCAGCACTCCGTAGTTGGCACGTCCACCACCACTGGCACACGCCTGGATGGTAAGATCGGGATATTTGGCACGGATACGCTGGCACACCTTCTCAAAGCCGCGATGATACTCTATATACATGTGGCTCTGATTGTCTTTGGCCAGATATTGGGAGCCGTGGTTCATGACAGCCATATTGGCATCCCATTTGATATAGTCTATATCAGGATAAGAAGTCATCAGATTGTCAACCACACCGAATACGAAGTCCTGCACGGCAGGATTGGCGAGATCTAGCACCACCTGCGTACCGCCACGTCCCAACACGAGGTCACGCTCAGAGGCCTTGAGCACCCAGTCGGGATGCTGTTCGTAAAGTTCGCTGGTGGTATTCGCCATTTCCGGCTCAATCCAGATACCGAACTTTATGCCATGCTTCTTGGCATCACTTAGCAGACCTTCGACGCCGTTCGGAAGCTTGCTCCGGTCTACCACCCAGTCACCAAGCGACGAACTGTCGTTCTTACGGGGATACTTATCGCCAAACCAGCCGTCATCCATCACGAACAACTCGCCGCCCATAGAAGAGATGTCTGCCATCATCTGGTCCATACCTTGCTGGTTGATGTCGAAATACACGCCTTCCCAACTGTTCAAGAGAATCTTGCGGGGAGTGGTACCATGCGCCAACTTGTGCAGGCGTGCCCAGTGGTGGAAGTTACGGCTGCTGCCGCTCAGTCCCTCATTGCTATAGGTCAAGGCAAGTTCGGGAGTGCGAAAAAGCTCGTCCTTCTTCAAGGAATAAGCAGAGTTCTCTTCGTTGATTCCGGCAAAGAAATGGTGGTATTCATCATCATGCGTCTCAATGCGGAGCTTGTAGTTGCCGCTGTAACAAAGAGCTGCGCCAATCACGTTGCCCGTATTCTCCTGCGGACGACCGTCGAGGGAGAACATCACTTCAGCATGGTCGGTATGAGAATTGCGCACACCATCCTTGTTCTTGACAACCTTCATGCCCGGAGTAAGAGGTTCCTGTGTCAAAAAGCCCTCATTGGCCCAGGAGCCGGAAAGATGGGACAGCCACACATCACCGCGACGGATGGGCAGATAACCGGAGGCAAACTGATTGAGCACTACCGGCTTCTTCTCCTGATGGGAGATTTCAGTCCAGGATTCTATCACATCGGCATCCTGCCAGGCACGGTAGCAGACGTTGACGAAGAAAGGATACACCTTGTCCTTCAGCGCCACGACGGTCGTCACGGCATCCCCTTCCTTCTCGGTAGTCACGTTCAGCACCTCAAGCTGGAGGGTCATGTTGCCGTCGGCGTGCTTCACGGCGAGGGCAGTCTCTACAGGAGCATTCAATCCATATTCGGGATAGGCCGTGTCACCCGCTTCTGTCGTGGCAATATTCTGCAAGTCGGCTTCAGAAAGCCTGTTACCATAATACAAGTGTCTCAATGTCCCCCCTTCAGGAGCCGAAAGCACCAAAGAGGTTTTTGGAGTAGACACACACACGTTTTGAGCCCACAAACTGCTCACCAGCAGTAACGCTCCCAAAAGAGAATTTGTTCGTTTCTTGAAATTCATGCTTTTCTTGTTTAGATTCTATAATCATTTAATTGTGGGCAAATATAGGCATTTTTTTGTAGATGAGATAGTATCATTTTATCATATCCTTATACCTTTCATAACCCGTTGGCGGAATCAGCCTCTTTCTTCTTGTGCCGGAGAGGAACTGAAACATACCACTTCGGCCATATCAATGCTGCCAGTAAAAATACCACTTATTATTTTAACTTCAAATGAATTTTAGAGTAAAGCAAAAATTCCCAATAAATTATGTAACTTTGCATCCGCTTTTTTTGAAAGCCTGAGATTTGTTTAATTCGTTTGGATAAAGTAAAAGACGCTTATGCAAAAGTCCGATTGCATCATCGGTGTGGAGCACGTATCGAAATTCTTCGGAGACAAGGCCGTGCTGAATGATGTGAATTTGTCTGTCCGTAAGGGCGAGTTTGTAACAATACTGGGACCGTCCGGCTGCGGAAAAACAACACTGTTGCGCCTCATCGCAGGCTTTCAGACAGCCTCGGAAGGAGTAATAACCATTGCCGGAAAGGACATCACACAGACACCGCCGCATAAGCGTCCGGTGAACACCGTGTTCCAGAAGTACGCCCTCTTCCCCCACCTCAACGTATTCAATAACATTGCCTTCGGGCTGAAGCTGAAGAAGCTGTCCGGTGCCACCATCGAGAAGAAGGTGAAGCAAGCCCTGCGCATGGTAGGCATGACGGACTATGAAGACCGCGACGTGGATTCCCTCTCCGGTGGGCAGCAACAGCGTGTAGCCATCGCCCGCGCCATCGTCAACGAACCTGAAGTGTTGCTGCTGGACGAACCACTTGCCGCCCTAGACCTCAAGATGCGCAAAGACATGCAGATGGAGCTGAAGGAAATGCACCAGAAACTGGGCATCACCTTCGTGTACGTGACCCACGACCAAGAAGAAGCACTGACCCTGAGCGACACTATCGTCGTGATGAGCGAAGGTCGCATCCAGCAGATAGGTGTGCCGACGGACATCTACAACGAGCCCATCAATTCCTTTGTAGCCGACTTCATCGGCGAGAGCAACATCTTGAATGGAGTAATGATAAAAGATAAAGCCGTCACCTTCTGCGGACACGAGTTCGAGTGCGTGGACGAAGGTTTCGGCTGCCAGACGCAAGTGGACGTGGTGATCCGCCCCGAAGACATATACATCTTCGACGTGTCTGATGCCGCACAATTGACGGGCACCGTGACAAGCTGCATCTTCAAAGGCGTACACTACGAGATGCTGGTGCAGACGCGCGAGGGCTACGAACTGATGGTACAGGACTACCACGCCTTTGAGGCAGGACACGAAGTGGGTCTACTGGTAAAGCCCTTCGACATCCACGTGATGAAGAAGGAACGCACCTGCAACACTTTCGAGGGAAAGCTGGTGGACGAAACGCACGTAGAGTTCCTAGGCTGCAACTTCGAGTGCCTTCCCGTGCAGGAAATCGAACCGGGCAGCACCGTGCAGGTGGAAGTGGACTTCCGGCACGTCATCCTCGAAGACAACGAAGAGGACGGTCGGCTGACGGGTGAAGTGAAATTCATCCTCTACAAAGGGAACCATTACCACCTGACCGTGTTTACGGACTGGGACGAAGATATATTTGTTGATACCAACGACGTATGGGACGACAGTGACCGCGTGGGTATCACCATAGCGCCCGAAAATATACGGATTGTTCAATCTATTAATAAGGAAGGAAGTGCTCAATAAGTTATCCCATTTCTTCATGCGCCGGCGCAACTGGACGGTACCCTACGCGCTGTTTCTGCTTGTATTTGTCATAGTGCCGCTACTGCTCATCGTGCTCTACGCCTTTACGGACGAAGGGGGAGCGTTTACGCTTGCCAACTTCCGCAAGTTCATGATACATCCCGAGGCGATGAACACCTTTGTCTACTCCATCGGAATAGCCGTCATCACAACGCTGGTCTGCCTCGTGCTGGGCTATCCGGCAGCGTATATACTGAGCCAGAAGCAATTCAACACCTCGCGTACCATGGTGGTGCTGTTCATCCTACCCATGTGGGTGAATATCTTGATACGAACGCTCGCCACAGTAGCGTTGTTCGACTTCCTGAACCTACCGCTGGGCGAAGGAGCACTGGTGTTCGGCATGGTCTACAACTTCCTGCCATTCATGATATACCCCATTTACAACACACTTCAGAAGATGGACCACAACCTGATTGAGGCGGCGCAAGACCTGGGGGCTTCCCCCACGCGCGTATTCGGCAAGGTGATACTGCCCCTTTCCATGCCGGGCATCATGAGCGGCGTGGTGATGGTGTTCATGCCCACTGTCTCCACCTTCGCCATCGCCGAGCTGCTGACGATGAACAACATCAAGCTTTTCGGCACCACGGTACAAGAGAATATTTACAACGGAATGTGGAACTACGGTGCCGCCCTCTCGCTCATCATGCTACTGCTGATAGGCATCACCATCCTCTTCACCAACGAGGAAGACGGGGCATCGAATGAAAGCGGAGGTGTGATATGATGACACGAATTCTGACACGCGGTTATTTGTGGCTGCTGCTGGCGCTGCTCTACTCGCCTATCCTGATAATTATGGCATTCTCCTTCACCGAGGCCAAGGTGCTGGGCAACTGGACGGGGTTCTCCACCAAGCTGTACAGCTCACTGTTCATGGGTGGAATGCACCACTCGCTGATGAACGCCATCTGGAACACGTTCGCCATTGCGCTCCTAGCCGCCACCGCCAGCACGGCGCTGGGCAGTATTGCCGCCATCGGCATCTTCAACTTGCGCTCGCGCACACGGCAGGTGATGAACTTCGCCAATGCCATCCCAATGATGAATGCAGACATTATCACCGGTGTGTCACTGTTCCTGCTATTCGTCAGCTTCGGTATATCGCAGGGATTCACCACGGTGGTGCTGGCACACATCACCTTCTGCACGCCCTACGTGGTGCTCAGCGTGATGCCCCGGCTCAAGAAGATGAACCAGAATGTCTACGAAGCAGCACTCGACTTGGGCGCCACACCGTTCCAGGCATTGCGCAAAGTGATTCTTCCGGAGATATTTCCAGGCATGATAAGCGGCTTCATCCTCGCCTTCACGCTCTCCATCGATGACTTTGCCGTGACGATTTTCACCATCGGCAACCAAGGGTTGGAGACGCTCTCTACCTACATCTACGCCGATGCGCGCAAAGGCGGACTGACACCGGAGCTGCGCCCCTTATCCACCATCATCTTCGTGACAGTGCTGGTGCTGCTGATAGTAATCAACAAACGTGCTGAACGGACGAAGAACACTTGATGACATAACGAAAAAGACACCCGGAGTTTCAAAACAAGACAATGAAAAGGACAATAGACATACTGATTCTGCTGTGCAGCATAGCCTCCCTCGTCTCCTGCGGAAGTTCCACAGAAGAGCGCAACCGTGTACTGAAAATATACAACTGGGCCGACTACATTGACGAAGATGTCCTCGCCGAATTCCCCGAATGGTACAAGCAGCAGACGGGTGAAGAAATCCGCCTCATCTACCAAGTGTTCGACATCAACGAAATCATGCTCACCAAGATTGAACGCGGGCACGAAGATTTCGACGTTGTATGCCCCTCGGAGTATATCATCGAACGCATGCTGAAGAAAAACCTCCTGCTGCCCATCGACCGCAATTTCAGCAGCACGCCAGACTACATCCCCAATGTGTCACCCTACATACGGCAAGAGCTGAACAAGACCTCGCAGCCGGAACGCCGGACTCAGGACTATGCCGTTCCCTACATGTGGGGCACGGCCGGAATCCTCTTCAACAAGAAGTTCGTCACGGCCGAAGAGGCAAGTACGTGGGCCATCCTCTGGAACCCCAAAAACCGCAGCAAGATACTGATGAAGGACAGCTACCGCGATGCTTATGGCACCGCCATCATCTACGCCCACACCGGAGAACTTGCCGACAGCACCGTCACCATAGAGCAACTGATGAACGACAATTCTCCACAGACCATCGCCCTCGCCGAGGAATACCTCAAGGAGATGAAGCCCAACATTGCCGGTTGGGAAGCCGACTTCGGCAAGGAAATGATGACCAAGAACAAGGCGTGGCTTAACTTCACCTGGAGCGGTGATGCCGTCTGGGCCATCGAGGAAGCCGATGCCGTAGGCGTGGAACTGGACTATACCGTTCCCCGCGAAGGTAGCAACATCTGGTACGACGGCTGGGTAATCCCCCGCTACGCCCGCAACGTGAAGGCGGCAAGCTATTTCATCAACTACCTCTGCCAGCCTTCCGTGGCACTGCGCAACATGGATGCCATCGGTTACGTCAGCGCCGTCGCCACACCGGAAATCATGGAGGCTAAAACCGACACCACGCTTAACGTGCATTCCGACCTGAGCTATTTCTTTGGTTCCCTGCCCGGAGCCAACAACTTGCAGATAGACCCGGTGCAATATCCCGACCGCCGCGTCGTGGAGCGCTGTGCCATGATACGCGACTTCGGCGACCGCACGGAACTGGTACTCGAAATGTGGAGCCGTGTGAAAGGCGACAACCTCAATACGGGCATCGTACTGCTCATCTTCGCCGTCTTCGGCATGCTCTTCATCTGGCTGGTATATACCAAGATACGCAAGTACAAGCAGAAACGTCGCCACCACCGAAGACGGAGAAGGCGATGATTAAAAAATAGACTAATATCAAAATTATATTCATAACTCATAATCAAATAAATGCAATGCTGACCCAAATAATAAACGGACGTATATTCACCCCGCAAGGCTGGCTGAACGAAGGTTCTGTCCTAATACGCGATGGAAAGATTCTCGAAGTGACCAACTGTGACCTCGCACTCATCGGTGCCCGGATGATAGATGCCAAAGGCATGTACATTGTCCCCGGCTTCGTCTGTATGCACGCTCACGGAGGTGGCGGATACGACTTTACGGAATGTACCCCGGAAGCCTTCCGCACCGCTGTCCACACTCATCTGAAGTATGGAGCCACGAGTATCTTCCCCACCCTTTCCTCTTCCCCCTTCGACAAGCTGCACCAGGCAGCCGCCCTTTGCGAGCAACTGATGCAGGAACCCGGCAGCCCCATACTCGGCCTGCACATCGAAGGGCCCTACCTTAACCCGAAGATGGCAGGCAGCCAATTCTCCGGACTGGTGAAGGAAATTGAAGAAAAGGAATATCGCGAACTCATCGAAAGCACCCGTTGCATCCGCCGTTGGGACGCATCCCCCGAACTGCCCGGAGCACTGGAGATGGCACGCTACCTCCACGACCACGGCATACTGGTAGCCGCCTCGCACACCGAGGCCGAGTACGACGGTATCAAAAAAGCCTACGAAGCCGGATTCACTCATGCCGCACACTTTTACAATGCCATGCCGGGCTTCCATAAACGCCGTGAGTACAAGTACGAAGGCACCGTGGAAAGTGTCTATCTGACGGACGGCATGACCATCGAACTGATTGCCGATGGCATCCATCTGCCCTCCACCATCCTGCGCCTGGCATACAAGCTGAAAGGTGTGGAGCATACCTGCCTCGTCACCGACGCGCTCTCCTGCGCAGCCACCGGCAGCAAGGAGTCCGGCGACCCGCACTACATCATCGACAACGGTGTCTGCAAGCTTGCCGACCGTTCCGCACTGGCGGGCAGCATCGCCACCAGCGACGTACTTGTACGCACCATGGTGAAAGCAGGTATCCCCTTGGGCGATGCTCTGCGCATGTCCTCCGAAACTCCGGCACGCATCATGGGCGTATTCGACCGCAAAGGCTCGCTCCAGAAAGACAAGGATGCCGACATCCTCATTCTGGACAAGGAACTGAACATACGCGCTGTCTGGCAAGCAGGCAGACTGGTGGAAGAAGCCAATACATTGTTTACCTAACCCCCGTCAATGTGCAAGGAACAAAGAATCTGACACAAGGTCCCATCAACCGTCAGCTCTTCACGCTGGCAATGCCCATCATGGCCACCTCGTTCATCCAGATGGCCTACAGCCTGACGGACATGGCATGGGTAGGACGGTTGGGCAGCGAGTCTGTGGCAGCAGTAGGCGCGGTAAGCATACTGACGTGGATGTCCGGTTCCATCGCACTGCTGAACAAGGTGGGTGCCGAAGTCAGCGTGGGCCAGTCCATCGGTGCACGCAACGAAGAGGATGCACGCAGTTTTGCTTCGCACAACATTACGATTGCCCTGCTCATCTCCGTCTGCTGGGGAGGCCTGCTCTTCTTTTTTGCCCGCCCCATCCTGAACATCTTCGAGCTGAAACTGCACATCACGGATGCCGCCGTAACTTATCTGCGCATCGTATCGACGGGACTGATAATGAATATCCTCCTCGACCCTCTGTTCATCTTCGGCTTTGGCTGGGGAACAGTAGGGGCCGCACTTGCCACCTGGCTGTCCGAAGCCACGGTCTTCGGCATCTTCCTCTACAAGCTCCGGGGGAAAAGCGCTGTGTTCGGAGGGCTCTCTTTTATCGTTCCGCTGAAAAAGAAATATACCCGACGCATCTTCAAACTCGGCCTGCCCGTAGCTACACTGAACACGCTCTTTGCCTTCGTCAACATGTTCCTCTCGCGCACCGCCTCGGAGCAGGGAGGACACATCGGACTGATGGCATTCACCACCGGAGGACAAATCGAGGCAATTACTTGGAATACTTCGCAGGGGTTCTCTACAGGGCTGAGTACATTTATCGCCCAGAACTATGCAGCGGGACAGAAGTCACGCGTGAAGCAGGCATGGCGCACCACCCTATGGATGACTGGTGTATTCGGCAGCCTCTGCTCGTTGCTGTTCATCTTGTTCGGCAACGAGGTGTTCTCCATCCTCGTGCCTGAGAGCGATGCCTACCGCGTGGGTGGAGACTATCTCCGCATTGACGGCTATTCGCAAATGTTCATGATGATGGAAATCACCATGCAAGGTGTGTTCTACGGGCTGGGACGGACGATACCGCCTGCCATTGTAAGCATCGGATGTAACTATATGCGCATTCCTCTAAAAAAACAACCGCACTGACGAACTTTAGGAAGAGAAATATGGTTATTATATACATAAATTTGCAGTATTAAAGATAAAGTCAACTTTTAAAAGAAAAAGAATTATGAAGAAAATGAAAATTACAGTATTGTTTCTGTGCAGTGCATTACTGCTGGGCAGTTGTGGCACCATGAACAACAAAGCAAAAGGTGGAATAATCGGTGGTGGCTCCGGCGCAGCGGCAGGTGCCATTATCGGCGGACTGATAGGTAAAGGCAAGGGTGCTGCCATTGGCGCGGCAGTAGGCGCGGCAGTAGGTACGGGTGCCGGTGTTGCCATCGGACACAAAATGGACAAAAAGGCTGCCGAAGCTGCCAAGATTGAAGGTGCCCAAGTGGAGCAGGTAACGGATGCCAACGGCTTGCCGGCTGTCAAAGTATCCTTTGCGGCAGGTATTTTGTTCGGCTTCAACTCTGCAGCACTGAGCAACGATGCCAAGGCTTCCCTGCGCGAACTTGCACAAATTCTGAAGGAAGACCCGACAACGGATATTGCCATCATCGGCCATACCGACAAGGTGGGTACTTACGAAGCTAACATGAAGGTTTCCAAGAATCGTGCCTATGCCGTAGAGAACTATTTGCAGGATTGCGGTGTATCTCCAGCCCAATTCAAGAAAGTGGAAGGCGTGGGATACAACGAATACGACGAAAGTCTGTCTGCCGACCAGAACCGACGCGTGGAAGTATACATGTATGCCAGCGAACAGATGATTAAGAATGCGGAAGCAGCTAATTAACGTGCGAATGTGATTAATGTGCCGATTAGCATATTGGCACATTAATCACATTGTCAAAAATACAAAAAACGATAAAAGAGAAAGACTAATTCTGCGATTGATGAAACTGGCACCCAGTTCTGCATCCTTAGTCTCTCTCACTTCAATTTTCAATCAATATGCGTGTCCACCCTCTTCCATCTCCTTCGCATCAATCTTACGATTGTCTATGCTGCGCCATGCGTAGAAGATGTAGGCAAGAACGAAAGGAACAAGGATAGAGACATAAGCCATAACCTTCAGTGTGAACCGGCTCGAGCAACTGTTTGCCAACGTGAGTGAGCTTTGCAGGTCGTGGGTAGAAGGATAATAGGCCGTATTGTTATAGCCTGTCACAAGCAGCAGTGCCAATACCGTAAGCACCGTCCCTGCACCGGCAAACCAGATACCTTTATCGAATGTCGGCTTCCACAGCGTGCGGATGATGCCCCAGAGCACAGCCACCACACCAACAAGAAATACAAGCAGCACTACCGGCATCTGCAGGAAGTTCGTCAGATACTTGTAAGGTTCCATAAACACCTCTCCCGTTTCCGGACGTACAGCATAGCCGTCGGCCACCAGCGTACGGATGACGAAGGCCAGGAAGAATAACAGAAACAATGCTGTATTTCCCCAGAGTGCCCGGCGACAACGTCTCACCAAATCATCCTCATTGATATTATTAATAAAATAGAGCGCTCCCAAGATGCGTGCCAGGAAGAATACAGCCAGCCCCAGCACCACATTCCACGGATTAAGCAACGCATCCAACCCATGCCAGCCGTTAGCCCATTGGCTGATAACCGGCATTGCCGCATCTGCGATATTCCCTTTATTGATATAGAAGTTAGACCCCGTGAAGAACGTGGACACTGCCCCACCCAGCAATACCGGACCTACCACTCCGTTTATCACCAGGAACGTGCGATACGTTGTCTTGCCCAACAGATTTCCCGCTTTCGACTGGAACTCGTAGCTGACAGCCTGCAACACAAAGCTGAACAGAATAATCATCCACAACCAATAGGCCCCTCCGAAACTAGTGCTATAGAACAACGGAAACGAAGCAAAGAACGCACCTCCAAACGTGACAAGCGTTGTAAATGTGAACTCCCACTTCCGTCCCGTAGAATTAATCATCATCTTCTTCTGCTCCTCCGTCTTCCCCAGACAGAACAGAAGCGAATTACCTCCCTGCACAAACAGCAGGAATACCAGCAGTGCTCCCAGCAAGGAGACTACAAACCACCAATAGTGTTGAAGAAATATATAAGCATTCATTGTAAGTTATGAGTTATAAGTTATGAGTTATGTGACGGTGTGTGCGTTTCGGTTTCCGGACCTTTGCGAATGGCCTTCAGCATAATTCCCACCTCGGCAATCAGCATGACAGTGAAAAGCACAAGGAAGATAAAGAACGTGGTCTGCACGGAGCCTACGTCCAGCTTAGAGATAGCCGCACTCGTAGGCAGCATGTCTTGGATGGCCCACGGCTGACGACCGCACTCGGCAACCACCCATCCGGCTTGTCCGGCCAGATAGCCCAACGGAATGGTGAGCATAGCCACCCAATGCATCCACGGCATCTGCGACAAGTCTTTCTTATAGGCCAGGAACAGCACCACGATAAAGAAGAGGATGAAATATCCCCCCAACATCACCATCACACGGAACATGTAGAACGTAAGAGGCACATTGGGCACCAGCTCGTTCGCATCCTTGATATAGCCGTAACCGAAATAGGCTACATTATCTTTCAGCACTTTGGCAGCCACCTCTGCATCCGCATCATTGCCCGCCGCCTTGGCTGCACGATAGGCGGCAAACGCACCGATGGCCGTTTTTCCTTTTTCTATTTTCTCTTCTGCCGAAAGCGCTATGGTACCGTCCCTCAACGGATATCCGCCTTTCAGCAAGTCATTGATGCCGGGAACAAAAGCATCCATCTTCCGTTCGGCAAGCAGCGACAGCATCTTAGGGATTTCCACACGGAAAAGGAAGGGATCTACTCCGTCCTGCGGCGTCTGCTTGGCAGGATTCAGCAGACCGAAGGCTACCAGCCCCGCACCCTGCTCTCCTTCATAATACCCTTCCATGGCGGCAAGCTTCATCGGCTGCTTTTGCGCCACCTGATAGCCCGAGCCATCACCCGTCCAGGCAGAGAGCACAGCGGCACACAGCCCTACCCATGCGGCAATCTTTACACTTGCCAGCGCAAATTCCTTTTCACGCTTCTTCCACAGATACCAGCAGCTTACGCCTACTACAAACACGGCAGCCAGCACCCAGCCGGACAGCACACTGTGGAAGAACTTGTTGACAGCCATCGGCGAAGTTGCCACAGCCCAGAAGTCCACCATCTCGTTGCGTGCCGTATCGGGATTGAACTCCATGCCTACGGGGTTCTGCATCCACGCATTGGCAACCAGAATCCACCAGGCGGAAATCGTGGCGCCCAGCCCCGTGAGCCAGGTAGATGCCAAGTGGAAACGCTTGCTCACCTTATCCCAGCCGAAGAACATGACGGCGATAAACGTTGCTTCCATAAAGAAAGCCAAAATACCCTCGATGGCAAGCGGCGCACCGAAGATGTCGCCCACAAACCAGCTGTAATTACTCCAATTCGTACCGAATTCAAACTCCAGAATGATGCCGGTTGCCACACCAATGGCAAAGTTGATACCGAAAATCTTCATCCAGAATTTGGCGGTACGTTTCCAAAATTCGTCACCCGTACGGTAGTACACCGTCTCCATGATGCCCATAATTACCGCCAGTCCAAGTGTCAGCGGCACAAAAATCCAGTGATAGATGGCTGTCAAGGCAAATTGGGCTCTCGACCAGTCAATCAGAGAAGTGTCAATGTGTTCAAGCATAAGAATCAAGTTATGTGTTATGAGTTATAAATTATTTGCTGAGAGTTATTGGGAAGGTAGAAGGTCACTGCCCAGACTCCGGTGGATAAGCTCATTGCTGACGTAGCCTTCCTTGTCATCGCCCACCACGGGAGTATTCAAGAACCGTGGAAAGAAGAAAAGGCGGAGAATAAAGAACATGATAAATAACTTCACAAGGATGATAAGCCACAAAGTACGCCCTAACGTCATACTTCGGAAACCTTCCAAATAAAAACGCCAAATATTCACCGCAGTCCGTTTCATGTCGATAAAATTATAATGATTACAAATATAAAATACTTTTATATAAAGAACAAATAAAAAAGTAAAAAGTTGAACAGAAAAAAGAGTTCTCCCATTCATCGGTACAAAAAAGATTTTAGACGAGAAAAATTCTCCCAACGTCTATCACTTTTGCAATCCTTTCTCCACTCCGCTACATTTGCCAATGTAAAACCATAGAATAACGAAGATATGACGAATGTAAAAAGATTGACAGTGATAGCGCTATGTATGGCAAGCTGCATGGGATTGGCCGCCCAAAACGCCACTCCCGCGCAGACTATCGGAAATTCCGAACAGCCTGCCGACAGCCTGGCCGCCCTATGGGACTTGCAGTCGTGCATCGACTATGCCTTACGGCAAAACATCACCATCCGTAAGAACCGCCTCAGTGCGGAAAGTGCCCGGGTAGACGTAAAGGCCGCCCAAGCCGCCCTCTTCCCCAACCTTTCGGCCAGTGTGAACCAGCGTATCGTGAATCGCCCGAAGAGCGAAACAAACACCATCATCGACGGTGACAATATCACCAGCAGCCAGAGCAAGACTTCCTACAACGGTAGCTACGGCATTGATGCCAACTGGACTCTCTACAATGGCGGGAAGCGCCTCAACACCATCAAACAGCAGCAACTGAACCGCCGCATTGCCGAGCTCAGCGTGGCCCAAAGCGAAAACAGCATCGAGGAAAGCATCGCACAGAACTACGTACAGATACTCTACGCCACCGAAGCCGTGAAAGTGAACGAATCTACCCTGAAAGTGAGCCAGGCCGAATGCGAACGCGCCCGCCAGCTTCTTGAAGCAGGAAGCATAGCCAAGAGCGACCTGGCACAACTGGAAGCGCAGGTAAGCACCGACAAGTACCAGTTGGTGACAGCGCAAGCCACCCTGCAAGACTACAAACTACAGCTGAAACAGCTTCTGGAACTGGATGGCGAAGCCGAAATGAACCTCTACATCCCTGCCCTGGGCACAGAAAACGTACTGGCACCCCTGCCCGCCAAGACGGATGTCTATCGCTCTGCCCTCGTGCTTCGTCCGGAGATAGAAGCAGGCAAACTGAACATACAGACATCCGACCTCGACATCAAGATTGCCCGCGCAGGCTATCTGCCTACACTGAGCCTCAGCGCCGGTATCGGAACCAGCCATGCCAATGGCAACGACTTCACCTTCAGCGAGCAGGTAAAGCAGAACTGGAACAACTCGCTGGGCTTCACCGTAAGCGTGCCTATCTTCAGCAACCGGCAGACCAAAAGTGCCATAGAGAAGGCCAAAATTCAGAAGCAAACCAGTGAGCTGGACTTGCTGGATGACCAGAAGGCACTATACAAAACCGTCGAAACCCTCTGGCTCGATGCCAACAGCGCACAGCAACGCTACGTCGCTGCTACGGAGAAACTGAAAAGTACGCAGATCAGCTATGAGCTAATCCGGGAACAGTTCAACCTGGGCATGAAGAATACCGTAGAACTGCTGACGGAAAAGAGTAATCTGCTCAACGCACAGCAGGAAACGCTGCAGGCCAAGTACATGGCAATACTGAACATGCAGCTACTGAAGTTTTACCAAGGAGAAAAAATCGAATTATAATACCTTATATATATATGAACAAAAAAAGAACCATCCTCATTGCCGTAGCTGCCGTAGTCATAGTGGGCGGCGGCGTATGCCTCTTTGGTGGCGCAAAGGCCAAGCACGGGGTGACCTACGCCACAGCCACCGTCAGTAAAGGCGAGATTGCCGAATCCGTAACCGCCACGGGAACCATCGAACCGGTGACGGAAGTAGAAGTGGGTACCCAGGTGAGCGGTATCATCGACAAGATTTATGTAGACTACAATTCCGTAGTAACCAAAGGCCAGCTCATTGCCGAGATGGACCGCGTGACACTGCAAAGCGAACTCGCTTCGCAACGCGCCGCCTATAACGGTGCAAAGGCCGAGTACGACTACCAGAAGAAACTCTACGAACGCAACAAGACCTTGAACGAAAAGCAGCTCATCGCCACAACGGACTATGAGCAGTCCGTCTATAACTACGAGAAAGCCAAGAGCAACTACGAAAGCAGCCAGGCATCACTGGCAAAGGCCGAACGCAACCTTTCCTATGCCACCATCACCTCTCCCATTGACGGCGTGGTCATCAGCCGCGACGTGGAAGCCGGACAGACCGTAGCTTCCGGATTTGAGACGCCGACACTGTTCACCATCGCTGCCGACCTGACGCAGATGCAAGTTGTGGCCGATGTGGATGAAGCCGACATAGGCGGTGTGGAAGAAGGACAGCGCGCCACATTTACCGTAGACGCCTATCCGAATGACGTGTTTGAAGGAGTAGTCACGCAAATCCGCCTGGGAGATGCCAGCTCAAGCAGCACGTCGAGCACCGGCACCAGCACGGTTGTGACCTACGAAGTAGTCATCTCCGCCCACAACCCGGACCTGAAACTGAAGCCACGTCTGACAGCCAACGTCACCATCTTCACCCTCGACCGCAAAAACGTGCTGTGCGCTCCCGCCCGTGCCCTGCGTTTCAACCCCGAAAAACCGCTTATCGGCGACAATGATATCGTGAAAGACTGCGAAGGGGAACATAAACTCTGGACACGCGAAGGCAACACCTTTACCGCCCATCCAGTGAAAATCGGTATCTCCAACGGAGTCAACACGGAAATCATCAGCGGCATTAACGAAGGTACCGTAGTGGTGACCGAAGCCACCATCGGCAGCCTGCCCGGCAGCGGTGCTCCGGACATGAACAGGGAAGTTCCCGGCGGTGAAAAAAGTCCGTTCATGCCCGGCCCTCCGGGAAGCAAGAAGAAGAACGGAAAATAATATAAAAAAAGAATTATGAACAAAGCAGTCATTGAACTTCAAAATATCAAACGGAACTTCCAGGTGGGAGACGAAACCGTGCATGCCCTGCGCGGCGTCTCGTTCACCATCCACGAAGGCGAGTTTGTCACCATCATGGGCACATCGGGCTCCGGAAAGTCTACTTTGCTGAATACCCTCGGCTGCCTGGACACGCCCACCAGCGGCGAATACCTGCTGGACGGCATCTCCGTACGCACCATGAGCAAGCCTCAACGTGCCGTACTGCGCAACCGTAAAATCGGATTCGTATTCCAAAACTATAACCTGCTGCCCAAAACCACTGCCGTGGAGAATGTGGAGCTACCGCTGATGTACAACTCCTCCGTCTCGGCTTCCGAAAGGCGGAGGCGCGCCATCGAAGCCCTGCAAGCCGTAGGACTGGGCGACCGACTGGAGCATAAGTCCAATCAGATGTCCGGCGGACAGATGCAACGCGTAGCCATCGCCCGCGCCCTGGTGAACAATCCCGCGGTTATCCTGGCAGACGAAGCCACGGGTAATCTGGACACCCGTACCTCTTTCGAGATTCTGGTACTGTTCCAAAAGCTGCATGCCGAAGGACGTACTATCATCTTCGTGACACACAATCCCGAAATAGCCCAGTACAGCAGCCGCAACATCGTGCTGCGCGACGGGCAAATCAAGGACGATACAATCAACACCCATATTCAGAATGCAGCCGAAGCCCTGGCCGCATTACCTAAACAGGAGGAAGACTAATGAACGGAACAAACCTTTTCAAAATAGCCCTGCGAGCCTTGAACAACAACAAGCTGCGCGCATTCCTCACCATGCTGGGCATCATTATCGGCGTGGCGTCCGTCATCACGATGCTTGCCATCGGACAAGGTTCGAAGAAAAGCATCCAAGCGCAAATCTCCGAGATGGGCTCCAACATGATTATGATTCATCCCGGTGCCGACATGCGTGGCGGTGTCCGCCAAGACCCCAGCGCCATGCAGACACTGAAGCTGACCGACTACGAAGCCCTGCGCAACGAAACCAACTTCCTGGCTGCCGTCAGTCCCAATGTCTCCTCCAGCGGACAACTCATCGCCGGCAACAACAACTACCCCTCCTCTGTGAGCGGCGTCGGTACGGATTATCTCGAAATCCGGCAGCTCAGCGTAGAGAACGGCGAAATGTTTACCGAAGCCGACATACAGACCTCCGCCAAGGTGTGCGTCATCGGAAAGACCATCCGGGACAATCTCTTCCCCGGTGGAGAAGACCCCGTAGGACGTATCATACGCTTCAACCAAATTCCCTTCCGCGTGGTGGGCGTGCTGAAGTCCAAAGGCTACAACTCCATGGGCATGGACCAGGACGATGTCGTGCTTGCCCCTTACAGCACCGTGATGAAACGCCTGCTGGCACAGACCTATCTCAGCGGTATCTTCGCCTCTGCCCTTACCGAGGAGATGACAGACAATGCCACCGGCGAAATTACCGGGATACTACGCCGCAACCACAAGCTGAAGGAGAGTGACGATGACGACTTCACCATCCGCAGCCAGCAGGAACTCAGCACCATGCTGAACTCCACCACCGACCTGATGACCACGTTGCTTGCCTGCATCGCCGGCATCTCGCTCGTTGTGGGCGGCATCGGCATCATGAACATCATGTATGTATCGGTGACGGAACGCACGCGCGAAATCGGTCTACGCATGAGTGTAGGCGCACGCGGTGTCGACATCTTGAGCCAGTTCCTCATCGAAGCCATTCTTATCAGCATCACTGGAGGCATTATCGGCGTCATCATAGGCTGCGGCGCCAGTTGGATAGTGAGAAGCGTTGCCCACTGGCCCATCTTCATACAGCCATGGAGCGTATTCCTCTCCTTCGCCGTATGTACCGTTACCGGTGTGTTCTTCGGTTGGTATCCCGCCAAGAAGGCTGCGGACCTCGACCCGATAGAAGCCATACGCTACGAATAACCAGTCTTCCTCTTGTCGGACATTAGGAAAGAACTTTCTATGTATTAGGAAAAAACTTTCTGCCAACAAGAAGAAAAGTTATGCGGAACTAAAGATAATCTCTATCCCAAGCCTTGGGATAGACATCCGCAAGCTGGGGACACATATCCGCAACCTTGGAATACATATCCGCACCCTGCGAACAAGGAAAAGCTCTACAGGTGTTGCGGATGTTTTCAATATCCATATAAAAATATTATCTTTGTGTCATGATGAAACTGCAACTTCCCAACCCACGCCGCTGTGGCATCGAAATCCTGATACACATCATAGGCTGGGGAATCATATTCGGTTTCCCCTTTCTGATGATGACGCGAAGCGGATTCAACATCACCTGGATGGACTATCTGCGCCACGGCAGTGTCATCCCCCTCTCCTTTCTCATCGTGTTCTACGTAAACTATTGTTTCCTGATTCCACGATACTTGTTCGAAGGACGCATCAAGCAGTATCTGCTGCTCAACGCACTGCTGATTATCTGTATCACCGCCGGTGCCCACCTATGGCAAGAATACATGTTTCAGGCACACGCCCACGATGATAAAGGCAGCAAACGCATAGGACCTCCCAAATGGATATTCATCCTGCGCGATGCCTTCTCCATGATACTGACCATAGGGCTAAGTGCCGCCATCAAGATGAGCGGACGCTGGGTACAAATGGACGCCGCCCGCCGGGAAGCCGAGAAAAGCCGCACGGAAGCCGAGTTGAAAAACCTGCGCAACCAACTCAACCCGCATTTCCTGCTCAACACGCTGAACAACATCTACGCCCTCATCGCCTTCGATGCCGACAAGGCACAAACCGCTGTCCAGGAACTGAGCCGGTTGCTGCGCCATGTGCTGTACGACAACCAGCAGAGCTTCGTCACCCTGAACAAGGAGATGGACTTTATCCGCAACTACATCGAACTGATGCGCATCCGTCTCTCCTCCAACGTCACTGTGGAAACAAAGATAGACATCCGGCCGGACAGTCGTACGGAAATAGCTCCGCTCATCTTCATCTCTCTAATAGAGAATGCCTTCAAGCATGGCATCTCCCCTACCGAGCCCAGCTATATCCGCATCCACTTCAGTGAAAGTCCCGGAGAGATATGCTGCGAAATAACCAACAGCTACCATCCCAAAAGCATGGCAGACAAAAGCGGAAGCGGCATCGGTCTGGAACAGGTACGCAAGCGTCTGGAACTGACCTATCCCGGTCATTACGGCTGGCAGCAGGAAGTGAGCGAAGACATGAAAGAGTATAAATCGATTTTAATTATAAAAATATGAATCTGAAGTGTGCCATTGTAGACGACGAACCTCTTGCTTTGGGGCTTCTGGAAAGCTACGTCAACAAGACCCCGTTTCTGGAGTTGGCCGGTAAATATTCCAGTGCCGTGCAAGCCATCAAGGAATTGCCCGAAAAGCACGTCGACCTGCTTTTCCTCGACATCCAGATGCCCGAACTGAACGGACTCGAATTTTCAAAGATGGTCGATTTCAATACCCGCATTGTTTTCACCACCGCCTTCGACCAATATGCCATAGACGGCTACAAGGTCAATGCGCTGGACTACTTGCTGAAACCCATCTCCTACGTTGACTTTCTGCAAGCTGCCCACAAGGCTGTGCAATGGTTCGAATTGCTGCAACAGCCGAAGGAAGAGATTCGGAGCATCTTCGTAAAGAGCGAGTATAAGCTGGTGCAAATCGAACTGAGTAGAATTCTGTACATAGAGGGGTTGAAAGACTATCTTAAAATCTACGAGGAGGACTCTCCCAAGCCTATCTTGTCTTTAATGAGCATGAAGGCAATGGAGGAACTCCTGCCTGCCTCGCGTTTCATGCGCGTCCACCGTTCCTACATTGTCCAAAAGGAAAAAATACGCATCATAGACCGTGGTCGCATCGTATTCGGGAAGAATTATATCCCGGTAAGTGACAGCTACAAACAAGCTTTTCAGGATTTTTTAGACCGAAGAAGCTAGAAAAATCGACCAATCTATCGATAAAATCAGGAAAAACGTCGATTTATCATAGAATCCTTTTGCATATTAAAATATGTTTTTTTATCTTTGCACCGAACAGATAGGAGTTGTGAAACTCCCCCAATAGAATAGTTTAGTTAAGTCTAGTTTAGTTTTTGTGTGAAGCACTTCCTCCGTAAGCGAACGTTGGAAGTGCTTTTATTTTAGGTGTATCAAGCACTTACGAAAAAAGCAGATTTCCATCATTTCGCAGCAGGTTGCAAAATTTGATTGTCGGACAATCTCCCCCCATTGGCCCAGACATCGAGAAACAATTCCACACGCTCGGCATGATGGGCCACATAAGCTGCCGGACCGGTGGCATCCCCGGAATCAAGAATATTGCGGACTACATCCGCCTTATTCTTACCGGTAATAAAGAAAATAAGATGCTTCGCAGCAAACAAAAGGCAGCCGGTCATGGCTATGCGTTTCTGCCCATTATAAGGATTGACACTCACCTCATAAGGATGAAAGGAAGAAAGCAGATATTCCTGGCCCGGAAAGATAGAGGAAGTATGCCCGTCATCTCCTGCACCGAGCAAAACGACATCGAAGGCAGGGAATCCGCCCAAAAGCGGAACCGTACGGCAAACCAGTGTCGAATAGTTCTTTGCCTCAATCTCCGGGCAGTTCACTCCATAAATAGGGTGAACGTATTCATCGGGCATGCCCACTTCCTCCAACAGCAAACGGCGCATGGTACCATAATTGCTCTCATAATCCTCTGCCTGTACACACCGTTCATCCACCCAGTAAATCCGCATCCGCATCCAAGGAGTCGCCTCCTTGTACTCGTTAGCCCAAATGCTGAACATCAGCGAAGGAGTAGTTCCCCCGCTGAATGCAAAATAAAAGGTCTTTTCCGGCTCACGCTCCATCATCGCAATCAAATGTTCAATCAACGCATGTGCCGTAGCTGTAGCCGAATGGTAAACATAACTTTTCATAACTCGCAATACTCATCAGTATTAGTCAAATTCTTACACGGATTAGTCCACTCAGCACCATGTTCGCGCATCATCTCTTCACTCTCCAAAGGTCCCCAAGTACCTGCGGGATACCCATATAAAGGAGCATCCGTATGCTCTTTCCAATAACGCAACACGGAATCGAAAAAGCGCCATGAAGCCTCTACCGCGTCGCTGCGGGTAAAGAGTGTAGGGTCACCTTGTATGCAGTCCTCTATCAGACGGGCATAGGCATCACCAGTAGGCAGCCCGCCCAACTGGTCATAACTGAAGTCCATCATCACCTGCTTCACGTCAAATCCGGGTCCGGGAGTCTTCATGCCGAATTTCAATACAATGCCTTCATTGGGTTGCAGGCGCAGAATCAGCTTATTCGCACGAGGACAGTGTCCACCCTCGCAATGGAACATCTGATGAGGCGTTTCACGAAAATGTACAACAATTTCAGTCACCTTTGTCGGCATCTGTTTGCCGGTACGGATATAGAAAGGAACCCCCTTCCACCGCCAATTGTCGATACCGATTTTCATGGCAATATACGTTTCGGTACGCGAATCGGGTGTCACGTTCTTCTCTTCTCTATACCCGGCTTTCGAGCCCGAAGCCGTATATTGTCCACGGACAATGTGTTCCTCCAAATCCTCCTCTGTCAAGGGAGCCAATGACTCATAGACCTTCACCACCTCGTTGCGGAAATTATCTGCATTGAAAATGGCAGGCGGCTCCAATGCAGTAAGTGCCACAAGCTGTATGAGATGGTTTTGCACCATATCACGCAAGGCTCCGGCACCTTCATAAAATCCGCCCCGTCCTTCGATACCCAGATTCTCTACGGCTGTAATCTCCACATAGTCTATATAATTACGGTTCCATAACGGTTCGAAGATTCCGTTGGCAAAACGGAAGGCGAGAATGTTCTGCGCCGTTTCCTTACCCAGAAAATGGTCGATACGATAAATCTGATGTTCCTTGAAAACCGAAGCATAAATACGATTCAGCTTTCCGGCCGACTCCAAATCGTAACCGAACGGCTTTTCAACAATGATACGTGTATCAGGACGGTTTAGACCGGCAGCCTTCAAATGCAAGGGAATGACACCGTACAAGGAAGGTGGAGTAGCCAGATAAAACAGCAGGTTATCCGGCTTCTTCTCACCGGTAAACTCCTGTAAGCGTCCATCCAGCAGATGATAGCCTTCGACCTGGGCAGGATCTAATGCCAAGTAATGCAGATGACTGCAAAAATCCTTCATTCTATCTTCCACCTGCTCTTTGGAAGCTACGAACTTACCCAATTCACTCATTATATATTCTTGGTAGCGGGCATCCGTATACTCGGTACGCCCTATCCCCAAAATGGTGAATCCTTCCGGCAACCGCCCGCCATTATATAAAGTATAGAGTGCCGGCATCAGTTTGCGCTTCGTCAAGTCGCCCGAAGCGCCGAATATAACAATCACTAGTTTCTTCATCATCCGCTTCCCTTTCTCACACATTGTACGTACCCGATTTCGTGTCTCCTCCGTGTCCCGTCCAATTTTCATGGAAAAACTGTCCACGCAACTCGTCTGTCCTTTCAAAGGCATGTGCACCAAAATAGTCACGTTGCGCCTGAATCATATTGGCAGGCAACTTGACAGACACCAGGGAATAGAAATAATTCAAGGCAGACGAAAATGCAGGCACCGGAAGTTCCTCTTTCATGGATTGTGCCACCAGATGTTTCCAGCCGGAAAGCAACAGCTGCATTTCATTTTTGAAATAAGGAGCCAACAGCAGATGTTTGGGCTTGTCTTTTGCCTCGAAAGCCGTGGCTATGTCGTTCAGGAAAATACTACGGATGATGCAGCCGCCCCGCCACATGCGTGCGATGGATGCCAAATCGAGGTTCCAGGCAAAAGCGTCGGATGCACGCTGCAACACGGCGAATCCTTGGGCGTATGACACTAATTTGGAAGCATAGAGTGCGGAATAGATATCCTTCACCATCTCCGACTTGTTGTACACCGCCTGCGAGCGTCGGCATACAAATTGCTTGGAAGCCGTTTCGCGCAGACCTTTCTGTACCGATAAACTACGTTCGAACACAGCCGTAGCAATCAGCCCCAACGGCATGCCCAGCTCCATTGCATTAATGACAGACCACTTACCCGTACCTTTCTGTCCGGCGGTATCCAATATCTTGTCTATCAAGTAACCTCCCGATCTGTCCTTATGACGCAGTATATTGGCAGTAATTTCAATGAGATAGCTACGCAACTTACCCTCATTCCAATCAGCAAAGATTTCCGCCATCTGTCCATTGTCCAACCCCAGCAGATTCTTCATCACCCAATAAGCTTCGGCAATGAGCTGCATATCTCCATATTCGATACCGTTATGTATCATCTTGACAAAATGACCCGAACCGGCAGGACCAATCCACTGGCAACACGGAGTACCGTCAGATGCTTTTGCCGCAATACTCTGCAGGATAGGTTTCACCTCAGGCCAGGCACTTTCAGAGCCTCCAGGCATGATAGAAGCACCGTTCAGCGCTCCTTCCTCTCCACCGGAAACTCCGGTTCCCACAAAACGGAAGCCTTTCTTTTCGGCCAATGCCACACGCCGATTAGTGTCCTCATAATTGGAATTACCACCGTCAATCAGGATATCCCCTTCGGACAAATGGGGAAACAGCTGTTCCATCAGCTCATCCACTGCACTGCCGGCACGAACCATCATCATTATTTTGCGAGGTGTGGCAATGGAAGTTACGAATTCGGCTATGTCTGTATAGCCTTCAATGCTTTTCCCTTTGGCGCGGCCGTTCACAAAGCGTACCACTACTCCTTCTTCCACTCCCGGAACCGTACGATTATATACCGAAACATTCCATCCCCTATCTGCCATATTGAGAGCCAAATTCTCTCCCATCACGGCTAGACCGACAAGTCCAATGTCTGTTTTATTTAGATTTTCCATATTGATGCAAATTCTATTTTTCCATGGAAACAAAATGCTAATAGCATTTGTTCGTATGAATTACGAAAATAAAATAGTACTTTTGCCAGCGAAAGCCTATTTTTCAACCAGACAGAAAACCAATGCCTATGAAGAACTTCCACATCGGACTATTGCCACGCATCATCATTGCCATTATTTCAGGTATACTTTTTGGAAATTTCCTACCCGCTTCGCTGGTGCGGTTGTTCGTAACATTCAATGCTATTTTCAGTGAATTCCTGAACTTCTGCATTCCCCTCATCATTGTGGGACTGGTCACGATTGCCATTGCCGACATCGGCAAAGGGGCCGGGCGGATGCTGGTGATTACGGCGCTCATCGCTTACGGAGCCACCTTGTTCTCCGGTTTTCTCTCCTACTTCACCGGCATGACAGTATTCCCTTCCCTGATAGCCCCCGGAGTGCCGTTGGAAAAAATCAGCGAGTCGCAAGGTATCCTTCCCTATTTTTCAGTGGGCATCCCACCGTTGATGAATGTAATGACCGCACTCGTACTTGCCTTCACGCTGGGACTGGGCTTGGCACAACTGAAAAGTGAGGTGCTGAAAAATGCGGCGCGCGATTTTCGAGAAATTATCATCCGCACAATCAGTGCAGTGATATTACCACTGCTTCCCATCTATATTTTCGGTATTTTCCTCAACATGACACACAACGGGCAAGTATTCGGTATCCTGATGGTATTTATTAAGATAATCGGTGTAATCTTCCTGCTTCACATCTTCCTCCTGATATTCCAATATAGCATTGCGGCACTGTTTGTCCACAAAAACCCTCTCAAGCTATTGGGACGGATGATGCCTGCCTACTTCATGGCGCTGGGCACTCAATCCAGTGCCGCCACTATCCCCGTAACGCTGGAGCAGACCCGGAAAAACGGTGCCTCTGCCGACATCGCCGGATTCGTCATCCCACTTTGCGCCACAATCCATTTGTCGGGTAGTACATTGAAGATTGTGGCATGTGCCCTGGCACTGATGATAATGCAAGGCATGCCCCATGATTTCTCTCTATTTGCAGGCTTCATCTTCATGCTGGGCATCACTATGGTGGCCGCTCCGGGAGTACCGGGAGGTGCCATCATGGCATCACTGGGCATTCTGCAATCCATGCTGGGCTTTGACGAGTCGGCACAAGCACTGATGATTGCGCTATACATAGCGATGGACAGCTTCGGCACAGCCTGCAATGTTACAGGCGACGGAGCAATTGCATTGATTATCGACAAAGTGATGGGAAAGAAATAGTTTATATTTTGCCATCTCGTGAAAAATAGCGAATATTGCAGTCTGAAAAAGACATAATAACAAAAAGCATACATTATGAAGAAAGCTCTTATCTCCGGCATTACCGGGCAAGACGGTTCGTTCCTTGCCGAATTCCTCCTACAGAAAGGATATGAAGTGCACGGTATCCTGCGTCGCTCTTCCTCCTTCAACACCGGCCGCATTGAGCACCTCTACTTCGATGAATGGGTACGCGACATGAAACAGAAACGTACCATCAATCTGCACTATGGAGACATGACGGACTCCAGTTCTCTGATTCGCATCATCCAGAGTGTGCAACCGGACGAAATATATAATCTTGCCGCCCAAAGCCATGTCAAAGTATCCTTCGACGTGCCCGAATATACCGCCGAAACCGATGCTGTAGGTACCTTGCGCATGCTCGAAGCCGTACGCATCCTCGGTATGGAGAAGAAGACACGCATCTACCAGGCCTCCACTTCCGAGCTCTTTGGGAAAGTGCAGGAAGTGCCGCAAAGCGAAACGACCCCGTTCTATCCCCGCAGCCCCTATGGCGTAGCCAAACAGTATGGCTTTTGGATTACAAAAAACTATCGCGAAAGCTATGGCATGTTTGCCGTAAACGGCATACTCTTCAACCACGAGAGCGAACGTCGCGGTGAAACCTTTGTGACAAGAAAAATCACACTGGCGGCCGCCCGCATCGCTCAAGGTCTTCAAGACAAGCTGTATTTAGGCAATCTGGATGCCCGGCGCGACTGGGGGTATGCCAAAGACTACATAGAGTGCATGTGGCTCATCCTACAGCACGACACTCCCGAAGACTTCGTCATTGCCACCGGAGAGATGCACACCGTACGCGAATTTGCGACGCTTGCATTCCGGGAGGCAGGCATCACTCTACGCTGGGAAGAGCAGGGAGTGAACGAGAAAGGTATCGACACACAGACCGGCAAAGTCCTCGTGGAAGTCGACCCAAAATATTTCCGGCCTGCCGAAGTGGAACAGTTACTGGGAGACCCCACCAAAGCAAGAACATTGCTAGGATGGAACCCGAAGCGGACCAGTTTTGAAGAGTTGGTACGCATCATGGTAGAGCACGACATGAAATTCGTGAAAAAGTTGTATTTAAGAAGCAAAGAGCTTTGAATGGCCAAACAAATTTTCAGATAACAATGTTAGACAAAAATGCCAAAATATATGTAGCAGGCCACCGGGGGTTGGTAGGTTCTGCCATCTGGAAGAATCTTCAGGAGAAAGGATATACCAACCTCGTCGGCAAGACCCACAAAGAGCTCGATTTGCTCGACGGAGTTGCCGTACGCCGCTTCTTCGACGAGGAGCAGCCTGAATATGTATTCCTTGCCGCCGCCTTTGTGGGCGGCATCATGGCCAATAATATCTATCGTGCCGATTTTATCTACAAGAACCTGCAGATACAGCAGAATGTCATCGGCGAAAGTTTCCGTCACGGAGTGAAAAAGCTCCTCTTTCTGGGTAGTACCTGCATCTATCCCCGTGACACCGAACAGCCGATGAAGGAAGACGCACTCCTCACCTCTCCGCTGGAATACACCAACGAGCCCTATGCCATTGCCAAAATAGCCGGACTGAAAATGTGCGAAAGCTTCAATCTTCAGTACAGTACGAACTACATTGCCGTGATGCCCACCAACCTTTATGGCCCCAACGACAATTTCGACTTGGAACGCAGCCACGTACTCCCCGCCATGATACGCAAGATACACCTTGCCCACCACCTGAAACAAGGTGACTGGGATGCCGTACGCCACGACATGAACTTGCGTCCGGTGGAAGGCATCAACGGCGACAGCAGCAAAGAGGACATTCTGAATATTCTCCAGAAATACGGCATCAGCGAAGAAGAAGTGAAATTATGGGGTACTGGCACCCCCTTGCGCGAATTCCTCTGGAGCGAGGAGATGGCAGATGCCAGCGTCTTCGTCATGGAGCACGTCAACTTCAAGGATACCTTCAATCCGGACGACAAGGAAATCCGCAACTGCCACATCAATATTGGTACGGGAAAAGAAATCACCATCCGCCAATTGGCAGAGCTGATTGTAAACACCGTAGGCTATCAAGGCCGTTTGGCTTTCGATACCTCCAAACCAGATGGAACCATGCGCAAACTGACTGATCCCGGCAAACTACATGCATTGGGCTGGCATCATAAGATTGACATTGAAGAAGGCGTACAACGTATGTACAACTGGTATTTGAAGGGATGATTATCCCTTCGCCTTTTTTCTAAGAAAACTCATAAATCCCCTTTTTAAACGCATGGAGATTCTTTTACAAAAATTCAGACAATTCAACGGACTTGCCATATCACGGCCTTCTGAACCTAAATAACTCGGTAGGAAGGCCGTTTATCTCATTCCATAGCAGATACAAACAAAAAATCCGGTGTGTTTGTCCCAGTCCAGTCCTTTAACTACTAACAGAGCGAAGTAACAACTCTCTCTAACTTCTGCAAATGAAAAAGCCGTGTGCATAAAGAGCTATTTTCCTTATAAAAATTTGCTTTCTATATATAAACTCTTATATTTGCACAATCTTCAACTAAATGTGCAATTAATATCATGGAACAAAGTTTTATCACTTATATAGAGAATAGTATAAAGAATAATTGGGATTTAGATGCTCTGACCGATTACAAGGGAGCAACCCTGCAATATAAGGACGTAGCCCGGAAAATAGAAAAGTTGCATATTATTTTTGAGGCAAGCGGCATCAAGAAAGGCGATAAGATTGCCGTTTGTGGCCGCAACAGTTCCCACTGGGGGGTAACGTTCCTCGCAACATTGACCTACGGCGCGGTAATCGTCCCCATCCTTCACGAATTCAAGGCAGACAATATACACAACATCGTGAACCATTCCGAAGCCAAACTGCTTTTTGTAGGCGATCAGGTTTGGGAGAACCTCAATGAAAGTGCCATGCCGCTACTGGAGGGTATCATGATGATGACAGACTTCTACATCCTTGTCTCCCGTAGCGAAAAGTTGGACTATGCCCGAGAACATCTCAACGAGATGTTCGGCAGGAAATACCCCAAGAACTTCCGCAAGGAACATGTCGGTTACCACAAGGACCAGCCCGACGAACTGGCAGTCATCAACTATACATCCGGCACCACTAGTTATTCCAAAGGAGTGATGCTACCCTACCGCAGCTTGTGGTCAAATACCACTTTCGCTTTCGAAGTATTGCCGCTAAAATCCGGTGACAAGATTGTCTCCATGTTGCCAATGGCGCACATGTACGGACTTGCATTCGAGTTTCTGTATGAATTCGCCGTAGGTTGCCACATCTTCTTCCTCACCCGCATGCCCAGCCCAAAAATTATTTTCCAAGCTTTCACCGAAGTGAGGCCTAACCTGATTGTGGCTGTCCCGCTCATTATCGAAAAGATTATAAAGAAGAGTGTACTGCCCAAGCTGGAAACTCCTGCCATGAAACTGTTACTGAAAGTACCCATCATTAACGACAAGATAAAAGCGACCGTACGTGAACAAATGATACAGGCCTTTGGCGGTAACTTTGCAGAAATAATTGTAGGAGGAGCTGCCTTCAATCAGGAAGTGGAGCAGTTCCTAAAGATGATAGATTTCCCCTATACGGTAGGCTATGGAATGACGGAATGTGGTCCCATCATCTGTTACGAGGATTGGACTCGCTTCAAATCCGGTTCCTGCGGAAAGGCCGCACCGCGCATGGAAGTGAAAATTCTCTCACCCGACCCCGAAAATATTCCGGGAGAAATCGTCTGCCGTGGCCACAATGTAATGTTGGGTTACTACAAGAACGAAGAAGCCACCATGCAGGTACTTGACAAAGACGGCTGGCTGCACACCGGAGACCTTGCCCTAATGGATGCTGAAGGCAACATAACCATCAAGGGACGCAGCAAGAACATGCTCCTCGGCCCAAGCGGTCAGAATATCTACCCGGAAGAAATAGAAGACAAGCTGAACAATATGCCGTATGTGGCCGAAAGCATCATCGTGCAGCAAAATGAGAAACTTGTAGGTCTGGTGTACCCCGACTTCGATGATGCCTTTGCCCATGGTCTGAGCAATGACGACATCGAACGCGTCATGGAAGAAAATCGTGTGGCGCTGAATGCAGAACTGCCCACATACAGCCAAATATTCAAGATGAAAATCTATCCTGAAGAATTTGAAAAAACGCCGAAAAAATCTATCAAGCGCTTCTTATATCAGGAGGCCAAAGAATAACGTAAAAAGGCATTGAACAACAAGCTATCCAACCCTTTCTAAATTATTATCCAAATGGGAAACGAATTATTATTATCCGCCATGCTTCCAATATGCGGAATGGCGGGAGAAGCGTATGGCATGCCGTCTGGGGATGTTGTACCTGCTCCAGAAGAGCAACCGAACATCATTCTGTTCCTAGTGGACGACATGGGATGGCAAGACACCTCCCTCTCCTTTTGGACGCAGCGTACCAAGTACAACGATACGTACCATACTCCTAATATGGAACGAATGGCCACACAAGGCAAAATGTTTACGCAGGCCTATGCATGCAGCATCAGTTCACCTACGCGTGTCAGCCTTTTTACGGGAATGAATGCCGCTAGGCACCGAGTTACCAGTTGGACTCTCCGTAAGAACACTACCCATGAACAACCGGACTCGGTCATGATTTATCCGGAATGGAACGTTAACGGCATTTGTCAAGAGCCGGGCGTGGAACGGACTACACAAGTCACCTCCCTGGCCGAAGTGCTCAAAGCCCACGGCTATCATACCATTCATTGCGGAAAAGCCCACTTCGGTGCTGAAGGCACTCCCGGAGCTGACCCGTTGAAAATGGGGTTTGAGGTGAACATAGCCGGACATGCCGCCGGTTCACCTGCCAGTTACTATGGCCAGGAGAATTTCGGCAATAGAACAGACGGTAGAAGCCCCCTAGCTGCCGTACCCGGTCTGGAGAAATATTATGGCACCGACACTTTCCTAAGTGAAGCCCTTACCATAGAGGCCATGAAGGCACTGGATAATGCACAGCAGACTGACAAGCCGTTCTTTCTATACATGGCACACTATGCCATCCATACCCCTATACAACCTGACATGCGTTTTTACCAGAAATATCTGGACAAAGGCCTTTCTCCAGTAGAAGCTGCCTACGCCACTCTCATTGAGGGCATGGACAAAAGCCTGGGAGACATCATGGACTATCTGGACAAAAACAACCTGACGGAAAACACTATCCTCATCTTCATGTCCGACAATGGCGGCTTGGCGGCCCACACCCGTACCGGACAACTACATGTCCAGAACTATCCGCTCAACAGCGGCAAAGGCTCTGCCTACGAAGGAGGCATACGTGAACCGATGATTGTCCGCTGGCCGGGCATCGTGGCTCCCCAAACCCAATGCGACCATTATCTGATGATAGAGGACTTTTTCCCCACCATCCTTGAGATGGCAGGCGTCGACAACTATACAACTGTACAACAACGCGACGGTATCAGTTTTATGCCGCTGCTCACCGGAAAAGGTGAAATGAAAAAGCGTGATATCTACTGGCATTATCCCAATAGTTGGGGGCCTTCCGGTCCGGGCATTGGAGCCACTTGCTCCATCCGTTCGGGCGAGTGGAAACTGGTGTACTATTTCGGTGACGGTAGACGAGAACTTTTCAACATCCCCGCTGACATCAGTGAAAAGCATGATATGGCCCAAGAAAAGCCTGAAGTTGTCAAAGAGTTATCACGAAAACTAAGTAATTACCTCCGGTCTGTGAATGCGCAGCGCCCTCTGTTGCGTGCCACCCGCCAACCAGTTCCCTGGCCGGACGAAATATAAAAAAGTATGAAACGAAACCTTTCACTCCTCCTTATGTCCCTGCTTTTTGCAGGGACAACTCTTGCCCAAGAACATAATCCGGGCAGCGTACAGCCGGACACAATTCAAAAATCCTCTGAAAATACTTTCCGAAAACAACACTCTTCACGAACAGACCATAGTCCGGTAGGTATCAATATCTCCCTATGGAAAAACATCTCTACACAGCGGACTGATACCGTAGGAAGCACCTGCTTCAATCTTGGTGTGTTTTCCTCCATGAACCGTCTGAATGGCCTCGGCATGAATATTCTTGGCAGTGTAACCGGCAGAAATGTAAACGGTATGCAGATGGCAGGTCTGTCAAATATGGTGGGGGGAAGCATGCGAGGCATGCAGATAGCGGGAATTACCAACATCAATGGCAACAACCTTATCGGAGTATCCGTCTCGGGACTGGTAGGTATCACCGGAAATCATGCGCAAGGCGTCATCATTTCCGGTCTGGCAAACATCAGTGGGGACTATAATCGCGGTGCCTCCATAGGCGGCTTGTTGAATATCAGCGGAGAAGGTGCTTCCGGTATACACTTTGCCGGACTCGCCAGTATTTCCGGCGGAAATTTCAAAGGTTTTTCAGGAGCCGGCCTGCTAAGTGTAGTCGGTGAAGACTTGAATGGCATGCAAATGTCCGCCTTTGCCAACATCACTGCCGGAGATATGACCGGTGTTCAGGTTTCCGGCCTGGGCAATGTGGTGGGAGGTACAGCCCAAGGATTGCAAATAGGTGCTGCCAATATGGCTATACGTGCCCAAGGGCTTCAAATAGGGCTATTCAACTACTACAAAGAAAAATTAGACGGTTTCCAATTGGGATTAGTCAATGCCAATCCCCAAACGAAAGTTCAACTGATGTTGTTTGGTGGTAATGCCACCAAGCTGAATGTGGGTACCCGTTTCAAGAACCGGCTCTTCTATACCATCCTCGGTGGCGGTACCCATTATCTGGATTTTGGCGACAAGTTTTCCGCTGCCCTCTTCTACCGTGCCGGTCTTGAATTACCGCTCTACAAACAGCTGTTCATCAGCGGAGATTTGGGATACCAACATATAGAAACCTTCAAAAACAAAAACTACGGCATTCCGGCACGTCTCTATGCCCTCCAAGCACGTGTCAATCTAGAATACCACCTGACCGACCGCTTTGGCTTATTCCTCACTGGCGGTTATGGCGGCAGCCGCTACTACACCCAAGGGAAAACCTATGACAAAGGCATCATTGTGGAGGGCGGAGCAACGATACTGAAATTATAAGAGATAGGGATAAAGGGATAAGGATTAGGGGTAAACGATGAACAGCAAGCCCTCATCCTTAATCCCCCAATTATTGTTTCTCCTTAATCAGCCCCGTCCTATATGCCACCAGCAACTTCATCAAATCCTGAATCTGCGTAACAAGTTCACTCCCCTTGTCCGTATCCTTTACCATCATACGCTGCGAATTGAATTCGACAACCAGTGTTGTAGACTTTATGTCCTGCCCTTCTTCAATAGCTTTCTGACGACTTTGAAACGGTTCATGCTGTACCAGCTGTAAGCCGTGGGAATGATATACCAGCGTATATCCCGCAATTCCCGTTTCCGGCTGATAGGCTTTTGAGAAACCACCGTCAATCACCAGCAGCTTACCATCCGCTTTGATAGGTTTTTCGCCCTTAATGGTCTTTACCGGCACATGCCCGTTGATGATATGCGAGTGTGGTCCCGGCCTCACACCGAACTCTTCAAGAATGCGGTCACACACCGCTGCCTCATTGCGTAGGGTATAGTAATGTCCTTTCGTCTCTTTATGCAATGTTGTGTCGGCCACAAAATAGCGTTCAAAAGTAGCCATCTTATCTTTATCGAAGGAAGGGGCATCCGGTCCGCACCACATGTACCATACATAATCCAGTGCAAACTGTTTCTCTTCCGAACCATCCTCGTCAAAATAAGCGGTACGTATCAGCTGGTCGGTCTTTTGCAGCAACTTGTGTCCCCAATATTCCTTTTTGCCGATGTGAACATGCTTGAAACTTCCATCTGCATTCAGAGGCACGGAAGCGTGATAAAGTAGATTACTGTTACACACCAGATACATGCCGCCATACGTAAACAAGCAACGCATGTGCTTCTTCATTTTCTCACTGTTCATGAAAGAAGAATGAATCCGGTGCACCAATTCGCGCTCTTCGTCCGACAGCCGATACGGATCCGCCGGGTCTATGGTAGGAAAATTCACATCGCGCAACGGATACTCCTTGCCTTCGTATACAAACACGCCACGCTCGAAGTCCACCAGATGCAGCAGTTTCCGGTTCTCCATACCGAATTCAGGACGACGGCTGATGATTTCCGCTTCCAATTTCAACTGGATAACCGTAATCGCCTTGTGCATCTGTGTAATCAGCCGTAAGGTCTTCTCATTGTATTCCGCATCGGCAAAGTTCATTTTCGGTGCGAAAATGGTACAAGGGTCATCCGCATAGGTATCCATGGCAAACGTCGCAAGCGGCAACAGATTGATGCCATAACCATCCTCCAGCGTAGCCAAATTGGCATAACGCATCGACATACGGATTACGTTGGCAATACAGGCATCATTACCCGATGCGGCACCCATCCACAGAATATCGTGGTTACCCCATTGAATATCGAAATTATGATAATCGCAGAGAGTATCCATGATAATATGCGCACCCGGTCCGCGGTCGTATATATCGCCCACTATATGCAGCGAGTCGATGGTCAGACGCTGGATAAGGTTGCACATCGCCACAATAAAGTCATCCGCACGCTTCGTAGAGATAATGGTACTGATTATGACATTGATATAGGCATGTTTGTTGGGTTCAATGCTCGATTCGTGCAACAACTCTTGAATGATATATGAGAACTCTGCCGGAAGTGCCTTGCGTACTTTCGAACGGGTATATTTGGACGAAACGTTCTGGCATACTTTTACCAACTGGTTCAGAGTTATCAAATACCAGTCATCCAAGTCTTTTTCCTGCTCCTTGATAAGTTGCAACTTCTCTTCCGGATAATAAATTAACGTACAGATTTCCTTCTTCTCACTTTCGCGCAGTGTATGCCCGAATATTTCGTTCACCTTACGTTTCACTGCCCCCGATGCATTCTTCAGCACATGTTGAAAAGCCTCATACTCGCCATGAATATCCGTCAGAAAATGCTCTGTACCTTTCGGCAGATTCAGAATAGCCTCCAGATTGATGATTTCCGTACTGGCATCAGCAATGGTAGGAAAACTACGTGATAATAATTGCAAATAACGCAAGTCATTAACAATACTTTCCGGAGTTATATTTCCCATAGTTATTTAATTGATAGTTGATAATTGATAATGTCCTTCATTCCCCAGTATCCGTTATCCATTAATGAAAAACATGAGAAGCACTTGGGCTATGATTACCCGTAGAAACATGCACATCGGATAAACCGTAGCGTATGCCACTGACGGATTGTCTCCCGGAATGGTGTCGTTGGCGTAGTTTAGCGCCATGGGGTTTGCCATGCTTCCGCACAACATACCTGCCATTGTTCCGAAATCTATCTTCAGCCACTTGAAAGTGACGATACCCATAATCAATACCGGAACCACAGTCAATGCAAAGCCTGTGCCAATCCATAACAGTCCTTCCGGCCGGAATACCGTATCGAAGAAATGGGCACCCGCATCCAGTCCCAGGCAAGCCAGATAAAGAGACAATCCCAATGCACGGAGCATCAGGTTCGCACTGCGCGTAGTATAGGTCACCATGTGCATCCTCGGACCGAATGTCCCGATAAGAATACCTACGATGATAGGACCTCCTGCCAGTCCAAGCCGCACGGGAGCACTGATACCGGGAATGGAAATAGGAATTGCCCCCAAAGCCAAACCTATGACAATGCCGATAAATACCGCCACCAAGTTCGGTTCCTTCAAGCTTCTCACAGCATTTCCCAGCACCTTCTCCACATTTTGTATGGCAGCAGCTTCGCCCACTACGGTCAGGCGATCACCCAATTGCAAGGTCAACTCCGCCGTAGCCAGCAACTGCACGCCGCTACGATAAACCCGGCTAATATTGATACCGTAATGATTACGCAGATGAAGAGAGCCCAGCTTCTTGCCGTTCAGTTCCGGACGCGTCACCACGATACGTTGCGAAATCAACTGGCTATCTATAGCATTCCAGTCTATATCTTCCTTGTTCCAATCGGTATTCTCCTGCTCGCCGAAAAGCACGGTCAGGGCTGGCGTATTTTTCTCCGAGGTAATCACCAGCAGACGGTCACCTTCCTTTATAATCTTTTCCGAAATAGGTATACTCACATTCCCATCCCGCCACAAGCGGGAAATCACGAACTTCGGATAACTGTTCAGCCCGCCTATTTCCTTGATACTCTTGTTAAAGATGGCAGGATTGTGCACCTGGAACGCAACAATGTAAGGCTTGTTCACGTCATCCTTCTCTTTCAATTCCAAATCTTCCTTATGTGCCAGCGTCTTACGGATGAACAGTAGGGCTAGAATGACTCCTACCACCCCCAACGGATATGCTACCGCACACCCCAAAGCAGGCGTACTGGTCTCCAATCCCATCTGTTTCAATGTCTGCTGTGCCGCACCGAGTGCCGGTGTGTTTGTCGTGGCACCACAAAGTATGCCCACCATGTCCGGCAAGGATACTCCAAATCCATAGCTGCCCAATACAGTCAGCAGTGTGCCGATGAATACTACCCCTGCAGCAAGCATATTCAATTGTAGCCCTCCTTTACGGAAAGAGCTAAAAAAGCCCGGTCCCACCTGCAAACCCAAGGCATATACAAATATCACCAGCCCGAAGCTTTCCGCATAATTCAGCATCTGCGGGTCTATGGACAACCCGAAATGCCCGGCAATGATGCCGGCAAAGAATACAAACGTCACTCCCAATGAAATGCCACAAACATGTATCTTCCCCAATCCCAATCCGATAGCGGAAATCAGCGAGAGTACCACAACCGCCTGCAAGGCGGAGTGCTCAACAAATAAACTATATAGCCAATCCAATGTGCATTCTATTTTACTGTTTCAGGCTGCAAAGATAGTGCAAACGAAATGCAAAATAAAATGAACTCATTCATTTTTTATACGAAAGTACAGAGTCAGTAGCAAATCAGTGGGGATAATCATATAGATTTGCGATACGGAACAGAAAGAACTTCTTGTCGGCTACACCTCTTAAATTAGCGTAGAATAGTTTGATTTTAACATTGAATGACTCAGCCATGGCATCGGATAATCAATCAATGACGCGACTGGCTTTAGAGAAAGCCGTACGGACAATCTTACGCATTGAATCAGAAAGGTCAAGTGTGGATTTTGCATCCTCTGACCGGATAATCACGCACGAAGCTTTTCTCGTGGAAACCGTTCGGACAAAGCTGTCCGGGCTTGTAGCCGTCAACTCCGTCATCATGCTCTTCCAGCGTAACATCTAACGTCTCTTTGGTTTTGTCAAAGTAGACAAGACCAAAGTATTCAACCATTTCTTTGGGCAGCAAACATTCAGCCAACTCTCTATATGGGGTCTTATTGTTTACACCCTCTATTTACTAATAATTGTACATAAAGCACGGTATCAATGACAGATAATTTGTGGCAGGCTTAACCTTTTTATTCTGCTCAGTATAGAAATCTAGCAATTTATATGTAAATTTGCTCAACGAAATTCAATCAGACATGAAAATTCTTTGGATAGACCTCAACAGTTCATATGCACACTCTTCATTGGCACTCCCAGCACTGCATGCGCAAGTAGCCAAGAACAATTCTATTAAATGGGAGATTGTATCTGCCACCATCAATGAAAACATAGGAATGATTGTTGACGAAATATATCGACACCACCCCGACATCATTTCAGCAACAGCATGGTTGTTCAACCATGAACAGCTGCTGCACATCACAGCAAGATTAAAAGCATTGCTCCCCAATAGCTGTTTCGTTTTGGGTGGACCTGAATTCTTGGGAGACAATGAAGATTTTCTGCGTAAAAATCCTTTCGTCAACTGCGTGTTCAGAGGAGAAGGAGAAGAAGTATTCCCCCAATGGCTGGCTTGCTGGAACCAACCGGAAAAATGGGACGATATTCCGGGGCTTTGCTATATGAATCCTCAAAAGCAATATATAGACAACGGCATAGCCCGTGTCCTTGACTTTGCCCGGCTCGTGCCACCGGAAAAAAGCTGTTTCTTCAACTGGAGCAAACCATTCATACAACTGGAGACTACCCGGGGCTGTTTCAATACATGCGCATTCTGCGTCAGCGGCGGAGAAAAACCGGTGCGCACACTGTCCATTGAAAGTATCCGTGAACGTCTTCTGATTATCCGCAGCCATGGAATAAAAAACGTGCGTGTCCTCGACCGTACTTTTAATTATAATCCGCACCGTGCTAAAGAATTGCTCCAGCTTTTCCTGGAATTCTACCCGGATATATGCTTTCATTTGGAAATGCATCCTGCGCTATTGTCCGAAGAACTGAAAAGTGAATTGGAAAAGCTGCCTGAAGGATTGCTCCATCTCGAAGCCGGTATTCAAAGCTTGCGCGAACCGGTCCTCCAGAAAAGCCGTCGGATGGGAAGCCTGGAAGATTCACTGCAAGGTCTTCGTTTCCTATGTTCTCTACCCAATATGGAGACGCATGCCGACCTCATTGCCGGATTGCCTCTATACCGCCTATCCGAAATATTTGAGGATGTGCGTACACTTGCCGGATACAATGCCGGCGAAATACAGCTTGAATCCCTGAAGTTACTTCCCGGCACAGAAATGAGAAGAAGAGCTGAAGAACTAGGCATCCGATATTCCCCTCTTCCCCCTTATGAAGTTCTTCAAACAAATGAAATCAGTGTCAACGAGCTTCAGACAGCCCGGCAACTGTCACGTCTTCTGGACGGATTCTATAACACAACTGCTTGGCAAGCCATCACCCGTAAGCTGATTCTAGATGAGAACGACTTCCTACACCGTTTCCTGAAATTTTTAATCGATAAAAATCTTATAGACCAGCCCATGAGCTTGGAAAAACGAGGCCTTGTACTCTATGAATTCTGCAGTATACATTATCCGGCCCATCAAATCATGGTCACCATTGCTTGGATAGAAGCAGGCATGTCATTAAAGAAAAAACCAGCAGAGAAAATCAAGACCAAACGCCAGATACCGCCAAAATATTGGGAAGTCATTTATGGGAACTACAAAGAAAGCCTCCGCTTATGTTTTCTACCCATTGATGACAATACCCAAAATGGCTATTGGTTCGGTTTCGAGTCGGAAATACAAAAAGCAGAACCTGTATTCAAAGCCAAAGGAATAATGGAGAGGCATCAAAATACACAATCAATGCAGATTAACACAGATAAGAATTCTTGATATAAATATAAAAGATACAAGAAGCATTCTTTTTTTATTTTGATGACAGCCATTTTAGCATACATTTTAATATTTCCTTGTTACAATAGTTCGTTAGGTTTTGAATTAACAGATAGAATTAGGTCAAGCCCTCCCAATCCATTATATTAAGGGCTCCTACATCCTGAAAAAAATGAATCAGAACGAACTTGACCAATATTTAGATTTAATACAACGGTATCGTTAGCAGTTTGGTCGCAGGTTCGACTGGCTATCCTTTAATGCCAACTTAGCAACATCCCAGATAGGCAGTCGTAAGTGCTATGCCACAATATTTTCCTCATGCAATGATTTATTTCAATGTTAGGCATTGAACCGAATCCAGAAATAAATCGAAAACTATGGGAAGAGGAAATTAAATCTGCGGCAATCGTTGCATAAGTGTTAAGGAAATGTTTAACGAACTATTGATGATATATACACTTCAATTGATGCTTATAAAAAAGCGGTGGAGAGCATAAAAAATTCCGTCCACCGCTTTTTCATTGTTTATCCTAAATCCAATCTTTCTACTTTACAGCTGCAATAGCTTTATCATAGTCTGGTTCTTGTGTAATTTCAGGTACCAATTCCGTATAAGCAATCTTTCCATCCTTGCCGATAACCACTACCGAACGCGCCAACAGACCGGCAAGCGGTCCGTCCGCCATGCGTACCCCGTAATTTTCATCAAAATCGGAAAAACGGAAATCAGACAAAGGAATCACATTCTCAATACCTTCCGTTGTACAGAAACGCGCATGTGCGAAAGGCAAATCCTTGGAGATTGCCAGCACCACGGTATCAGACAGGCCGGCAGCCAGTTTATTGAACTTACGTACAGAAGTAGCGCACACACCAGTGTCAAGGCTGGGGAAAATATTCAAGATAACATTCTTCCCGTTCAGTTCCTTCAAAGAGAATGAAGACAAATCTGTTTTTACCAATTCGAAATCGGGGGCAACAGAGCCCACCTTTATAAATTCACCGATAACCTTTACCGGTTGTCCTTTAAATTTTGTTGTAGCCATAGTTTTATCAAATTATATGTATACACAACAAATTACATACAGAAAAAGTTCATCCGAAGCATGTCAAAAGGAATCCCGCCTATGACATTTTCGTCTAGCCGAATTGCTCAATATCGTCTCAGAAAACGAAACATCGTAGTCCGTGACACTCCCATCTGCCGGGCAAGTTCGGCACACGACTCTCCTCTTTGGTGCTCCCTCACAAGTTTCCTCTTGTTCGCATAGAGTATCTTCATTTTGGGCGTGTCTCCTTTCTTCCTGCCCAGATGCTTTCCCTCCTTCCTCCGTCGTTCCAGCGCTTCTTTGGTACGCATGGAAATCAGATTACGCTCTATCTCGGCCATCAGTCCAAAAGCAAAGCCCAGCACTTTGCTATTGATGTCATTCTGAAATACATACCCCTCTTTGGTACTGTACAACACCACTCCCCTTTTGATGCAAGAGTTAAGAATGGTCATTATCTCCAGCAGTGTCCGACTAAGCCGTGAGATCTCCGTTATAATCAAGGAGTCTCCCGGTTTCATCCGGTCCAACAAGCCCGCCAGTTTACGCTCTTTGCTACTCACTTTTCCGCTGACCGTCTCCGTGTACCATCTGTCGATGCTCAACCCTTTCTTTTCCGCGAAGCGTATAATTTCCTCGCGTTGATTCTCTAGAAACTGTTTTTCTGTACTTACTCTTAAATAAGCTACTACTGCCATAATTGATAAACGTTTATTGGTTATTATTCACCACCAAAGAACGGTTATTCAAGCAAGAGTGGCAACACACAACTATGACTCTATATCACAGAGAATCATATTATGAACATCCCCCGAAGTCAAGGAAGACTCTCGGTAAGCATCTCAAATATGCCTATAAACAAAGAAAACAGCCCCACTGAAGCTGTTTTCTAAAATTAGTTCATAAAAAATTGATACTATGTAGATTTCATCGTATACTCTTCTTCATTTCATCCACAATGTATCTCACATCCTCCTCCGTCACGTAAGGACCACTCGGCAAGCAAAGACCACACTTAAACAAACTCTCACTGACACCATTTACATAAGAAGGACTCTGAGCATAAACCGGTTGAAGATGCATAGGCTTCCATAAGGGACGGCTCTCGATACCGGCTCTGTCCAAGCAAATACGCATGGCTTCCACATTACGATTGGGTTCACAAGAAGTATGGGCGCTAACCGACTCATGCGTAACACCCGCAGCACCACCTACGGCACCTTTCACAGTCTCACGGTAGGCATCCTCCTCATCCCTCACATGCAGATTCTCGTCAAGCAGTACCGTGTTCAACCAATAATTGCTGTCATAACACTCCGAAGGATTCTCATGAAGCGTGATTCCCTCCACATCAGCCAACAGCTCACGATACAGACCGCACAGATGCTTATGGTGTGCTATGTGCTCATCCACCACCGTCATCTGGCCGCGACCGATACCGGCACAAATGTTACTCATCCGATAGTTATAGCCTATACGCTCGTGCTGGTAGTAGGGATAGGACTCACGGGCCTGGGTGGCATAGAACATAATCTCTTTCTTGACATCCTCATCTGGGCAAATCAAAGCACCGCCACCGCTGGTCGTTATCATCTTGTTGCCATTGAAGGAAAGCACGCCATATCTGCCAAAAGTTCCGAGGACTTGCCCGTCAAACTTGCTGCCAAAGCCTTCGGCGGCATCCTCTATAACCGGAATATCATATTTATCTGCCACCGACATGATTTGATCTATCTTGTAAGGCATTCCATATAAAGCCACCGGAACAATCGCTTTGGGTTTCCGACCCGTCTTATTGATACGGTCTTGAATCGCTGCCTCCAAAAGTACAGGATCCATATTCCAGGTATCCTCCTCGCTGTCCACAAATACGGGTGTAGCACCGAGATACGTCACTGGATGACTTGAGGCACAAAATGTAAAACTCTGTACTATCACTTCATCACCCTGCCCCACTCCACAGGCCAGCAGAGCCAGGTGCACCGCTGCCGTACCGGCACTCAATGCGACCACTTTCTTGTTCTGACCAACAAAATGTTCCAGTTCCTGCTCAAAGGCATTCACGTTCGGACCGAGTGGAACCACCCAATTTGTGTCAAAGGCTTCCTGTATGAAGCCCATCTCCTTGCCGCTCATATGAGCAAGGCAAAGATAAATTCTCTTATCCATAAAATTACGTGATTTACAAAACTATATTCTTGATAATCTTACACCTATTCCCTACAGCCAACACACCATCCGGAATATCCTTTGTAACAACGGAACCGGCACCTATAATACTCCACTTCCCTATCTTAACACCCGGAATAACAACACTGCCGGCACCAATCCATGTCCCCTCGCCAACTTGAACATTGCCACAAAGCGTACAATGGGGAGAAATATGCACATAATCAGCAATCAGACATTCATGATCCACCGAAGCACCGGTATTGATAATACAATGGCTGCCAATACAAGCATCCGACTGCACAATTGCTCCCTGCATAACTACCGAGCCTTCTCTTATCTCAGCTTCTTCAGATATAATTGCAGAAGAATGAAAAGCCTTGCCATATTCCACCTTCAACTCCTTGGCAATCTTCCTGCGAATGCCATTATTCCCGATACTGATTATCAATGGTCCGCAGACCTTCGACGGGCGTAATACGGGATAGTCAAAAAGATGATGGACTTTCTCATTATCATCAAATAATGCTTCAATCGGTTCATGATTAGCACGTAATATATCAATGATCACTTTGGCATGACCACTGGCACCATATAAATACATTTTCTGATATTAGTTATTTCCAGTAAAAACTTCCATCGTAGCCGAAGTATCAGAGCTGATACCTTCCCTTATAAATACCTTTCTTATCGTCATAAAAACAATTTTCAAATCAAGTAGAAAAGAACAATGATCTACATACCACACATCCAATTCAAATTTCTTAGACCAAGAAATGGTGTTGCGCCCATTTACCTGAGCCCAGCCCGTAATCCCCGGACGGACTTCATGACGACGGGCTTGCTCTTTACTATAAAGCGGTAAGTATTGAGGCAATAAAGGACGGGGACCTATCAAAGCCATATTTCCTTTCAAGACATTAAGTAATTGTGGAAGCTCATCAATCGAAGTAGAACGTACAAAACTTCCAACTTTTGTCAAACGTACGGCATCTGGCAACAAATTACCCTCCGCATCCCGTTCATCCGTCATGGTTTTAAACTTTATAACCCGAAAGATTTTTCCATCCTTTCCCGGACGCTCCTGAGTAAAGAATACTCCGGCACCCTTATTGGCAAAATACAACCAAAGGGCAACGAGAAACAGTATCGGCCAAATCAAAGCCAACACACAAAACACGAGGATGAAGTCAATCACCCTCTTAAAAAAATGAGAATACATGGTCAAAAAAATAAGATTGTGTGCGAAAGATTACCCCAAATTATCTGCTATATCATGAGATACTAAATCTTGTTTTTCGTCAACATAATCCTTCAATAAGGAGATTATATCATTGTCTTTGAGGGTAATCAAACCTTGTGGTCCTCGTTTGGGATAGATATATAAGAAAGTAATCTCTTCTCTTTGTTTATGAACTAAATAAATAAGTCTGAAACCATCTTTTTTACTTAGCTTCTGTCCGCTATTGGGCACTCTAAATTTGATAATAGTAAAATTATCTTCATTAAGCACCATGTCCCGATTTATGCGAATTTCCTCTATAGATTTATCCTTAAATGAGTTACATATATCTTTCACAACACTGCCATAACCTTCTTTGGGCTTAGAACAAAGCTTTGTTAGGGCATTTCGAAATGCCTGAATGGAATAAAAAACAAGCACAACAATTATAAGCTATTGATTAAACCAACCAAATCCCTATAATCATTATTTTGAGGAAGTGAAACAATAAATATTCTAATATCCTTCCCTATCTCCTGCAAATCATCAATGCCATTTTTAAAATTCTTCAAATCGGTTTTTATACCGGAATAAAAATGGGATGTTCGATAAGTTGTATATAATCCAATCAGATTCCGAATTAGCTTTTTATACATATCAGCTATCTGAGAATAGTCTTCTTTTGTTAATTGAGAGAAATTATCATGAATCAAATCATAAAGTTCAGCTATAGATTTATTCAAACTACGTATGTTTTTCTGAATATCTAAAATTATATCCAAATAAGTATCAATAGCCTTATCCATAGCCTTTTTATTCATTGCCGATTCCGTTTGAATAGCAACAATATTATCTTTAATGACTTCAACACAACACATTATATATCTTCCCTTTCTAATACCAATTAGATTTTGTTAAATAATTGATTTTGCAAATATAACAATAGACTATAAATAGTCAATATAAATACCGGCAAAACATTGATTATTTAACCTTTTGCTATATTATTGGTTATCAACAATGATTTTTATACAAAAGAAATCACTTCCTCTAAAAAAGAAACAAATTTATCCGCCAACAATTTCCTTGAGAAATTAGCTTCTGCAAATGCCCGAGCTCTTTGCCCACACTCTGCTCTGTATGTATCATCGTCCAATAAAGAAATCAAGCCTTCGGCAAAAGCATTTGCATCCTTGGGAGGAACAACAATCCCTAACTTATTTTCTTGAATCATATCAGCAAGCCAACCTGGATAATTGTTTAAGACAGCCAATCCTGAAGATATATAATCAAAAAACTTATTAGGTGAAGTTCCATAGTAAAAAGCCGGAACATCAGCTAATACCATCAAACCCAAATCTGCTGATGCAACAACTTTATTTAGTTCCTTCTTAGGCATCGGATTATAAAAACGACAATTATCCAATTGCTCTTTTCGAGCTCGTTCCATCAAATGCGGTTTCATTTTACCGTCTCCTATAAATGCCAACACAATATCCGTCCGTTGCTTTGCCTTCAGCACTGCAGCAGCATCCAACACTGCGTCCAAACCATTAGCAATTCCATGTGCACCAGTAAAAACCGCCACTTTATCTGTTTCGAAAATGCCCTCCAACGAAAGATTATCACGTGAAGATGGCTTGAATATCTCCAAATCACACCCGTTCGGAATCATCGAAATACGCTTGCCCGACTGGCTCCTTCTTTTAATTCCTTCACAAATTCCAGGAGAAAGACCAACACAAGCATCCGCGCAATGATAACTCAACCACTCCAAAATATTCATCCCCCACAATAAAAAAGGATTCTTCATACCTAAGGCCTTAGGTAATTCAGGCCACAAGTCACGAACTTCAAAAATAAATTTTTTCTTCCGGAACAACTTCATTACTATGCCTGGAATACCGGCTGTCAAAGGAGTAGAAGTTGCAAACAACAAATCATAATCTTCTTTCAATGCTATTTGAATACCCTTCCATCCAAACTTCACGAAAGTCCATGCCCTTTTGGCGATGCCATCCTTATTAGAGTAAGGCAAAGCTATCTGAATCACATCTATACCATCGACCATTCCTCTATGAACATTTTTCATCGTTGTGTTCGGCAAATCCAGCTTGGCCGTTTCACCACAAACCATGCAAACAGAATGGCCTCTGGAAATCAGATGTTTTGCCAATTCATAAGAACGTGTCCCCCCCGCTTGGGTGGGAATGGTAAAATGTTGATGGAAATAAAGCACTTTCATTTTATATAAATTGAAGGATTGTTTTTATCGAGCTATTTTTAGTCTGAAATTCGATTTGCCTACATTTAGTCGTTTGGCCATAATAATTAGAGCATAATTGTTCTGTATCAACAGTTTCACCGTTTGATTCCAAGCTAAGATTATCCTTATTTGTATGCCATAACTGACACATATTCATATTTTGAGGTTTACCATCTATACAATCTTCTATCTCCCACTTACATGTGTTTTTCCATTTTACAATCTTTCTATAATGTTTCATTCCCTTATTCAAATAAGTAAAACAAGAGACTTTTCCTTCGAATATATAGGCATCCTCTGTTTCTTTCAACGAACTCCACTCTGCTTGCGACCAATTATACCAAATAAATCGAGATCCTTTCAACATTTGATCATGTCCTTCAAGCATTATTGTATTATGAGATTCCGTACCCATAAAATATCGAAGTAACTTCTCTGTTGTATTGTATTTATAACTCCCCCCATCAAACAAATAATTTTCTCCCTGATACCAAATATCCAAATGCAGATTATCCGCATGCGCAGGTCGGTCCTTATATCTTCCACATCTGATAAAAGAAAAAGTATCCTTTTCACGAATACAATAATATCCTCCCTTATCAAAAGAAATGCAACCAAACTGTTTTTTTATTGGTGGATACATCTGTCGGTTTGCTTTCCACTCGCACAAATACCATTCTCTATCCTCATATTGCCGATCATACAAATGTTCGGAAGTAAGCAAATAATGTAACGCATCGAGTTGAGGGTGATAATCACGATAATCGCAATCATTAAGTTTAAAAAACAAAGCTCCATCATTTGAGCCATAATTAGGTAGCCAGCCAGTCAAATCATCCTGGCACTGATACAAAAAATTCACAGACTGATAAGCACGTTTATATACTTCATCACAAAACCGCTCCCCATTTCTGTCTGCCAGAGTAATGGCCCATGTCAAAAGCTGAACCACTACCCGATGATAATTCATACTGAATTGCAGATAAGTACCATCTTCTGCCACCTGGTATTTTATCTCCTGCTCAAACCATTTTTTCCCTTTCTTTTTCCACTCTCCAGATTCTGGAAATTGAGGAAATAACAGACCTATCAGATACAACGCCAACGTTTCCGTTATTGCATGATTATTACGCACTGCAATCCGGGAAAAATTTATATTTGCACGTACATGCTTCATTTGCCAATAAACAGACTGGATGATTAACCTAAAAACATCTTCCGTCAATTCAACCGAATCTTTATAATAATAAAGTGCGAATAACCAATTCAATACACGCAAAGATATTTCCTGACTACATTTATAATTAGGTCCACAATTAAGCGGGTTTTTATGAATCCAGTCCTCTATTTGAGAAAATACAAAAGACGCATGATTTTCACCAGACTTTTGATCATAGCGGATAATGTCATAGAGAAAAGAAAAACGGGACTTTTCCCATACATACTTTATATCCCCTGCTTCAGGCACAATATCCTCTACTGTCGTCCAGTGTACATTCGCGTTATATTTATAGTTCGTATCAGGGTTTGTCAGCCAGTCATAATCCGTTCCAAGGTTGTACCAAACGGCAGAAAAGAAGCAATATTCACCGCGCTTCATTCTATTGACTTTCTCTGAAAGTACCCTACTATCAGTATGGGTCAATTTCACGCTCTTTCTACTTGAAAAGAAAAAGGGTTTTGCGTGCTTTCTCCAATCCGCCAATGACAAATATTCTTTATCCTCCCAAGAAATAGGGTATGCTCTTTTCAACATTCCCCCTTTACGGCGTATTTCATACTGGATACGAAACAAAAAGTACTTTATTCCCATGTTATGAAATAACTGAAAATAAAGAAGAAATTTATTCATAAGGAACACAGAATTATTCAATCTCAATCCACTTGTTCTGCTTCAAGCTATCGATACAAGCAAACGATGCCTTGGCTGTATTTACAATAGAGTCAAATGGAATTAAAGCTTCTCCTCCGTTTTGTATTCTATCATTCAATAAAGCAAATTGGGTAGTATGTCCTTTATCCATGCCTTTTTTCATTTTAGAGAATCCTTTGCAACCATACCCTTTCAGTTCTCTCCAATTGTCAAGAACCAGCGTCTTTTCTTGTGTATAGATTTCTATTCTCTCTTTCGAATAAGACTTGCTACCATTAGCAAAATAGTTTATCACGGCATTCGCCCCATTCTCATATCTTAGCAAAATACTCGCATTATCCGTATTCTCTTCAGGATTTTCCCCCATTGCATTCATACATACGGCTACAACCTTACTGTCTGCGAAAAATGAGCACAAATCAATAAAATGGCAAGCCTCACCAATAATACGTCCTCCTCCTACTTTCAAATCATGCACCCATACTTCAGACGGTATAAATCCGGCATTCATAGTTGCCACAATATTTTTCACTCCGCTTCCGGCAAGCTGTTTCATTTTTACTGCGAAAGGAGAAAAACGTCGGTTGTATCCCACAGTCAATGTTACTCCATTCTTTTGTGCTTCCCGATAAGTTTCAGTAATCTCATTCAATTCCGTTTGATTCAAGCACAACGGCTTCTCTACAAATACATGTTTCTTTGCTCGTAATGCATCCAGCACCATTGAAGCATGAAGATTATGACGGGTTGTAATCATTACCAAATCCACAGCCTCATCTTTCAAGATTTCCTTGTAATCAGAAGTTGCTTTCATGGCACCGGCCTTTTGAGCCAGAACTTTAGCAGACAAACCTTGCGCACTCGCAATATACCGAATATGCGCTCCTGCTTTCGTCAAAGCAGGCAGCATCGTTGCCGATGTAAAGTTTCCGGCGCCAATAATGCCTATTTGTCCTTTTGTTGCTGAAAAGTCAGCAGAAGCAACCTCAACTATCGTATTTCGTTTTGCATCAACGGGATATTTCAAGATAGAAGCGATAGAACCATGTTTACGCATGTCCCCATATATCTTTTCATAATCCTTCAAATCCACTTCTTCAGTAATCAATGATTTCACATCAATATTTCCCATGGATATTGCCTGCAAAACAGTCTCGAAATTTCTTTTTTCTGTCCAGCGTACAAAAGGTAACGGATAATCTATTCCTTTATTTTCGTAATCTTCATCATAACGTCCCGGACCATAGGAACAAGAAACCTGGAATGACAACTCCTTTTTATAAAAATCATCCCTACGAATATCCAATCCTATCACACCCACAAGTACAATACGTCCTCTTTTCCTTGACATTTCAGCCGCTTGATGAATCACTTCATCTGTTTTGGCAGAAGCGGTAATCAATACAGCATCAGCCCCATGTGAAGCCGTTTCTTCAAGTACATATTTCACAGGGTTTGTTCCTTTTGCCGGATTTATGCCTATTACTCCTTTCGTGCGGGCCAACTCCACTTTTTCTTCATCAAAGTCAACTCCTATAACTTTACATCCGTTCGCCTTCAATAGCTGCGCCGTTATCAGTCCAATCAACCCTAACCCGATTACAACAACGGTTTCTCCCAGTTGCGGATTCAACAAACGAATACCCTGCAAACCTATAGACCCAATTACAGTAAAAGCAGCTTCTTCATCCGAAACATTTTCCGGTATTTTAGCTACCAAGTTTTTAGGTACACAAACATACTCGGCATGTTGTCCATTAGAGGCTACACGATCGCCCACCTTAAATTCTGTAACTCCATTTCCTACAGCAACCACTACACCGGAATTACAGTACCCTAAAGGCAACGGTTGTCCCAGTTTATTAAAAACCGCCTCCAATGTAGGTTGCAAACCATCTGTCTTTATCTTATCAAGTACTTGTTTTACTTTATCAGGCTGTTGACGAGCCTTGTCTATCAAATTTGCCTTTCCAAACTCGACAAGCATACGTTCTGTCCCTAAAGACACTAAAGAACAAGATGTTTTAACCAAGACATAACCTGATTTTACCTGAGGAACCGGAACTTCTTCAAGTACAGTCCTCCCTGATTTCATATCTTGAATTATTTGCTTCATGATTAATTTCCTTTATAACACCTTCTAATACTCAACAGAATCTATTTTAATGCAAAATCAATAATATTATTATACAGATTTGTATATATCCCATAATTGTGAAACCGTACTATCCACAAAAGAGACATTTCTAATTTGAGATTGATTATGATTCTTATAGAAAGCTAAAACTTTTTCCTCCAAATCTTCGTAATTCCTATTTTTAAATAAAATAGCTTCACTAGGCCTTTTGCAAACATCACTTGCTATAGCAGGAGTACCACAATACAGAGCTTCCTTTACAGAAATGCCTTCTATATCAGTATATGTAGGTCTGATAAACAAATCAGATAATTTCCAAACCTCAAATCCATTAGGCATTTCTTTTTGTACAACTAAAATATTATCGTCAATATTCATTTCTTTTATCAAAGAAAGGCATCTCTGATAATATTCCATATCTCCAATCATCGGTAAACAAAAAACAAGCCCTACATTAATACCTTTCTCTTTCAAAGATCTCACTAACTGTATCAATAAATCAAAACCATATATATCAATGCCATTTTCATAACGTAGCTTATAAGCATTTGCTGAAAATAAAAAAGAATGTTGCTTCCTAAAAAGTAGTATTTCATTACTTAATCCTAAATATTCGGATTGGGTCGGAGGCAAAAAAGCAGGAAGTATATGGAATTTATCATTTGAACATCGAAAGTACGAACATAACTTTACTGAATAATTATCATCATTTAAAATAACAAAAGCCGCATTTTGAAGAAAAAGCTGAATAATTTTTCTTTTAATATAAGAGGTTTCCCTTATCAGATTCTGATTATGTAATGTAACGCCAACCTTATGTCTTCCTCCTAACAGAAGAAATAAAGCAAATGCAGAAAGATTATTGGAATGTAAATGAATCACTTTCTTCTTTCTAAAAGGTAAAAGAAGAAACTCCATCCAAGGATAAGACACGCGTTTTACATAGGAAATATCAGGTACATGTTTCCCAAAATTACGCAATATTATAGAAGAATCCAATTTATGCAAATTATGAATCAATCTATATATATGAATGGAAACTCCACCAATTGGAGGAGGATATGTTCCCCAAAGTTCAACCTTCATCACTTACGATACTATTTACAAGATCAACCATATCAATACTATTATATAATTGATAAGATGATTGAGAATATCCCTCATAATCAGAATCAATTTTAAGTATTGCTTCACTAATTTCTTTTGCAGATAATGACCGCAAACAAACCCCTGCTTTGTTTTGATAAAAAGCCATATTCAATGCTGGTAAATCATTGGCAACCATTGGAATTCCAAATTTAGAATATTCATAAAGCTTATTCGGAGCACAATACAATACATTAATTGCATGATTAATAGGAACTCCATTTACTATATACACAAGTATTCCTATATGTGCCAATTTGGTTATTTCTAAATGCAAAGGAGGGGCTAAAAATGGCAAAAAAACTATTCTATCACTTTGATATTTATTTTTTAACTCATCATATAAAGAAGTTCCTCCCCCCATAAGAAACAAGACATAATCATTTGGCAATAAATTTACAGCCTCTATAAAATCATCAACTTTTCTTTCAGCAATAAAAATACCTTGATACAATATAATTTTCTTGTTCTTGTATTTTGCTACTATTTCCTGTATAGAAAGAGGCAATACTACCGATTCCTCCGATTGTTTATTATAAGGCTTATTGGGCAATATATAAGGTAATTTTTCTAAGTTATAAATAGCCTTAGTGATATGAGCCCTATTATACTCACAGCAAATAATTTTCTTCGACTTCTTTAAATTATCCTCAAAAGAAGAAAAAGGATTTAATAGTTTGTATGCCCATTTTTGTGATGGATTCTTAAATTCAAACAAATGAGATATCGTATTATAACGTTCTAATACACCAGAAAATAGACTGACTGTTTCAGAATGTAACAACCACAAAAATGTATTTTTGGAGCTATACTCAGTTTTCAATACTTTCAATACTTGCTTTCGATATTTCCACTGTTGAATTATTCGTTGCATTCCATTTCCACCATACAATGGTGTCTTATAGAATTTTACATGATTTTTTTCTATCAATGCCCTTTCAATGGCCACATTCGAACAACCACCGATATATACTATTTCATAATTTAATTCCGACAATATGTTACATATAGATATCACTGGTGGAAATAACTTGATATCATATATCATTGTTAATATTACTTTACTTTTCATCTCTTAAAACTATTTAAAACAATCAATATAACAATTCACAAGCATTTGAAATCTTTATGTTAGATTCTTTTATTGCATAACAAGGCCATTTCCAATTATTATAACATAACTGCACTACAAAATGAGCAATAAGAATTCCCCATATTCCCCAATCTGTATATTCCAATAGTACTATAGCTAATCCTACCCCACTTATTGCAGAAATCAAGTAAGGAAAAACATATGGAAGTTTATTAGAAGTAGAAATATATGAAACAAACAAAGATTGATTAGATTCCAAAAATACATATAAAGAAACAAACAACAACAATGAATTTCCCAACATTACATTAGGCTTTATATACTCAATTATAGGGATTCCTATAATAAAAAGTAATAATAACATCATTATATAACTGACAACATATATAAACCATGTTTTAAACAAGAGTCTATTTCTCAATTTTACATCTCTCGTAACTTGCGCTGCATTCAATTTTGGTAAATTAGTAGTAAAATAAATCAATGAAACTGATGAAATTATAGTCAAAATTTGTATTGCTAGTGCATAAGCAGCCGTTTCAGATAAATCAATATATAAAGAACATAAAATTGTATTAGACTGGATAATAAGATAACGTGAGATCATTACAATACCCTCTCTCCAAGAATTATGCCAGATAACATCCAAAATTCCAATGTCAAATACATTTTTTTGCTGCGTTCCAAAACTTTCCTTTTCAAATTTACTTAATGCAATTCCTAAATATATACGTAAGCATACGCCTGAAAGAAAAAAAGAAAAAGCTACTGCAAAAAGTCCATATCCCAAATACAAACCTATATAAGCAAAAATAATTTGCGTACATTTAGAAAGCAGCATTGCTTTATTAATACTAATAAAATCACCTATCCCTCGAAAAAAAGCGTGATAATAACCATACAATATATTTATGAATGACGCTATAGAAAAAATAATCCAAGAACATAACACCTGCCTATAAGGCAAAGTCTTACTAATTACAGTAACATAATAAGAGCCTACAGTTATTAATAAAATAAAAACAAATAAAGATAGAAATAAATACAACCTACGAGATGCTATCAATAATTTCAATAATAGTTCAGCATTCATTTCGGTATGGACTGCTGATACAATTCCGCTTTTCTTAAGAGAATCAGCGCCTGCATATGCATAAGTAACAAAACGAGCAATTTGAGGAGAGAAACCAAAATCAACCATTGTTACAAAAGTTCCAACACTCATAAAAACATACCATAATCCAAGCTCTTCCCCACTTAAATACTGCAAGATAATAGGTAATAAAAATATATTTATAGACAAAGAGCTTCCATAACCGATATAATTCCATAAAAGATTCTTATTGCAGTTCATAAAATACTCTTTTTAGCTATTTATCTCTAACATCTTCTATCCCTATAAACAACGATGATAATCCTATAGACATCAATGAAGAAGAATACCCCCAGAAAAAGACAAACCATAAACAGCCAAGAACAAGCCACGGTGATTTATTACAAACAAGGCAATGCCGGAATAATAAGGTTCCACTCAAGACTAGCCCCAACAAACCAAATTTTAGAAAAATAGTATTCACTGATTCATGCATTCTAATAAAATATTCATTATTGTATTCTTCTAAAGAAAAAGCCGCAGGATTATAACCACCATATGCATAACGATAGTCTTGATGCCCTCCTCCAAATCCTTTTCCAAATAATGCAAACGAAGGATGCTTCACAAATTCTAAATTAGTATTCAGCAATTCCTCAATACGTATTTTAGGCGAAAGGGGCAAATTGGTATACCAATCAACATCAACAACAGAAACTAAAGACAAAGCCTGAACCAATTTAGATGAAGATAAAGAGTCTCCATCAGTTTTCTTCTCAACAATATTCAATAAAAAAGGAAACAATAAAAATACAACTATACTTCCTAATATCAATTTTAACTTGGCTCTTTTATACCAAAATATTAAGCAAGTCATTAATATCAGAAAAAAAACTAACCAAGATTTACCACCTAAAGCATTAGAGTAAGCAAATTGCATAAAAAAAGTAATACATGACAAAAATATTAGCAATACAAAATGATTATTACTATATTTCTTATAAAAAAGAAAAAAGACTATAGTAGTAGAAAAGAAAAAAGACAAAGGCATTAACATTATTTCATTTGTACCATAAAATCCCTTAGCTCCAACTAATGAAACAAATAAAGCTGCCAATACCATAGCCACTAATACTGAAAATATTATTAATTCCAGTTTCTGCTTAAATTGAGGATAAATCAAAGATGAATACATGAAATATAATGCATACACATTAAATACCCCAAGAATCATTAAATCTTTTACAAAAAAGGAAAAATGAAATGTTTTTGATGTACTATCTGTAAACAAGGACAATACTCCCATTACAATTCCTAAAACCAGCGTTATAGATACAAAACTAAATAAAAAAGGAAATTTTTTAGAAATAGTTTTCCAAATAGAACCATTACCTAACATTTTAGGCAAAGGCCATAGAGATAATAATAAGAAAAAATAACCACTTATTAAAGGAAGCATTATTATTGATGGAACGAACTTCAATGATTCATCTACAAACATTGGAAACTCAAACGTGGTTGCCAATATGATAACTAATGTATAAAGATATAAATCAAGTCTGCGTTTCAATGCTAAAAATAATAATATACCGCTTTCACAAATAGCTATAATAGAAGCAACAACTAATATTTTTACCGTTAGTGCATGTAGCAAGTATAGCAAAAACACTAATACTACAATACGCCAATCCAATATTCCATTTTTATAACAAAATTTCATTCAATTGAGATGTTATTACTTGATCTGAATGTGCACTCAAAAAAGAAGTATAGACTTCTTCATTTACATTTAGAGCTATATTATCTAAAAGTATTTTCTTCATTAAATCATCAACCCCTTCAAAAAAGGAACAACAAGAAGGATATCTTTGTGCATAATACCTTACAATAGGAATATTTCTCCCTATAACTTTTTTCTTCGCAACCAAAGCATCCAACAAAACACCAGAAAATCGATATTTAAAATAATCTGGATAAAGGATTAAAACCCCTTTCGCCTTTCTATAATAATCTATATAATGCTCTTCTGCCAAAAAACCTGTCACTATATTTATAGATAATGGTAACTCATTAAATGAGTTCTGCGTTCTCAAAACAAGATGAATATTGTTTCTTTCTAAACAATGTTTTTGCTTCTCATACTCTATCAAATCATGAATGATATTTTCATCATTTGCATGTCCTAATGCTATATACATATTTGGTCCATTAGTATTTTGCATTTTTGATGTAAAAGAAAGATCTGGCAATGGATGTGATATTACAAAAATCCGGTTTGCGCTTACACCAATACTTACTAAATAGTCTTTTATAAAATCCGCAAATACTACATGGTTTACTTTATTCATATACGTTTTGAAAATCTTGCGCTTATATTTATTCAGTAAATGATCTGTATTATTATGATGGAACAAATATATGGGTTTACAAATAACTAAACGTAAGAAAGTAAAAGACAGTGTATCAAACGTAAAAAAAAACACCTTATCATAGCGTATTCTTAAACACAGAAATACTATTAATATCGAGTTTAAGAATTGACAAATATAATTTAGATAGGCATTTTTACTTTTAAAAAGGAAAGAGACATTATAACTTGTCACTTTATTGGAATGGTTCGCATAATAATCTTGATAATCTATGAGTTTTACTTCTGCTATTTTCTCATTTCGAAGTAATATTTCCAATAAATGTTTATTCAAGCAACAATGTCCCTTTGGGAATATCGTATCAGCGATTAAAAGCCTCATACAAAAATTATAAAAAAGAAGTTATTCTTCCGCAAGCCTTTCCGTCCCCATAAGGATTCACCGCCTTACTCATTCTTTCATAACGCGCTTCATCATCCAACAAAGCGGAAACTTCACCTACAATCTTATCATAATTTGTTCCCACCAACTTCACCGTACCAGCTTCCAATGCCTCCGGACGTTCCGTCGTATCACGCATCACAAGTACCGGCTTGCCAATCCCGGGAGCTTCTTCCTGAATACCACCACTGTCTGTCAGAACAATAGTAGATTTCTCCATCAGATAAACAAAAGAGAGATACTCCAAAGGCTCTATAAAAAACATATTTCCTAAATTGGATAAATCCTCACCAAATACTTCATGAATGGGTTTGCGAACATTGGGATTCAAATGCATCGGATAAACAAAGTCAACATCGGGATATCGTTTTGTAAGAGCCTGAATAGCCTTACACATAGACATGAATCCGTCACCGAAATTTTCACGACGATGACCTGTTATCAAAACTAATCTCTTTCCATCCTGCAAACGGTTAATGTCATAACCGGAAGTTCTCAAAACACCTTCCAATTCTTCATCAAGTTTCTTATCGCTCTTTATCTTATCTACAACCATGTAGAGTGCATCTATTACCGTATTTCCGGTCACAATAATAGAAGATTCCTTTACCCCTTCATCCAACAGATTCTGTCGGCTTAACGGTGTGGGAGAAAAATGATAAGTAGCAATGCGTCCTGTTATCAGCCGATTCATCTCCTCTGGCCAAGGACTATAAATATTATGAGTACGAAGTCCCGCCTCTACATGCCCCACCGGAATCTGCTGATAAAAAGCAGCCAATGCCGAAGCCGTAGAAGTGGTTGTATCACCATGAACCAAAACAACATCCGGCTGTGCCTCTTTCAAGACATCCCGCATCCCCGTCAAAACACGGGCTGTCACATCATATAAATCCTGCCCTTGTTTCATAATATTCAAATCATAGTCAGGAGTAATATCAAATATATGTAACACTTGATCAAGCATTTCGCGATGTTGACCGGTAACGCATACGATTGTCTTGAACTCCTCCGGATATTTCTGAAATTCTTTCACCAGGGGAGCCATCTTTATGGCTTCGGGACGAGTCCCGAAAACCAACATAATTTTCTTCATGCTATAGGGGATTAATTATTTCTTATAGATTCCGCAAAAATCAAGAATTACTTTCCGGTCATTATGTGGCAAAGATTTAAATACAGAATGAGCAACCAGAAAAACGACTATATCAGCCTTCTCATAGGCTTCTTTATAGTCCGTAAGTTTAAACACGTTGTGCTCCTGCACATTAGGTTCCACGACTAATATATCCGCATTATTACAGCTTTGCATCACTTTGGTAGTAATATACTTGGCAGGAGCTTCACGCAAATCATCAATATCGGGTTTAAAGGCCAGTCCCATCATGGCAATGATAGGTTTACGATGATATTCCAATTCAAACTTCAACATGGCATTCTGCACTTTCTCTGCACACCAGAATGCTTTATAGTTATTGATTTCGCGAGCGGTAGATATGATTTTAGATTCCATAGGAAATTCTGCCGTAATGAAATAAGGATCAACCGCTATACAATGTCCTCCAACACCACAACCTGGTTGAAGGATATTCACACGAGGATGTTTGTTCGCCAAGTTTATCAATTCCCAGACATTGATTCCTGCTTTGTCACAAATCAGAGAGAGTTCATTGGCAAAAGCTATCTGTACATCACGGGAGGAGTTTTCTGTCAGTTTACACATTTCTGCCGTTTTACAATTAGTGCGATGGAGTGTTCCTTGTACAAACCTACTATAAAACTCAATGGCCTTATCTGTAGAAGCTTCATTCAGACCGCCAATAACTCGATCATTATGAACTAACTCATAAATGACGTTCCCTGGAAGAACACGCTCCGGACAATAAGCAATATAAATTTTATCTCTCAATTCCGGACGTAATCCAAATATCAAATCACACATTTTATCAGTAGTACCTACCGGTGATGTAGATTCTATGACATACAAATCTCCCTCTTTCAACAAAGGTATTACGGCACGGGTAGCAGCTTCCACGTAAGAAATATCAGGCTCATGATTTCCCTTAAAAGGAGTAGGCACCACCATAAAATAGGCATCACTCACTTCCGGAGTTGTAGAAGCCTTCAACTGACCGGTAGTAACGACTTCTTGAAGAAGCTCCTGCATACCTGGCTCAATGATATGCAACTTACCCTGATTAGTCATTTCTACAACTTTGGGATTAATATCAACCCCGATAATCTGAATTCCGTGTTTAGCAGCAATAATCGCAGTAGGCAGGCCAATATAGCCCAACCCCATAAAACATGCTTTCATATCAATAAAAGTTATCTATTTTTTTATGATTTCCTTATCACACCCAAATCCTATTCCACTTCCTCAAACGGATACGGATTCTCCTCAATATTCCTCAACTCCTTCACTAACTCCACTTGCTCTGCTGTCATGACTTCCTTACCCCAACCATCTATAATAGCATGAGCTTCCTGAAGCAAAGATTCCTCATAAACCTCACCATACATATAAGCTAGCAAACGGACTTTGAGCAAAGAAGCCGGAAGCCGACTCAAAACCTGACAAGCACGATTCAAGGCAACCTGTTTCTTTTGCTCTTTATCTCCATCATCATAGATAGTGGCATTATACCCCATCAAAAGAGCCAGGCACAAATTCGCCTCCTCTTCAACATCGGAACCTTGAACGGGAAAAAGGGAATCGGACTGAACAAGCACCTCCTTGTTCAATCGACAAAACGTATCGGAATAGACGGGAGTACCGTCCATGCCAAGATACATCAACTCATGAGCAACACGTTGAAGCTCAAGAGCACGGGAAAGTAAAGAATTCATCTTTATATTAAGTTTTCTATTATTTGTGTGAATCAGGAATTGTTCATCACTTGCCTGTTGCTGCAATGTGGTAACAGCAATGCTCTGAAAGACAGAATCTTTCTGCTTTATACTTTTTTATCGATACTAAAGTGCCGCTTTATACGCGTTAAAGTACTGCTTTATTAGCATTAAAGTACTGCTTTATCGCAGATAAAGTAACGCTTTATTGCTGATGAAGAGTTTGCAAAGCTGCTATAAATTGATAATAAGCAAGTTGAATGTGATTATTAATCTTTTATGATTTTCAGATAGGATTTGGGAACCTTGACACTTGCCGTCAAAAGGTCTTTGATGCGGATTACAACATATGTTTTATTGGCTTCGACGGCAACCTCACCTTCAATGCCGCTAAGTTCTCCTTTGATAACCTTTACTTTATGCCCGACAGTAAGCATTTCGCTATCAAGGCTGACACCGTCAGGATTCAAATCCATCACGAACATAAAGTCCTCCATCTGCTTATCCGGCACCACCAGCATGGAATGCGTGGAAAGGTCCTTCATATAAAAAAGAGGGACATTATAAATGTTGGAAATATCGCAGGCCGTCTGTTTGGTGGAATGAACAAATACCAGATTACGAATTACCGGAACTTCACTACGTTTACGACGATACTTCAATTGAGAAACCACAAAGCGCGTAGGAAGGTAATAGTCAAGGTCCAAATGCTCTTCCGATTTAAGTCGGTCTAAAGATTTCCGGACTGTGAATTCTTGCTTATCACGGGTGCGAGCCGCAAACCAATACTTCTGTTGTTCAGCCACTTAGGATTTTTCTTTCGAATGAATTAGCTCAGTTGCGGGTGCGCTTCGCGGTTTGAACGAGACATTTTCCCACCCAAACCGTATTGTACACTTTTGCAATGATAATAGGCTATTAAAGAAGATATTAGACTCATAGAAGTGTCCAATAAACGTTCGTTTAATGAACGCCTGTTTTCAAGAAAAGAAGCAAAGACTTAAAAATTGAAAAGGAACAGAACTTTAATATTTAAAATATTAGGTGTATGCTATTGTAATTCAATATATTGAAATAAGATAAAAGCTGTTTTGAAAATATTTTTATTAAACATTTTGTTAGTTCAAAAAATACAGCTTATCTTTGCGTTCATTAAACGAACGTTTAAAAAACACCTCGCCATTCCCAATATATAATCTTACTCAAGCTTCACAAGTTCAATTTGCTGATTTCAGCCCATCGTCTGGAATATATTTTCCACGCCTTGAAGAAATCCATTTTGGTGTCAGTTATAAGCAATCTGTTCCATTTGCCATGCTGAGTCCTTCGCACACGAAAAATTCTTACCGGTACACCTTCGAACGTGGGTCAAACATGATGCAGTTGCATTTGAGCTTTCTGCTATACTTCTGCAACCTGAGCTTCTTGCCGAATTTTATAAGCACATGGGACGTAAGGTCGCCGTGTTCGGCATCGTGTTTTGTCTTGCCGTTCTTGCCTACCTTATCATGCCGAGCCAACGACATCTGACGTGGCGGCTATGGATAAACCGGACAATCTCCTTATTCGTAAACCAACTGTCTGCCAATACATAGCTGAACTTTATACCCCGGTGTACAGCCCGCTTTACCATCTCTCCGACGATGGCGAAGTCAAGAAGAATCTGAGAGACACCATCGGTGACAGCCGCACAGAGACAAGTCTTTGATATCCGAGAGAAAAAGGAATAATTTTGTGTACCGGCATCGGCTCTGAGTAATTTTATGCCTCTACCTCTGAGAATCTGTACTTACGAAACATAAATTAATATCATGTCATGCAGGATATTAACAACGTGTGATACAAAAAACAAATATCGTGTCGGCAGGATATTAACTTCCTGCAAACACGATATTTACTTCTCAAATCCGACTCTCCTTTCCACAGATGCCAATTTATACTTCGGCAACAGTCACAAATCTTAAAAAAGGTGCAACACAAAGACTTAAAATATAACAAGTGTTACAAACACAGATTTTATACCCATACGTATCATCCCCGACTCTCCCAGCGAAAAAAACTATGTCTCAGCATAATCAAGCTAATGCTTGTTTCTGCGCTTGACTTTTTATATCTTTGCGTTGCTTTTTGCGGGTGCAAGCACGCATAAAGCAACTTAACTAACAATAAATCAATAATTAAAAACAGAAAATTATGGCAATGCATACATGGTTTGAATGTAAGATCCGTTACGAGAAAACAATGGAAAATGGAATGAATAAGAAGGTAACAGAACCATATCTGGTGGATGCCCTCAGCTTTACGGAAGCGGAAGCACGTATCATCGAAGAGATGACACCGTTCATTTCGGGAGAATTTACCGTATCGGACATCAAACGCGCCAACTATAGCGAATTGTTCCCCAGCGAGGAGGAAGCTGCCGACCGCTGGTTTAAATGTAAACTGGTATTCATCACACTGGATGAGAAAAGCGGTGCGGAAAAGAAAACCTCTACCCAGGTATTGGTGCAGGCAGCCGACCTGCGTGATGCAGTGAAAAAACTGGATGAGGGCATGAAGGGCACAATGGCCGACTACCAGATAGCATCTGTAGCGGAAACTGCCCTGATGGATGTATATCCGTATAGTGCAGAGCCCGACGACAAACCGGAAGTGTAACTCGCAATGTGCCAATGTGCTAATATACACATTGGCACATTGCCGCATTAACCCCCAAAACGATGATTGCAGAGAATTTAAAACAAATACTGAGCGAACTGCCTGAAAAGGTACGGTTGGTGGCTGTTTCCAAATTTCACCCCAATGAGGCGATAGAAGAAGCGTATCGTGCCGGCCAGCGTGTGTTCGGAGAAAGCAAAGTGCAGGAAATGACCGCCAAATACGAAAGTCTGCCCAAAGACATAGAATGGCATTTCATCGGGCATCTGCAAACAAACAAGATAAAATATATTGTTCCTTACGTAGCGCTGATTCATGGCATAGACTCCTACAAGCTGTTGGCCGAAGTGGACAAGCAGGCTGTCAAAGCCGGAAAAACCGTCAACTGCCTTCTGCAGTTGCACATTGCACGGGAAGAGACCAAATTTGGATTCAGCTTTGACGAATGCCGGGAAATGCTGGCGGCCGGTGAGTGGAGAGAGCTCAAGCATATCCGGATATGCGGATTGATGGGCATGGCCACAAATACGGACAATGACGAACAAATCAGAACAGAGTTTTGTTCTTTAAGCAGCTTCTTCAATGAAGTGAAAGCCAAATGGTTTGCTGATGCAGAATCATTCCGGGAACTGTCCATGGGGATGTCTCACGACTACCACGAGGCCATTGCAACCGGAAGCACCTTGATACGCGTAGGAAGCAAAATTTTTGGAGAAAGAAACTATTAACCATAAAAGATCATTATCATGGCAACATTAGAAACTACTTTTGCAGGGTTGAAACTCAAAAACCCCATTATTGTCAGCAGCTCCGGACTAACAGACAGTGCCGCCAAGAACCAAAAACTATCTGAAGCCGGCGCAGGTGCCATTGTGCTAAAATCACTCTTTGAAGAGCAAATCATGATGGAGGCTGACTGGATGGGAGACCCGAACATGTACCCCGAAGGCAGTGACTATCTTGTAGGATATATCCGCGAACATAAGCTGGGTGAATATCTGAACTTGATTAAGGAAAGCAAAAAGGTTTGCAATATCCCCATCATAGCCAGCATCAACTGCTATCAGAATGCTGACTGGGTGGAATTTGCCGCAAAAATAGAGGAGGCCGGTGCAGATGCACTGGAAATCAATATTCTTGCCCTGCAGACGGATGTACAGTATACGTACGGAACCTTCGAGCAGCGCCACATCGACATTCTGAGCCACATCAAGAAGACGGTCAAGATACCTGTCATCATGAAACTGGGCGACAACCTGACCAACCCAATAGCCCTGATAGACCAGCTGTACGCCAACGGTGCCGCTGCAGTAGTGCTGTTCAACCGTTTCTATCAGCCGGACATCAATATTGAGAAAATGATACAAGTATCAGGCAATGTATTCAGCAATGAATCTGATTTGTCCAAAGCCCTGCGCTGGATAGGCATCGCTTCGGCAGCCGTAAACAAGCTCGATTATGCAGCTTCCGGTGGCATCCACTCACCCGAAGGTGTGGTCAAAGCAATATTGGCAGGTGCTTCGGCTGTAGAGATATGCAGTGTGCTTTATCAGAATTCGGCAACCCTCATCGAGGAGTATGTCCGTTTCCTCAACGCGTGGATGGACTGCAAAGGCATGGAAACCATCGGCCAATTCAAAGGTATTCTGAACGTAAACGACCCGAAGGGAGTCAATACCTTCGAGCGTACCCAGTTCCTAAAGTACTTCTCTTCACATGAATGAGGCAAAAGGGTGACAAGAAGACAATAAAAATGAAAGGGTGATAACACTACAACGATGTTATCACCCTTTCATTTTATACTATATCTTATCTTTCTATTCCTTCTTATCCAGTACCTCAAAGCATGAATTCTTGCTCACGAACTCCGGAACAATATTCTTCATAGCAGCAACAATTTTCATCTGGTCATAAGTATAACTTACATCAATCAACTTCTGGATACGCTCCTTCACCTCGTCATAGTCATACTCACGTACCGTGGCAATCATTATCTTTTCATGATGGGTGGGTTTTGTGAGCTCCTTCACATTGAGGAGTTCCTCATAAAGCTTTTCACCGTGGCGGAGACCGGTAAACTCAATCTTCACATCTGTGCGACCGGAAAGGCTAATCATACGCTTGGCAAGGTCTACAATCTTCACCGGCTTACCCATGTCAAAGATATAGATTTCACCGCCGTTGCCCATACTGCCGGCCTCAAGAACAAGACGGCAAGCCTCGGGAATGGTCATGAAGTAACGGATTATCTCAGGATGGGTCACCGTCACCGGACCACCACGCTGAATCTGGTCGCGGAAACGGGGAATGACAGAACCGTTGGAACCCAGAACATTACCGAAACGCGTAGTGATGAACTGAGTGGCACGGCCTCCCTCCTTCTGCAACTTCTTCGCAAGAGACTGCACATAAATCTCGCAGATACGCTTGGAACAACCCATCACGTTGGTAGGGTTGACAGCCTTGTCCGTAGAAATCATCACAAACTTCTCTGCACCGTATTTCACAGCAAGATCGGCCATGGTGCGCGTACCGAATACGTTCACCTGGATGGACTCGGAAACGTTGTCCTCCATCATCGGAACATGCTTGTAGGCGGCCGCATGGAAAATATACTGGGGCTTGAACTCCCTGAAGATGTCCTCCATACGCGTAGCATTGGAGATGTCGGCTATGATGGTCTCGGTATCGATGTCGCGCCAACGATCCTGAAGTTCCAGACGGATGTCGTGCAGAGGAGTCTCGGCCTGGTCTACTAAAATAAGCTTATAGGGATTGAACGAAGCCACCTGACGCATGATTTCGCTGCCGATGGAACCGGCGGCGCCCGTAATCATCACACGCTTGCCCTCCAGATGAGAGGCAACCTTATGGATATCTATCTCAATGGGATTGCGCTGAAGCAGGTCCTCAATCTGGATTTCCTTCAGCTGCGTGGGGCTCAGCGCCTGGCCGTTCCACTCGCTCAAAGGGGGTGCGGTCATCAGTTTGATGTTGTGCACCAGCAGGCGGTCAGCCATGTCGGACTTCTTCAGTTCCTCCATCTTGGCAGGAGAAATGATGATGGTCTGCACATCACGGTCGTTCAGCACATCAATCAGCGTATCATCGTTGGGGAACACCTTGACACCCATCATCACCTTATTGATAAGCTCAGGTTCGTCCGCAATGAATCCGCGCAGGCGATAATGGTTGCGCAGATTGACGCGCAATGCCTTGGCAATGTTGACCCCGGCTTCCTTGGCACCGTAAATAAACACGTTGGCACTGTGAGTACCGTCGAAGTTCAGCGCCTCGAAAACAGTTTTGACAACTACACGAGAACATGCCATCATGGCAAAATTGATGATATAGGACATGAACAGCACACTGATTGGAGCCAAGCGGAATTCCAAATAGCTTGCCGTCAAGACACTCATTATCATCAACAGCGCATAAGAAACCGTCAATGCCACAAAAATGCGCAAAATATCCACAAAGGAAGAAAAGCGCAATACATTAGAATACGTGCGGAAAACGCGAAAGAAAATAAGATTGACAACTACCGTCCACAGAACAGTCTTGTCAATGGTAGAAGGTTCCAAAAAGATACTTCGGAAATCATATCGGAGAGCATAGGCCAATATGCAGGATATGACGATAATAAACACATCAATTAATAGAATAGTCCATATCGGAAGCACTTTTGCGGAAAGATACCGATGAAAAAATGTTTGCTTCATTTCATTTGACAGTTTTGTTTTAGATTCAGCAAAGATACACTATTTTAATCAAAACAGACAATAAATCGATAAAAAAATGTTATAACAATATTTATCGTCCATAAAGAAATCATCCCGCCTCCCCCCGTTTTAGCAGTCGGAAAGCGGGATAAAAATAGTTTTATCTCGAAAAATACGGATTCGTTACATTAAGTTACTTGCCAATTCGCTCAACTGGCTACGTTCTCCTTTCACCAGATTAACATGAGCAAACAAATTCTGTTCTCTCATACGGTCTATCATATAGACAAGCCCGTTGGACTGACTGTCCAGATAGGGTTGGTCTATCTGCTGAATATCACCGGTAAACACCATTTTTGTGCCTTCGCCAGCACGAGTGATGATAGTCTTAATCTCATGTGGGGTCAGATTCTGGGCTTCATCAATAATACAGTACGTCTCGCTCAAGCTGCGCCCGCGGATAAAGGCTAATGCCTCGATAACCAATTGTTCACTTTTTTGCATATCCTCCAAACGTTTCACTTCGGAGGAATTGGTAGCGAACTGATGCTTGATTACATTCAAATTATCGAACAAAGGCTGCATGTAAGGAGCCACTTTCTCATTGGCATCACCGGGAAGGAATCCAAGGTCCTTATTGGATAGAGCCACGATGGGACGTGCCAGAAGAATCTGCTTGTAGTCGGTAAGTTTACCCAATGCGGCGGCCAGTGCCAGCAGGGTCTTGCCGGTTCCCGCCTTACCGGTCAGGGCAACCAGCTTGATGTTCGGGTCGTTCAGCACCTCAAAAGCAAAACTCTGCTCGGCATTGCGCGGTTCAATCCCATAGTTCTTAGTCTTGTTGACCCGGCAAATCGAATGGGTAAAGGGATTATAACGTGCAAGCACACTGCTGCGGTCACTCTTCAACACAAAGCATTCATTGGGACGAATGATGTCCTTAAAATCGAACTCGTTAATGTCCAGTCCCTCTTTGGAGGAGTAAATGCGGTCTATCAGCGCAGGTTCAATGCCCTCGAACACTTCATTCGACTTTTCGAATATATCCACATTGATTACCTTATCATTAATGTAGTCCTCACACAGCAGACCGATGGAACGCGCTTTCATGCGCAGATTCACGTCTTTCGTAACAAGGATGGTTTTCATTTGGGGCTTTTGAGTGGAAAGCCAGTCCGCCACCGACAGAATCTGATGGTCGGGAATGCGTTCGGGAAAGGAATCACGTACCCGAGGAGAGTCCACCATGCCTGCCACCACAAACAGGCGGCCCAAACCCTCTCCCAATGGCGCTCCTTTGGTGAACAGATTGTCATCAGTAATCAAATCAAGCTCACGGACAAACTCACGGGCATTGAAATTAATCTGTTCATTGCCTTTCTTGAATTTGTCCAATTCTTCAAGGACTACGATGGGAAGATAAATGTCGTTCTCTTGAAAATTTTTCAGACAGTTATAATCGTGAAGAATCACATTCGTATCAATCACAAAATTTTTTTTAGCTCCCATACACGTTAGATTTAAATTGTTAATACCTTTGCACAAACTTAAGACAAGCTACCCTGCAAGCGATTTCAAGCAAGCTTGATTGCTTTCGGTTTGCATTATCTTTGTTGCTTTTAAAGATAACAAATTAATAGGGAGAAAGGATTGCTTCTCCGTTAAATATTATAAAAGATGGATTATCAGGACACTTTAACTTACTTATATAACAGTACACCCATGTTTCAGCAAGTGGGCGGCTCAGCATACAAGGAAGGGTTGGAAAACACACTGACTCTGGACGCACACTTCGGACATCCCCACCGCAGCTTCAGGAGCATTCATGTGGCCGGAACCAATGGAAAGGGGTCTTGCTCGCATACACTTGCCGCCATACTGCAAGAGGCGGGATATAGGGTCGGACTATATACCTCGCCCCATCTGGTGGATTTCCGGGAACGCATCCGGATTAACGGACAGCCTATACCCGAGGAGTATGTCATCCGTTTTGTAGAGCAGGAACGTGGCTTCTTCGAGCCCCTCCATCCCTCCTTCTTTGAACTGACCACTGCCATGGCCTTCCGCTACTTTGCCGATGAGAAGGTGGATGTAGCCGTAATCGAGGTGGGACTAGGCGGACGACTGGACTGTACCAATATCATCCGTCCGGATGTATGCATCATCACCAACATCAGTTTTGACCATACTCAATTCCTGGGGAGTACCCTGGCAAAAATCGCAGGAGAGAAGGCAGGAATCATTAAAAGCAATATCCCCGTTGTAATCGGTGAGACCACTCCCGAAACGAGACCGGTGTTTCTGGAAAAAGCACAGACAACGGGCGCTCCCATCTACTTTGCCGAGGAAAATGACCGTGAGGACTATCCCGGAATAGAATACGAACTGAAAGGGCTCTACCAACAGAAAAATGCCCGGACTGTACTTACCTCCCTCCCGCTGCTGAAAGAAGCCGGCTACCGGCTGGACGGACAAGCGGTGCGTAGCGGCTTTGCCCATGTAACGGAACTGACGGGCTTGATGGGACGCTGGCAAAAACTGCACGAATCGCCCACCCTGATTTGTGACACCGGGCACAATGTAGGAGGCATCACCTACATTACAGAACAACTGAAACAGCAGGCTTACCGCCAGCTGCACATCGTCATAGGCATGGTGAATGACAAGGATATACGGGGGGTACTGGCCTTGCTGCCCCGAGAAGCGACCTACTACTTCACCAAAGCCAGCGTGAAGCGGGCACTGCCCGAAAACAAACTGCAGGAGCTTGCCGAAGCAGCAGGTCTGGAAGGGCATTGCTATCCTGACGTACCCACCGCCGTGCGGGCCGCACAAGAAAAAAGCCTCCCGGAAGACTTCATCTTCGTGGGAGGCAGCAGTTTTATTGTGGCCGACTTGTTAGCGAACCGCAATGCACTCAATCTCTACTAAGGCGTCTTTGGGCAATGCCTTCACAGCAACAGCCGAACGTGCCGGAAAAGCACCGTCAAAATAGGTGGCATATACCTTATTCATATCAGCAAACAAGGACATGTCTGCCAGGAAAACGGTAGTCTTCACAATATTCGCCATACCTAACCCTGCCTCTTCCAGGATATGCTTTATATTCTCCAAAGATTGGCGGGCCTGCGCCTCCGCACCTTCAGCCATCACTCCGGTAGCTGCGTCAATGGGCAACTGACCTGATACAAATACCATTCCACCGGCCTCAATAGCCTGACTATAAGGGCCTATGGCACCCGGTGCCTTTTGGCTGCAAATCACTTTCTTCATAATTGTCAAAGTTTATTTTTATTAATAATCGAATCTACTTTCCTTTTTTGAAACAAAAAAAACGAAGCATATGCAGTATTCCGGAAATCCACGCATTTTATAGATAGAATAACGCAATTTCACTCATAACCTATTATACCTAGACTTAACTCATTTAACTTGGGGAGTTCCCCAAAACAGAGGCTCTGCTTTAGCAGAGCCTTTATTCTATCTCCTCCTTTTACTTGCAATGCTTCTCAATCAAGGCATCCACATTGGGGTCTCCCAATTCCTTTGCCTTGGCAAAGCTGGCACAAGCTTCCTTGTCCTTCTTCATCTGCAGCTGGGCAATGCCCATCAGACGATAGCCCTCAGCATATTGGGGATCTTTCTCCAAGGCAACCTTCAACACATTCAACGCCTCTTCGTAGCGTCCCACGCGAAGATTCACCACTGCCAGTTCGGCACGGTAAGTCAAATCCTCCGGATTCAACTCGATAGCCTTCGCCATATCATCAAGCGCACGCTGATACTGCTTGGCCTTCAAGGCAGCCTGCTCACGGTAATAGTAGAACATGTCGTTCACCTTACCGTTCACGGCATTGTAATAGGCGTCATAATCCAGCATGGCATTGCGCGCCTGGCCTGCATTCATACGGGCTTGTGCACGCTCCAGTAAGTAAGGGGCGGCTTCCTCCGTATAGGGCTGAGTAAAACGGGTCACACAGCTGTCCATCAGAGCCAGTACCTCTTCGGCAGGCGCCTGCATCAGTTCTTTGGTCTTGGCAGCGCTGAAAAAGGTAGCCGGAGATACCAGAACAGTCTTGTTCACTTTATCATAGCTGGCAAACGCCGACGGATAGTCCTGCTTAGCAAACTGGATGTCACCCTCCAACTGGACATAAACCGGAAGTTCGTCAATGGCTATTGCTTTCCGTACTTCGTCCAGAGCCTTGTCGAGCGACCAGTCCTTATAGGTCTTTTCGGGCTTACCCAATACATAATTATAGATTATCTTAGCCCGGTTGTAATATACATCATCCTTCTTTGCGGCAACTTCCAAAGCCTTGTCTACGTCTGTGGCAACCTTATCCATGGAATCATCTTCACGGGACATGAACAGATGCTGGGAAGCACGGCGCAGATAACCGTCGGCACTGGCAGGATATTGTGCAATGAAATCGTTCAGAACCTCCATATACTTCTCCGGAGACAATTGGGAAGAAGCCATGTAAAGGAACACCAAAGCCTGTTCTTCGGTATCGGGCAACGCCTTCTTGATACCGATACCCTTCAATGACATATCTCCATAAGACAATGCGGATATATTCTGCGACATGGCAAAATTGGCATCGATGGCATAGCAGATGGTAGCCGTATCTTGTCCAGAGGACTTCTGCGCCAGACCGAAGACTTGCCCGTCCATAGTCATCAGCGGACAACTCACCATCTTGTCCTTCAGACGCATATCAAGCGTATAATAGGAATAATTACCGGAAATCTTATCAGCCTCCTTTACTTTCCCGGCAGTGAAGGAACGGTCCTTCTGGGTGGAATAAGGTAGCAGATATACATCCGCACCGACAGCCGGAGCCACAGCAGCCAAAGTGAGTGCCGTGACTTTCTTTCCAGAAATACCGACACGGAACTTGACAACATCGTACATGTCATCGGCTCCCATAATGGCCTCCACCGGCATCTGAGCCCCGTCCGAGCCCACCACAACGGCACGTTGGGCGCCTTTGAACAAGGTATAGTCAGAAAGTGCAACACCATCTTCAGTGACAAAAAAACCGTTTCCGGTATTCAGTATTTTATCGTTCCGGTCGTAGGTCACCACCGAGAAAACGGCACGTTTGGCTTTGTCTACCCACTTCGGGGCTTGCGCCACACTCCACTGAGCCAATAAACAGAGAGTGAGCATTAACAGCAGTTTCTTTTTCATATCTTAGTTGGTTCTTTGTTTCACCGCTTCATAAATCAAAATACCGGCCGCAACGGAAACATTGAGGGACTCGATAGTTCCCAACATAGGAATCTTCACCCACTCGTCACACAACGCCAGGTTGTCATAGGACACCCCTTTGTCTTCGGCACCCATAATGATGCACATCGGACCGGTATAGTCGGCTTTGGTATAGTCATAATCGCCCTTCTCTGTGGCCGCCACAATATGAAAGCCACTGTTCTTGAGGAATTGCAAGGTCTCTTTCAGGCTGTGTTCGCGGCAAACGGGCAGGGTGTGCAAAGCTCCTGCCGAGGTTTTCATGGCATCTGCGTTGACAGACACACTGTTCCGTGCAGGGATAATCACGGCATCTACCGCCGCGCACTCGCAAGTACGGGCAATGGCACCGAAATTACGGACATCCGTGATGCCATCAAGCATCACAAACAGAGGATTCTTGCCTTGCTCGAAAAGGAAGGGTACCAGATCTTCCGTCTTCTGGTAAGTAACTGAAGAGATGAAAGCAATTACTCCCTGGTGATTCTTACGCGTCACGCGGTTGATGCGTTCCAACGGAACGCGCTGTACCGGTATCAAAGTCCCTTTCAAGACAGCAAACAACTCTTTTGACAAATCACTCTGAATGTCCTTCTTTACCAATATCTTGTCTATCTCTTTTCCTGCCTGAATGGCTTCAATCACGGCACGGATGCCGAAAATCATTTCACTGTTATCAACCATGTAGTTATTTACTATTTAACAATTTACTATTTACTATTTGCTACTTCCATCAACGCCCTAGCATTATTCAATGCTGCTTCGGTCAACTTAGCGCCACTCAACATGTGGGCTATTTCTTCCACCCGTTCGTCGTCGGTCAAACGACGGATATGGCTGTTTGTTTCCGTCTCGTTGTCCTGCTTGTACACCTTGTAATGGGCGCGTCCGCGGGCAGCAATCTGAGGCAGATGGGTGATGCTGATTACCTGGCGGTCCTGCTCACCCATCTCCTGCATGATATCTGCCATGCGGTCAGCTATCTCGCCGGAAACTCCGGTATCTATTTCGTCGAATACAATGGTGGGGAGCTTGACAGCACCAGCTATCATTGCTTTAATGGAGAGCATGACGCGGGCTATTTCACCACCCGAAGCTACAGAGGAGATGCTTTGCAATGCCCCGTTCTTATTCGCAGAGAACAAGAAGTTCACAGTATCCGCCCCATGTATGCCCGGCTCCTTGCGGACACCTATCTCTACTTGAAAACGGACATTGGGCATGCCCAACGGAATCAGCCGCGCAGCCATCTGCTTCTCCACTTCGCAAGCAGCGGCAATACGCGCCTTGGTGAGGACGACAGCCTGCTTTTTCACCTTATTATATAAAGCGTCACAACGCGCTTTCAGCTCCTCAATGCGCTCGTCGGACGAAGTAATGGCGGAGAGTTTCGCGGTATACTCATCCGTCAGCGTCAGAAGTTCGCCGACAGTAGCAACGCGATGCTTCTGTTGGAGCGTATAAATCAGATTCAGACGTTCGTTTACTTCCTCCAGACGTTCGGGGTTGAATTCTATTTCATCCTCCTTACCCGACACTTCCTGCGAAATATCCTTCAGCTCGATATAAGTGCTTTCCATGCGTTCGGCAAGTTCTCCGGCAACCGGATAAACCCTCTGCAAGCCGAGCATTGTATTCAAGCATTCCTTCAACCCGGACAACAAGCCGCCTTCATCCGAGTAGAGCGTCTGCCCTACCCGATAGAGTCCGGCCTTTATCTCTTCCGCATGGCTCAGCGTATCTGCCTCTTGCTCCAGCTCCTCTTGCTCACCGACAGACAAGTGTGCCTCTTCCAACTGTTCCAGTTGGAAACGAATATAGTCTTCGTCTGACTTGTCTTGGTTGGCACGGGCAACAAGGGCTTCCAAATCCTGCTGTGCCTCCTTCCACTCTCCGAAGATATTCTGATAAGCAGACAAGGCCTCTTCATTATGCGACAGGATGTCTAGTACATTCAACTGAAATCCCTCCTTGTTCAGCAAAAGGTTCTGATGCTGGGAATGCACGTCAATCAGTAACTCTCCCAATTCCTTCATCTGAGCCAATGAAGCAGGTGTATCATTGATGAATGCCCTGCTCTTGCCCGAAGCGGACACCTCGCGACGCAAGATGCATTCTTCCTCGTACTCCAGCTCATTCTCCTCAAAAAAGAGCTGCATACTGTAAGCGGAAATATCAAAACGGGCCTCGATGATGCACTTAGATGCTCCCACACGAATGGCCTTCACGTCGGCACGCTGCCCCAGTAGCAGACCGATGGCACCTAGAATAATGGATTTTCCAGCACCGGTCTCACCCGTTATCACCGAGAAACCGCTACTGAAGCTGATATCGAGCTTTTCAATAAGTGCATAATTCTGTATGTAAAGCGAACGCAACATAAGGATATTTACGATTGGAAAATTTACTATTTACTATTTCAAAGTCAATTCCTTCACCAGACGGTCCACGATGTCGGCAGCCACTTCAGCCTTGGACTTCAATGGGTAGTCCGTCTTTCCATGGCAATCTATAATACTGATTTTATTGGTATCGCAACGAAAACCAGCCCCCTTGTCGTTCAAGGAGTTCAGCACGATGAAGTCCAGATTCTTGCGGTTGAGCTTGTCTTCCGCATTCATCTGCTCGTTATGAGTCTCAAGGGCAAAGCCTACGAGAAGACGTCGACGGGACGCCGTATCGTTCTTCAGATTACCTAAGAAAGCAGCTATGTCACGGGTAGGCTTCAAGTTCAAACTCATCTCCCCGGTCTTTTCGCGTTTGATTTTCTCATCAGCAACTTGTTCGGGAGTATAGTCTGCCACAGCAGCTGTCAAGATGGCGACATCGGCATGGACGAAGGCTGCGGATGCAGCATCGAACATCTCCCGCGCCGACTCTACCACATGGTATTGGTACATCGGAAAGTAAGTGGTCTGCTGTACCGGACCGGTAATCAGTATCACCTTGGCTCCCCTTGCAGCGCATTCGTCTGCCAAGGCAAATCCCATCTTACCGGAAGAATAGTTGCCGATGAAGCGCACCGGGTCTATCTTCTCATAAGTAGGCCCTGCGGTTATCATCACTGTCTTACCCATCAGGTCTCCCTCTTTGGCAGCAAAGTACATCTCCAGATGGCAGATGATATTCTCCGGCTCCTCCATACGGCCTTTCCCCACCAGATGGCTGGCGAGTTCTCCCGTAGCGGGTTCTATAATATGGTTTCCATAAGAGCGGAGTATATCCAGATTCTTTTGGGTGGAAGGATGGGCGTACATATCCAAGTCCATGGCAGGTGCCACAAATACCGGAGCTTTGGCAGAGAGATAAGTAGTAATCAGCATATTGTCTGCCACACCATTTGCCATCTTACCAATGGTAGAAGCCGTTGCCGGAGCAATCAGCATGGCATCTGCCCACAACCCCAAGTCCACATGGCTGTTCCAGGTGCCATCGCGCTGTGCAAAGAACTCACTGATGACCGGTTTACCGGTGAGGGCAGAGAGCGTGATGGGGGTAATGAATTCCTTACCGGCAGATGTAATGACCACCTGCACCTCTGCACCACGCTTAATCAGTCCGCGAATAATATAGCATGCTTTATAGGCGGCAATGCTGCCCGTAATGCCTAATACTATTTTCTTCCCTTTCAGTATATTTGCCATTTATTTCTGAGTTATTTCACGCAGACGTATTCTAGTCAGCGTAGCTTTGGTATTCAAAGTAAAATCACTGTTCAAAATCCAGCTGTAATAGCCGGGATCACGTTTCAGAACATCGGATACCGACATACCCTTATACTTGCCGAAATTGAATACTTCCACCCCTTTTTCATCGTAGACCATACGGCCCGCAAAGTCCACATTCTTGTTGAAGCTGGAATAGTCGGCAAGGAAAGCCACGTCATTCTGCAACTCCGGATAACGGTCCAACTGCGACATCAGCACCTCGTAAGTGGCACGTGTGTCGGCCTCTGCCGTATGAGCATCTTCCAGATTCTTGCCACAATAGAATTTATAGGCGGCAGACAACGTGCGTTGCTCCATCTTGTGGAAAATGACCTGCACGTCCACAAACTTGCGGCGGCTCATGTCAATGTCCACACCGGCACGAAGGAACTCTTCCGCCAGAACAGGGATATCAAAACGGTTGGAGTTGAAGCCAGCCAAGTCGCATCCTTCAATGTCATTGGCAATATTGCGCGCCACTTCCTTGAATGTGGGGCAGTCAGCTATATCGGCATCGTAGATGCCATGAACGGCAGATGCTTCGGCAGGAATGGGCATTTCGGGATTGATACGCATGGTTTTGGACTCCTCATTCCCGTTGGGATATACCTTTAGGTAACAGATTTCGACAATTCGGTCTGAATTGATATTGGTACCCGTAGTCTCCAAATCAAAAAAGACTATCGGATTTTTCAGATTCAATTTCATTGTTTTTTCGTTTTATAAGCTCTGGCTATGAGCTATAAATTATAAGTTTGAATTACAAGCCACGAGCTACAAGTACCGTGCGGCATAATTGCGCAGCCACTTGTAGCTCGTAACTCATAATCCGATTGTAATATTCATCAGTCATTCAGCATCATCGGCATCAGCAACATCAGCAAGTCTTCGTTCTCTTCCTGCTCTACCGGGATGATGACACCTGCACGTGAAGGATCTGCCAGTTCGATAACAATTTCATCGGCAGAAATATTATTCAGAATGTCAATCAGGAAAGTGGACTTGAAACCGATGCTCATCAGATTGCCCGCATACTGGCAAACCAGTGTTTCTTCAGCCGATGTAGAGAAGTCGATGTCCTGTGCAGAGATGACAATCTGGTTCTCCTTCATGCGCAACTTGATAAGGCTGCTTGCCTGCGAAGAGAAGATGGACACACGACGCAAAGCACCAAGCAGTTGCAGGCGATCTACCGTCACCTTATAAGGATTGTTCTGCGGAATCACAGAATTGTAGTTAGGATATCTCCCTTCAATAAGGCGGCACACCATGCGGTAGCTTTCGAGTGTGAACACAGCGTTGCGTTCGTCGAACTCAATAGTCACCATGCCTTGTTCCTTCGGTAGCAGGTTCTTCATCAGCGAAGCCGGCTTCTTGGGCAGGATAAAGGCGGCACGCTCGTTGCCCTTGGCAGCCAGTGTCTTGCAACGCACCAGCTTATGACCGTCTGATGCAACCATCGTGATATCCTCCGTTGTGATATCGAAATAGATACCGTTCATCACGGGACGAAGTTCGTCATCAGCCGTGGCAAACACAGCACGGTTGATACCACCCAGCAACACTTGTGCATCCATTTCCACACGTACGGCATTGTCACCCAACATGGCAGACTGCGGAAACTCGTCTGCATTCTGACCCATCAAGCTGTATTTACCGTTCTGATACTGTACCGTGATTTCAAGGGAATCCGTATTGATTTCAAAAGTCAACGGTTGTTCGGGAATTTCCTTCAAAGCGTCCAAAAGAGTTTTGGCTGTGACGGCAAAACGGCCGTCCATATCACTTTCATTCACTTCCACTGTAGTGACCATCGTCGTTTCACTATCAGAAACAGTGGCAGACAAGGTTCCGTCTTGCAGCTCAAAGAGGAAACAATCCAAAATAGGCAGCGCATTCTTCGAATTAATCACGCGGCTGATAGCCTGTAAATGACTGGAAAGCGCAGTACTCGAAACGATAAATTTCATATCTTCTGTATATTTAAGTTTTTTATTTTGCTAGTGTCTCAAACAGACGGACAAAGTTAAAAAAAGAATTCCCTACAACAAAGAAATACAAAGAAAAAACAGCCGAATATTCGTCTCATATTCCTAAAAAATCGTAACTTCGCCGCATCATTTAAAAAGAGAACAATGGAATTTACAGGAAAAATCATCGCTATACTCCAGCCCAGAGGCGGAGTTTCTAGGTCAGGTAACGAATGGAAATCACAAGAATATGTGATTGAAGATCATGGCCAATATCCGCGTAAAATGTGTTTTGACGTTTTTGGAGCGGACAAAATCGAACAGTTTAATATTCAGATGGGCGAAGAGTTGACAGTATCTTTTGATGTAGACGCACGCCAATGGCAAGACCGTTGGTTCAATAGTATTCGTGCATGGAAAGTAGAACGTGTAAGCACTGCCGCACCCACACCGGGCGCTCCCGTTCCGCCGCCGGCTCCCACTGCTGCACCGGAATTCCTCGCAGGAGATGCAAAGGATGACCTGCCATTCTAAGAATAATGTCATAATTCACCACAGATTGCACAAATTAACGCAGATTGCTTTAGAATTAATAAAGAAATGTGCTAATCTGTGAATTCTGTGGTGAATGCGTATTTTGACTTCCCTTGTGCTTATTATCTCTCAACACTCTATAGTATATCTGACTAATCACCCTTTATAAAGCAATACTATATTCGGATAAACCACTCCTTCTGTACAAGTGAACTGTATTGCAAGCATGAAGTTACGAAAGAAGTTGGATTGGCGGAAGAAAAAGTTCGGTATCAGACGTACATACGTTTCCGGCTGACTCAGCATCATCTCCATATCCGCCATCATCACAAAATTATATATGGGTGAAAGGCTGCCGATACCCTCTTCGTACATCGGCGTTCCGTCTAGCACATCTCCGCTCTCCACCGCCTCAATATAGGCCGAAAGGCTCAGTGCATCGGGAGCCAGCAACAGGTTACCCCGATAGAAGCAGGCAAAGGTATAAAGGGCAGACTCTGTGATACCCGTCAACTGGGTGAGCAGCGTATTACGGGGCAGCACATATTTAAGGAATCTCCTTGCTTTGGGATACAACGAATTATTTGAAACCACCTTCGGCATAAACGGAGCATCCTCTTCCTTGGGAGTACTGTAAAGCAGAGACTGCAAGCCACGTTCTGCCGCCAACTCATCCTTGAGAGGAATACACATCACGGCGCAAGGCAGCTTACACAACATGTCTTTCGGCTGAAACAAGCAAGACATCACACTTTCGCCCGCATGCTCATTCAAGTAAGCAATCCACTCTTCGTCGTGCTGCTTGATATAATTTGAATAGGTGGCCTTAGCATACTCCTGACTAGCAGTGAAACCAAACCAGGTATTTCTGTCAGACATTGCCCATCGATTGTAAAAGAAAGTGGAAGAAGGAAGCAGAGCCCCGGAAAATCCGTCCTCCACCGGCTGTTGCACCCGCAAGGCATTGATAAACGTCTGTGTGGAATCCGCCCCATGGCTGATGCCAGAGCAATAGATGGCATCTTCATTGAACTTCATGTCAAACTCTGCCCAACTGCCCAGTCGCGTCTGCGAACGGATACCGTCCGTAGGTTTCCCCATATCCACTCCTTTCATACGTACATAGACTGTGGCAGCCACATTGTTGTGCTTCCCCGCATGCATAACACGGAAAGAGGAGAGGTGCATCAGGGACTTTTTGCTCCGCCGCACATCAATCACATGCTCTATCAAACGCTTCTGAAAACTTACAACCAAGAAATCGGGAGTGAAGTAGGCAGCCAGGAAACGACCGTCTGCCATAGGATAGATACGTATCTCCTCTCCCTTATAATCGAAATACTTGGAAGGAAACGAACTGGAGCAGTATTTCCCCACAAAAGACTCTACCAACTCATAATCACCTGAACCCAAACTGCAATACAACACTTGGTTCATTGGTGTATCCGGCTCGTGAAAGCTAATCAGCATCTTGTTCATCTGTTTACTCAGTCCATGTGGAGTATCCTCCACCAAAGTATACAAATACTTCTTCAAGTAAACGAAAAGCTCCGATACATATAGAAAATGATTGTCTTTGCTGCAATTCAGTTCATTGATATCTTTCACGAAATCTGCCATACGGTCGGTTTCGAGTATGGCTATGGCATCTTGCGGCACCAAAGTATAAAGATTGAAATCCTGCTGTTTCTCCACTGAATTCAACCGCAGGAAAGAATACACGCCAAAACCGGCACATAGCAGTACTATGGACACAACGACAGCTATCTGTATGAGGAGTCGGAGTTTCATGGCATTTATTCGTCAACTTTTGGCAAAAATAGTAACTATTCAGCGAATCGAATACAATCAGGTTGGTCAGCAACAATTTTAGAATAATCCTCTGATTATCATTAAAATAACAGTGATTCTATTTGTGAATGTCAGATAAAATCGCTATCTTTGTATCT